>NZ_CP019426.1:3857500-4457500 GCF_009834515.1 Pseudomonas sp. R84
GCCGCCACCTGCAAACGCCGCAACGCGCGGTCATCGGCCTTGTGCGGCCAGCACAGTACGGCGCCGCAACTGCCCGAACGCAAACACTGTTCCGCTGCCCACAAGGCATCGCGTTCACTGGCCTGAATCACCGACAACTGGCGCAGATCGACCCCGGCGTTTGCCCACGCCTGCGGGTACGGCACGAACGGCGGCGCCACCAGCACGATACGCTCGCCCGCCGCCGCCAACCGCGCCAGCGTCGGCCAGACCAGTTGCAACTCGCCGACACCGGGGCCGGCCAGAAGAATTTCACTCAGCGCCGCTTCCGGCCAGCCACCGCTGGGCAGTGCCGCGTCCAGCGCCGCATGCCCGGTCGGTTGCGGGCTGGCGGCCGGTGGCGCAGGCCGGCCTTTCCAGACCTGGCCGCCATTGAACAGCGTATCCAACGCAACGACGGCGCCCATCAGCCTTGCCTCACCAGACCGCAGAACACCCCTTCGATGGCCAGATCCTGATCGTCACGCACGACAATCGGCCGATACGCCGGGTTGCGCGGCAACAGGCGCACTTCATCGCCGAGCCGTTCGAAGCGTTTGATGGTGACTTCACCGTCGAGCCGCGCCACGACGATCTGGCCGTTGAGTGCCTCGGGATTGCGTCGAACGCCGACCAGATCGCCGTCGAGGATGCCGTCCTCGATCATCGAATCGCCTTGCACCCGCAGCATGTAATCGGGTGTGCGGGAGAACAGCGCCGGATCGAGCAGCAAGCGGCTATGAATGTCGGCATCGGCGCCAATCGGCGCACCGGCAGCGACGCGGCCGAGCACGGGAATGTCGAGCAGTTCCGGACGCGGCGGCTGCCCGAGCAGGCGAATGCCGCGGGCCTGATGCGGATTGACCTCGATAAAACCGGCTTCGGTCAGCGCGAGCACGTGCTTGCGCGCCACGCTGCGCGAGGCAAAACCAAAAGCCTCGCTGATTTCAGCGAGGCTTGGGGGCTGACCGTGTTCGGCGATTCGATCGCGGATAAAGGTCAGGATGGCGGTACGGCGGGGAGTCAGATTGGTCATGGAGTACATTTGTACTCCTGTAGGATTTTCCTGACAAGCGCCGCCAGTCGGCCTAGGCCGACGTAGGAGCTGCCGAAGGCTCGGGCCGCGATCGGACGATCTTTTGATGTTGTTTTTTAAGGGCAAGATCAAAAGATCGCAGCCTTCGGCAGCTCCTACAGGGGTTGTGGCGTTAGCTCAGGCCGCGTTCGGCGAGAAATGCCGAGATGTAATCGATGAAGGCGACAACCTTCGCCGTGGCCCGCCGATGGCTCGGATACACCGCCAGAATGTGCGGGCCGAAAGTATCCGGATCGATCTCGTAATCCGCCATGACCCGCACCAGTCGCCCGTCGGCAATGTACGGCGCGGCGCTCCACAGCGGCGTGTGCAGCAAACCACGCCCGGCCAAAGCACTGGCCAGCAACAAATCGTAATTATCACTGCGCAATCGCGGCGCCGTCGGTTGCGCCAGGCTCAGGCGCTGCCCGTCGCGCTCGGCCCACCAGAACTCGCGACTGAGCAGCGGATGCTGGTAAAGCAGCCATTCATGTTGTTCGAGGGTTTGCGGGTTCACCGGCAAATCCTTGCGCGCCAAGTACTCCGGGCTGCCGCACAACGCCAGGCGATTGCTGCCGACCACCCGCGCAATCAGCCCCGGCAAGTCATCGTGACCTTCGCGCAACGCTAGGTCATAACCACTTTCCAGCAGATTGACGAACGCATCGCACAGGTCCACTTGCAGGCTGATCTGCGGGTATTGCTGCAAAAAGCCGTCACACACCTGATCGAGAAACGCCCGCCCATACGCCAGCGGTGCGGTGATTTTCAGGCTGCCGCGCAAGCCGTGCTGCAACTGCTCGATTTCCTCGCTGGCCTCATCGAGCCGCTGCAACACCAGCCGCGCAGTTTCCAGGTACACCCGGCCAATTTCGGTGAGCAGAATCCGCCGCGTGCTGCGCTCGAACAGCCGTGCGCCCAGCTCCGACTCCAGGTGATTGACCGCTTTGGTCAGCGCCGACGGGGTTTTGCCCAACTGCTCGGCGGCACGGCTGAAACTGCCGAGCTGCGCAGTAACCACGAACATTTTCAATGCGCCCAACTTGCCCATACTTTTTCCATTCAGGCAAAAACGTTTTTCGTGAGGGAGGCGTTCTGTCCGCCGTTGCCAACCACTAATCTCGCCATCAGACGCAATAACAAGGAAATCTTCAATGAAAAGATTCATCCCGAGTCTGCTGGTAGCCGCTGTTAGTTTTGCCTCGATGGAAGCCATGGCCACCACCGATCTGGTGCTGCTCAACGGCAAGATTTTCACCGCCGACCGCACGCAACCCAAGGTGCAAGCCCTCGCCGTAGAAAACGGCAAAGTGCTGAAAGTCGGCACCGACGCACAGATCAAAGCCTTGATCGAACCCGGCACCCAAGTCATCGACCTCAAGGGCAAAGCGCTGATGCCCGGCCTGATCGACAGCCATTCCCACGCGATTTTCGGCGGACTGGAAATGGTCTCGGCGAACATGGAAGACGAAGTCGTCGCCCTCGACGAACTGCAAAAGCGTCTGCGCGACTGGCGTGCAGACGGCAAGGCCAAACACGGCGATGTGCTGAGCATTGCCGGCATGAGTTCGGTTTATTGGGCGCAAGCCGAGGCCTTGGGCGAAACCTTCAACAGCGGCGAATGGGCCAATGTGCCAGTGGTGTTTATCGGCAGCGACCACCACACCGCATGGGCCAACAACGTCATGCTCAAGCGCGCCGGGATTGATGCTACCTTGCTGAAAACCCTGCCCGACGCGGAAAAAGACACCATCGGTAAACTGGCGAGCGGAGAGCCCAACGGCTTTGTGGTCGACGCCGGTTGGGATCGAGTCGCCTCGAAAATGCCGGTGCCGAGCCCCGCCGACATGTTGAACGCCGCCAAATCAGCGGTGCGCTACAACAACAGCCTCGGCATCACCGCGTGGATGGACCCGGCGGCCAACGCCGCACCGGGCGAAGCAGTATTCGCGCTCAAACCGACCGAGAAAACCGTCGGCGTGCTACCGGCTTATAAAGCGCTGTCGGAAAGCGGCGACATGAGCGTCCACGTCGCCGCGCTGCTGGTGGCCAACCCGAAAAGTGTGCCCGCCGACCTTGATACGCTGGACAAGGTGCGTCAGCAATTTCAGGGCATCCCCAACCTGAGCCTGCCCGGCATCAAGATCTTCGCCGATGGCGTGATCGAGTTCCCGGCGCAGAGCGCGGCGATGATCGATCCGTACAGCAACTCGCACAAACAAGGCGAACTGCTGATCGATCCGCAGCATTTCGGCGAACTGGTCAGCGCCATTGATCAGCGCGGCTGGCTAGTGCATATCCATGCGATCGGAGACCGCGCCGTGCGTGAAGCGCTGAACGGCATCGCTCAGGCGCGCAAGGATCGCCAGAGTGGCGTGACCCACTCGATCACCCACCTGCAAATGGTCAATCCGAAAGAGTTCGCCCGTTTCAAACCGCTCAACGTCATCGCCTCGATGCAACTGCTGTGGGCCAGCGCCGACGACTACACCACCGACATGATCAAGCCCTACGTCAGCGCCCTCGCCTTTCGCTACCAGTACCCGGCGCATTCGCTGCTCAAACAAGGCGCGACGATTGCCGGCGCCAGTGACTGGCCGGTATCGACGCCAAATCCGTTCAACGCCATGGCCCAGGCGATTACTCGGGTCGGCCCGTTGGGTGTGCTCAACGCCGATGAGCGTCTGGACCGCGACACGATGTTCTATGCCTATACCGTCAACGCCGCACGGACGATTGGCCTGGAGAAACAGATCGGCTCGCTGACACCGGGCAAACAGGCTGACTTTATCGTCCTCGACCGCGACGTGTTCAGCGTCGACAACAAAGCCCTGCATGACACCCAAGTCCTGCAAACCTGGTTCGGCGGCCGTCAGGTCTATACCGCCACCCAATAACAACACAATCTTTCCTTTGTAGGAGTGAGCCTGCTCGCGATAGCGGTGTGTCAGATAACACATCGACACCTGACACACCGCTATCGCGAGCAGGCTCACTCCTACAAGGTTTTCGTACCGCCCAAAAATAATCACAACATCGGGACTTCACATGAAAGCCTTGCCCCTGTTCGCCCTGAGTTTTTTCAGTCTGCTGCCGTTGAGCAGCCAAGCGATCCCCTTGAACGATGACTTTGCGCTGGAGGTAGACCTGACCCTCGCCAGCGACTACCGCACCCGGGGCATCTCCCAAACCCAGAATGACCCCGCCGTACAGGCCGGTCTGACCCTCGCCCACAGCAGCGGTCTGTACCTCGGCGCGTGGAGTTCCAACGTCGATTTCGGCGACGGCCTGAAAACCCGGCAGGAAGTCGATTACTACGGCGGCTGGTTGTGGCAGGCGACCGAGGAGGTCAGCCTCGATCTGGGCTACATCAAGTATGCCTACCCCAAGGAAAGCCAGTTCAACCAGAGCGAGGTCTACGGGATTCTCGGGGTTTATGGGGTGAAACTGGCGGCGTATTACTCCAGTGATGCGCCGGGGATCGATAGCAAGCAGAGTTCGCTGTACAGCTACATCGGTTATGAAACCGAGTTGCCTTACGACTCGGGGTTGAAATTGCGTTACGGCAATATGGATTTCAAGGATGCGCATTTGTACTCGGCGTCCGACAGCGCCGAAGAGTCGTACCGAGAATGGGAAGTCAAACTCACCCATAACCTGGCCGGCGTGGTGTTGGGGTTGAGCTATATCGACACCGACCTGTCGCAGAGCCAGTGCCTGAGTAACTGGGGCTTCAAAGACGTCTGCACCGCCACCGTTGTCGCCAGCGTCAGCAAATCCTTCTGACCCACCGAAATCCCACTGTAGGAGCTGCCGAAGGCTGCGATCTTTTGATTTTGTTTTTTAAAGGCAAGATCAAAAGATCGCAGCCTGCGGCAGCTCCTACAGGATTGGCGTTCGGTAGTTGTTACAGGATGTTTACGAATTTTTTACTAATGTTCTTCTACTGTTACCTGCGCAACAGCGTGGTTTTCATTCATGTAGAGGAATGTTTGACATGGCTTTGGGCAACGGACTGCGTTTACCGTCCATCACTCCTACCCGACTGGTGCTGCTGTTTTCCCTGGCGCTGGTGGCGTTGTACAACCTGGCGACCTGGAAGGCGCTGGGTACGCTGATCACCCTGCAAGGCGCGCACAAAGTGGCATTCTTTGCTTCGTTTGGGCTGTTTTTGTGGGCGGCGATCACGCTGTTGCTGACCCTGGTGTCGTTCCGCTGGACACTGAAACCGGTGCTCACCGTGGTCGCCCTGCTCTCGGCCTGCGCCGCGTATTTCATGAATGAATACGGCATCACCATCGACACGGTGATGATCCAGAACGTCTTCGAAACCAACCCCGCCGAAGCCACCGCGCTGTTCAACGGCAAGCTGCTGGCTTACGTGCTGCTGCTCGGCGTGTTGCCGGCAGTGCTGATCTGGCGCTGGCCGGTGAGTTATCGGCCGTTCTTTCGCGGCTTGCTCAACAAGATTCTGGTGATCATCGCCTGTGTGCTGGTGATCGCCGCGTCAGTGGGCGCGTTCTATTCGACCTACGCGCCGATCTTTCGCGAAGAAGACAAGCTCACCCACTTCATCAACCCGACCAACTACATCTACGCGATCAGCAAATACACCAAGCAACGCGTGGGCATCAAAAAGCACTTTGTCGTGCAGGCCATCGGCGAAGACGCGGTGATGAGCGCCAAGGCTGCGAGCCGCGAGAAGAAATCGCTGATGGTGTTTGTGGTCGGTGAAACGGCGCGGGCCGATCACTTTTCGCTGAACGGCTATGCGCGCGAGACCAATCCGGAACTGAGCAAACTCGACATCCTCAATTTCACCCAGGTGCACTCCTGCGGCACGTCGACGGCGGTGTCGGTGCCGTGCATGTTCTCGATGTTCCCGCGTAAGGATTACAGCGACAAGAAAGGCAAAACCTACGAGGGCCTGCTCGACATCCTCCAGCGTGCAGGCGTGCAAGTGCTGTGGCTGGACAACAACAGCGACTGCAAAGGCACCTGCCTGCGCGTACCGCATCGCGATATTTCGAAGAACCAGCCGGGGCCGTTCTGCGATGGCAACAACTGCCTCGACGAAGCGCTGCTGGCCGATCTGCAAAGCTACATCGACAGCCTCAAGGGCCACGCGATCATCGTCCTGCATGCGGATGGCAGCCACGGCCCGGAATACTACGAGCGCTACCCGAAAGACAGGGAGCACTTCAAACCGATCTGCCACACCAACCAGTTGGGCAGTTGCAGCCGTGATGAACTGGTGAACGTGTACGACAACACGATTCTGTACACCGACCATTTCCTCGCCAAGGTCATCGAGCTGCTCAAGCGTAATCAGGACTCGCTGGACACCTCGATGGTGTACGTCTCCGATCACGGTGAATCGCTGGGTGAGAACGGCTTGTATCTGCACGCTGCGCCGTATGCGCTGGCACCTGAAGCGCAGACCCATGTGCCAATGGTGATGTGGTTCGGCGACGGCACGCTCGCCAGTGAGGGGATTGATCGTGGCTGCCTGCAAGGCAAGACCGGGCAGGCGGATCTGAGCCACGACAACCTGTTTCATTCGGTGCTGGGGTTGTTTGAGGTGAAGACCTCGTTGTATCAGCCGGGGCTGGATATTTTTCATGGCTGCCGGCCTTCGATGACAGCTGCGCAATAACCCCAGGAACTGCACAAATCCCCTTGTAGGAGTGAGCCTGCTCGCGATAGCGGTGGATCAGCCAACATCATTGTTGAATGACATACCGCTATCGCGAGCAGGCTCACTCCTACAGGGGGAGGTGGTGGATCAGGGGTTGAGGTTTGCCAGATAGGCCCACGGGTAGATGCCGCGCTGGTGACCATCGCTGAACACCAGTTGCACGCCATAGCCCTGCGGGTTGAGTTCAATCAGGCGTATGCGGTCATCGACCAGCGGCGTCAGCCCTTTCAGGCGAAACGCGCGGCACTGCGAGCACGGGCACTGGCGGCGCAGTTCGGCGTGGTTGAGCTGTTGCTCGCGGCCGTCCGGCCAGCTCAATCGTAGCGTCCCTTCGCTCTGCGAATTCGCCACCGACAGCGGGTTCATTGCAACTGACTCAAGGCAATGCGCACGGCTTTGCGCACTTCCGGGTCGCCATCGTCCTGCGCGGCCTGCAACGCGGCCACGGCGCCGCGATCATTCAGTTCGCCCAAGGCCAGCGCGGCTTCTTTGCGCAGGTTGCTGATGCGATGGCCGAGGGTTTCAATCAGCGCGTCCAGTGCCGGGGCAAATTGCAAACGGCCGAGACTGCGGGTAGCGCGCAGGCGCACTTGCCAGTAGTCATCGCTCAGCGCTTCGACCAACGCCGGGCCGGCATCGCGGTGGCCAACTTTGCCCAACGTCGTGGCGGCTTCCTCGCGCACTTGCCAGGCGTTGTCCTGCAAGGCCTGGCGCAGGGCCGGGAGGACTTCGGCGCTGGAGGCCAGGCCCAAAGCGCCGGTGGCGGCGCGGCGCACTTCGGTGTCGGGGTCAGCGCTGGCCAACCGCGCCAATGCCGGTAATGCGTCGAGCTGCTTGAGCCAGCCGAGCACGCCCACGGCTTCACGACGAACACTGGCATCGGCATCGTTCAGCGCGGAAAACGCAGCCGGTGCGGCGTCGGCGAAACGCAATTCGCGCAAGGCGCGGAACGCCGCGATGCGCACGCTGACGTCGGCATGATCGGTCCACGGCAGAATCACCCGCCCCGCTGCTTGCGTCTTGAGCAGACTCAAGCTCTGCGCAGCAGCGGATTGCACGGTGGGCGACGAGTCGGTCAGCGCCTCGCACAACGCTTGCACGACGTCCTCATCTTCCCAAGCCTCCAGCAACCGCGCGGCTTCGGCGCGGACGTCTTCAGCGGGATCCTGGCCGAGGCGATCGACCAGCCAGAGCAAGCCATCGGGCTCCTCCAGATCTGCCAGATCAATCAGCGCAATACGCCGCACGCCAGCATCTTCAGCAGTCAGGCGCGGTTGCAGATCGAGAATGTCTTGGTTATCGGTCACAGCAAAAATAGAGGTCATAGGGCAAATCGCGGCAAAGGGTTTTCGGGAGGCAGGCCGAGCGGATTGAGACGCGGCAGCGGTCGGTCGTTGTCGTGGCGCAGCAGGTCGAGGCAGTGGCGTTTGAGCCGGGAGAATTCAGGACTGGTGACCAGTTCGCTGGCGCGTGGCCGGGCGAAATCCAGGCGCAAGTCTTCGATGATTCGCCCCGGTCGTGCGCTCATCACCAGCAAGCGGTCGGCGAGGAACAGCGCCTCGTCGATGTCGTGGGTGACGAAGACCACGGTGGTGCGGATGCGCGTCCAGATGTCCAGCAGCAGTTCCTGCATGTTCAAACGGGTAAGCGCATCCAGTGCGCCGAACGGCTCGTCCATCAGCAACAGGCGCGGGCGATTGACCAGCACTCGGGCGATCTCGACGCGTTGCTGCATGCCGCCGGACAGCTGATCGGGCCAGCGTTCGGCGAAACCTTCGAGGCCGACCAGTTTGAGGATTTCGTCGGCGGCGCGATGACGTTCGGCCTTGCCGATGCCGCGCATCTTCAGGCCGAACGCAACGTTGTCACGCACCGTGCGCCACGGGAACAGCGTGTGATGCTGGAACACCATGCCGCGCTGCGGTGACGGGCCGGACACCGCAGCGCCATCGACTTTCAGACTCCCGGCATGCGCGTTCAGATGCCCGGCCAAGGCGCCGAGCAAGGTCGATTTACCGCAACCGGACGGGCCAAGAATGCACACGAACTGGCCCGGTTCAATCTGGCAATCGAGTTCCCGTACCGCCTCGAACGCCTCACGCCCAGCGCCGAGGACGATGGATAACTGGCGGATGTCGATCCGCCCTTCCGGGGTTTGCATCACGCTCATCAGGCTTTTCCTCGCGGTCGATGCCAGGGCGTGAACAACCCGCCCAGACGTTTGATCAGCAGACTGCTGCCCATGCCCAGCACGCCGATCAGCAACATGCCGACGACGATGTCGGCGTAGTTCTGGATCGTGTAGGACTCCCAGGTGTAGTAACCGATGCCGAACTGGCCGGAGATCATTTCCGCCGTGACCAGACAGAACCACGAAGTGCCCATGCCGATTGCCAGGCCGGTGATGATGCTTGGCGCTGCGCCGGGCAAGATCACTTCCAGCAGGATCGCGCGGCGCCCTGCCCCGAGGCTTTTCGCTGAGGCGATCAGCCGTGGATCGACACCTTCGACACCGTGCACGGTGTTGAGCAGGATCGGGAACAGCGCGCCGGTGAAGGTGATGAAGACCATCGACAGTTCCGAGGACGGGAACATCAGGATCGCCAGTGGGATCCATGCCACGGCGGGGATTGGGCGCAGGACTTCCAGTGGGGGCAGCAGCAGGTCTTCGGCCCATTTTGAACGGCCGATGGCCAGACCGAGGGCGATGCCGATGACTAGCGCAGCGAGGTAGCCGGCGAAGACGCGGCTGAGGCTGGCGGTCAGGTGTTGAAGGAGCTTGCCGGAATCGCCCAGGCCCAATGCTGCCTCGATAACCGCGACAGGTGTCGGCACGTTGGCGAAGGTGACCAGGCCGAGGTTCCAGTGGTGGCTGGCGGCGAGTTGCCAGAACAGCAGGCAGAGCAGCAAGGATGTGGCTCTTGATGTCCAGCGGATGGGTGTTTTCATCGAGCGGGTTTCCGGTTCTGGATCTGTGTGATGGCTGAGATTTACCCCCCTCACCCCAGCCCTCTCCCCCCAAGGGGGGCGAGGGGGAAAGGGAGCCGATCTTCATGCCTTTCAAACCTGAGTTCGGCTCAAGAAGGAGCCGATCTTCATGCTTTTCAGAACCTGAGTTCGGCTCGGTATTTCAGGTCGGCGTACCTTGCCAAAACACCGCGGTCAGTCCCCTCTCCCTCCGGGAGAGGGCTAGGGTGAGGGGCTTTTGATCTTCATCAGCGAGCAGCAACAGCCTGGGCAGTGGCATCGGTGAAATCGAAAACCTTGCCACCCTGTGCCGAGGCATATTGCTGAGCCTGCCCCTTAAGCAAAAACGCACTCAACCGTCCCTTCGCATCGCTGGCAAACCACGCCTGCTCCGCGAGCAACTTGATCCCGCTGTCACTGGCCTGCGCATACACCGCGCGAATGGTTTTGCCTTCCTGCTTCAATGCGGCGAGTGCAGCGAACGCCTCTTCCGCAGACGCGTACTGCCGCACCTTGCTCTCACCGCGCACCCAGATTTCGGCAACGTGGCTGAAGTCAGTGATCGCTTTACCGGTAGTCTTCAACGGCGTCTGCGCGTAATTGGCCAACTGCGCCGTGTAATCCAGGTTCGACGCCTTGAACGCCGCACGGATGTACTGATCGTCAATAAACGTATTCAGATCGAGCCCGCGATCAGCCTTCTTCAGCAGCTTCAACGTATCGATAGCCGTGCCGACCGCCTGGCGATATTCCGGCTTCCAGCTCAGGTCGCGGGTCTGCACGCCGAGCGGGCCGTGGAACAGGTAATTGACCTCGGCATCGACGCCGGTGACTTTGGCGATCAGCTCGCTGTACTTCTCAGGCTCGGCAGTGAGCAACTGATTGGCCTCGATACTCGCCCGCAGGTAAGCGACAACGATCTCCGGGTACTTCTTGGCGTAAGCCTGATCCACCAGCGCACCATGGAAAGTCGGCGCATTGGCCTGGGCGCCGTCATAAATCTTGCGCGCGAAACCTCGGCTCGGGAACAGTTCGGCGAACGGCACGAAATCGGCGTGGGCGTCGATCTTGCCGGCCTGCAACGCCGAGCCGGCGACTTCCGGCGGCTGGGCGATGATGTTGACATCCTTGAGCGGATCCCAGCCCTGTGCCGCCACCGCACGCAGCAACATGCCGTGGGCGGTGGAGGCGAACGGCACAGAAATCGTCTTGCCCTTGAGCTCGCTCAGCGACTGCACACCCGATGCGCTCGGCACGACAATGCCGTTGCCGCTGCCCTTGATGCTGCCCGACAACACGCTGATGAACAGGCTGTGTTTGCCGGCGGTTTCGAACGCGACGCCGTTGAATGCGCCGGGGAAATCAGCCATGGCGCCGAAGTCGAGTTTGCCGGCGACCATCTCGTTGGTCAGCGGTGCGCCGCTGGTGAAGTTCTTCCACTGCACGTCGTACTTGGCGTCTTTGTAGGCGCCGTCGTGGGGCAGGTACTTGTCGAGCAGACCGAGTTCACGAATCAACAAGCCGCCGGCGGCGCAGTTGATGGTGGTGTCCTGGGTGCCGATGGCGATGCGGATGGTTTCGGCCGAGGCCGACAAAGTGAACGAAGCCAGTACCAGACCGGCGATTGCTGCACGCAACATGGTTGTTTCCCCTCGAATCATTTATTTGAGTTCGTCTCCGCCGCGATCAGGGCGCGGTGGGAAACGAGGGGTGTTTTTCAATTCAGCGTCCGGGGTTTGCCGGATGGCTTTGGGTTGTCACAGTTCAAATGTAGGAGTGAGCCTGCTCGCGATAGCGGTTTTCCAGATGTTGATGTGCTGACTGACACACCGCTATCGCGAGCAGGCTCACTCCTACAGGGGATCGGGTTTCAACGCAGGAGATAGGGGATGTCGACTTTGACGGCACCCGTCGGGCAATCCTTTTCGCACGGCATGCAGTACCAGCATTCATCGAACGCCATATAAGCCTTCTGCGTCGCCGGGTTGATCGCCAGCAAATCCATCGGGCAAACGTCGACACACACGGTACAGCCCTTTTCGGCGATGCATTTGTCCTCGTCCACGGTGACGGGGGCGTTGGAGCGGAAGAAGATTTCCTGAGCTTGATAGGCCATGGTCCGGACTCTCTTTTTAGGGGTGCATCAAGCGGCGAAAGCGCCGACCCGCAAACGGTCGTAAGCCTGCATTTCTTCAGCATCGAGCGGGATAATGTAAGGCTCGACGGCTTTCTTGAAACTGGTCATCTGGCCGTCCTCGCCCTTCTTCAAATGGCAATGACAGAACCACTCGCTGTCGTTGCGCTGTGGGTGATCGACGCGATAGTGGTACAGGCCCCAACGGCTTTCAGCGCGGAACAATGAAGCGCGGGCGGCCATTTCGGCACAGTCGCGAATCACGCTGGTTTCCATGGCGCGCATCAGTTCGTGGGCGTTGTTGGCCTTCATCTGCTCGAGATCGCGTTCGATGTCGCTGAAGCGTTGCAGGCCGATCTGCATCTTCTTGGTGACTTTCGGCGGTTGCAGGTAATCGTTGACGAAGCGCCGCAGCTTGTACTCGACCTGCGCCGGCGGCAGGCCGTGTTCGCGATCCAGCGGTGCGTAGACCCGGGCTTTTTCCTTTTCGATCTGCTCGGCATCCAGCGCGGAAAACTCGCGGCCGGCGACAAAATCCGCCGCGTTGTGCCCGGCGAACCAGCCGTAGGTGAAGGCACCGAGCATGTAATTGTGTGGCACAGCGGCCATGTCGCCCGCCGAATACAAGCCTTTCACCGAAGTCTCGGCACGTTCGTTGACCCACACACCGGACGCCGAGTGGCCGCTGCAAAAACCGATTTCGGAAATGTGCATTTCGACCATTTGCGTGCGGTAATCGGTGCCGCGATTGGCGTGGAACTGGCCACGACTCGGGCGCTCGTTGCTGTGCAGGATTTCCTCGATGTTCTGGATGGTTTCCTCGGCCAAGTGATCGAGCTTGAGAAACACCGGGCCGTTGCCGCTCTCCAGTTCCTGGTGGAACTCCCACATCATCTGCCCGCTCCAGTAATCGCACTCGATGAAGCGTTCGCCCTTGTTGTTGGCGGTGTAGCCGCCCAGCGGTCCGGTGACGTAGGCGCAGGCCGGGCCGTTGTAATCCTTGATCAGCGGGTTGATCTGGAAGCATTCGAGGTTGGCCAGTTCCGCGCCGGCGTGATAGGCCATCGCGTAACCGTCGCCAGCGTTGGTCGGGTTCTCGTAGGTGCCCATCAGATAACCGGAGGACGGTAAGCCGAGACGCCCGGCAGCACCGCAGGCAAGGATCACCGCTTTGGCCTTGATCACATGAAAGTCGGCAGTGCGGCAATCGAAGCCCATCACACCGTTGACGGTGCCCTCCGCGTCGGTCAGTAACCGCGTGCAAACGAGGCGATTGGTGATGCTCACCCGGGCGCGTTTCAACTGCCGATAAAGGACCTTTTTGATGTCGTGCCCTTCCGGCATCGGCAGCACGTAGGCGCCCATGTGGTGGACTTTTTTCACCGCGTAATCGCCGGTTTCGTCCTTTTCGAACTTCACGCCCCAGCGATCAAGCTGTTCGATGGTTTCGAAGCTGTGCGTCGCGTAGGCGTAAACGGCGGCCTGATTGACGATGCCGTCGTTGGCGATGGTGATTTCCTTGGTGTACTGCTCAGGCGTCGAGTGACCGGGAATGATCGCGTTGTTCAGGCCGTCCATGCCCATGCTGATCGCGCCGCTGCGTTTGACATTGGCCTTGTCGACCAGCAACACGCGCAGATCGCGGTTCTTTTCCTTGGCCTTGATCGCGGCCATCGGGCCGGCAGTGCCGCCGCCAATGACGACGATGTCGTATTCCTGTTCGAGAACGTTGCGGGTCATGCCTGCTCCCCTTTTTGCCGGTCGATCCGCAGGCGGTACTGGAACGCATCGCCACGGTAATAAAGGTGTTCGAAGTCCAGCGGCTGGCCTTGCGCGTCGTGGGTCAGACGCTCGATGCGCATGATCGGCGAGCCGGCCTCGACGTTCAGCGCCTGGGTCAGGTCGCTGTCAGCGAGCACCGCGTCGATGGCCAGATCGGCATGGCCGAGGGCGATGCCGCAGTCGTTTTCGAGGATCAGGAAGATGTCGCGGGTAACCAGATCGGCCTTCTCCAGTCGCTCGCCGACGGCTTTGGGCAGGTAGGTGATTTCCAGCGAGATCGGTTCACGATTGATCAGGCGCACGCGTTTGATCTGCGTAACGATCTCGCCCCCGGCGATTTGCAAACGCTCGGCGACGCGCTTGTCAGCCGGGATGAATTTGAAGCTGCGCAGGCGGTTGATCACCTCGTAGCCGCGTCCGGTCATGGACTCGGCGAGGCCTTGCAGGCTGCTGACGTTTTGAAAGGTTTTCGGTTTGGCGACGAAGGTGCCTTTGCCGTGGATCTTGAAGATCAGCCCTTCCTTTTGCAGATCGCCGAGCGCCTGGCGCACAGTGATGCGGCTGACTTTGAACAGCGCACCGAGCTCGCTTTCGGAGGGCATCTGGCTGTCTTGCGGGTATTCGCCGTCGAGAATGCGCGCACGGAGGACGTCGCGCAGTTGGGTGTGCAGCGGGACACTTGATAAGGAGAGCGGGCTAAGAGAGAGAACGTTATCGGTCATCACGGGATCACTTGTTATAACGAGTTATGACGTGATCTTAGAGTTGTTATGACAAGGTTGAGAAATATTGTTTGGGCATAACCTTAGACGCGACGACGCACTGCCCAATGTGGGAGCGAGCCTGCTCGCGAAAGCGGTGGTTCTTTCAGCAATGATGGTGACTGACACGCCGCCTTCGCGAGCAGGCTCGCTCCCACAGGGGATTTGTGTGGTCGGTAAGGTCAGTGGCGCTTGAGGATCTGGTCCATGACCCAGTCGGTTTTCAGGGCCTGTTCGGCGATTGCGGGATGTTGTGAATCGCCACGAATATGCGCATTCATGCCCAGCACGTGATGCCATTGAATGTGTTCGTGATGGGGAATCTCCAGGCTGATGTGTTCATCGGCATGCAATTGCACGGGATGCTCATCAAACACCGAAAAACCGATTCGCCCGACGCTGCCGATGATCTCGACCCGATCCTCGCGCCGATCCGCGACAAAACTCCAGCAGCCCATGCCTAGCGCACCTGAAGCGAACCGCCAACTGGCGCTGACGGCATCTTCGGCGGCATACAAACAGGCCTGACGTGCGGTGAATCCGGCCACTTCAACGATGTCGCCGAGCAGGTACTGGAACAGGTCAAAGCCATGACTGGCCAGATCAGCGAAATAACCGCCACCGGCCACCGCCGGATCGGTACGCCAGTTATCGCGCCCATCGAGATCCGCCGGCGACGGCGCCTTGGTCAGCGTCCAGCTCAGGTGCCGAACCTCACCAATGCGCCCCTCCTCCAACCATTGCCGCACCTGCGCAAAACGCGGCAACGATCGGCGGTAGTAGGAAACGAACAGGTGCAAACCAGCCTCGGCAAACACCTGCTGCATCTCGCGGCTTTGCCCGGCATTCAGCGCCATGGGTTTTTCCACGCAGCAATGTTTGCCGGCAGCAGCAACTTTGAGGCTGTAGGCGTGGTGGCTGTCGGGTGGCGTGGCGATGTACACCGCGTCGACCTCGGGATCGTTGATCAGCGCATCGATGTCGGTGTAAACCCGCTCGATGCCGTGGCGCGCGGCGTAGTCGGTCACGGCTTCCAGGCGTCGGCCCATCATCGCCACCAACGCCGAACCGGGCGCCTTGTAGAAGGCCGGCCCGCTCTTGCGTTCAGCGACGCTGCCACACCCAATCATGCCCCAGCGCACCACGTTCATTTCTCTTCCTTTAGCCGATGCGCAAGGCGCGCAGATCGAGGTGACCATCCTTCAGCGGCGGGCACCAGTAGTAGCCGCCAGTGATCGGCCGGCTGATGCGATAGAGGCCATCGGTGATGCCGTCTTCCAGGCCGCTCATACGGCGCAGTTGCGCTTCGAAAGCATCCAGCGAGAAGCCGAACGCGAGGAACATCAAACCAGCGCGATCACCTTCGATCCACGGCATCGAGCGGCGCACGACGAACGCTTCAGGGGCAAAGCTTTCCTGCGCGGTGCGTTTGACGTGGGCGGAGACCGGCGCGTCGTCGATCTCTTCGTTGTCGCTGAGGCGACGGCCCATGATGTTGTCTTTGTCGTCGGCGGACAGTTTGTGGAAACCCTTGAGGTCGTGCTGCCACTGCTGGATCGCGGCGAAGCTGCCGCCGACCATGCCGTCAGTGCCTGAGCTTTGCAGGGCGGCGGCGATGGCGGCTTCGTCGTGCGGGTTTTCGGTGCCGTCTTCGTAGCCGGTCAGGTCGTGGCCGTCCTTGTGGCGGAAGGCTTCCTGCATTTCTACCAGGCGCAGGGCCGGGGCCAATGCGGCTTCGAGGGCGTTGCAACGGTTGAGCAGTTCACCACGGTCGACGCCGTGCAGCCACACCCACAGCGCGTGTTGGGTCGACGGGTTTTCTACGCCAACGCCGGTCATGGCCGGGAAGCTGCGCAGGCCGTCAATCTGCACGTTGAGGGCCTTGACCAGGGATTCGCCGAAACCGACCACCGCCGACTTGCCGTCCACCTGGTTCAGCAGATTGTCGATCGCCTGCGGCAGGGCTTCAACCGACTCAAGGGCGAAAAACAGGTGACGTGCTTGCGCAGGAACTGGGGTGGCGAGAATGCCCGGCTGGTAGTAACTCATGTGAACTCCTTGAAAAAGTGCGCGGAGTTTACCTGTAGCCAGACAGTTTGTGGGGTTGAAGCAAGATCAAAAGATCGCAGCCTTCGGCAGCTCCTACAGGGATCAGGGTAGGAGCTGCCGAAGGCTGCGATCTTTTGATCTTTTAAATAGCTGTAACGCTTTCCTGGCGCCACGCACTCGGGCTCAACCCTGTCCAGCGCTTGAACGCCCGACGAAAACTGCGCACATCGCTGTACCCGACTTCCTCGGTAATCCGCTCGATCGGCATATCCGGATTAGCCAGCAGACTCAGGGTCCGCGCCTGCCGCACCTGCTCCAGCAACGCCTCAAACGTCAGCGCATGCTCAGTCAAACGCCGGCGCAACGTACGGCTGCTCATGTTCAAATCACCGGCAATCTTTTCGATGTGACTGCCGCTACTCAGATCCCGGGCAATCGCCCGCTCCACAGCCTGAATCAGATCAAGTTTCTGATGCACCTGCGCCGCTTCCAGCTCCAGCAATGCAACGGCCTGACGCAACGCCAGCGAATGATGATTGGGCAGATTCACATCCAGCCACTGCGCATCGATCAGCATGCGATTGTGCAGGCAGCCGAAGCGCACCTCCGGCCCGAGCAGGCGGTGGTATTCGCTCAGGTAATCCGGCGCGGCATGCACGAATTCCACGGCAATCGCCTTGAACTCCGCTCCGACCAGCGCGCGGCCATACACCAGCAAACTGGCGAAAAACTCCTCGACCGCGAACACCTGCACATCGGCGAACGGCAAGCGACATTCGGCATCGAGATGCACGCACCCGCCGACCACATCGACACTGGACACCACAATCCCGCCCGAGGTGTGTTGATGACGAATGCCCAGCGCAAAGGCATCACGCAAGGTCTTGCACAGCGACAACACATGCCCGAGCAAACCCAAAGTACCAAGCACGTTTTGCGCGCCGACCCACAGCCCCAGACCTTGATTGGGCAACACTTTGAGCGCGCGCTGAATCATCGCCACCGCCTGACGATAGGAAATCCGCTGCGCCGGATCCTGAAGATCCTCAAGGGTAAAACCCAGCCCACGGCACAGACTTTCAGGCTCGACGCCCTTGTTATGCGCGACTTCGGCGAGGGTTTGCAAAAGAAATGGCGAGACCAGCGCCAGTTCGAAGGTCGGGTCTTGGACTTTTACGTTCATGGGGGCTGACATTCCGGATCACGCTTGATTGTTATTTTTGTAACCGGTTATGTCGAAAGAAGTTAGCACAAGGTTTACGGACTGTCCGCAGATGCCCCCCTCGGTGTCCGCCAATACCCTGCCCCAACGTACGCCAAACGCTTATTTCTAGCGTACCGGCGCTCCGAGCGACCGGTACCAGGTCCCAATCACAATAATAATGAGGACAGTCATGAGCCAGAACCGTGCAACATCCTTCTTGCCGCTCGCCCTTTTCATCGCGGGTTGCACCCTGACGTTGCCCGCCCTCGCCACCGAAGCCGGCGTCGACAACATCGGCACAGGCACCGACGGTTTCTTCATGTTGCCGCTGGAAGTCGACAGCCTTCCGGAGAACATGGTCGCGTTCAACCTCTACTACAACCACTACAAGGCGCGAAAGCTCAACATCAGCTCGTTCGGCGGCAAGGTGCCGAATGTCGAAATCGAATCCACGGCCGTGATTCCGCGTCTCGATTATTTAAGCCCGGTGCGTGTGTTCGGCGGGCGTCTGGCCGGTTACATCGCCCAGCCGTGGTTGAAGCAGGAAGTCTCGGTGTTTGGCTTGAGCGACACCCGCGAAGGCATGGGCGATACAACGTTCGCACCGATCATTCTGTGGGACATGGGCAAAAAACTGACCCTCGGCGCCGCCGTAGAGGTCACTGTGCCCACCGGCGAATACAGCGTCGATCGGCTGGCCAACACCAGCAACAATTTCTACACCTACAAACCGCTGTTCTCGTTCACCTGGCTGCCGACTGAACGCACCGAAGTCTCGATGAAGACCACCTACAGCTTCAACGAGAAGAACAAAGACACCGACTACAAGTCCGGGCAGATCTTCCATTTCGATTATTCGGCCAGCTACAAGATCACCGACGACCTGATGCTCGGCGTCAACGGCTACTACCTCAAGCAAACCACCGACGACAAACAGTTCGGCCACACCGTGCAGTTTACCGGGCAGGACGTCGATGACGGCGTGCGTGGCAAGGTTTTCGCGATTGGCCCGGCGCTGCACTTCACCTTTCTCAAGTACGCCAGTGCAGAGATTCGCTGGGCCAAGGAATTTGATGTGGAGAACCGGCCCGAAGGTGAAATGCTTTGGGCGAAGGTGAGCATTCCGTACGCGTTCTGAGTGCATTTGTAGGAAAGCGCACCTGGATTTGTAGCCTGAAAACCTGAAAAACGCATGGGTGGAATACGCCTACAGCGGCGGTCGAGATTACCGGACAACGGGGGGAAACGTCTGGCAGATTTAAAGGGGGCACTTGCAGATACTGGGCTACGTTATCCCATGGTTGCTCAAGGGCTCATGGGGTGCATCGTCTGCCAGTGACGACAATGGCCTATTCCCCCCTTAGACTGCTTGAAATTGATCACGGAGGTCATATGAGCATATTGCTTTCCCCGTTTTATTCTGAGTTCGAATCCGAAGAAGAGGCAGAGAGCTACGATCGCTGGTTTCGTGCCAAGGTGCAGGCTGCACTGGATGATCCTCGCCCGGCCATTCCCCATGAGGAAGCCATGGTGCGGCTCGACCAATTATTAGAAGAGAAACGCAAGAATCGACGCACTGCCGCTTGAATGGAGCGATCAGGCTCTGGACGATCTGGCTGACATTATCGATTACATTGAACAACACAATTCCAACGCTTCAGCGGCTTTGCAGCGCAAGGTGGGTGCAGCAACGCAAAGGCTTTCATCAATTCCCTTTGGTTACAGATCCGGTCGAGTACCAGGCACTCGGGAAATGGTGGTCAATCCAAACTATCTACTGGTCTATCGAGTCAACGGGCGCATCAAAATCCTGACGTTAGTCCACACCCGACAACAATACCCACGAACGTCATCAACATAAAAAAAGGGCGACCAACCGGCCGCCCAAACGTACTGCACGAGAGTCTTTTACAGCGTCAGTTGCCCACGCTCCTCCTCGGTCAACTGCTGCTTCGCCTGTTCATCCAGCGCCCCGGCGCCCAACACCTGCACCGGGCTGTTCGGGTTGTAACCCGGGGCCGGCGCACGGCTGGCACCATCGCGGGACGGCGCGAGTTGTTCATTGCCGAAGCTCAACACCTGCACGGTAAACACCGAAGCCTGATTCTGTCGCGACGCCGCTTGCTGCTGGCGCGCCACGTCTTCCGCCGCTTGCGTGGCCGAGGATGCAGCGGAACTGGCCGACGTGATCGCACCAGTGTTCACTGCCGAGACCACCGGTACGCCGGTCGCCTTGCCCTGCACCGAAATGTTCGCGGCGTTGACCACCGTCAGCGCGGCGATGTTGACGTTGCCCGACACGCGAATCCCCGCCTCGCCGGCATCGATGGTGCCCAGCGGCGCGATCAGGTCGATGTCGCCCGGCGCCACTTCGGCGATCGGGTTGAGCGTGGCGATACCGGCACCGGTGCTCGGCACCGACGGCGACAGGGTCACATTGCCCCAAGTGTCGTAAACCCGTTTCGGCGGGGTGTAGACCACGGTGGTTTTCGAGCCGCGACCGGCGTTGATATCGCCCTCGGCCGACCAGCCGAGAATCGAGCCGCCGAACGTGGTCATGATCCGGCTCTGGCCGAGCAAAATGCTGCCCTGTGAATAGAGCTGAATGTTGCCCGAACCCTGGGTGATGATCCCCGCCGTCGACGGTGGCGCCGCGCCTTCGATGCCGAATACCTGACCGCCGCCCGGTGTGAGCATCTGGATATCGCCGCCGAACAGAGTCTTGACCCCGGCGCCGCCGTACAGCGTGATGTCGCCGTCGTAGCGGATCGGATTGCCGGCCACATCAGTGGTCGGGAACAACGCAGCGATAGCGCTGCGACCGCGCAGGTAACTGCCTTTGCGCGGGCCATCGACATCGTTGTATTCCAGACCACCGGCACGCAATTCAGCGAAGTACACCTGCCGCGCGAAGATCGCCTGCTCGGAACCTGGCAGCGCCGCGAAGAAGGCTTGCGCCTGCTCGGCATTGCCGCTGAAGCCATAGCCGAGGGTCAGCCAGCTCTGCAGTTCGTCGAGGTAGGTTTTGACTACTTTGCCCGGTTGCACGCTCAAGGCCTTATCCGGATCGGCGAGGTTCTGGCGATTCAGATAACGCGCGATGAAATCCGCATAACCTGGCCCCTGCGCGCCCACTCCCGCCTGCATCACGACACTCGCACCAGGGCGGTTGTCACCCGCGACCACCGGCCCGATGCTGGTAATACTGGCGCGGTCCTCCATCAGGATATTGCGCCCGGCATTGATGTCGAGAACGCCGGGACCGGCGATATCGAAGCTGCTGTAGAGGATGTCGCGGCCTGCGGATACCCGCGAAATATCTCGCGGATCGTTATGCACGAACAGGTTGCCGGTCGACGCAATGCTTTCGGTACTCGGGGAGCCCATTTCGGCGTTGGGCACGATCGTTGGCTGGCCCAGGAAGGTACCGGACGCAACGATGTCGCGGCCGGCCAGCATCCACACCGGAGCCGCCGCTTCGTACCAGGTGCGTCTGGACAGGTTGAACGTCAGCGTTTCACCGCTGCGCACGCCCACCAGATCACCGGTCAGGGCATAGAAGCGTGCCGGTGCCTGCACATCACTCAGCCCTGAGTAACTGTTGGCACCGAAGGCGAACAGCGGATATCGCAGGTTTTTATCCGGGGCGACACCATCGCTGCCACGGTTGGTCATGACCGGTCTCACCGAGGAGCTGCTGTCGTAGCCATTGAACGCCGGGGCGAAAGGTGTAGCGATGGCCAGCGGGCTGGCGCCCGACTGGTTGATCGCATAACCGCCGGCATAGATCGAATCCTGCGCCAGCAATTCCAGTTGCCCTGCATTCGACGGCGCCAGCAGCAATGAATAACTCGTTGCCGGCACTACGCCGCTGCCTTGGCTGTACACCGCTGACGGCCCGGCATAAATCGAGCCTTGCGCAGCCACTGCCCGCAAGATCGACGGATAGACAAAGCGCCCGTCGGTCGGCGAGGTATTACGCGCGGTAACGGGACCTTGCCCGGTGGTTTCGCCCAGTTGGGTGCTCGGCGTCAGATTGCCGCCCGCTGAAAACAGGTCGACCGCGGTGTGATCGGTCCACAACGAGAAACCGCTCAAGCCGCCCCCGTCGTGTACGACACCGTCCTCGGTGGTGAACGACGTCGAGTTCTGCAAGCGCACCCGGCCCGGATCCGCGGCCCCACCCAGCACCAGATCGCCACGGGTGTTCAGGCTCATGGCCGAATCGCCCGGGATCAACACCAGGCCGCCGGAAGCGCTGCCCAGCGTGGCCGTAAACGGATCATACGGGCGGATTTCACGCACGTCCTGAACGGGAGCGGCAGCGCCATATTGAAGATTGATACCACCCAGCGCCCCCCCCGTCAGTTGTGCGGCACCGCGCAGGTTGATCAACGCACCTTGCAGATCATGTTGCGCAATACCGATGCCATTTTGTCCCGCCCGGGCCTGCAGCGATGGGTTGACGGAGCCACCTACGCGGATGTCCATGTCGCCGCCGCCGGTCAATTGCAGAGTACCGTCGTTGCCGACACGTCCGGTGCTGCCGACTGCCACGATCAAGCCCTGCCCGCGAGGATAAAGGTTGCTGTTGCCGCTGCCGCCCATGGCCTTGAGCATGCCGGCGTCAGCACCGGCGCGCAGGCTGATGTTGCCGCCACCCAACGTCCCGAAGCCGGTGAACCCCACCAGGAAGGGGCCAGTGTCGACGCTTTGATCCGGCAACGGCTGAGTCGCATAGCTGCCGAAGTTGATCCACCACGCCGTCGGCACATCGCTGTTGCCGGTGCCCTGACGCCAGAGCCAATTGCCCACGGCCACACTCGGCACCTGTTCCGGGGTATCCATGTTTTGCGAGTACCCGCGACGACCCAGCACATCGCCGGAAATCGAACCGCCGGCATTGATCGTCAGGTTGCCACCCATTTGCGGGTACCAGGCCTGGTACAGGCTGTCGTTGCCGCTGACCCACTTCTCGTAATCGCTGCCGCCACTGCCCAGCACCGAGCCGTTATCCGACAGGCGTCCGCGCGGCTGGTTGTACAGCGGATCGACGTCCTGCGACTGCGTGCCGGCGGTGTAGACGCCGAACGGTGAGTCCATGCTCAGATCGCCCGCAGCGAGCACGTCCAGATCGCCGGTGCCGGTGCGCAACACACTGAACATTTGCGTGCGGGTTTTGACGGTGATGCCCGGTTTGTTTTCCACGCACAGTTCCGGGAACGCACTGCACCAGGCCGCCACGTCATCGTCGCTCATCGGTGAGCCGGCAGGCATGCCCAGCCAGTTGTCCGGCGCCCACGCCCAACGCGGCGCCGGCACGCAAGAGTTCGGCGCCCAGTCACACCAGTCTTTCAGGTCGTCAGGCACTGGCTCACCGGGGGTAAAACCACCCAGGTTGCCGTCGCCCCAGACCAGCGTCGGCGGTTTTTCCGTCACCTTCAAGCCGTAGTGGGTGTCGGCCAGACGCAAGTGTCCGTCGCTGGAAAGCGGCTTGATCGCGCGGCTGTCCGCCGCACTCAGATCCGCACCCGCCACCACGCGCATCGACCACGACGCACTGCCGGCCGGCAACATGCTTGCGACTGCCCAGTTGCGCCCCTGTTGCGTGCCGTTCAACGGGCGCAACTCAATGAATGCGGTGCCGTCGGCCAACACGACATCCGTCATCGACGGGATCAGCGAGCCACGCAACAGGGCGAGCGAACCGCTCAGGCGCATGCCCTTGATCGCATTGGTGCCCGCCTCGACGTTGCCTGGCAACGGCACGCCTTTGGGCCAGCGCACGGCGCTGATCGCCGTTACCTTGTTCAAGCGGATGCCAGCGCCAAGGCGACTGCCCGCCGGCAAGGTCACGCTGTCGGCAAGCAGCGTACCGGCGGCGTACAGCAACTGGCCCGTCGCATCGCGTACCGCAGCGGCCAGCACTGTGCCCGCGCCCAAGGTATACGGTCCGGCCAGGGTCGCCTCGGTGGGCAACAAGGTCCCGGCGGGCAGCGTCGCGGCTTGCAGCGGCACGTCGTAGTTCAAGGTGACTCCGGCCGGGAACAGCGTGCCTTCGGCCAGGGTCACGCCCGCCGTCGGTACGATCAGGTCGCCACCAAACGGTTGAATGCCCGGCAAGAGTTTCCAGCCGGCATCGTCGACGGTTTCCGGCGGCGGCGCGAAACCGTCGTTGAGGCTGCCATGAATATCGAGGTTGCCGCCGGCACGCATCACCAGACTGCCCGCCTCGCCCGAGCCGTACACGGCGGTTTTCTGCGTATGCGGATTGAGGCTGGCATAGCGGTAGCCGGACAAGTCCACATCGCCCTGCACCACCAGATCGCCGTCGGCGGTTTTACTGGCGATTTCCACGCCCGGCCGCAAATGAAACGCATCGGCATAAGTGGCATTGTTCAGCCCCGCCAGTTTGTTCTGCAGCAGGTTGCGGTTGGCCAGCGCCGCGTCGATGAACGCACTGCTGTCAGCATGGATGCGGTCGAAGTAAGCCTGATCGATCACCTGATATGGCCGTCCGCTGGCCGCCGGGTCGACGCCATCGGTGGCGTCGGTATAACGCCGCGTGGCGTTAAGGCCAATCGACCGCGCGCCCTGAATGCTTAGCGCACCGCTGGCATCAATGCCGATGTCATCGGCACCGAGGCGCGGCGCGTTCAACTCCAGCGTACCGCGCAACAGCCCGTCGGACTGCCCGGGCAACGTGCCGCTCACGGCGTCGGTGCCATGGCGCAGATCGATCCGCGCTCCGGCGCCAAGGGTCAACAGACCCGCAGCGGAATTGAGCTCAACCGTCGCCCGGTTGGGCGCGTCGATGATCTTGCCGTAGCTGTCGACCCGCAGCACGTGACCATGAGCGTCGAGCACGGCGTTGCCGGCCAAGGTCAGGCCGTGTTGCGCCGACAGGCGAATGTTGCCGACCCGCTCGCCGCTGGCATCGATCAAACCCGCGACGGTCAGGCTGCCGTTGTCCACCGAGACGTTCACTTCGCCAGCCTTGAGTCCGTCGCCAATCAGCAGATCACCTTGCTTGAGTTGCAAACTGCGACTGCCAAAGACCTGACCGGCATTCAAGCGCTGGTTGAGGGCGGCAAACTGCTGACTGGCATCACCGTTCAGGTGCTGGGCGCGGATGTCCACGCCTGCGGATTTGTACGGCACCCACGTGCCGCCGGCATCGTAATGGCCGCTGCTGGTCCCGAGGATCTGGCCTTGCAGATCAACCATGCCCGCATCGCTGGCCAGCGCGACAGCACTGAGGGTGCCGGCCTGATTGTTCTGTGCCGAGAGGTCGATGCGCGAACCGGCGGCCTGACGAATATTGCCGTGGCTGCTGTACAGCGCCACATCGCCGCCCCAGCTGTACTTGCTGACATCATTGAACGGCAAGGTGCGCCCGGCCATGTCTACAGACGCGCCATTGGCGAGGGTCAGATCGCCTTCGGATTTCACCAGCAGTTTGCCGCTCGCCAGGGTGATACGGCTGTCCAGCACGACGCTGCGGGCATCGAGCGTCAGTTCCGCGCCCAAGGCATTGGCGGCCGCTGGCGTGCCGGCGCCGCTGAGCGTCAGGTTGTTGCCGGCCTTGAGCAGGTTGACCGACGCGGCCTCGCCCGTCAGCAGTGGCGTGCGCAGGTTGAGATTGCCGCCGCTGTAGGCGTAGCCCTTGACTGGATCGTAAGCGCCCTGTTCCTGATACACCGCCAGGCTGCCCTTGTGATTGGCGGTGATGCGCTCACTGGCGCTGAGGTTGACGTTGGCAAAACCCAGTGCCAGCCGATTGTTCTGCTCCAGACCGCTGGCCTGCGGATTGGGGCCGTAACCGAATTCGATACGCTGCGCCTGAATATCGAGGGTGCCGCGGCCCGTGCCGGCGCCGCCCGTGATGACGGCGCCGGGATCCTGGCTGGCGCCGTTCCAGATCAGATTGGCGGTGCGAATGGACGCCACGTCAGCGCTTTCACCTAAGCCGTAAATGCCTGGCGTGGTGATTATCAGGTTGTGCAATTGACTCACGCCCGTCTGCGCGTCCAGCGTATCGAGGCTGACGTTGCCGTAGAAGTTGAACGCATCGCGGCTGGTCAGGCTCAAGGTTTCCAGCGCGGGCGCAGCAAATTGCGTATCGCCGCGCAACAGGCGATCGAGCACGCTCTGGTTCAGGGTCAGACCGGTCGGCACGCGGTTGCCGGCAGCGCTCAAGGCTTCGGCGCTGCCAGCGTTGACAGCGCCGACAGCCAGGGCCAGATGGCGGGTGCCGAAGCGTACCGACTCATCGAGTTCAAACTGCTTGTCGGTGGCGGCGGTAATGCTGCCGTTGGAATAGAGCAGCGTCGGGTTGTTGCAGACGGTCGTCGGGCACTTGCCAATACGAATGTCGCCCGCACCGGAAGTACCTTCCGCTACTGCTGGCGCCAGGACGTTGGTCCAACCGTTCGACACCATCAGCAGCGCGGCAGCCCCCGGCTGGTAGATGAAACCACTGCTGGAGTCGTAAGGCGCGTTGCCACGGCCCAGGGTGTTGATCCCCGAGCCGGCTTCGAGCGTAATGCCGCCATCGCTGCGGGCAGTGCGCAGCAGCACTTCGGGCGCCGACAACATCGCCCCTTCGCGCAGGGTGATCGACGTCGTGTAGCCAGTGAACGAGATGATATTACCCGCGCCGCTGTAATCGATCAGCGGTTGCGCGCCGAGGGTCAGGCGCCCGGCATTCAGACCGTTGAGACTGTCGGCATACAGCGACACGCCAGTGAAACCGTCGGTACGCGAATGCCCGGCGCCGAGAACTTCAAAGTCCATCGCCCCGCGTACCGTGGCCGTTCCGAGCACCCCGCCGGCGGCCGGTGCAAACACCGCGCGGCCGTTGAAATCCAGGGCAATGTCCTGCTCGGCGCCTGGCATCAAATACAGATTCAGCGATTTGCCATCCATCGGCGCCAATGCCCGGGGCACGCCACGCCGTGTCGCGTCACTCTGGATGAATTGGCTGAAACCGGTCTCGTTGTACTGCGAATAACGGCGCAGGACATCCGCAGACGTCAGAATGACCTGACTGGCCAGACTGTTACGCAACCCGGTGTTGGCAATCGACATCTGCCCCGAACCGGTCCACGAACCATTGCGCATCTGCAACGCGCCGTTGCTGACGCCCGGCGTGGCCTGACCATTGACTTCGACCCGGAACGCCCCGGGCAGCAAGGCAAAGGTCGAGGGCAGTAACGTGTAGGTGCCCGCCGCCAGACCCGGCACGCCGGCACCTAGGGTTATTTGCTGACCGATGCGCGGATCGACCGCCCCGGCCTCGGCGAGCATCGGCGCGTAGGCACTCTGATTGCCCGGCACGATGGCGTACACCGGATTGCTGGCAAGGCCCGGCAGGCTGAAGGTGCCGTCATTGGCATTGCGCACCAGCGGGTTGTAGCGGGCATCGGTGGAACCGCCGCGCCCGGAGACAAACCCGGCGCCGCGCAGATCACCGCCACCGGACAGGTCGATCAGCGCGCCGCTCTGCACGTCGACATAGCGCGAGGTCAACGTCACGCCGGCCGTGTCGGCGCTGATGCCCTTGAGCTGAACGGATTTGCCAGCGTAGCGATAGTCGATGCCATCGGTGGTTCCACCATAAGGCATGACCAACCCGGCGGCCCTGACCGAAGTCACGCTGCCCGGCAGCAGGTGCAGCTCGCGGGTATTGACCACCGTCTCGCCGCCAAGGCTGATCATGCCCAGCGGTGCGCGAATCACCCCGCCTTGTTCAATGCGCCCGGCCGCCAGTGTCAGGTTGCCGAACACCGAATACGGCAACGCCGCCGGTGCGGCCCCACTGCTGCTGATGCGCAAGGTGCGAGCCGGATCGGCACCGGGGATCACGCTTTGGTAGCCCACCCGCACCTCGGCGGTGACATCGCTGCCAGGATAGATCTGCGCGGCGCGCAGGTTGAGGTCGCCCGGTGTCCACAGTTCGGTTTTCTCGACATAACCGGTCGGCGCCAGAAAGCGCAGGTCACCACGGCTTTGCAGGGTGACCTGATCAAAGCCACGACGCGTCACCTGCACGTCCGGGCCCGTGAGCTGGACAATATTGCCCGCGGTACCGAACGACAGGCTGTTGCTCAGATCCAGTTGATCGGCACTGGCATTGAATTGCCCCGTCGACACACGCGTAGTCGGCGTGTTCATTACCCGAGGCCGAAGGTTGCCCGGCGCCTCGAAATACTTGCCCGTACCCGACAGGCGCAGGTAGGGCGCGGACAGGTCGATACGCGCATTGTCTTGCGCGCCTTCGGCCAGCGATATCGCGCCGGCATACAGGCTCAGGCTTTGCTGCATGTGCAGATTGACGTCGCCGTCGAACGACAGCAGGCCGTTGCTCAGCACACTCAGATTATCGAACCCGCCAGCCATCAACCGGTTGGCACTCAGGCGGGCACGCCCGTATTGCAACGCGGGCGCCGCTTCCCCCGGTTGCACATCGGCCGGCAACAGGGCGTCAGCGGTTTTCTGACTGATGATGATTTCGCGCGGCACGCGCACCTCATTGCTGGCGTCACTGCGCAGATAACTCGGCGTCTCCAGGGCGATCTCCAGGCGCCCACCCGCCGCGCCGACGCCACCGGCCGCCGCACGCAGGTCGCCGTCAATGAACAGGCCGTTGTAGGAACTCAAGGAAATTCGCCCGCCGTCCGTAGCGACCGCAGTCGGCCCCTGCCCAGCGATATCCAGCAGCGCCTGCGCACCGGAAGCGTCAAGCCGCGCGCCATTGCGCACGACGACGTAGGCATCGGCCGCCGTAGCGGTGGCCTTCTTCGCATCGGTTTCACCGCCAATGATGATGCTGCCGCCCTTGCCGACCAGCCCATACACCCGGCCCAGCGCATCCACGCCCGTGGCGGCGCGCCCGGCGACATCGAGCACTGCGTGGTCGCCGATCCAGATCGAGCG
The DNA here is from genome assembly GCF_009834515.1 of Pseudomonas sp. R84. Classification (NCBI taxonomy): domain Bacteria; kingdom Pseudomonadati; phylum Pseudomonadota; class Gammaproteobacteria; order Pseudomonadales; family Pseudomonadaceae; genus Pseudomonas; species Pseudomonas sp. R84. The sequence continues at coordinate 3,886,127 of NZ_CP019426.1, forward strand.
GTTGTGGGCATTTTTGTCGGCCACTTGCGAGGCCTCGGCGACATTCATCGAGCCGAACTGCTGCTGGCGAATGTCGATGATGCCGCCCCAGGCGTGCAACTCACCGTCGACAGTAATCTGTCCGGCGCCGCGCACGTTGATGCTTTGCCCCGGGTCGACACTGATGCGCGAGCCCTGGCCGAGAGTCAGCGCATTACGCGCAGGATCGCTCAACGCTACCTCGCTGGAGCCGGCCTGCAAGCTCAGGCTGGTACCCGCGCGTTGCGTCAGTTGCGCCTTGCCTGGATTTTCCTGATAGAGCGTCGGCGTCCACAGTTCCAGCGCCTGTTGCGGGGCCACACCGCTGCCCTGACTGGCTGCCGCGTCAGCAAACCGGTAAACCGGCATCAGCACGTCGATCAACGTGTTGTCCGCAACGTCCAGGCGGTTCAGCCCGATCAGGTTGTAGGCCGAAAAGCCCTTGTCGAACAGATCCGCTTGCAGCTGCAAGGTATTGTCGGCGAGGCCTTTGTCGGTCTGGCCGATCAGCACGTTGCCGGCCTGAATCAACAGGCTGCCGCCGCCCGTCACACCATAGCCACGCAACTGGCCAGCGAGGCGCAGATGACTGTCACCCGGCGCTGACAACGCACTGGACTCCAGCGTCATGTCACCGCCCTTGCCCCCCTGAGTCTTGCCGTTGGCCAGGATCGCGCCGCCGGAGGACACGTCGAGCAGGCTACCCGTGCCGATTTCGATGTCGCCGCTGCTGCGGATCGAAATCACGCCACCGTCCAGATACGCAAGACTGCTGGCGTCATCCGGGTCAGTGCGCAAGTTGCTCCACAGCCCCCGGGTGTCCAGTTGCACTTTTTCCGCCACGCGAACACCCGTGGTCGTGCCCGCAGGCGCAACAATGCGGGTATCGGTGACACGGTCGGTATTGAGCTGATTGAGCACGTTGCCCGCATGCAGGCTGCCGCCCCGCGCGATCAGGTCAGCATTGACCTGCACGTGCGGCGCGTAGAGGGTGATATCGCCACCGTTGCCGACCGTCACGGCGCCGTCCACGTCGATGCGCTCTGTGGCGGCGACTTTCAGTGCGCCCAGTTGCCAGTCACTCAGTTGTGCGGCATCGAGAAACAGCTTGCCATTGCGCGCCTCGGACACTACGCCGGTCAGGCCCGCGTCGTTGTCGCCGAGCGGACGCTCAATGCCGATCTGCACCTGATCGAGCAACGGATTGAGGCCATAGAGCACGCCGCCCGCCGCCGCGACGTAGGCGGCATCGTAACCACCGACGATCAACTGCCCGCGCCGCGCGACTGCGGTCTGACGCTGCGCGTAGCCATCAAGCACGGCACGCGGCGCCTGAGTCTGGCGCTCGCCCTGATAAACCTCCCCCAGCAGTTGCCCGTCGAGCACCGCGTTAGCGGTTCCGATCACCAATTGCCCGGCATCGCGACCCACGGTGTAGCCGGCCTCCAGGCGCTTGGTCGGTGCGATCAGCGGGTTGTAGTAATAGCTCGTCTGCCCCCAGCGTTCGCTGCTGTCTTCATAACCGTTGTACAGACCGCTGTAGAGCAGATCGCCCGGTGCCTTGGACAACTCGTAGAGATGCCCGTCGGCACCGCGCAACCAACTCTGGCGAATCTCGCCACTTTGCACATCGAGCGTGCCGCCAGACAGGTTGATCAACGAGCCCTTTTCGGTCACCACGTCATTGCCGGCGAAGTTCACCGTCCCGCCCTGGGCCATCCATTCACCGATGCTGTGGCCCTGGGTGCCAAGGTAACCACCGACTTCGAGCAAACCACCTGCCGTGTACCAGCGATCCGTGGCGTACCCGTTGGTGCCGGCGGGCACGTAGACCAGTTCACGCACGTCAACCCAGACGTCGTTGCTGTTCAGCGCAGCTTTGTCGCGGTTGCCCGAAGCGTCGCGCTGTTCGTTGCCCTGCACGTTGATCTTGATGCTGTTGGATTCCATCGCGACTTTCACGCCGATGGCGCCGGAAACGTCGATCAGCGCACCGTCGCGCACCAGGCTGCGACGCTGCGCGGACACCGCGATTTGTCCGCCCGTGGCCAGGGTAATCGAACCGTTCTGGAACTCGACGCTGCCACCACTCTGGATGTCGATGCGCGACTGGTCGCTGCGAATCGAATTGGTCGGGGTAACGGCGGTCAGTGCGGCCTGATGCTGGCTGTCGAGGGCCGTGAGGTCACTGCTGTCGAGCATGATCGCCGTGGCACTGCCCTGCCCCAGCGTCACGCTGCCTTGCGTGTCCGTCGCCGGGTTGAGCAGATGAATCGTGCCGCGCGTGGCGACCGATGTGCTGGCGAGTAATACGCCGTTTTGCACGACCTCATGGCCGGTCAGGGTGATGTCGCCGGTCGCGGCCTGAATCAGTCCGTTGTTGCTGACCTTGTCGGCAACGCTGGCGGCTTTGAAGCCCGGCGTGACTTCGTTGCCGAACGTCGTGGAGAAGCCGTTGCCTTCGGTGCCCGAACCCTTGCGAATGTAAAAGCGATCCCCCGCGCCCAGCACGGTCTGGCCCTTGGCGGTGTTGATGCTGCCGTCGTTCTGCACTTCGCTGCCCAACAACAAGGCATAACCGCCGGCGTCGGTGGACTTCGCCGGTCGCGCGGTTTCGATGGACGCACCGCGTTCCACCAGCACTTTGCCCGCCGCGTCGGTGAACGTCGGCTGGCTGGCGCTGCTGTCGAAATACAGGCCGCGATCGCGGAACTGGATATCGGTGATGTTGGCGGCGGCCGCCACCAGGTTGCGCACGTTGACCTGACTGGTGCCACTGAAGACGATGCCGTTGCGGTTGATCAGCATCACCGTGCCGTCGCCCTTGATCTGCCCCTGAATCTGACTGGCCCGTGCACTCGGATCGTTGACCCGATTGAGCACCGCCCAATTCGCTTGTTGGGCGAATTCAACGCTGGTGTTACGCCCGACGTTGAAGGTTTCCCAGTTGAGAATGGCTTTGTCGGCGGTCTGCTCGATCTTCACCGTGGTCTTGCCGTCGGCCTGAGTCTGTTGCGGGCCTTTCGCGTTCTGCCAGCCCTGGGTGAGGCTGTTGTCGACCTTCAGACCACCCTCAGCCAAACCGTCCGGAACAACCTGCACCGACCCCAATGCCGCCGCGCGTCCGGCAGCTTGCGCCGCTTGCTGTGCAGCAATCGCGGCGACGGTGTTGTTCAAGGTCTGAATCGAACGCTGCAGCTGTTGATTGGCCTTCTGCTGTTGCGCCAGCGGCGGCGTCATCCCCGGCAAACCGCCGGTGCCGGGCCGTGCAGCGCTCGCCTGCTGCGCCGCGCCCTTGGCGGCAAACCATCCCGAACTGAAGGCGGTGGCCGCCTCGGCGCTGCCCGCCACCAGACACAAGGCAATCGCCTGCGCCAACGGCTTGAGCAACCACAGCGCCGGATCGACGGCGAGACGCTGTTGAGGCTGGACACGGGTACTGCGACGGGATGGGCGAGCGAGCATCACTACGAGATCCTTTTGGGTTGCCACACGAGGCCGCAGGTCGGGTCGACCCTGCTGTTATGACATAGGCGGTTGGCGAAGGCTGCGACCGAACGGATGTCACACAAACTTCATGATTGAGGAGTAGATCGGCCAAAAAAAAGCAGCAGCCCGAAGGCTGCTGCGATTGCATTGCGGCTAAAGCGAAGCTTACAAAGGACGACCGATAGCGTTGCAGACGCTGGCGTTGTTGATGTCCAGGTTGTTGCCCGAAGTGTTGGTGACGAAGTTGGCGGTCACAGCGGCTTTCCAGTTGGTTGGAACCGGAGTGAAGCTGTGCGCGATGGTGGCAGCGTTGTTGCCCGGGTTGCTGTAGTGAGTGGTCAGGAAGCTGCGCACATCGTTGGCCACGGCTGCATCCTTGTAGCACTGACCGAAGATGAAGTTGGTGTAAGCGACGATCGGGTAGCCGCTCGCCGGGTTAGGCACAACCGGTACCCACTGCGCCGGGTTGGCAGGCGCGGCTGGCAGAGCGGCCGAACCCAATGCCAGAGAAACGTTGGCAGTGGTTGGCTGCACGCCGTTGACACGGGCAACAACAGCGTTGCTCGCGGCGTTCACACCGTCCGGACCAACATAACCGATCGAACCGTCAACGGCGTTGACCTGGGTGGCGACGTCAGACGTACCGGCAACACCCACCCAGTTCGCTGGCAATGCGGAGCCGGCTGGCAGGCGAGCGTTGGTGAAGGTGGAGTTGGTGGCGAACTTGGTCGGGCAGATCGAGTTCAGGTGGCGAGTGAGGATTTCCGAGGTGCCGCTGGAAACGTTGCGATAAACAACGCGAATCGGCGTGGTGTCGGCAGTACCCAACAGTGCACCCCAAGTGGTTTTGGCGCCCGAGAAGGCATCACACAGCTGAGTGCTGGTCAGGTTCAGCGCGGTCTGGCCAGACTTTTTGTAAGGAATGGCAACCGAAGTGGCCACCGAAGGCAGTTGGATCAGCGGGCCGTACGAAGCGCCGTAGGTGCTGTTGTAGGTGCTGATTTCCGTAGCGCTGAGGATCGAGTCGCTACCGGCGAAGTGCACCGAACCGGTGGTGCTGAACAGCGCGGAGTTGTTGGTCAGGAAAGCCGTTTTGCCAGTACCGCTACCGGTGCCCAGGTAGCTGAAGTTGGCTGGCAGGATGCTGTTGGCAGAACCTTTGTACAGAGCGGCAGGCAGAGTCGCGCCACCACCGGTAACGTTGGCGGCCATGGCCTGGGCGGAAGCCAGAGCGGCGACAGTCAGTGAGGCGGCGATCAGAGTGCGCTTGAACATGAAGAATCTCCTTTTCAACTAGGTTTGGGAACACAGGTTTCGGAAAGCTTGCATGACACTGGGAGGACTCACCCAAGCCCTCGCTAGCGTTGGCCTTGGTTAAGTCGCACTGAGAAATTCGCAGTTTCCGGTGACAGATAAAGGAAAAAACCTCGGGAGGTGAGCGGTGTTTCTGAAGGGATTTTCTCGGGTGTTTGTCGGGTGTCGTGCAGCGTCTGGATCGGGGGTTTGGCGGAATCGGGCTGGAGGCGTTGGCGGGTGGTTGCAGATGACAGAAAGGAGAACCCGAGGATGGTTCTTTTGAGGGTCGGGTGATGCTGAAGTCCTGGGAAAAAGATTGGATTTTTTGTTGCCCTGATTGGCCCCTTCGCGAGCAAGCTCGCTCCCACATTTGAAATGCGTACCCCTGTAGGAGTGAGCCTGCTCGCGATGAGGCCCTGCGCAACAACACCACTACTGGACCAGTTGATTGATCTCAATGATCGGCAGCAACACCGCCATCACAATCACCAGCACTACCCCACCCATCACCACAATCATCAGCGGCTCCAGCAACGCGGTCATGCCCATCGCTCGCCGCTCGATATCGCGCGACAGGGTTTGTGCCGCACGCTCAAGCATCGGCGGCAGCGAGCCGGTTTTCTCGCCACTGGCGATCAGATGAATCAGCACTGGCGGGAATACGTTCTCCACGCGCAATGCAGCGGCGAGGTTGACCCCTTCGCGCACTTTGGCCGTTGCTTCAGTGACGCTCAAACTCAAGCGGTCGTTGGACAGGGTCTGCCGCGCCGCCTCCAATGCGCGCAGCAACGGCACCCCGGCGCCGCCGAGAATCGCCAACGTCGAGGCGAACCGTGCGGTGTTCAGGCCCAGAATGAAACGCCCGAACAGCGGCAACTTCAGCACGCGATGATGCCAACTCAAACGTGCCGCTGGATTGCGCAGGTACAAACGCCAGCTCCAGAAACTTGCGGCCATGATCCCAGCGCACAGCCAGCCCCAACTGCGGATGAAATCACTCGCGTTGAGCATCGCCAAGGTCAGCCCGGGCAAATCCTGCCGCGCCTGGGAAAACGCGCTGACCACCTGCGGCACCACGTAACTGAGCAGGAAAATCACGATGCCGATCGACACCAGACCGACCACGCCCGGATAGATAAACGCCGTGAGAATCTTGCCGCGCAGGTTGTTGCGTTCCTCGATATAATCCGCGAGGCGTTCCATGACCTGCGCCAAATCACCGGACTCCTCACCCGCCGCAATCAGCGCACGGTAGATCTCAGGAAAGTCTCGCGGTCGCGCGGCGAGGGATTCCGCCAGTCGCATGCCGCTGCGCACATCCGCACGAACAGCGCTGAGGGTGTGGGCGATGTGCTTTTTCTCGGCCTGCTCCACCGTGGCGCTCAACGCGGCCTCCAGCGGCAGACTGGCGCCGAGCAGACTCGCCAGCTGCCGCGTGGCCCAGGCCAGATCGTTATCGGAAAGTTTGGCGCGGAACAATCCACCGCCGCCGTGACTGGCGACGTTGCTTTCTTTGTGCACCGACAACGCGGTCAACCCGCGCGCGCGTAACGTTGTGAACGCGGCAGCCTGGCTGTCCGCCTCAAGGTGCCCGGATTCGATCTTGCCGGTCGCATCGGCAGCTTCAAAACGATAGCGATTCATCAGGCGTCCCGTGTCACACGGAGGATTTCTTCAGGGGCGGTGGCGCCGCTGCGGATCCATCGCTCACCGTCCTCGCGCAGGCTGAACATCCCGGCTTTCGCGGCTGATGCGCGCAAGGCCTGCTCCCCTGCCCCTTGGTGAATCAGGGTGCGAATGTCGTCGTCGATGCAGAACAACTCGTGGATGCCGGTGCGGCCGCTGTAGCCGGTCTGATTGCACGCCGGGCAGCCGACCGGTCGCCAAGTGCCCGGTGTCGCCGGGTCTTCCTGCTTGCACTGATTGCACAGCCGTCGCACCAGTCGTTGTGCGAGCACGCCGAGCATCGACGAGGCCAGCAGAAACGGTTCGACGCCCATGTCGATCAAGCGGTTGACCGCCGACACCGCGTCGTTGGTGTGCAATGTCGCCAGCACCAAGTGCCCGGTCAACGAAGCCTGCACGGCGATTTGTGCAGTTTCGAGATCGCGGATCTCGCCGATCATGATGATGTCCGGGTCTTGCCGCAGGATTGCTCGCAGCGCCAGGGCAAAAGTCATGTCGATCTTGGCATTGACCTGGATCTGGCTGATGCCCGGCAGGTCGTATTCCACCGGATCCTCGACGGTGAGAATGTTGCTGGTACTCGCATCCAGCCGTGCCAATGCGGCGTAGAGGCTGGTGGTTTTGCCGCTGCCGGTCGGCCCGGTGACCAAAACGATGCCGTGGGGCTGGCGGATCAGGTGATCGAGTTTGGCCAGCACCTGCGCGTCCATGCCCAGTGTTTCCAGATGCAGACGCCCGGCCTGTTTGTCGAGCAGACGCATCACCACCCTTTCGCCATGACCGGTGGGCACGGTTGAAACACGAATATCAATCGGCCGCCCGGCCACGCGCAAAGCGATGCGTCCATCTTGCGGCAGGCGTTTTTCGGCGATGTCGAGCTGGGCCATGATCTTGATCCGCGACACCAGCGCACCATGCAACGCCTTGCGCGGTGAGACCACATCGCGCAAGGTTCCGTCGACGCGATAGCGCACCACCGAATGGGTTTCGAACGGTTCGATGTGAATGTCGCTGGCCTCATCGCGCGCGGCCTGGGTGAGCAAGGCGTTGATCATGCGGATCACCGGCGCGCCGTCCTGGGTGTCGAGCAGGTCGGTGATTTCCGGCATGTCCTGCATCAGCCGATCCAGATCAACTTCGTTTTCCGCAGCCCCAACCACCGCCGCCGCACTGCCGGTGTCGGCATAGGCTGCGGCGAGCAAGCCGTCGAGTTCGTCATCGCGCACGCGTTGTATGGTGGTCGCACCGAACTGCCGCCGCGCCTCGCTGATCGACCAGCCCGGCGTTGACGGGCACACCGTCAACACGCCATCGCACAACAGAATGCGCTGCGCCTTGGCCCAGGCGTAAGGCAGCGAACTCATTGGATGGGCACCGCTTTGATCGTCGCGCGTGGGCCGGAACTCGGTAACACCGCCGGCACCCCTTGCGCCGCTGTCGGCAATTGCGGCGCCTGCATGTCCGGCATCGCCCAGCTGCGTTCCGGCTGCAAACCACCTTGCGCCCGGCGCATGAAGTCGTAGCGGTTGAGGGTAATGCTGCGCCCCGCTTCGCTGTCGCGGATGATGTACGGACGCAGGAACACCATCAGGTTGGTCTTGGTAATCGCCCGGCGTTCATTGCGAAACAGCGCGCCGATTCCCGGCAGACTGCCCAGCCAAGGCACCGCGTCATTGCTCTGGCTGTAACCGTCCTGCAGCAACCCGCCAAGGACCATGATCTGCCCGTCGTCGAGCAAAATACTGGTGTCGATTGCACGTTTGTTGGTGACGATGCCCGTCGATGTCGCGCTGTTGGAAGCGCGTTCGTCGATGCTGCTGACCTCCTGATAGATATCGAGCTTGACCGTACCGCCCTCGGAAATCTGCGGACGCACGTTGAGCTTCAAACCGACCTCTTCCCGGGTCACGGTTTGGAACGGGTTGTTGCTGGTGCCCCCGCCGCCCGTCACATAACTGCCGCTGACAAACGGGATGGTCTGGCCGACAAAAATGCTCGCCGCCTCGTTGTCGAGGGTCAGCAGATTCGGCGTCGACAGCACGTTGGTGCCACCCTTGCTTTTCAAGGCCCGGGCCAGCACTTTCAGGTCAAGAATCTTGCCGATCCCGGGGATATCGACGGTGCCGTTGACGTAGCCCAGATTCAACCCCTGAGGCAGCACATCGATGCTGGTTTTGCCGTTGGTGTTGAGCCCCGAACCACCGAGATTCGCGCCACCGATCACGCCATTGCCACCGAGATTGCCGGTCTGCCACTGCACACCGAACTCACTGGCATCGTCCTCGCCGACTTCGACGATCAGGCTCTCGATCACCACTTGCGCGCGGCGCTGGTCAAGCAGATCGATCACCTCGCGCAAGTTGCGATACAAAGGCTCCGGCGCGGAAATCAGCAAGGTGTTGGTGGTGGCGTCCGCCTGAATGGTCACGCCGCCGGCACTGAAAGCGACGTTCTGCTCGCTGCTTTGCGCGCCGCCGCTACCAGTTGTGCCGCCACTGCTGCCCTGGGCGTAACTGCCGCCCGTGCTGACGCTGCTATTAGTCGATGTAGTGCCGCTGCTTTGCGTACTACTTTGGCCATTTTGCCCAGCGCTACCGCCAGTACTTGCGCCCATGGCACTGAGCACCGAACGCGCACTGTCGCTGCTGCCGCTGTCACTTTCACCCGTGAGCAACCCGCGCAAGGCCTGCGCCAGTTTCGCCGCCTGCGCGTTACGCAGATAAACCACATGCAGATTGCTCGGATTGCTCTGCGCGTTATCCAGTTTGTAAATCAGATTACGCGCCAGCTCCGTACGCTCCGGGCTGCCGGCGCGAATGATGATGGTGTTGGAACGCGGATCACCAATCACCGCGATTTTCTGCGTCGGATCATTGCCCGGCGCATCCAGCAGATCCGCGACCATCGGCGCAATGTCGGCAGCGATGCCGTTCTGGATCTGCACCACATCGGTGTCGATCGCACTCGGCGAATCAATGCTCGCAATCAACTGCGCAACGCGGGTCAGGTTCTCAGAGTAATCAGTGATGACGATGGTGTTATTGCCCGGATAGGCGTTGATCGGATTGTTCGGCGAAACAATCGGCCGCAGCACCGGAATCAGGTTCACCGCGTTCTCGTATTGCAAACGAAACGTGCGCGTGAGCATGCCGTTGCCGGCCGGTTTGTCGGCACTGTAAATCGGCCCGCCGAGCAACTTCGCATCCGCCTCCGGCACCACCTGCGCCACACCGCCCACGTCAACCACACTGAAACCCTGCATGCGCAACGCCGCCAGCAACATGTCGTAAGCCTGCCGCGCCGGCACCTGACCTTCCGACACCAGCGTCAACGTGCCCTTGACCCGAGGGTCGACCAAAAACTGCTGCCCGGTAGAACGCGCCAACGCGCGCACCACCGCTTGAATATCGGCGTCGACAAAATTCAGCGTCACCGGTTGATCGCCCAAAGGATTACTCGGCAAGGCAATGCCTGACGCCGCCGCCCCACTGCGCGCACTCTTGCTGATGTTGTGCAATTGCTTCGGCACAGGTCGCGCTTGGGCCTGCGCACGTTCGCGATCGAGCACCGCGTCGCCGCTGCGCTGGGTGTTGGCCAGCGGCCGGCCCAGTTCACTGTCGACCAGCAATGGCGGCTGGTTCTGTGGTGTGGTGGTGTTGCTGCATGCACTCAACGCCATCAGCAACATCGGCAACGCCAGACGTGCCGGTTTGGATCCTGACCCCTTCATGAAGCTTCCTTAGCGCCCAGCGCCTGATCCATGCGAACGGTGCCTGACAAAGTGCCGGCGGTGACTTCGGTCGAGGGGTTGTCCGCGCGTTGCAAACGGGCCTCGACCACTTGCAGAGAAAGTTGTGCCGGGTTGCTCAACAGCCAGTCGAGCACGGCGTCGGCCGGCGCCGCATCGAAGGTCAATTGCCAGGCGCCCTGTGCCTCCTGTAATTGGTAATGCCCCGCCAGGCCACTGGCCTGCAGGGTCTGCTCCAGCGATTGCGCCAGGCTTTGCCCGTCCGGGCGCACGCTGACTTCGCGCAGCAGCACTTCCAGCGCTTCGGTCTGCGCACGCAGCTTTGGCGTCTCGGTTTGCCAATAGGTGATTTTCTTCAGCGGCGGCTGGATCAGCGCGACCCACAGCAGCAGGCCGACCAGCGCAATGGCCATGCCGGCAACCATGCGTTTTTCACGCAGGGCCAACGGCTGCCAACGCGCCTGCACCTGAGCGTAAAAGCGTTGCCACTTGGCGCGGTACAGCGCGAGCGAGGCCTTATTCATCTTCTTCTGCTCCGCCGCTGTCATCGCTTTCACTTGGGGTGGCTTCAGTGGCCGGACGCAACGTCCAACCTTCATCATCTGCCGTCACGCTGATACCGGCCTGGGCCAAGGTGCTTTGCCACTCGTGATCATTGCCGCCACGACGGGCTTCACTCAGCAGACTCAGCTGTAAGACGCCGTCGACAAACGCCAGCCGCTCGACACTGCCGGCCATCGACGGCATGCCGCTGCCGGCCTGCAACACCAGACGATTGAACGTCTGCGCCGGATCATCCGCCGCACCCTTCTGCCGCGCCGCCAATTGCTGGCGAACCTGTTGCAACGGGTTGAGGATCACCGGCAACTCGGGAAATGCCTGCTTAACCCGCAGGTTCATCTGGGTTTTCAACTGCTGGCCCTGCCCGGCTTCGCGAGCGGCATACAGGTTCAAACCAATGACCCACACCGCCACGGCCAACGCTGAGAGGGCGATCGCCCTGCCCCAGCCACGATGCTCGGTTTTTTGCTGTTGGACGGCGCCATGCAATCCCCAACCGGGTAACGGCCCGGTCCAGCGCTGCGCATCCGCCATCGGCAGTTCAGCGCACGGCGCCGGTTGCTCACCGACCCAGTGCAAAGTGACGCCCGGTTCCCACACAACACCGTCGAGGCCGTCATCAAACAACGGCTGCACCCGCGCCGCTTGCACGCTATCGCGCAGCAACAAATGCCCGTCCTGTACGCAAGCGACGGTGCCGGGCAACACTGGCAAACTGTAAGGCGCCGGATAGAGACCGCGCAGGTTCAGCCCAGCACTTTTCAGCAACTGGCCAAACCGCAACAAGTGCTGCCGAGGCGCCCAAGCGATCTGCACCTGCCCGGCCTCGTCCCGCGCGCTGTGCGCGATGTGCGTCTCGCTGCTGTCGCCGAGCATCAACGCCTGCGCCGCACATTGCACCGCCGCGACGATCTTGCTCGCAGGCAGCGGCGGCAAATCGAGACTCGCCAACAGGCTGTCAGCCGGGTGCAGAAAACACACCAGCGGCGGCAGTTTCGACTGCTGGCTCAACTGGCGCAGACTGAGGCGTTCTTCCCGCGTGACCTGGCCCTGACGATCCAGCCAGGCGCAGTGCAATTCACTGTGCAGATCCAGCTCCGCCAAGGGCGGCAACGCCACTTTCAACTGGCTCATACGCCCACCCGCGACCAGATCACCTGCGGCAAGCGGTCCTGGCTGCGATGCAACAACGCCTCAAGACTGACCCGCCGCTGATCACGCCGCGCCTCGCCGCGCAAGCGAAACCAGTCACTGGTAATGCCGACCTTGACGCTGGTCAGCTCCAGTTGCGGCATGCGCAAACGGTTAACGAAATCGCCACGGTTGATAAACCAGCGCCCGGCATCGCGCTCGGCGATCAGCGCATTCGCGCGCTCCAGCGACAGCCCGGGCACATAAGCAGCCAAGACCGGCGCGGTGGCAGTGTTGCCATTGAGCCAGGTCGTCGCGGGGATCACCGTCAGGTACGGCGCCAGTTTGCCAATCAGCGCCTCATTCACGCCGTCGACACTGCGCAAATCATCGATGCTGCGCAGCATCGGCAGCGTCGGTTTTTGCGGTTTGTGTGAAGCGTTGGGCGAGGTCGCGCGGCCACTGTCGAAACCGTTCTTCGGCGCTTCAGCAATCTGCGCATTCAGCAGTCGCGGGTAGGACGCGATCACCCGCTGACTGATGCGCTGACTCAACCCGGCACTGACCCCGATCAACTCGCACAAGCGCTGAAACGCCGCGACCTGCGCCTCATCAACCCGCTCATTGGCCACCAGATTGCGCAGGTTGAACTTGCCCTGCTCATCCTCCAGCCGCCCCTCAAAACCTTGCGCGGACAGACGCTGCGCCCACGGCTGATCGAGCCGGGTCAACGGATCGCGCTGACGTGCGTCCCACAACAATTGACGGCTGATCTCCAACCCGCCCAGCACCAGCCAACGCCCCTGCACACGCTGCTGATCCGCCTCCAGCGCACGGGTCGACACGCTCTGGCGCGTCAACATGCCCGCCGCAATCACCGCCACCACGGCCGCAATCAACAACGCGCTGATAATCGCCATGCCCTGTTGCTTCGCCCCCTCAGGCGAGCGGCTGTTCATGGCCGGCCTTACAACTGCCAGGAACCGATATCGGCATTCACGCCGTCGCCATCCGGCTGACCGTCGGCACCGAGGGAAAAAATGTCGATCTCGCCATTCGCGCCGGGGTTGAGGTACTGATAAGGCCGCCCCCACGGATCGTTCGGCAAGCGCTCCAGGTACGAGCGCCAATTGCTGTTCTTCGCATCCGCCGGCCGCTCAACCAGGACTTTCAAACCCTGATTCATCGACGGATAAGTACCGTGATCAAGGCGATACAACTTCAACGCCTGCATCAACCCACCAATATCCTGCTTCGCCGCCGTCGCCCGCGCCTGATCCGGCCGGTCGAGTACCTTGGGCACCACCATCGCCGCAAGAATCCCCAGAATCACCACGACCACCATGATCTCGATCAGGGTAAAACCCTGCTGACCACGCAGCGTGCGCATCGGTTGCTGAAGCGATTTGAAAGGTGCGATATCCATCTCGACATACCCTGGCTTGATTCGATTCGACGCGCAGTGTTGCAAGAAGATATGTCAGTGATGTTGAAAATCCTCGGGTGTTTTCGTCGTCAAGCCGTCAAGCACGCGGGTTAGCGTCGAGGGCTGGGTTTGGGTTTTGGGCCATGTATGCGTGCGCGTTCGCGGGAAGACGGTTTCACGTTGATTGAGGTGCTGGTGGCGCTGGCGATTATTGCCGTGGCGATGTCGGCGGCTGTGCGGGTGGCGGGGTTGATGACGCAGAGTAGCGGGGTTTTGAGGGATCGGTCGGTGGCGATGATTGCGGCGCAGAGTCGGATGGCGGAGTTGCGGCTGGAAGGCAGGTTACCGATGGGTATGAAAGCGCTGGATTGTGATCAGGGGCGGTTGTTGCTGCGCTGTGAACAGGTGATCAGCGCAGCCGAGAACGGCCGCTTGCTCAAGGTTGGGATTCAGGTGTTTGACCGTAATCAGGATGCGCCGCCGCTGGCCAGGCTGGAGACTTTGATGTCCCGAACGGAAAGCCCCTCACCCTAGCCCTCTCCCAAGGGAGAGGGAACCGATTGGGGGATATTCGAGAGCTACACCGACTTGAACGTATTTCATTGAATCCACAATTGCCAAGCCCACAAAGCCAAATCGAAGGCTCTTCACCAAAACCATAATCGCCGAGGACTTCCAGGTCGATGCACCCCGCAAGACACCTCGGTCGGCCCCCTCTCCCTCCGGGAGAGGGCTGGGGTGAGGGCCGCTTCTACTCGCAACCCCCAGAATCACCAAAGCCATAATCCCCACGATCTTTCAGGTCGACGTACCCCGCAAGACACCTCGATCGGCCCCCTCTCCCCCCGGGAGAGGGCTGGGGTGAGGGTAGCTTTTGCCCCCCATCCCGGAAGAATCATCTACAGAAACTGAGACCGGCCAGAAGCCATCATTGCCATGACAATGGTATCGTCCCCTCCTTTTCCAAATTTCTGACAGATTATGAATAGAACCAAATCCACAATCTGGGCCATTGCTCCCGCACCAGGCATCCCTGAATCACCCGCTCTTCCAATTGAGTCTGCAAACCTTCGACCCGCTTGCTTCGAGCCGCCCTATGCTGTCATGAGTATTCTCCCGTGCTCTCGTTGATGGATGTCTACAGGCCCAACACATCGCAGAACGCGCGACTGAATGAGTTGCTGACTGTGAGCGAAGCCAATATTGACAGTGCTGAATCCACAGCCGACCTATTGAAGGTGATCCACGAGTTCGCCTCCTACGATGGCCCGCTCAAATTCAATTGCACACGCGCATGGTGTTTTTTCGGTACTGGCCTGCTATTGATTGCGGGCGCTGTAGTCCTTTTTGGGTATATGAATACCTATTCCGTCGTTTCTTTCTTTCAACGTCTGCAAATTGAGCCTGGCTTGGTCGGCGCAGTCACTGGTGTGCTAGGCATCGGGTTCGCCGTTGGGAGCATGAAATGGATGACATCCAAAGCTGATCGCTTGCCATCGCTCAGCCGAAGAATTGCTGAACTGTCCTCCTACTTCCACAACGAGTTGATGTTCCTGGAAGAAGACTCGGACTGGACCCTCGACGAACTGGATGCGCAATTTGGTGACTACACTCGAGGCAACTACAGCCGAGAGTTTGTCGAATCGATAGAGGGAGTATTTACCGGCACACTGCGTGAGCTTCCTTACAATTACCGCCAACTGCACTACGTCAACAAACGAACGGTGCAAGTCACGGTGACCGACAAAGACGGCAAAACCAAAACGGAGACGCGAGTGGTGTATGACCACTACGACCGGTACAGTTTGGTCATCGACTTTCCCTGGGTCACCGGGATATCGGTCAGATCTGATGACCAATCAGAGAACGACTACTCATGGCCGATGGACACGGCATCTCCGGACTTTAATAAAGCGTTCTGTTTGACTGGGCAGAGCGAGATACTCTGCGCGAAATTCATCAAACCTTCGACAGTGCTGCACTTGTTGAAGCTATTCGACATCCTCCATCGTCCGAACCTGGAGTTCTCCGACAATGGCAAGCTGTGCCTCAGCTTCGCGAGCAGCGACCTGCTCGCGTTCGGCACTGAGCATACGCTGGCTTCACCCAACGAGTTTTACGCAGAAATTTCTGCGGGTGTCGCACTGCCCCGCCTGATGTCTGTGCTCCAATGGAGCCATGCACTCACTGAACTGCACGATGACAACTTTGCCTTGACCGCCACTCCCCCAAAAAAACGCAAAGAGAAGTAAGCCATGGACATTGCACTCATCCTCTCCGCTGTGATCGCCGTCATCATCATCTTAGTGGGCTTGGGCATCTACAACGACATCATCGGGGGACACAACGCAGTACAACGTGCCTGGTCGGACGTCCTCGTTTACGAACGCCAAAAGACCAAGGTGCTCGATCAGCTTCAAAAGGTGCTCGCCGACTTCATGGTCTTTGAGGCCAGCCTCCTCGAAAAAATCACCGGCCTGCGCAGCGCGGTCCACGCCCTGCCTGCTGGAGCGGACGGCCATGCCCTCACCAAAGTTGAAACCGCCTCGAGAGAGCTGATGGGTGGCTTGCGCATCGCTTTCGAGGCCTACCCTGACCTGAAAGCATCAGAAGCGGCGAACAACATGATGCGTGAAATTGCCGAACAACAAGAGAACGTCGGAGCGGCCATCACCATCTACAACCGCAACGTCGAACTGTTCAACAACACCATCGAGATGTTCCCGGGCTCGGTCGTCAATGGCCTGTTCAACAAGAAAACTCGCGTTACGCCATTCACCGATACCGAAGCTTCGCAGAGCTTCTCTTACACCCCGAATATCTAACCTGCGTTAAGCATCAAACCATCACCTGTGAGGGTGGTGGTCGATCACCTGTCCCCTTGAATAGATTCGCCGCTGATTTCTCGGGCGCGAACCATTCAATGACACGAGCGTTCAATCGGCCCCTTCTGAATCAACCAGCCCCACCACCGGAACCTGCCAAGCAGGCTTTTTCCCGCTCTGACCATCAAACACACGACGCGCCTCGCGAAAATCATCCACGTGCTCCACAACCCAAGTCCAAATCGGCGACATGCGAACCAACAACTCCATACCCAACGCCGTCAGCTCGTACTCAACATGGGGCGGCACTTGATCCAACTCCCGACGTATCAGCAAACCATCGCGCTCCAGCGCACGCAGCGTCTTGGTCAACATGCGCTGAGTCACGCCCGTCATTTGCCGTTTGATCTCGGCATGACGCATCGTGCCGTACACACCCAGGGCATGCAGGATGCCCAGTGACCAGCGGCTACCGGCGTGCGCCAGGACTTCGCGCCGCACGCCATCATCGTCTCGTCTTAGCGTCTGGCAGATCGCTTCTGCCTGGCTAAGGGTTTCCTCATCGGTCATGTGTCCCCCTGGTATCACGCGTGTGCCTTCTTCTGAGCGCTGCGCATTCGTGCCAGCATCGCCAAATCATACAGACGACGGATCTCAGGAGACATCATGACCGAAGCGACCCACCCTTCCCCACAATCCATTCTCGTACTCGGCGCCGGCGAACTCGGCCTGCCGGTGCTGCGCAATCTTGCGCGGGTAGCCAAGCGCTCGCCCGGCAGCACCCTCAGCGTCCTGCTCAGGGATTCGACCATCAACACGCAAGTCCCTGAGAAAAAACTGGAAGTCGATGAACTGCGCAGTCTGGGTATCGAGATGGTCGCTGCAGACCTGGTTAACGATTCCATCGATCAACTGGCCGAAGTGTTCGCAGCATTCGACACCGTCATAGGCTGCGCCGGCATGGTCGCCGGCCGCGAAACGCCGATGAAACTGGCGACAGCTGCGCTCAGGTCCGGCGTGAAGCGCTATTTCCCTTGGCAGTTTGGCGTAGATTTCGAAGTGATTGGTCGGGGCAGCCCACAGGATTTGTTCGATGCGCAACTCGACGTGCGCGAGTTGCTCCGCGCCCAGGATCAAACCGAATGGGTGATCATCTCGACCGGCATGTTCACCAGTTTTCTGTTCGAGCCGGTCTTTGAGGTCGTCGATTTTGAGAACGACACCGTCAACGCCTTGGGCAGCCTGGAAACCAGCGTGACGCTCACGACACCGGAGGACATCGGCAAGCTGACAGCGGACATCGTTTTCTTCGAACCGCGCTTTCGCAATGAGATCGTCTACCTGTCTGGCGACACGGTGACGTATGGGCAGGTGACGAGCCTACTTGAACGTGTGCTGGGGCGGCCGTTCAAGCGTAACGTCTGGACGGTTCCGTACCTGATGCAGGAACTGGAAAAAGACCCCACCCACCACATCAAAAAATACCGCGCCGTATTTGCCCAAGGCAGAGGCGTGTCGTGGCCTAAAGCGGGGACGTTCAACGAACAGCAGTCGATTCAGGTCACTACCGCTGAACAGTGGGCTCGGGACAACCTGGTAGTCGATTGACGCAAAGAAAGCCCCCCGCTCGCAGGTACAGATACACGTACATCGTCTCAACATTTATCGCGACTGAAGAGCCAGAACACTCCCACCTTGGAACACACTCAAAGGTGGGAGCGAGCCTGCTCGCGAAGGCGCCAGAATGAACACCCGATCAATCACCAGGTGATCCCGACACCTACATCACCCCGGCAACTGCAAATTATCCAGCGCCCGATTCACCGCCAACTCCCCGAGCATGATCAACTGCGCAATCCCCAACAACGCCCGACGCTGCGACGCTGGCAACAAACTGGCGACGTTCTGCGCAATGGTTTTGGCCGAAGCGAGTGTTTCACTGGCATCGGTTAGCAGTTCTTCGTTTTTGTTGTCGGCGGTGACGGCATACATCCCACGGTTTTTTCGTGGGGGCGGCGTGGAACCGGGTGGACAGAGGTAATGGTCGAGCGCGCGGTCGGCGGCTTCGTGGAGTTTTTTGGAATCGATGGATTCGTAGGGAGACGTGCAGTTAGATTCGGGCGGGTTGGGTGTTGGTTTGATCATGGTGAAGCTCCTTGATTGTTGGAGCCGCCACATTTCGCTGCGAAACGAAGAGAGGTGGCAGCTGTACGCAGGTTCGCAGACCGGGAATCAAGGAACCCGGCATACCCGAAGGTATCCCGCGCACAACCGCCATAAAGTACCGTTGCCATAAATTTTGAATGACAACAATTCGGAGCGCTGTGCGCCTTGATTAATCCGGGCTGCGAAACCCGATCGCTGATTCGTCAGCGACCGCACCACAATAGAACTCACCCCAAAGGCGCACAAGCCGGCGGATTCTGGCGTAGCTGTAGGCAAAGGCGCAAGGATATGTAGCCTGAGAGAGTGTCTGGAGATGTCTTTTTAAACGTTGGTGTTTATCGGGCCAATCATTGCGTCCTGCCGTCTAAAATTGATCCCGTCACCTGTTGCCAAGGATTCCCCCTGCTCGCCCCGCCTCGCGACCATATCCAGCAGTCAACCAATAATTTGTAAGTAAATATTGAGCGCGCCGACTGCCTCGGGCATGCTGCGCGCAGCACATTTACATGGACAGTAAAGCTTTATGCGCCCCTCCAAGGACACGCCCTTTTCTTCGCGCGCACACGCTGGACACCCCCGCATTATTTTGGCGGCCGATACCCCTCGCTCCCATATCGACCCCATTCCGGTCAAGGAAAACTGAAACTTTGAAAAGGAACATTTCATGAGTGGCAAACCCGCTGCGCGAGTGACAGATCCAACCAATTGCCCGCTTCCTGGGCATGGCACAAACCCTATTGTCAGCGGCTCGCCCAATGTGAATTTCGACGGCCTTGCCGCCGCTCGAATGACCGACAAATCCGCCTGCGGTAGCCCAATCACGGGCGCCGTCAGCGCTACGGTTTTCATCAATGGGCTGAACGCTGCGACCAAAGACAGTACCGGTGGCCACGGCAACGTGGTTATCGGCGGATCCGGCACGGTTATCATTGGCGACACCGTCGTATCAGCGCCTTTCAGCGGTCTGACGTCGATGCCCGTGCACTTCAGCGACAAGTTCAGGCTTATTGACGACGAGTCAGGGGAGCCGCTAGCTAATCTTGATTACGCCATTCAGCGAGCTGACGGCAGCATTGAGCACGGTGTCAGCGATTCAATGGGGTATACGCACGTAATTAGCTCGCACCTCGCCGAAACGATCCAACTGTTTTTGGAGGATTGAAAATGGATGTAGATAAAACTCAAGAAAACTACCGTGTACAAGGCTCCATGGCCAAAAGCATAAAGTTCTTTATTTCCACTCTCCAAAACAGCCACCAGCAGAGCATCAAAGAAAATAACGGAAGTTTTCCTCATGGCTGAAGTCATTAGCAAAAACGGCCGGAAAATGTCATCTGTAGCCACCAGAACGGTGACGCCTGTCAAAGACTCCAGCCCTAAAGCTGTATCCGTAGACGCAAAGCAACAAAAGAGGCGTGCCGAGAACGCAGAGTTCTTAAAGAATAAAAATGTGAAGGCCTTTCTGGATACGTTGGCACAAGTCGAGGGTGGCAATTATCACGCGAAATTCGGATATGGTTGGGCAGCCGGCTGGAAATCCGGGAAGTGGACATTCAGTGATGAGTCGACTCACCCAGGACCAGGTTTTGGTGGTTCAACTACAGCTTCTGGAAGGTACCAAATCACGAAAGCCACATGGTCGGAGCTCTCCATCAAAGCAATGGGACTATCTGACTTCAGCCCCGGAACGCAGGACTTGATTGCCGTTGAACTCCTGCGCAACGTGAGTGCCATCGAACCGCTGACAGGTGGCGACTTAAAAACTGCAGTTGGAAAAGCATCAAAAAAATGGGAAGCGTTGCCTATGGGGCCGGGCTTGGCAAATCGACCAATCAATGGAAAGCCTTCTGGCCAACCTTATACTGAGTACGACGAAGTAGAAAAAATATATAAAGGCTTTGGCGGTACTGTTAAATGAAACTAAAAATATTAGCCATCAGCCTTTTATGTTGCGTCAGTTTATTTTCTAGCGCAGCAGACATTCCTATCAAAGAGGGAATGCCATTTTCGAAAGCCCGAAAAGCGTTGATCAAAAATGGCTGGAAGCCGAATCCTTCCTACTCAGGTGAGTTCGGGGTTGAAAACGTCCTACAAAGACAAGGTTTCAATGAAATCGAGTCTTGCACGGAGGGCGTCCGTTTCTGCAGCTTCAACTACATCAAGAACGGAGATTGTTTAGGTGTAGGAACTGTCGGCGAAGAAGTCAAAGACATGAAAATTTATTCCTGGAACTTCAAATGTCCTGAAAAGGATTGAAACCAGAAATCGACAACAAAGTGATAACAAAAGGGACTGATTTATTTTATGAAATAAATCAGTCCCTTTTTTTGCTAGGCGTGATTGACAAGATCAAGGCCTGTGACTTTCCGGGCGCGATGCCTAAAGCAGCGACAAGGTGGGCGGCGCTTCCCGAAGGGCCCGGCAAAAAGAATCACTATCCCCCGCAACATTACGTCGAGTATCCAGAGTTTTTGTCGAGCTACAAATCGGCTGGAGGAACAACCAAATGAAGGCTTCAACCCTCGTACTTGTCGCACTTTATTGCACGGGTATCAGCGCAGCATTTGCCGATGGCTCACAGGCGCCGAACGACAAGCGCGGACCAGCAGGCATAGTCGTCGGAAAGCGTTTGGCTGCGGCCAAGTCCAAGCTCGTCACACAAGGATGGAAGCCAACGCGGATGCACACCACCGACGGTTATGAATACAGCGGCGTGGAGAAGGAGCTGGCTACACGCAAGTTTTTCGAACTGGACACCTGCTCGTTTGATAGCTCGCGCTGCATCTTGTACTACTCGAAGAAAGGCGCTTGCCTGCGCGTCGATACCATTGGTGAGCAATTCAATAAAATTACGGTGACGCGATGGACCGGCGAATGTCCTGAACCGACTCAATAACCACACGAAGACGGCACGGTAATAATCGACTGCTCCCACAGGTTTCAGCGTCGCACACAACATCTGCAATCAGCACAAAACCCTGTGGGAGCGAGCCTGCTCGCGAAAGCGCCAGAATGACCACCCAATCAATCACCTGGTGATCCCGACACCCGCATCACTCCGACAATTGCAAATTATCCAACGCCCGATTCACCGCCAGCTCCCCGAGCATGATCAACTGCGCAATCCCCGCCAGCGCATGGCGCTGCGATGCCGGCAACAGACTGGAGACGTTCTGGGCGATGGTTTTGGCCGAAGCGAGTGTTGCACTGGCATCGACCAGCAGCTCTTCGGTTTTGTTGTCCGCCGTCACGGCATACATCCCGCGGTTTTTACGTGGGGGCGGCGTGGAACCGGGCGGACAGAGGTAATGGTCGAGCGCGCGGTAGGCGGCTTCGTGGAGTTTTTTGGAATCGATGGATTCGTAGGGGGAAACCGAGGCGGTTTCTGGCGGGTTGGGTGTTGGTTTGATCATGAGTGAATCTCCAAATCATAGAAAAGGAGCCATCATCTTTCGCTACCAAACGAAGGGGTGGTGGCCATACGAAGGTTGGTAGACCGGTGACTTGGAGAACCGGCGCGCCCGAAGACGCCCTGCGCATGGCCACCATAATTACACAGCCCCAAAAAGGCCTGTATCGGGTGACGCTATGCGCCAAGTCTAAGCCGGGCTACCAAACCCGATCACTGATTCGTCAGCGACCAGACCACAATAGAATCCGACCCAAAAGCGCACAAGCCGGCGGATTCTGGCGTAGCTGTAGGCAAAGGCGCAAGGATATGTAGCCTGAGAGAGTGTTTGGAGATGTCTTTTTAAACGTTGGTGTTTATCGAATACTAATTGCTAACTGGGGTACAGGGGTTCAAAAGCATGTCTGTAAGTGAAAAGCGACCACGACGTATTGGCCGGTGGATAGGATTATTTCTCATTGGTGCTGTGACGTGCTGGTACATAGCTATATCGCGAGTTGTCGTTTCTACTCAAAGACGGCACCAAGAACACTAATTACGTCCTGAACACACAGCACACCATCGTTCGCGGTGAACTGCTGCCCGGAAAAACAATGGGTGATATAGGACATATCTTTCCTGACAATGAATTCTTCATGCGTCTGGACTGGTGGAATTCAAAGGGCCTGAACCGTTGCATCAGCATTACGCCCCAATGGTCGACAACGGAAATTCATATTGACCGTAAAGGCGAGATTGACACCAGTGAAGGCAATGGTACTGATGGAACGCGATTGAAGGCTTGTAAGTAGGATTTAGCCGAGCTATAGGTGGCTACTTTCGGCCAAGAGCGGCCGTTTATGAGAGAAGGTTGTCGACCCCGAGCGGACACTCATAAGCACTGAGCCAGCAGCCTCCAGGTGAGCAATACCTGCGATCTCTGCTGCTAACCGCACCGCTATTTTTTGGCAGAACCGCATATGTAAGGTCTGTGCAATAGCCCAAGGATTGCGCGTCAGTGTTTGAACGAGGTGCTGATTCAGTTCAAAATCAGGCTCGACGAGCTCCACAATCACACCAAAGCTTTAGGCGCCTTAAAAACGCCCCCTCAATGCTGGCCCTACAACTAGCCTGATTGAAAGGCGTAGGATAAATAAAATTAGTCTTCGAGATAAATAGCACTTAAAATCCGTTAACGAGTCGCTCTCATAACCCCCCTCATTAAGGGGCCTTACCCAGCAGGCGAACAAGATGGATCTTTTTAATACAAAATTACCACAAAATAAACTCCATGCATCTTTCAAAGAAATTTGTAGCGACCCTAATTATACACCAGTCAAAGATGTGATCCAGTCGTGGAGTAAAGGACTATTGGAGAGATCAGGAGAACAAGTAAAGTTTATCAATGAGTTCCAGACCACCTTCAACTCTTCTTTTTGGGAACTATATCTAAATAAGATGATTATGGAACTTGGCTTCGCTGTCGATTACACCAAAGCAAGTCCGGACTTTTGCGTAAGCACTCCAAGTGGATATCAATTCAACGTTGAAGCTGTGATATCAGATCGCCCAAAAGCTACTACCACCAAAAAGAACTCTCTCAACGAGAAAGAGTTCAGGGACCACTGCACCTTTAAGCTCATCGGAAAGATAAAAGACAAAAGAGATATTTTCAGCGGAGTCAATGGAAAACAGTTCCCCTACTCTTCCCTTGGGCATGTTCGGGGCAGGCCATTTGTAATTGCAATTGCTCCATTTGATAGTGACCTATCACTAACGCAAAACAACGAAATAATCAACCGTGTGCTTTTTGGTATTGAACCTCCAGATGCACACGCACTTAAAACAGGAAAACAGAGAAAAATCTCATCAATTAGCAAGCCGTCAGGCGCTCCAGTTGAGCTAGGTATATTTACAAATGACTCCTACAAAGAAATTAGCGCAGTAATTTTTTCTACTACTGGAACTTTTGGCAAGGCGGTAGTTGAAAGTGGTGTCGAGAGAATCGTCAGGGCAACAATCTTCAGAGAAATCAACAAAAACGAGCCCGCAGCCCTCCAAGGCTTCAACGGCTTAGGAATAAACAACTATCAAATAGGTCCATTAAACTATCTTATCTCCACTCGATATGATTTTGGCAGCAGCATAGCTGGCTCTGACATTCATATTTACCATTCATCCTACCACCGAGAAACTCACCTTGATGGACTGCATATATATTACAATCCATATGCCACTATCCCCTTTGAAGCCGACACCATAGATGCCAAAGAGGTCACTCATAACTTTTACGATATAAATACTAATTCTCCTATTCAATATCACCCGGATGGCGCATTAGTATCAAGACAGCTGTACGAGCCAACCATTAATAATTTAAAATTTCTTCTTGATGCACACTCAAAAGAGGTATTAACTTCATTACACAAACAGAAAAAACATCCTGCGGGCGATTAGGTGTTGCGCATAAATATTAGAGAATTAGCACTCAAACCTTTACTTAAGGTATTCAATGCCTTTCCAACGCATGAGCACTGATGGCCAGGCCAATAAATTTCAGGACGGAAAACATGATTTCGCAAAAAGAAATTACAAGCGCAGTTATGCGATGCTTAGAAATTGCGAGCTTGATAAAATCTCATGAAAAGTATAATTCGAAATATATGGGAGCATTTCCAAGCGAAAGGGAGCTTGCTGATCCAGGAGCGCACTTGCCGGTAATCGCAGAGCAACTTGAGAAAATCGCCGAGAAACTGCAGTCATGTCAAATCAAGCCAAATTATCTCGGAGTTTCAACGGAGGCTACCGACTTCATAGCATTGTCCGAGATAATTATTTCAGAAATTAGTGAGCTTCAGTTCGACTCCCCCGAACTTAATATAACCACAGAAATAACTGCAAGTCAAAAATCCATCTCTGGATATACTTTCCTTAATCATGCTCGTGCAGCATCGCTTCCTCACACGTATAGCTTTATTGATCTACCTGATCAAAAAAGAACTCTTCAGCAATTCAGTGCACCATTTTACATCAGGCTCGCCCTTGAAGATAAATTTCGCAACATGATTGGCTTCAAGTCCTTAAGGGTTGCTCGAGGTTACCTAATACAAACCGAAGAAAGCTTTCCCGTGAGCCTTTTTATAAAATTCCTCATGAAGAAAGGCTCCATTTTTTTTGCACTAAACGTCTCACTTGAGGACGTGAAAAACATTTACAGCTGGAGCTGCAAGTTCGTCCATACTGGCCAGAAAGAATATCGCTGGCTAATACTTAAAGCCCTAGATGTAGTATCGCAGCTATTCGTAAATCATCAAGGATCGGGAGAGCGAATTGAAACATTGAAGCCCGGAATGACACTGGATAAATTACAAACCGCTCTTAACGACTTCACAAAGGCCGATAAGAAAAGAAATATTCCGGAGCGCCACTGGGAATTAAGTGAGAAGATTTATGACGTCAAACATTACATATATGATTCGAGAAAACGCTTTATGGGTCCTCCAAGGCGATAAATCAATCATCTGTACCTTATTCAGTATGTAAAAACACATGTGCCGTTTTGAGGTCTGCGTTGCTACGTAAAATCTGCTAGTGCTTGTGTTATCAGCCAACAACAAATTTGAGTAGTAACGCGACTTTGCCCCCCCCCCCCCGACATTCAAACGTGTTCTGAAACGTTTTCACACAGCTTTGTCGGTCGCGGCCTATCGTGACGGGCAACAAACGACCAGGTTCCACCCGTCGCAACGGGCAGTGAAAGGCTTAAACCGAGCCTTCTGAAGCCTTCGTAAAAGCGTCCTGGCCGTTATGAGCGTGAGATGGAACTTGAATGTTGAGTGCTCATCGTCAGAGATTCCGGGATGTGCCCCTTCGCTATGAAGCATCCGGAGCAACCCTTGTATGTAGCCCTTTCCGTCATTCCCCCATTCGCCTCTAGGTTCTGACAAGAAACCCTCTTTACCCAGTAACTGGATTCGGTTGTTCAATGTGTGGCTTGCAGCATCCTGCCCCGGAAATGCCTTGGCCGAAATGTCGTTAACCAACTGCTCTATGAAGGTCCTGAACTGTGCAATCGCGGCCGCCCAATCGCCTCGTGTATGACAGTCGATGGCCTGGTCTAAGTGAGCAATTGCTATCTGCATATCGAAGTATTTGAGCAGCGCATGAAGTTCGTTGTCGACCTGAGGAAGGTTCACATTGGAAGGTAGCGAGCATCGCAGCCAAGGTGGGGTACCTTGAGCACACGCGCCACCATCCCACGAGACGTCAAAACCATCTCTTTCCAAGCAACGCCTCAGGTGCTCCTGAGGCGATTCCGTACTTCCATGACACATCAACGCTACGGCTTCCCGAATAAGTGCCTCGGCGACGGTTATTAGACCTTCTTTCGTTACTAATGGTTGATGAGGGTTGAGCAAAACCGGGTGACTAAGTTGAACCACCTTTTTTGGCACGCTGATGGCGTCACCGGACGGCACTTGGTTGTCCAAGCTCAGTCGTTGAATCATCTGGTCAAATTTTGCCTGCGTCATCTTTTCCAGTAGTACAGCACCAGCCAAGATCGTCGCTCGCGTGAATTGAAGCTCTTCTTCCGTGTTCCCTCTCCATATAGGTTGTCGCACGAATATCCATCGATAGTGGTGCCAACTGCTATCTAAGCCGCGCTGCTCGGCGGGGACGGCGATGGGCGCGCAGGGTTAAAAAATAGGGCTGCGTGAAAGCCCATTCTCCATTATGTACCTCGGGGTCAACACATCTGAACAGATCAGATTTGATAAAGCTCAGGAGATTGCTCAAATGCATCATGGTGAGCTATCCGGAGATGTGCTGTAACCTTAATTTCATGCCATACAGTAGGGTGGTTTTTTTCGCTGATTTCAGCTTGTTTGCTCATGAGCTCATCCAAGGTGCCGCCACTCTCTTTGAGCCTCGTATAGGCGTCTAGGGAATCTTTATAGCTTGCATATGCGATCCTACGAGCTCGGCTCAGATAATCCCTGCTATTCAAGCCAAGAGTTTTAATAGTGTATTCGGCCCGCTTATATTCCCGAGTATCTTTGGGCGACAACGGCACGAAAAGGCCGGTTTGCAAATCCAAGGAAATATACTCAGTGGGATCCTCAGATGTGGGATCGATAAAAAGTGGGATGCCTGTTGGTGGTTGTAAGACCGGGTCACCTTTTTTACGGACAATATCAAATTTATTTCCGTCTGCATCGAAGATTGAAAATTGATCCCTTTTATTGGAACCATTGCAAGGGCCGCAAGCGAATAAGTAGTTTTGCCATATAAACGTTTTTTCGGGATAGAATTTTTTTGGCCATACATGCTCGACTTCATCGGCGGCAGAATCCTCGCAGTATTGGCAGCGTCGTGCCCCCGAGCAAAGAATGTCCAATGTAGCTCGGACCTCCTCGAAAATGGCCTTACTTTTCCCTTCCCACGCCTTTTTTGCAGAAGCTACCTTTTCGGCATAAGTGGGAAGGTTGTTAATGAGCTGTTGTTGAGCCTCTAGATAGGCTCGCGTACGGCCAAATGCGCTGACCTGTGGAAGTTTAAGCATCGCGCTATGCCCCCACCGTTTCAGTCATCGAAGAAAATATCGATTGGAGTTCTGTACGTCTCTCCAACTCGACCTCATCAAGCGAACGACGGCGAGATTGAATGTTTAGCGTGGCTAGCTCGTAAAACATCTCTTTTGCTATTTCTGAACGCTCGATGCCCTCGCCGAAAGCCCCAGAACTCAATGCTTCAAGAATATCTCCGAACAGGAGTCGATCTAGCGCTACTCCAGACACCCGTCCTTCTTTCTCATTGCCACCAGGTGAGGGCAATCGGGTAATCGAGCCACTGACAGCACCTTGGCAGACCAGTGGACTATGTGTAGTGACAATAAATTGTATGTTAGGAAAGTGGGTGGTCATCCACGGACCAATGGTTCGTTGCCAGCGGGGATGAAGATGGACGTCGATCTCGTCAATAATGACTACTCCTGGCACGATAATTCTGGTGCTGTCACTGCTAAATAAATGACTTTGTCCGAAATTAATACTTAACAGACGTATTAACTCTAGCGTCATACTTAGAACGGATCTAAAACCATCACTAAGTTCAGTAATCTCAATGATTTCTCCATTTGGATCTTTAAAGGTTACACCTTTTGGATTTACCTCTTCAAGCTTTGAACCATTAGGAAGAAAGTCGTCCTGATTGATGAAGTTTTTTATATTATCCAGAAGTCGTCCAGATGAAGAGTTACGGACACCACTGCTCTCGTCGTTTAGCTTGATGTAGTGAAGCTCTTTCAGCCAGCCGAGCGTTTCACTAAGCGCAACATCTTCTCCAAATAGAGAAAGATGGCTTGCAAGTTTTGGCGTTGAATAAAACAACTTCTCATGATCTTTGTTACCACCCGAAAAGCGTCGATAAGGACCGAAAGACGAGGTAAACCAGCCAGCACCGCCCCAGATATGTCTGTTTGGTGACGGAGAAACTTCGGCCGTAGTAATTCCCTGATCATTGATTTTAACGGCCGCGCGCAATTTTCCTGCAGTAGTGTTTCCTTTGCCAGTCCACTGATCGACTGAATCTTGTGTAAGACCAATGCTGATCCTCGCTTCCTTTTCACCATGCTGGACCCAATCTTGCCAAGGCAACCTCAACCCCATTGCATTTTTAGGACCCATCAGAGCAATGGCACAGGCTCTCAAGAATGTAGATTTTCCTGAGCCGTTATCACCTAACAGAACATGCCATCCCGCAAGTGTATCGTCGCCAGTTAATTCCCAAGTAAAGTTACCGAGCGATTTAAGATTTTTTATTTCAACTTTTGTAAGGTGCATAGTTATCCTTTGGGCTGGCGATCGTACATATTCCGGAGCGAGACATAATTGCAAGTATTTTACATTTTACAGTTCTACTTTTAACTCATAAATTTAGAAAACCGCTACCTAGCATAGCTGTAGCGCGAGATAGTCGACAGACCTATCGTGAAGATTTTCAAGATAGTGGTAAAAATTTGCCTAGATTTTTTTTGCCGGTTTTACCTGCCTTCACCGACTGCGTAGGCTCGATTGCCGCCCCTAACGACGGACAGCAATCGGCCAAAACCGGACAGTTACGCAGGGTTAGCATGCCTTCTCTGAAGCATGATGCCTTCTATAGAAACAGGGACGCTCCAGGTGCAACGTTTTGCAGCAAGTTACATTCCGCTTTCAGAGACCCGCATTGGGGGGCGTTGCGCCTATCTGAGCATTCGTGACAGCATCGCCCTATTAACCTCAAGAATTTCCTGCTATCGGTACGGGACATTAAATTTCCCACATACGTGGGGAAGGTTTGCCGCGGCCAGGGGCTGAGATGGCGGTAGCTAGGCCACTATTGCACAAGGATAGTTTTGGTTATGTCGTACATTAACCTGCCCAGTGTTCAGCAAGATGCGATTAGCGACGTTGACGAGACGGTGCTTCGCGCAGCGGTACAAAAGTGCTTAGATGAAAAGCGCGTAGGTCCGCTCCATGGCCTTGGTCTCAGTAGCTGTGGGCCTTACGTGGCTACTAAGCTCCAGAGGTTCGAGCAAACGATCGCTGAGTACAGCAACGCCAAGTCCCATGCTAAGCGCGAAAGCACTCGGCAGGATGCGCTGCATGCCGGCAGTGACCTCATTCACGCGGTGCAGCAAATGAAGGGGCGGCTCGAAACTGAGCGCGGAGAGGGGGAGCTGTTTCACATTGATGATCAGATCATCCCGCCGTTCCATTTCAGCAAGCGATTATCAGTGCGAGTGCCATTCCGCTGGCGAGCGTCTCAGTCTGCCGACTGGAAATACGGGCAACTGACCTTCGTGTACGACTTTTCCCTTCAGCCCGACTACGCTCAACTATCGACCACGCGTAGACCCAGCGCTGCCCAGGTCACGAGGGATCTCGAAAGTCGCCTGCACGAAGAATGGGAGCGCTTGAAGATGCAGGCTCTCTTTTCCCTGAGAGAGTTCTTCCGCAAGGGTGGCGATGGTGATGCTGTACCTGAGTTGTTCGCGGTTAGACCAAGTCGCCATGGCGGAGGCCTGAATAACTTCAGCTGCAATTTTTGGCAGCCCAGTTAGCCGGCGTCCGAGTTTGAGCAAGCCATCAGCCAATTAGGCCAATGGCTGACGTAAAGATCGTCCCCTCACTATGACTACGCGGACGTCCCTTAGCATCTCAAGCGACACCATCATGGCGGCGTCGGGCCCTGCATGACTCAAGGCCAAGACGTTGATCGTAGCGGTGCGATGCAATTGATCATTTCAGGAGTGGATGATGGAAAAGGAACAAACGGCTACGAAGATTCCTGGCCCTAAACCACAAGACTTTCTGCGAGCCAGACGTCCGGAGCAGTTCTCGGATTCTGTAAAGTTACAAGAATCGACCATTGACCGCTCCATGCTGGAGTACCACTTCGAGACGCTGAACAATCGAAGCCAAGAGCTCCAGTTTGAGATATTCGTACGGAAGCTTTGCGAGCGGGAAATCTGTCCCAACCTAGTTCCTCAGAGCGGCCCGACTGCGGGTGGGGACGGTAAAACCGATACCGAGACGTATCCTGTCGCCAGCCAAATCGCCTTTTTCTGGGGCCTAAACGAGGCACCGCAATCCGAGCGCTGGGCATTTGGGGTCAGCACCCAAAAAGATTGGAAGACAAAGTGCAAAAAGGATGTTGAGAGCATCATGTCAACCGGGCGTGACTATGTCCGCATCTTCTGTGTCTCCAGCCGGTTCATCAAGAACAGCCTGAGAGCCCAGCTCCAGGACGACCTTTCAAAGAAGCATGGCGTCAAGGTCACCATCTATGATCGAACGTGGTTGCTTGATAAAACGCTGGAGCCCAAGAACCAGCACCTTGCCATCGAGTACCTCGGTCTTACAGGTAGCATTGAGAGCAAAATTCAGATCGGCCCGTTCGATGCTGATAAGCAGATTCAGTTAGCAGAGATCGAGCGCCAGATCGACCAGATTGAAGATCCAGGCCATTTGACCATTCCTCAGGTCGACCTCTATACCAACCGCGCCATCATCTTCAAAGAGCTGGAGCGGGATGCCGCTGCTGTAAAGCATCAGTTCGATATCGCTGTGCGGACGGCGAAAAAATTCGGCACCCAACGACAGCATTTCGATGCCTTGTACGAGCTCACTTGGGCGGCTTATTGGTGGCTTGAAAATATCGATCTCTTTGAGGAGACCTTTGAGAGAACCCTTGGCGTGGCCCAAGAGACCGACAACGTCGAGGTGTGGGAGAAAATCGTAACGTTGTTCAACTTGGTGATTACCACTCATCGACAAGGCAAGTGCACGCTCAATGTTGTTTCCATAGAGACCACTATTCGGGAAAAATTGAACTCGATTGCTAATGACGCCGATATGATCAGTGGCGCGTTACAGGCCAAAACATCCTTGGCGCTCCTTGATCTACTGGCTGCTGAAAATGAGGAGCAACTCAGTAGTATTTTCAGGTCTTTGGGCAACATTGCAGACAACGCACATAAGCTGATTGGTTATCCCATGGCTCGCCTCGTCAATTTACTGGAAGCACTTGATGTGGGTTTTGGAGACATGGAGGCATACGAGGATCTTATGGATAAGGTCATTGACGACGCTGGTGCGCGGCAAGGTGCCAGGATGAGCGCGGACAAGTATCTGAGGCGCGGAGCGCTTAGCTGCGACAAGCAGGACTACTACAGGGCGATCAAGTGCCTCGGGTTATCGCTATATGGGCTGTATAACAGCGAAAGCAAGAGAGAGATTTTTTCTGCTCTTTACATGCTTTCCCATGCATACGAGAAACAGGGCCTTCTTTGGGCAGCGCGAGGGGCTGCGATAATGGCCGCGTACCTCGTAACATCTGATGCATTGAAGGAGCAGCGAAGCAATGCCAAACAGGCTGCTATCTACCAGCGGCTCATGTGGATTGAAGCGCAGCTAGGACGCCTAGGACAATCATTGAATTGGTATTACCTGTCTCATGCTATATCGCCAATGCTGAACGATAATCCTTGGACAGATGATCAGAGAATCAGTTACGAGTGCTTGATTGGCAAGCTGTTTTTGAATGCTCCGTTTTCAACTGTTGAGAAATTAACGTGGTTGCCAGATAAGCTTAATCAAATGGGCCTGGCGCTGAGCGCTGATGCGCTGTTGGCTTGCTTAGGCCATGAAGATAAAGCAGGGCCCGAGGACGAACCACTTGATCTTGATTTTATGAACATCTGGCGGAGCATTGATATGGGAGCTCCGGTGGCTCCGCTGGACTTATACCTAGAGCGCTGGACAACCATAAACTCCTATATCCTGGGCTGCGAGATCTCAGTTTCTTTCCCTGTGAAGTCACCCTGCTTGTAGCTGGCGCAGCAGTTGCTGACTGTGCTTGAAAGCTTCTGCGCTCCCATGATGGCTGACCGTGCCGCGGCGACAGTACCAAAGGTCAATATTGATATTTCATTAGAGGATGAGGAAGAGTTTATACTCCGGTACACCTTCGATACGGCTGCGCAGGTAACCTCTGCCCAGATCCTCTGCTCGGCTTTCAGTATCGCCAAGCTTACAGATGACCAAAGGAATATGATCCAGCAGTTTTATAGTGAATTCTGCCTTCACTTTATTTCCGTGATCTGTCCTCAAATTGGCTGGCCAAACCTAGAGAAAATGCTTCGTGACGACAAGGCTTTAGAGCGCGCAGTAATTTTCAACTCCAATCTCGGACTGGAAGGGTACTTCATGGGACACGACGCTAGTCCAAGTATCACTTCACATCAGAAACCACCCTTCCAATTGTACACTCCAACTCGGCGAACGGCTTTTTTTGATCATCACAACATTAAACCTCTAGACTTTCATCCTAAGTCTGATCTGGGCGATGAGAGTCCAAAGCATCCATTTCAATTTTCAAATATGAAACATAGAGAGCTTAAAGTCGTTTCTCTCATTCAGACGAGTCTATGGGATCAGGCAGGCTGGAAGGGCCTAGGCTTCCAAACATGCGAAAGCGAAACTCCGGTGCTGATGTTTGCCTTCGAAAATACTGCTGTTGGAAATAGGATATTCTCGAACATTGCGGAAAGGATCGGGGATAAAGACCCTAATAAAATGCTGCGTATCGCATTGATACGTGGCATCGACAAGCGGCACCCTGCGCATTATCGTGTGGCCGTTACAAGCAATATTGATCTTTCTGAGAATGGATCTGGGATAGTTCAAGCAGCCCTTTCTCGAATTCATACGATGACGCCAGATTCGTCTGTGAACCTTGAAAGGTTTTTGAAGGATTATGAGGTACGCAAGGAATGTTATGTCGCTACTGTAAATACCAAAGGAAAGCTCGTTGCCCACTTATTGACTTCAGGGGTTGTTGTTATGAATGCCTGGGAGATCGATGAGAACGGCCAGGAAATTTCGGCCATCAAGACTGACGACGACGTAATCATTCCGGAAGGGATGGAAAATCCTCCAATCAGCCGGGCGCTGGCGAAGATTCGTTCATTGAAAGCAAGGTAAAGGGTAGTCGCCTGTCCTAGGCGTCCCACTAACGGTACTAGGACAACGTAGGGGAATGAACGTCTGTTTCTGGCCGAAAGAGGATATTTACGACAGGCATCCTCTAACCAAAGGCAACTAAGTACACTCCCGGCAATCCAGACCGCACGACCACAGCTGAAACGACAAAATAGGCGCGTTCAACCCCGCTAATCACGGCCTCCCCAACCTCGGCAAATCCGGTCCTTCAGGCAGTTTATCCAGCACCAACCGCACCCGCTCCCCACCCTGCTCAATCACCACCCCATCCCCCTCCACCGCCACCAACTTCACCCCAGGCCCAACCCTCTCCCCCTGCAAAAAGCTCCTCGGCGGCCCGTCGTTCAAACTCAGTATCGCCACCGCCCCCCGACTCCCCGCCATCACCCCGCTCACCTTGATGTCCATCGGCGCCGTTTGATTGGAAAACCACTGCAACGCCGGGCTATCGCTACGCGCCGCAAGCAACTGCGGGGCCGCTGCCGGGGTGTGGGATTCGGCGGAGGTCAGCAGCAGCGACGACCACGTCGCCACGCCGACCAGCGCTGCGAGCAGTGCGAGGGCCTGGACCATTTGGGGTGGCGAAAAGCGTGCGGTGAAGGTCATGGGTTGAATCTCCTTTTTATCCCTGCTGCCAGCCTACGCAGCAATTCTCTCCGTTTTATTTCACATGCCTTACATGTTGGCCGTGCACGATGGCGCAGGACGCAAAGGAGCGCGCGCGCGATGAACAGGCAACAGGGTTTTACGCTGATCGAGTTGATGGTGGTGCTGGTGATCATCGGCATCGCCAGTGCGGCGATCAGCCTGAGTATCAAGCCCGATCCGCTGCAGTTGCTGCGCAAGGATGCCGAGCGTGTGGCGCAGTTGCTGCAGGTGGCGCAGGCCGAGGCGCGCGCCGATGGCCGGCCGATTGTGTGGGTGAGTGATGCCAAGGGGTTTCGGTTTAGTCGGCGCAGTGACAGTGGCAAGGGGTTTGATCATTTCGCGCAGGATCCACAGTTGCGGCCGCGTGCCTGGCAGAGTCCGAAGCTGGAGGTGCGGGTGGAGCCGAAACAGAGGGTGGTGCTGAACGCTGAGTGGATTAATCCGCCGCTGCAATTGACGTTGTCGGATGGGTTGAATCGCTTGAGTGTGCTGCGTGATGGCAGTGGAAGGATCAGCCTGCAATGAAGCGCCAGCAGGGGTTTACGTTGATTGAGGTGATGGTCGCGATTTTGTTGATGGCGGTGGTGAGTTTGATTGCCTGGCGGGGGCTGGACAGTGTGACGCGGGCGGACAGTCATTTGCAGGCGAGCAGTGAGCAGAGTGACGGTTTGTTGCGCGCGCTGAATCAGTTGCAGCGGGATGTGGAGATGCGCGCGGGGGTTGAGTTGACGGAGCCGAAGAAGGTTGGGGTGGATGATGAGCCGCCGAGCGCCCCGCCCGCTCTGACTGTGCGCAGTAGCGACAGTAAGGGGTTTCGGCTGGACATTATTCGCACGGCGGCGGATCAGCCGGGGGCGTTGCAGCGGGTGCGGTGGTGGGTCAAGGGCGACACGTTGTATCGGGCGGTGGCTGAGGCGCGGAGTCGGTATCCGTTGCCGGCGCCAGGGAATGGGGTGGCTGTTTTGAGTGCAGTCAGTGATGTGCAGGTGCGGGTTTGGGAGGTGGATAAGGGGTGGCGGCAGTTGAGCGGGAATCGGCGGGAGGATCCGTTGGGGTTGGAGATTCGGTTGAGTCGGGGGACGGCGCAGGGGGTGGAGAAGTATCGGCAGGTGATTGGGCCGTTGGAGTGATTTGCTGGCCATGAATTAAATGTGGGAGGGGATTGCTCGCGAGCGTGGTGGGTCAGTCAACATGGTTGTTACTGATGGACCGCTTTCGCGAGCAGGCTCGCTCCCACAATTGGATTGGGGGTAGCCAGTTGGGGATTGGTTGGCTGGTAGGCCGTCTTCGCGAGCAAGCTCGCTCCCACAGTGGGATTGGGTGAGGTCAGTTGGAGGTTGGTTGGCTGTGAGGTCGTCATCGCGAGCAGGCTCGCTCCTACAGTTGGATTGGGTGGAGTCAGTTGGGGATTGGTCGGCTGGCAGGCCGTCTTCGCGAGCAGGCTCGCTCCTACAGTTGGATTGGGTGGAGTCAGTTGGGGATTGGTCGGCTGGCAGGCCGTCTTCGCGAGCAGGCTCGCTCCCACCGTTTTAATTTGCGTACAGCCCGAGCGGCAAAGCCGCCCCACTCAACAGGATGAGCGTTAGCTCGGCTGCAGCTTTTGATCTTGTTCCACGGGCGACGTCGGAAGGCTGAGTGGAGGGATTCATCCGGGGGTGGGAGCGCAGCGACCGTTTGGCGCAGCCAAATGCATCGAGAGGAGGTGCAGCGAAGCAAACCGTAGGCGATGCGCCCGGATGGATCCCGGAGCGAAGGAACCCCGAGCCCCAGCGAGCGGGCCGCACGTAGGAGCAAGCGTTTTTTTGCTTACTTTTTTTAGGCGTTTGTAAAAAAAGTGAGTCGCCGTAAGGGCGAAACCCTAAGCCGCCGTTACCGCAGCAACGGATATGTACCCAATCAAACCCACTAACTCAAAACGACAACGCCACCCGGCAACTCAGTGCACTTGACGCCATAAGCATCGCGAATCAGCAATGCAACGCCAGCAAGTTGGTCAAGGCTAAAGCGCGCCTGCACCCGCCGCTGCCCAAGCTCACGATTAAGCAGCAACAACATCCCCGGCCGATACCGGTTGATCTCGTCGATCATCTGACTCAGCGTAGCGCCATTAAACACCAACACTTGCTGACGCCAATTCATCACCGCCGCCGTGTCGACACTCTGCACACTGCCAACCTGCCGCGCGTCATAGGTCACCTGCTGCCCCGGTTCAAGACGCAGGCTACGCCCCTCAACATCCACTTCAACCGCACCATCAAGACAAGTCACACACACCTGCTGATCGGTATTACGCAAATTGAACCGCCCCTGACTCGCGCGCAACCACCCTCCCCCAGCCTGCATCGCCAACGGCAACCGCGCGGTCTGCACTTCAACCTCACCACTGACCAGTTCAAACCCCTGCACACCGTCAGACACTGCACGCTGATTGATCCGCGTCTGA
Source organism: Pseudomonas sp. R84 (assembly GCF_009834515.1). Taxonomy (NCBI): domain Bacteria; kingdom Pseudomonadati; phylum Pseudomonadota; class Gammaproteobacteria; order Pseudomonadales; family Pseudomonadaceae; genus Pseudomonas; species Pseudomonas sp. R84. Next base: position 3,922,498 of record NZ_CP019426.1, read on the forward strand.
GTATTCAGCTCCAGGCTCACACCCTGCACCGGTTCGAAACGACGCTGCTGGCCAACTTCAGTGATGTAGTCCGCGCCCAGCCCTTCAAAACCACCAGGAATCGTCCCGCGCACCAGCAAAAACGCCGCCGACGCAGCAATCGCCCCACCGAGAAAAGCACGTCGACCAAACCCGCGCGGTGCCTGCAAGCCTTGCGCGGCAGGTTGCAGGTTGTGCCACAACCGCTTGGCCTCTTCGAACGCGCGGGCATGTTCGGCACTCTGCGCGCACCATTCGCGCAGAGCGCGGGCGTCGGCCACGGTGGCGCGGCCGGAGGTCAGCAGGACCAGCCAGTCGCGGGCTTCGCTGTGCAGATGGTCGGCCGCCGATGGCTCGGCAGATGTCAGTCGAAAGATGTTCAAACGCGCAGATTCTCAACGAATTGATCGGGCACTATTCAGAAGACGGTTTTCCGGCCCCGCGACCGAACCGCTGAAACACTTTTCTTTCCAGTTTCGCCGCGCAAAAGCCCAACGCCGCTTTGATTTCCTTCTCGACCATGCGCGTGGAAATGCCGAAACGCTGGGAGATTTCCAGGTGCGGCGCCTCTTCCAGGCGCGCCGCGATGAAGATCTTCCGGCGCCGTGCGGGCAGCTCGTACAACGCACTGAGCAGCGACTGGATTTCCTTCTGCCCGCCCACCACCCGCGCCGGGTCCAGCGCTTCGTCGCCGATTTGCAGCAGCTCTTCGACTTCCTCGCCGGTGAGCAGGCGCGCGTCGGCCTGGCGGCGGTCGGCGGCGATGTTCAGGGCCATGCGATAGAGGTAGGCATTGGGCCGCAGGACGTTCGGCGGCGTCTCCATGCGGTCGACGCGCAGGTAGGTTTCGTGCAGCACGTCGTTGGCCAGATCTTCCGAACCGAGACGCCTGCGCAGGCGCACCCGAAAGTCCTCGTAGGACGTCAGGAACAGTTGGACCATCGAACCTTGTCCGGTGTCTTTCATCCCCCGGAAACTCCTTCCCATTTGGTGCATTCCATGCGTTTCCCTGACGACTCCGGTAACAACAGCAACGTGACCGGCTGACGCAAGGCGCTGGGCGTCGGCCGGTCGATCTTGAGATTGCGAAAACTTTCCACCAGCGCGTTGTCGCGCCGTACATCACCGGTCGAAGTGACCAACCGGTTGTGCTGCACCAAGCCGTCGCGGCCAACCCAGACCTGCAACACCGCGCGATAACTGCCCGGTCGGGTCAGCGGCGAGCGGCACAGGTTGCGCTCGATCGCCGCTTGCACCGCCGTGGCGTAACTGCGGTTGACCGCGACGCTTTCCGGCGTCTGTTTTTGCGGCGGTGCCGGCACGTCTTCGACCTGCGCCACTTGCAAGGTAAACGCATCGTCGCGGGCATAGCGCGCCATCAAACCACTGCCGCCGAGCAATCGACGCAGGGCATCGGCGGCGGTGTATTCGCCGTCCACCGCGAGCGAACGTCGGCCGCGACTCAACTGACTGTCGACCAGCACCGCAACGCCAGTGGCGTGGCTGTACTGATCCAGCGCGTGCGCCAGATCCTGTGCCGGAATGTGCAGCGTCATCCGCAAGTCCGCCGGCACCGCGTCAGCCATGGCGTGGCCCGCCGCACAGCCAAGCAGCCACCCCAGACACATCCGGCGCACAAGCCTCGTTGAACGCTGAAAACCGTCCGTGGAATTGCCTCGCTGCACGGCTGACGAATCCTTGGAAATCGTCATCCTGAGGGCTGTTTATGAATCTGGTGTGACGGGCGGTGCAAAAAAACCATCACGGGAATTGCGCAAGGCTTGCACTAGACTCAAGCCATAGCGCGGCTCCTTCGGGCCGGCCAGGAGGCGAGCATGAAAACACTGTGGCGAATCAGCCTTGGCGGGCTGTTGTTGATGGCTCTGTCGAGCGCTTATGCGGAGCAGCCGTTGGGCTGTGTGGAAGTGACGGTCGGCGGTTACAAGGCGCCGAATTATGACTGTCTGAGCCAGCAGATGGGCAACAACCCGGAAGGCGCTGCGGCGGCGGAGAAGAATCAAGAGGCGCTGAATGTGCCGGTGAACAAGCGGCCGCCGAACCAAGTTGGGCTGGCGACCCCGGCGGCGACCAGTACGCGGATGGGCAACACCTTCGGCACCTCGGTGAAACCGCAACGTCCGGCGAATTAGGGCAACGTCAAAATCAAAAGATCGCAGCCTTCGGCAGCTCCTACATGGGATTTTGATCGTTTCCCTGTAGGAGCTGCCGAAGGCTGCGATCTTTTGATCTTCAATCGCTAGGCGTTTGGCGGAAGCTTACTGCGAGGCGGTTCCAGCTGTTGATGGTGGTCACGGCCATGGTCAGGTCGACCAATTCCCCTTCGTTGAATTGCTCGCGCGCCTGCTGATACACCTCATCAGGCACACGGCTCTCCGCCAACAACGTCACCGCCTCGGCCCAGGCCAGCGCCGCACGCTCGCGAGGGTTGAAGAAGTTGCTGTCGCGCCACACCGCGATCGCATACAAACGCCGATCACTCTCCCCGGCCCGTCGCGCATCCACCGAGTGCATGTCGGTGCAGAATGCGCAGCCATTGAGTTGCGAGGCTCGGATGCGGATCAATTGCAGCAGCGGCTGTTCGATACTGAGGTTGGCGGTCAGCGCCTCCATGGCAATCATCGCTTTCATCGCTTTGGGCGAAGCGTTGTAGTAATCCAGGCGCGGGGACATGGGCAGGTCTCGTTAGACGGAATAATGAGGTCACCGTAAACGCCGACAGCGATGCATTACAGCCCCAATTGCACGGAAAACCGCTACACCAATCACCATCAGCCGAGCACAAATCCCTGTAGGAGTGAGCCTGCTCGCGATAGCGGTGTGTCAGGCAACATTGATGTCGGATGTGCCACCGTCATCGCGAGCAGGCTCACTCCTACAGGGGATCTAGGCCAATTTGGGGTTTTTCGGGTAGGCAACTATTGCCGATCCCGCAACAGCGGTAATCTGGCGGACACGCCAAATAGCCCCGGGAGCCTCGTCGGTATGGAACTTCACGTCGTGATCAACGGCCGCAAGGATCTCGCCGGTCAGTTGTATCAGCAGCTGCGCGGTGCAATCGAATCCGGGCGCTTGGCCGCTGGCACGCAGTTGCCGCCCAGCCGTCTGCTCGCCGAGCAACTGGGCATCTCACGCAAGACCATTTCCGACACCTATGCGCAGCTGACTTACGAAAACTTCCTCACTGGGGTGATCGGCAAAGGCACCTACGTCAACGCGCGCCCGGCGCAGATCCAGCGCAAGCAAAGCCACAGCGAACTGGCCAGTGCCGAAGTGATCGAGAGCTGGCGCAATCTGCCGGTGTTCTTGCGTCACCCAACGCTGGAAGGCTCGCTGCGTTACGACTTTATCGGCGGCGCCACCAGCAAGGGCCAGTTTCCGCAGGATGACTGGCGCCGCTGCGTCGCCCATGCGATGCGTCAGATGGGCCAGTCCAAGGGCTTCTACAGTGTCGCCGAGGGCTTGCCGGCGCTGCGCAATGCGATTGCCCGGCACATCGCGTTTTCCCGGGGGATCAACTGTCAGGATGAAGACATCGTCGTGTGCAACGGCGCGCAACAGGCGCTGGACCTGATCACCCGAGTGTTGATTCGCCCCGGCAGTCTGGTGGCAATGGAAGACCCCGGTTATCCGCCGGCACGCCTGTTGTTCGCCACCCATGGCGCCGAGGTGGTCGGGATTCCGGTGGATGCCGAGGGCATTCAGGTCGAGCACATTCCCGATGGCACGCGCCTCATCTATGTCACGCCGTCGCATCAGTTTCCGCTGGGCATGCCAATGAGTCAGGCGCGCCGCGAAGCTTTGCTGGCTCGCGCTCATGAGCTGGGCGCGATCATCATCGAGGACGACTATGACAGCGAGTTTCGCTACGAAGGTCGGCCGACCGATTCGCTGTACAACCTCGATCAGCGTGGCATCGTCGCTTACGTCGGCACCTTCTCGAAGACCCTGCTGCCGGAATTGCGCCTGGGTTATGCGATCCTGCCGCCGGCCATTCTCGAAGCGGTGATCCGCGCCAAGCAACTGACCGATCTGCATGCCTCGACCCTGCCGCAGTGGGCATTGGCCAAGTTCATCGCCGAAGGTTGCCTGCTCAAGCATATCCGCCGCTGTCATGCGATTTATGCGCAGCGCCGTGAGCGGATTCTGGCGCGCATGGCGGATGATTTTTCGCCATGGCTTGAGGCGGTGCCGGCCTGCGCCGGGTTTCATATGGCGGTGTTCTGCAAGGTGCCGATCAACTTGCCGCTGGTGATCGAACTGGCGAAAAAGGTCGAAGTCGGGCTGTACTCGATCAACGGTTTCTATCATCAGCAACCGGCGAAGAACGGCCTGTATTTCGGCTTCGGCGCCATCGAAACGCTGGACATCGATATCGCTCTGGATCGCCTGCGTGACATCCTCGAACAGCTGTCATGAGCCTTTGGTATAACGCATTTACTGCCGATTGGTTATTGGTGATTCACGACGGCAGGCCTATCCTGCACAGGCGTTATCCCTCAATGAGCAGGATTCGTCCGGCCTGATTCAGGAGTGTGAGCAATGTCCAATGAAGTGATCAACACGGTCCAAGTGCAGGCTGCCGCCGGCCGCTCGGATGAACTCGGCAAGCAACTGCAGAAGATCGTCGACACCCTGCGCGAAACGCCGGGCTGCGATTCCTACCTGGTCGACCGCTGCCCCGAGGACAGCCACCGCTGGACGGTCAGTGCTCGTTGGCAGTCAGAAGCGGCGATGCAGGCGCATTTCAACCGGCCCGAGGCGCAGGGGTTTATCGATTTGATCGATAGCCGGTTGGCCAATAGCGTGGATTTCAACAGCTTTCCCATCGTTTGACCTGACGCCTTCGCGAGCAGGCTCACTCCTACAGGGATCTGCGGTGCATTCCCTAGCAGCGCTTCAGGGCCTGCTTGTGCACATACATCGCGCTATCGGCATCCGCCAGCAACCGGTCCACGGTCTCATGGCGTTTGGCGTCGTATTCAATCTGGCCGACGCTGAAGCGAATCGCATACCCTCGATGCAGTGTGGCGTTGCGCTCTTCAAGGATGTCCTTGAGCCGCGCCATGATCGTCGTGGTTTCAACATGGCTGGAACCGGTCAGCAACGCTACAAACTCATCTCCGCCCAGCCGGCCGACCACATCGCTCTCGCGAAAGGCAATGCGCAGCACATCAGCAAAGGTCTTCAGCGCACTGTCACCCTCGGCATGGCCATACAGATCGTTGATCTGCTTGAAGTCGTTGAGGTCGAAAAACAGCAACGTCGCCGGCCGCTCCAGCCGTGCGCAGGCATCCAGCGCATGCTGGGCCAGTTGCTTGAAGCCCCGTCGATTGGACAGCAGCGTCAGCTCGTCCATGCTCGCCATCTGCACGGCCGTCAGCTCTTGCTCGGCCATCTCGGCCAGATCGCGCAACAACGCGCGCTCTTCCTCGTCGAGGTCGCGGGGCTTGGTGTCGATAAGGCACAGCGTGCCCATTTTATTGCCGTTGGGCACAGTCAGCGGGTAGCCGGCGTAGAAGCGGATGTTCGGCGCGCCAGTCACCAGCGGATTGTCATGGAAGCGCACATCCTCGCGGGCGTCGGGCACCAACAGCAGATCGTTCTGCAAAATCGCGTGTCCGCAGAATGAAATATCCCTGGGCGTTTCAGTGGCATCCAGGCCCACACAGGACTTGAACCACTGCCGATTGGTGTCGACCAGCGTCACCAGTGCAATCGGCACATTGAACAGGCGTTTCGCCAGCCGTGTCAGTCGGTCGAAACGCTCTTCGGGGGCGGAATCGAGCAGTTCGAGACCGTGCAGCGCTTGAACTCGCGCCGTTTCATTCGCAGGTTTTCCTGGAACCAGCATCAGCACACTCCGTTGGCAACAATGCTTTCAAGCGTAGCGCTAATTTGGCAATGGCTCACATTTGCGCCACCGGACAAGGCCCGCCGGCATCGGCCCAGAGCTTGAATTGCGTAACGAAAATATCGTGCGGCACTGGCACGGGCGCACGCCCTGCCCCAGGATTCCAGCCCCACAGCACCAGTTTGTCTTCGCTGACATGTTTGATCAGCGCGGCAAAGTCGCGATCGCCGTTGCTCGAACGATCCTTGATCATCGCGCAAAGCTTGTCCGGCGGCAGGCCGATCCAGGCCATTTTGTGCGCCGCCGGCGGCAGGCTCCAGTGCGGCGCGCCCGGTGGCGCATGGGGGCCGTAACTGGCCGGCGGATTGTTTTCCGCGTGGCAGGTTGCACAGGGCAAACCGGCGGCGCCCTTGCCGTCCATGCCGCGCACCACGTTCATCGCGTGGGGGATGCCAGCGTCGAACTGCAGCGGCGAATCACCGGGGATGTGGCAGTTCTGGCAACGCGGACTCTGGAAGACTTTCTGCACCGTGGTGAAGGCTTTCAGCGCCTCTTGATCATCGGCAAACAAGTCCGATGCATAACCGCCAAGCCCCAGCAGAATCACCGTGCCCAACACTAGATGTCGTTTCATCTCACACCCCCGACAGTTGCAGCGGCAACTCGCGCAGGCGCTGCCCGGTCAGGGCGAACACCGCGTTGGCCACGGCTGGGGCGGTCGGCGGCACACCGGCCTCGCCGATGCCGCCGGGTTTGTCGCTGCTGGGCACGATGTGCACCTCGACCACCGGCATCTCGTTAAGCCGCAGCACCTGATAATCGTGATAGTTGGACTGTACGACCGCGCCGTCCTTGAGCGTCAGCTTGCTGTGCAGCGCCATGCCCAGACCGAAAGTGATGCACGATTCCATTTGCGCCGCGATGCTCTGCGGATTCACCGCGATCCCGCAGTCCACCGCACAGACCACGCGATGCACGCGAATCGCCAGATTGTCCTGCGACACCTCCGCCACCTGCGCCACATAACTGCCGAACGACTCATGCACCGAAACCCCCAGCGCATGGCCGTCCGGCAACGGCGCTTTCCAGTTGGCCTTTTCCACCGCCAGATTGAGCACGCCGAGATGCCGAGGATGATCCTTGAGCAAGGTTCGTCGGTACTCGACCGGATCCTTGCCCGCCGCCGTCGCCATTTCATCGATCAGCGACTCCATGACAAACGCCGTGTGGCTGTGGCCAACGGAGCGCAACCACAGCACATTGATCCCGGTTTGCGGCGAATGCAGATCGACCTGATGATTGGCCAGGCCTTTGACGTAAGGGCTGTCGGCCACACCCTCGACCGAGGTCGGGTCGATACCGTTCTTGACCATCATCGCTTCCATCAGCGTGCCGGTCATGATCGACTGGCCGACCAACACGTGCTGCCAGCTCGACGGTAAACCATCGACGCCCAAACCGATCTTGGCTTGATGCAGGAACATCGAACGATAATAACCGCCACGAATGTCATCCTCGCGCGACCACACGGTTTTCACCGGCATGGCGGCGGCTTTCGCCACTTGCACCGCTTCGGCGACAAAGTCTGATGTTGGGTTGGCCCGGCGGCCAAAACCGCCACCGAGGAATTCGGTGTGGATTTCCACCTGCTCCGGTTTCAGCCCGGTGATCTTGCCGGCGACCATTTGATCGAGCGTCTGAAACTGCGTACCGGTCCAGATCTCGCATTTCTCGGCGCTGATCTTCACCGTGCAATTGAGCGGTTCCATCGGCGCATGGGCCAGATACGGCACGCTGTATTCGACGTCGATTTTCTTCGCCGCCTTGCCGAAACTGCCCTTGGCATCCCCAGCCTGACTGGCTGACGTGCCTTGCGTGGCGGCCAATTTGCGGAAACTTTCCAGCAATTTTTCGCTGCTCAGGTCTGCATTCGGCCCCAGATCCCAATCGACCTTCAGCGCATCCCGTCCCAGCTTCGCCGCCCAATAATGCTCGGCAATCACCGCGACACCGGTCGGCACTTGCAGCACTTTGTGCACGCCCGGCACCGCCAGCGCTTCAGCACCTTCGAAGGATTTAACGCTGGCTCCGAATACCGGTGGGCGCGCGACCATTGCTGTCATCAAGCCTTCAAACTGCACGTCCATGCCGAACTTGGCGCGGCCGGTGATTTTCTCCGGCGTATCGAGGCGCTTGGTCGGTTTGCCAATGACTTTCCAGTCCTTGGCTTCCTTGAACGTAATCGACTTCGGATCCGGTACCGGCAGTTGTCCGGCGGCATCCGCCAACTCGCCGTAGGTGGCGCGTTTATCGCCAGCGATGACCACGCCCGATTCGGTGCGAATCGCCGATGGCGCCACTTCAAAGCGCTTCGCCGCCGCCTCGACCAACATCTGCCGCGCGGTCGCGCCGGCCAGGCGATAACGGTCAAACTCCATCCACGTCGACGTCGAGCCGCCGGTAATCTGCATGCCGCCAAACCCCGGCATGCCGTAATCCGCCGCTGACGCCGGCGAGTGTTCGACGCGGATCTTCGACCAATCGGCATCCAGCTCCTCGGCAATCAACATCGTCAGGCCGGTCCAGATGCCCTGGCCCATCTCTGAATGCCCGAGCAACACGGTGACGCTGTTGTCCGCCGCGATCCGCAAAAACGCATTGGGCGCGAACACCTTGCCTTCATTTTCGGCTGCATAGGCAAACTTGTGGCCGCCGGGGACGACAAACGCCACCACCAGCCCGCCGCCCAACACGGCGCTGCCTTTGAGAAAACCCCGACGCGATACAGGACTGTTCATCGTCTATCTCCCCACAAAATCAGCCGATTTCCGAAGCACGCTTCACCGCTGCGCGAATGCTCGGATAGGTGCCGCAACGGCAAATATTGCCGGAGAGCGCCTGATCGATATCGCTGTCGGTGGGCTTGGGGATCTTCGCCAGCAGTGCCGCCGCAGACATGATCTGCCCCGATTGGCAATAACCACACTGCACCACGTCGAGTTCGGCCCAGGCTTGCTGCACCGGGTGCGAGCCGTCGGTGGACAGGCCTTCGATGGTGAGGATTTTCTGGCCGTGGGCCACAGCTGTTGCGGGGGTGATGCAGGCGCGCAATGGCGCGCCGTCAACGTGCACGGTGCAGGCCCCGCACTGGGCCATGCCACAGCCGAATTTGGTACCGGTCAGGTGCGCGACATCGCGCAGGACCCAGAGCAACGGCATGTCCGCAGGGACATCGAGCTCCTGATCCTTGCCATTGATATTCAAGGTCAGCATCGGGGAAATTCCTCAGACTCACGGTGTTCTGAAGGGGCGTCGCTACGGCCATCAATGCCTGTGCGCGCCTCGGCTTATCCCTTTCAGCAAAGCCTAATTTGCGCGTGAAGCCAGACGTTGCGACCACCGGTCATGCAGATGTCGACTTTAATCCTACAGTTGATAACGGCTCGCACTGAGCCTGCACTGTAGAAAACTCGTCATGAGCGAAACCGGTCCGCGATCACCGCGCGGGTTATCCATCAGATTGGTCTGGAGTTGCGAACATGGGATTTGTCACCACAAAAGACGGCGTCGAGATTTTCTACAAAGACTGGGGCCCGAAAGACGCGCCAGTGATCCACTTCCACCACGGCTGGCCGCTCAGCTCGGACGATTGGGATGCGCAGATGCTTTTTTTCCTCGGCAAAGGCTTCCGGGTGGTTGCCCATGATCGGCGTGGGCATGGGCGTTCGAGCCAGGTCTGGGATGGCCACGATATGGATCATTACGCCGACGACACGCTGGCAGTGGTCAATCATCTGGGTCTGAAGAACGTCGTACATGTCGGTCACTCGACCGGTGGTGGTGAGGTGATTCATTACATCGCCCGGCATGGTCAGGCCAACGTCGCCAAAGGCGTGCTGATCAGTGCGGTGCCGCCGCTGATGGTGCAGACCGAGAGCAATCCGGGTGGGCTACCGAAAGCGGTGTTCGATGATTTTCAGGCGCAGTTGGCGGCGAATCGCGCGCAGTTTTATCGCGATATCCCGACCGGGCCGTTTTATGGCTACAACCGGCCGGGCGCCACGCCTTCGGAGGGGATTATTGCCAACTGGTGGCGGCAAGGGATGATTGGCGGAGCGAAGGCGCATTACGACGGGATCGTCGCGTTTTCGCAGACGGATTTTACTGAGGATTTGAAGAAGGTCACCGTGCCGGTGCTGGTGATGCATGGTGAGGATGATCAGATTGTGCCGTATGCGGATTCTGGGCCGTTGTCGGCGAAGTTGCTGCCCAATGGCACGCTGAAGTCGTATCCGGGGTTTCCGCACGGGATGCCGACGACGGAGGCCGAAACGATCAACGCGGATCTGCTGGCGTTTATTCGCAGCTGAGATCATTGGCAGCCATACACTTCCTCCCTGTGGGAGCGAGCCTGCTCGCGAATGCGATCTGTCAGTTGAACTTGAGCTGAATGACCCACCGCTTTCGCGAGCAGGCTCGCTCCCACAAGGGGATGTGATTGGGCTCACGTCCATTATTCCTCTGTGCGACTTGTACTCTCGCGATCACGCTCGTAGTGGTGAGCCAGTGGAAGCGCCGGTAGCCATGACTCGCGGCGAATGGTCCAGAGTTCGTAGGTGGGTTTGAACTGATTAGGCTCATCCAGCGATCCGACGTTGACCTCTACTTCATCTTCGGAACGCGTAAATACCGGTGCGCCGCAGCGCGGGCAGAAAAAGCGCCCGTTGTAGTCGCGGGTTTCGCCGGTGACTTTCAGCGCATCCTCGGGAAATATTGCCGAGGTGTGAAAGAGCGTGCCGTGGCGTTTGCGGCAGTCGAGGCAGTGGCAGATGCCGACTCGGTAGGGCTGGCCTGTCACTTCGAAACGGACATCGCCGCACAGGCAACCGCCAGTCAATCGATTCATGTCACACCTCCTCTGCTCGACCTCAAATTACAGATCGTCCAAATCAGGAAAGGCAATCCTGCCCAGCGTCCAAGGCTCAACAATCTGGCAATGCACATTGCGCGGAAATGAGCCCCACTCGCTTCGGTTATGGGCATCCGGGCCGGTGACTGTCAGTAACAGATATTCATCCCGAAACGCGTCATAGGCATAGATCAGCCAAAAGTCATTATCAGCATCGTCAACCAATACAGTGCGGTAATACTGACGATTTATTTTTGCCCATCGAGCTTGCAGTGACGAAGTACTGGCAAGGTGGATATGGTGCATATCGGTCAAATCGAGTCGTTCGTCACGCCCGAAAATCCCGGGTAATTCACCGCACACCTCGTAGTTATAAAAATGTGTAGCGAAGTTTTGCCAGTTAGTGATTTGTTCAAAAAGCGCAGAAATCTTGATGGCTGGCATTCAGGCCTACTTTGTAATAGGTAGCCTGCCAGTGATCACAAATTTATCGAACACTTTCTGCCCATCACGCGCGGCTTGCCGAACATCAAGGAATGTCAGCTCATCACGAACTTCCTTTTTGTTAGGTTTGTCGGTCTTTCTGGTGGTGGCCATCGGAGCCTCCGAAGGATGTGTATTCATGCTGACCAGCTTAAGTGATTAAGTTTTGACCGGCAAACGATAGGATTTTGTTTCAAGGCAGACAAGTCGGCGGATTCTTGCAGATCTGTAGGTCATTACACCCAAAATTGTAGTCCGTAAAACTCCTGAATTTAGATCTCATTGCTCGGTAATGCCCATTGGTAAACGTCATCCGGTTATCGCGTTTAAAGCACACAAACCGTTACGCCATCCTCCCTACAACACCTTGCGTCGTTACCTACGCGTACGCCAGAATCCGCCGGCTTACACGGCTATGGGCCGGGCTATATCGTTGGCCTGTCACTGCAAAACAGTGATCGGGTTTGGTAGCCCGTCTGTAATAGCCGTGTGACAACACCCAGTGCTGTGTCTTTGTGGAGGCTCAGTTCAATGGTAGTCATGCGTGGGGCTCACTCGTGAGCGCCGGGTTCCTATTGCAGCCGGTCTACCAACCCGCGTATGGCCACCACCCACTCGTTTGGTAGCGAGAGTGATGGCTCCTTAAACTGCGATAGGAGTTTCATCCATGTTCAAGATCACGCCAAATCCACCGCCCACCGATCCAATCCCTCACGACCCCGCGCTTGACCCGCAAAAGGTCAAAGAGGCAACCGACCGCGCCCTCGACTACTACCTGCGACCCGAAGCACTGGGCGCTCCACCAGGTTCGCCACCGTTTCGCCCGGTCTATCTGGTCGACCCCACACTGGATGAAGAAACCCTGTTGGTCGAAGCTTGCGAATCAATTTCCTACGCCCACTCCATGGCCGGTAACATCGCCAACTCAATAGGCGGCGCGGAGCGCAAACCGCTGCTGGCGCTGCAACAGGTGATCATGCTGAACGAGCTGTTGGTCAATCGACTGCTGGACAAGCTGCGCGTACCGCTGTAGTCAGCAGAGCGAATGAGTGAGGGGTTCCCTGCTCCTCACTTTCGCTTCGCTCCTGCGTCGATTGATGAGCAAAAACCATCAAGCCATCGCGCTTATCCGCCCAGCCACCTTTTTTACTATCCAAATCGCCGTGAGCATTCGTCAGCGTTTGAGGATGTGGTTGGTGCGCGTAAGGCTCGCCTGGCGATCAGCGTCCATACTGTGGTTTTTGATACTGCGGACGCCGTCATGCCCTCCCCCGAATCGGCCCTTTTGCAAAGCTGGCACAACAACGCTGAAGCGTGGATCGAAGTGATCCGCAGCGGCGCCATCGAAAGCCGTCGGCAGGTCACCGATCAGGCAATTCTGTTGGCGATCATGGGCCGCCAGCCTGTGCGCGTGCTCGATCTTGGTTGCGGCGAAGGCTGGTTGTTGCGGGCGCTGGCGGATCGGGGGATTGAAGCTGTCGGGGTGGATGGCGATGCGCGGCTGGTCGAAGCGGCGCGTTTGGCGGGGGTGGCGCAGGTGCATGTCGCCAGTTATGACGCGTTGGTCGATGGGACGGTCGACATCGGTCGCGACTACGATCTGGTTTGCGCCAACTTCTCGCTGCTGCATCAGGACATTATTCCGCTGCTTGCGGCGATGCATACATTGCTGGTTCCCGGCGGCGCGCTGGTCATTCAGACCTTGCATCCGTGGGCCGTGGCGGCAGGCGATTATCAGGATGACTGGCGCGAAGAATCCTTCGCCGGGTTCAAAGGCCAGTGGCAGCCGATGCCGTGGTATTTCCGCACGTTGTCGAGCTGGTTGAATGCGCTCGATATGGCCGGGTTCCAACTGGCCAGCCTGCAAGAGCCACAACACCCGCAAAGTCCGCTGCCGCAGTCGTTGCTGATGGTTGCCGAGCGCCGCTGAGCCCCAGAACACCGCTGATCATTGTAGGAGTGAGCCTGCTCGCGATAGCGGTATTTCAGGCAATACAAGTGCAGACTGTGCCGACGCCATCGCGAGCAGGCTCACTCCTACAGGGTTTTGCGTTGACAACATATCCAAGTAATCCCACAGGAATTATGCGGTTTGCGGGATCATCCGCCGAGCACGGATGCGGTACTGCGCCAACAGACGCATGACGTAGCCAATCTTGATCAGAGTCGGGCCGAGGATGGTCAGCGAATGCATCGCCACCAGCAGCGCAAGGACATAGTCAATCCGACCTGAAACCTTGTCATTACGACTACAGAAAGACACGCTAAGAAAATCCGGTCTGCGGCTCGGTGTCTCCGTCGTCAGAATTTCCAATGCTCGGCAATTGTCGATCTACGGCACCGGCAATCGACCAGGGACTGACTACGCTGTAAATCCTGCGCGTCTAACCTGCCGAGGATGACTGCCATGCAACGCTTTCAAAAGCTCACGCCCTGCCTGTGGTTCGACGATCAGGCCGAAGCCGCCGCGAAGTTCTACTGCTCGATCTTCGATCACGCGAAAATCACCGGCCTGACCCACTACAGCAAGGTCGGCCAGGAATTTCATGGCAAGCCGGAAGGTGCGGTGATGACCGTCAGTTTCGAACTCGACGGTCAGACTTTCACCGGGCTCAACGGTGGGCCGATGTTCAAATTCAGCGAGGCGATTTCGTTTCAGGTCAATTGTCAGAATCAGGAAGAAGTCGACCATTTCTGGGGCCATCTGTCCGAGGGCGGCCCCGTCGAAGCCCAGCAATGCGGCTGGCTCAAGGACAAGTTCGGCGTGTCGTGGCAGATCGTGCCAGTGGCCTTTATGCACATGATGCTGGACCCGGACACCGCCAAGTCGCAGCGAGCGATGCAGGCCATGTTCACAATGAAAAAACTCGACATTGCCGAACTCGAACGGGCCTTTGCCGGCCAGAGCTAATACACTGGCGCACTGGCCTGCCGGGAATAACAACGATGAAACACGCTGCCGCCAAAAACCCTGAAAAAGCCCCGCGTTTCTGGCGCGACGCGGCGCTGCCATTCATTGAAGCACGGGCCATCGCCGATGGCCGCGAGGTCTGCTACGCACGACATTCCCACGCGCACTTTTCCATTGGCGCAATCACTGCCGGGCGCAGCACCTATGTGCATGAGCAGGCACGGTTCGAGGTCGCGGCGGGCACCGTGGTGCTGATGAACCCCGGCGATGTGCATGCGTGCAATCCGATTGATGACCAGCCGTGGTCGTATGTGATGCTGTATGTCGAGACGCCATGGCTGACGGATTTGCAGCATCAGTTGGGCTTCGCCAGTGATCTTGAGTTTCGGCGTTTTTCCACCACACACCTTGATGACTCTGCGCTGTTCAACGAACTGAACGGGCTGTATCAAACGTTAGTCGATCCGCAACAGGATGTGCTGCGCAAACAGAGCGCGGCGGTGGAGTTTTTCAGCGACCTGCAACTGCGTTTGAACCCCGCTGGCCCCTCTCTGCGCGAGCCGAATTTCAAACTGGAACGCGCTGCCGATTTCATCCGCGAGCACTGCACCGAAGTGCTCAACCTCGACGACATCTGCGCCGCAGCACAGCTGTCACCGTCGTACCTGATCCGCGCCTTCAAACAGCATTACGGCATGACGCCCCACGCGTTTGTGGTCAACCAGCGCATCCAGTTCGCCCGCGAGCGTTTGCGCGACGGGCAGTTGATTGCGGATGTGGCGCTTGAGGCCGGGTTTGCCGATCAGGCGCATTTTCAGCGAGCGTTCAAGCAACATCTGGCGGCGACGCCCGGCCAATATCGCGGTTGACACTTCATCTGAAACTCAACACTGCCCCCTGTGGGAGCGAGCCTGCTCGCGAAAGCGGTGTATCAGTCACGGGGATATTGACTGTGCCATCGCTTTCGCGAGCAGGCTCGCTCCCACAAGGTGAAGTGCCAGCATCATCGGCTGATGACCTTCGAATTGAGATATTGACATATCGGTAAATTCCGATATCTTCACGGCATGAACCTACTCGAAATCTTCAAAGCCCTCTCGAACCGCACACGCCTGGAAATCCTCAAAGGCCTGAAGGATCCCGAGAAACACTTTCCTCCCCAGGATGAGGGTGACGTGCACACGGTGGGCGTTTGCGTCAGCAGTATTCAGGAAGGCGTCGGGCTGTCGCAGTCGACGGTGTCCGATTATCTGGCGACCCTGCAACGCGCGGGCCTGGTTGAAGTCAGGCGCATCGGCCAGTGGACTTATTACAAACGCAACGAAGCAGCGATCAGTGCGCTGGCCGAGATCATCGGCAGCGAGCTGTAATTTTTTGCCCCAAGATATCGATAATTCCCGATATCCCTTTTTACCGAAACGAGGAAATGCAATGAAAGCGATGATCCTTACTTCATTTGGCGGCGCACAATCGTTCGAACTTTGTGAAGTGCCCAAACCAGTGCCACACGCGGGAGAAGTACTGGTCCGGGTGCACGCCACCTCCATCAATCCGCTGGATTATCAGGTGCGCCGTGGCGACTATGCCGATCTGGTGCCCCTGCCAGCCATCACCGGGCACGACGTCTCTGGCGTTGTCGAAGCGGTCGGCCCGGGGGTGACAGCGTTCATGCCGGGTGACGAAGTCTGGTACACCCCGCAGATTTTCGACGGTCCAGGCAGTTATGCCGAATACCACGTGGCGGCCGAAAGCATTATCGGCAAGAAGCCGCCCGCACTGAGCCATCTTGAAGCGGCGAGCCTGAGTCTGGTTGGCGGCACGGCGTGGGAAGCGCTGGTCGTGCGGGCGGCGCTCAGAGTCGGCGAGAGCATTCTGATCCACGGCGGCGCGGGCGGCGTCGGTCATGTCGCAATCCAGCTGGCCAAAGCCATCGGCGCGAAGGTCTTCACCACTGTGCGTGAAGGCAATTTCGAGTTCGCCAGGCAGATGGGCGCCGATGTGCTGATCGATTACGAAAAGGAAGATTATGTCGCCGCGATCCTGCGCGAAACCGAGGGTCGTGGCGTCGATGTCGTCTTCGACACGATCGGCGGCAACACCCTGGCGCGCAGCCCCGACGCCCTCGCACAGCTTGGCCGCGTGGTATCGATCGTAGACCTTGCCCAGCCGCAAAACCTGATTCAGGCCTGGGGCAAGAACGCCAGCTACCACTTCGTGTTCACCCGACAGAATCGCGGCAAACTCGACGAGTTGAGCGCATTGATCGCCAACGGTCAGTTGCGCCCGCACGTTGGCGCGGTCTATCCGCTGGCCGACATCGGCCTCGCGCATGCCCGGCTGGAGACGCCCAACAACGGCGTTCAAGGGAAAATTGCGATTGCTGTCGTGCCGTCGCCCGAACTCGCCAATCGCTGAACCCAGCCCCGAGGAGAACACCATGATTTATGAGATCGCTTTACTGCCCGTTCACACAGGGAACACCGAAGCCTTCCGGCAGGCATTTGCCGGGGTCGAGCCACTGCTCAGGCGCGCCAAGGGTTACGGCGGGCACCTGCTTGCGCAGGGAATTGAAACGCCTGAGGTGTTCAATTTGATTGTGCGCTGGCAATCCCTTGAGGATCACACGCCGGGGTTTGAAGCAAGTGAGGACCATCGGCTGTTCATGCTGGGTCTGGAGGAATATTTTTCCGAAGAGCCGAAGGTGCATCACATTGAGGGCGGCGCCTTTCAGCAGCCGTTCGACTAATAATCTCTCGGCTACCCGCGATCCATTGTAGGAGTGAGCCTGCTCGCGATAGCGGCGTATCAGTCGACATCTATATTGACTGATACATCGCTATCGCGAGCAGGCTCACTCCTACAGGGTTTACGGTAGCAGCAGGTAGATAGCACTCAGCGCCAACAACCCCGCCATGCTCCGATTGAACCAGCGCATCCCCGTTGCATTGCTCAAGTACCCACGCAAAAACGTCCCGGCATACGCCCAGCAGCCGACCGACAGATAACAGATCACCAGATAAACCGCCGCAAACTGCCACACCAAGCGCGCCTCGCCATCGGCGACAAACGCGCCCATGCCCGCGACGCAGGCCAGCCAGGCTTTCGGGTTGAGCCATTGCATCACCGCGCCGTACAGCATCGACGGCGCCCGTCCGGAATCACCGGCATTCAATTGCCCGTCATCCACGGCCAGTTTCCACGCCATGAACAGCAGAAACGCCACGCCGGCCAGTTGCACCACCCGGGTCATGAACGGCCAAAGCTTGAGCACCTCATGCAAGCCCAGCCCCATCAGCACCAGCAGCAACACAAACCCCAACGTGGCCCCGGCAACATGCCGCTGACTGGCGCGAAAACCGAACTGCGCCCCGGAACTCAACGCGACAATATTCACCGGCCCCGGCGTGATGGACGCCGCCAGCGCAAACGCCGCCATCGAAACAATCAGACTCATCGCACACCTGCTTCAAATCGAGGAACAAGGTGCTCACCCTAACCAGCACCCGATCCCCGGTATTGAAGAAAATGCCCCTGTGATCCTGATCGTTCCCACGCTCTGCGTGGGAATGTAGCCTGGGACGCTCCGCGTCCCCTTCAGAGCCGAACGCAGAGCGTCCGTTGAGGTATTCCCACGCGGAGCGTGGGAACGATCACATGACCCACCGCTTTCGCGAGCAGGCTCGCTCCCACATTAAAATCTACGCTTAGTCCAGACGCGGCACGGTGAAGCGGAACTCGCTGCCCTGCCCCGGTTCGCTCTCGGCGAAGATCCGCCCACCGTGGGCTTCGACGATGCCTTGGGTGATGTACAAACCAAGGCCGGTGCCGGTCGGGTTGCCCTCTTTCACCGTCCAGTAACGGTCGAACACATGCGGTAGATGCTCCTTGGGAATGCCTTCGCCGCTATCGCGAACAGTGAAGACGATTTCATTGCCGACGGTGGTGGCATGCACGCCCACCCTGCCCAGTCGCGGGGTGAACTTGATCGCGTTGCCGACCAAGTTCGACAGCACCTGGAACAGCCGCTCCGGGTCAGCATGAATGCGCAGATCAGGATCGGCCGCGAAGGAAATGCTGATGTCCTTGTCCAGCGCCAGCGGCGCGAGCAGCGCCTGCGCTTCCTCGAACATCTGCCCGACATCGAGTTTCTGCGGGGTGATGGAGTAGCGCCCGGCGTCGATTTTCGAGGTATCGAGCAAATCCTCCAGCAGCGTGTTCATGCGTCCGGCAGCCTGTTGCATGGTGTCGATGGCCGTGGAAATGCGCCGCGAAGTGTGCGGGCCGTCGGAGCTGAAGGCCTTCTGCATCATGCCGCAGAGCATCGAAATCACGGTCATCGGAT
This sequence comes from Pseudomonas sp. R84, assembly GCF_009834515.1. Lineage (NCBI taxonomy): Bacteria > Pseudomonadati > Pseudomonadota > Gammaproteobacteria > Pseudomonadales > Pseudomonadaceae > Pseudomonas > Pseudomonas sp. R84. Next base: position 3,941,033 of record NZ_CP019426.1, read on the forward strand.
TGCGCAAATCGTGCGACACCACCGCCACCAACTCATCACGGGCGCGCACCGCTTCCTGCTCGCGGCGAACCTGGCGGGCTAGATCGTTTTCCAGTGCAGAACGCCGCAGGTCGTTGGCGGCAAACAGATCACCGTGGCTCCACTTGGTGGAGATCCCGGCCATCTCGACTTTCCAGATTTCAAACGAGGTGCGCGGACGCAAACGCAGGCCGGCGTCGGAGTTTTCCAGGTCCAGCGGCTTGCGCGGATCGCCGCTCCAATTGATGTTTTCCTTGACCTCGGGGCGGAACCAGAACACGCCATTGTCCACCGGTTTCGGCAGGCTCATGGCGAGCACGCCGCTGGCCACTTGCTGATACTGCGCGGCCGGCGGGTAGACGCTGGCCAGGTGATGACTGGCAAACACCGCTTCGCCGCTGTCCTGCAGCCACTTGTGCAAAGCGCGGATTTCTTCCGGTTCAGGGCAGTTGCCGTAGCGGTGCAATTGTTTGTCTTCGATGATTGCGATGCCGCCGGCATTGGTCAGCGCCATCAGGGTTTGCGGCTGGTTGGCCAGACCGTCGAAGACGTTCTGCGGCGAATCGATCATTGCTTGATTGAGCAACGCCAAGGCTTCGACTTTCTCTTCACGCTGACGGCTGATCTCCAGCGCTTCCATGGCGCTGATCTGCAGCGACAGCACTTGGCCGATGGTCTGACACGCGGCGCGCAATTCGTGCGGCACGTGCAGTGGCTGGCGATTGCCGCAACTGATCAAACCCCAGAGCTTGTCGCCCTTGAGCAGGGAAATGCTCATCGAGGACAGCACGCCCATGTTCTTCATGTATTGGCAGTGGATCGGCGACACGCTGCGCAGCGTGGCGAAACTCAGGTCCAGCGGCGTGTCGGTGTCCGGGCGCAACTTCGGCAACAGCGGCACCGGTTGGTAGTCGGCATTCGGGATGATCCGCAACCAGTTGGTGCGATACAGCTCGCGCGCCTGTTCAGGGATGTCCGACGCCGGGAAAAACAGGCCATTGAACACTTCCATCGACGGATCGGAGGCTTCGGCGATGACCTGACCGTGGCCTTCCTCCTCGAAACGATAGATCAGCACCCGGTCGTAACCGGTCATGGCCTGGATTTCCTTGACGCTGATGTCATACAGCGCCTGCAAGGTGGTGGCCGCTTGCAGACGCTGAAGCATGCGCCCCAGATGAGTCTGGTTGCCGGCGACATTGCGTGGCTGGAAGTTCTCGACGTGGATTTCCAGTTCGAGGATCAGCACGCCCTGATGACGATGCAGCAGGCCCTCGAACGCCGTGCCGTTGAGCCTGAAGCGCAGCGGCGCTAAGTCAGACAGCGAAGGTTGCAGCAAGGCTTCGCGCACTTGCGCCGCTTCGGCATCGCCGATCAGGCTTTCCAGTGGCTGACCGATCAGGCTTTGTGGCGCGCGGGCCAGCAGGGTTTCGACGTTGGCGCTGACCTGAATGATCGCCAGGTCAGGCTCACTCAAAGTCAGCAACAAACCGTGGGGCTGGATCGCCCCGGGGAAACGAATCGGCTCGTCGGCACAGTTGGCCAGCAGTTCTTCAAAGGCTTCTTTGTCTTGCGCAGTCATGCCAGTACCTCCCGGCGTTCGAGCCAGTGCTCGAAGCTGCTGAATGTGGTTTGTGCTGCCGTGACGACAGCGGCACGCTCGGCGACGCTCATTGGCCGACTGCCGAGGTATTCAATGAAGTCGCGCCAGCGCCGGCCCGTGGCGGCGCCGTAGATATCGAGAAAAGCCGCGCCGTTATCGGCTTCCAGGCCTAATCGTGAAGAGATTTCCCGGCGCAGAATCTGTCCGCCGAGCGTTGCGCCCTCGAGAACGTAGAGCACGCCAAGGCAGGCAGAGCTTGAGTCGATCACCGGCAACTGCTCGCACTGCGGCAGACCTTGCAGCGCTTCGGCAGATACGCCCAGCGCGTGCAGATCAGTGCGCAAGGTTGACGCTTTGAGTCGAGGCGTCAGATCAAAACCGGCAGGAATTGCATCACTGCGGAGCAAGGCGTTTTCCAGCGGCAGATAGAAGCCGTAATAGGCCTGCACCAGCCGGACAAAGGCCTGCGTATCGAGGGTATCGGAGAAAAAAGGAAGGCGTTTTTCCAGCGCGATGTGCAGCTCGGCAGTGCCGGCCCGCAGATCTTGCAGCACCGGTGGCACATAAACTTCACGGGCCTTTGCTTGCATGTAGATCGCTCTTGGTGGGGCCGCCAGGGGCCAAACGGGGTGAGTGCAACGTCGGCGAAATTTTACACGGCTATCGCGGTTTCTGACCGGATGGATAGTTATTTCTGCCGAAACCATCACCCTCTGAGTCATTCAGAGTGAAGGCATCTGCAAAAAGTTCGACCGCGTTGCCCAACGGCGCCGGGCGCTGTACCGCGACAGCGCCGCGTGACTGTATGGGTCTGGGCGCCCGGAGGCTGTGATAAAAATATCGCTCTCTTTTCTGGAGTGCTGTCATGGATCTCGCCACGCTCATCCTGTTTCTCCCGGCCTGTTTCGCCCTGAACATGGCCCCCGGGCCGAACAACCTGCTATCGGTCAGCAATGCTACGCGCTATGGCTTTCGCCGCGCCTGCGCGGCGGGCATCGGGCGGATTCTGGCGTTCACCGGGATGATTGCGCTGGCTGGGGCGGGTCTGTCGGTGGTGCTGCAGACCTCGGAATGGCTGTTCCATGCGATCAAGATCATTGGCGCGGGGTATCTGCTGTATCTGGCCTGGCAGTTGTGGCGGGCCAATCCCGAGACTGAGCAGCAGGCGACCGCAGCAACGGCGGGGTTCTTCGCGTTGGCGCGGCAGGAATTTCTGGTGGCGGCGGGCAACCCGAAGGCGATCCTGTTGTTTACCGCGTTTCTGCCGCAGTTCGTCGACCCGGCGCGCCCGGTGCCGGAGCAATTCGCGATGCTGGGCGTGCTGTTTCTGCTGCTGGAGTGGATCGCCATCAGCGCCTACGCGTGGATGGGCCTGCACATGCGCCGCTGGTTCGCCGAGCCGCGCGGCAAGCGGATCTTCAATCGTTGCTGCGCGGGGCTGCTGTCGGCGGCGGCGTCGGTGCTGCTGATGGCGAAACGTGCTTAAGCCTCGGACGGACCTTTGAGTTCGACCTGATTGCCGTCCGGGTCGAAGCAATACAGCGACAGACCTTTGCCCTCGGCGCCGAAGCGTGATTCAGCTTTTGCCACAGTCAGACCGAAGGTTTGCAGATGTGCAATCAGCACCGCTTCATCGAACGGCTCGATGCGCAGGCAGAAGTGATCGACGTTGCGCCGCTCGGCCCCGGCCGCCCCGCCGCCCTTGCGGCCAAGTTCGCCTTGCAGGTCGACGAGGTCGATCATCGAAGTGCCAGCGCGCAGATGTATCAGGCCCAGCGGTTCGTTGCGTTTGACCACTTCGGCGCCGAATACCTGGCCGTAGAATTCGATGCTGCGTCGCAGATCGGCGACGCGCAGGACGATGTGATCGATATGTTGGATGGAAAACGGATGCATCGGGCACACCTCAACAAACGGTAGGAGCTGCCGCAGGCTGCGATCTTTTGATCTTGTTTTTGAGGATCAACGTCAAAAGATCGCAGCCTGCGGCAGCTCCTACACGGTAGTTCAGGGGATTTGAAAATTCACTGTCGATTTTTCGGTGGAGCCATCGAGAATCTGGTTTTACTCTCGGACCATGAACATACAAACCGCTGTCCTGCCGCCCCACGCCGAAATGGTTCGCGCCATGCTTGAACGCGACACTGCCTATGAAGGCGTGTTCTTCACGGCTGTGAAAACCACCGGGATCTTTTGCCGCCCCAGTTGCACGGCGCGCAAGCCGAAACCGGAGAACGTAGAGTTCTTCGCCCATGCCGACGAATGCATGTCGGCCGGCTATCGCGCTTGCTTGCGCTGCAAGCCGCTGGACGCCGCCGCCATCGCGCCGGACTGGGTGCAGCGCCTGCTCAAAGCCGTGGAGGCCGACCCGGAGCTGCGCTGGAGCGATGCGCAGTTGCTCGCTGAAGGCATCGAACCGCTGAAGCTGCGGCGCTGGTTCAAGCAGCATTTCGGCATGACCTTCCACGCGTGGCTGCGAACGCGCCAGCTGGGCATGGCGCTGGGCGGGATCAGGCAAGGCACCTCGATTGATCACGCCGCGTTTGATTCGGGTTATGAATCGCTCAGCGGCTTTCGTGATGCTTTCCAGAAGTCCTTCCACATCACCCCGGGCCGCGCCGAACAGAGCGAGCCACTGCTGTTCACCCGGCTGACCACGCCGCTGGGGCCGATGATCGCCATGGCCGAACGGCGTGGACTGGTGTTACTGGAGTTTCTCGATCGCCCGGCGCTGACCCGCGAAGTCGAGGAGCTGCAAAATCGCTATGGCTACGCAGTCGCGCCGGGGCACAACGCCCACTTGCAGCAGATCGAGCAGCAACTGGTGGAGTATTTCGCCGGCAAGCTGAACACCTTTACTGTGCCGCTGCACTTGCCCGGCAGCGAGTTTGCCCGGCAGGTCTGGTCAGCGTTGCTGCAAATCCCTTACGGCCACACTAGTACATACGGCGCCATCGCTGCCAGTTTGGGCAAACCCGGCGCCAGTCGCGCAGTAGGCCTGGCCAACGGGCACAATCGGTTATCGATTGTGGTGCCCTGCCATCGGGTGATCGGCGCGGATGGCTCGCTGACTGGCTATGGTGGTGGGCAGCCGCGCAAGGCGTTTCTGCTGAGGCTGGAAAACGCCGCCGTGCAGCTCACCCAATCCCTGGCATTCTGACCACCCCCATCAACTGACAAGAAGGATTTTTGATGAACGCGCTCGCTACGCAGTTTCACCAGTTGCACCAGCAAGGCCTGTTGATTCTGACCAATGTCGCCGACGCCACCGGTGCGCGACTGGTCGAGCACCTGGGCGGTAAAGCCGTGGCCACCAGCAGTGCGGCGGTGGCCTGGGCCCACGGTTACCCGGACGGCAACACCCTGCCTCTTGAACGTCTGGTGTCGACCGTGGAATCGATCGCCCGGGTGATCAGTATTCCATTGACCGTGGATGTCGAGGCCGGCTATTCCGACGACCTCGGGCGCGTGGCGGAAGTGCTGGATGCGGTGATCGCGGCGGGTGCCGTGGGGATCAATATCGAGGACGGTTCCGCCGATCCTGAGTTGCTCGCGCGCAAGATCGAAGTGGCGCGACAGGTCGCCGGCAAGCGCGATGTCCAGTTGTTCATCAATGCGCGCACCGATGTCTATCTGAAAAGCCTGGTGCCGGCCGAGGATCGCGTCGCCGAGACCCTGCGCCGCGCGGCGCTCTATCAAGCGGCCGGCGCCGATGGCTTGTTCGCGGCAGGCGTGACGTCGGCCTATGAAATCGAGGCCATCTGCAAAGGCACTGCGCTGCCGGTCAACGTGCTTAGTTTCGCTTGCCTGCCTTCGCCTGAAGAACTGCAAGCGCTGGGCGTGCGCCGCTTGAGCGCGGGTTCCGGCATTGCCGAATTCCTCTATGGCGCAATGGGTGGGCTGGTGAAAAGCTTTCTCGCCAGCGGCAAACTCGATACCCATGACCTCAAGGCGTTCAGCTACGGCGAAGTCAACGGCCTGCTGAAATAACATGCCCGACGCTTATCAGGCGGCCAGCGCGTTTCTGGCCGCGCTCGATCCGCACTGGCAGCGCCATATCGCAGCGGTCGGCCCGTGTCTGCATCAACCTCATCCTGCGCGTGATCCGTATGAGTCGCTGGTGCGGGCGATTGCTTATCAGCAACTGCATGCCAAGGCTGGCGATGCGATTGTCGGGCGGCTGGTGGGGTTGTTTTCCGGGCAATCCTTTCCGCGACCGGAGCAGATTCTTGCGACGGAGTTTGAGCGCATGCGCAGTTGCGGGTTTTCGGCGGGCAAGATTGCGACGATTCAGGGGATTGCTCAGGCAACGCTGGATGGCGTGGTGCCGGATTACGCTACGGCGCTGGCGATGGATGATGAAGCGTTGATTGAGCGCCTGATCAGCCTGCGCGGAGTGGGTCGCTGGACGGTGGAGATGTTGCTGATTTACAGCCTGGAGCGCATGGATATTCTGCCGGCGGATGACTTTGGCGTGCGTGAGGGATATCGGCGGATGAAGGGACTGGAGGTGCAGCCAACGCGTAGGGAGATGGTTGAGATTGGGGTGGCTTGGAGTCCTTTTCGGACGGTGGCGGCTTGGTATTTGTGGCGGGTGCCTAAACCGTTGCCCTCACCCTAGCCCTCCCGAAACGTCGGACCGCCCAGAGGTAGAGGGAGCCGACCGAGGTGTCTGGCGTCATCCATCGACCTGAAAGACTGAGTCGATTATGGATTCAGAAGAAAACTCTCACGTCGGCGTACCTCTTCAATATCCCACGGTCAGTCCCCTCTCCCTCTGGGCGGTCCGACGTTTCGGGAGGGTTAGGGTGATCGGCCTTTGACTGTATCGCACTGTATACCCCGAAGCCGCAGACACACCAAAAGCACAATCCGCCACCCCGCCGACACATCCCCGATACACCCCGACGCTGAAATGCCCCGGTCGATTTCATTCAATTCACCGGAGCTGCACCATGACCACCACTCTTTCAACCGCCGTCAAACACCTGCACCTGAACCTCGACCGCGCCGGCACCTGGCTCGCCCCGCTGACACTGCGCCTGTTCATCGCCTGGGAGTTCTTCGAATCCGGGCTGGAGAAATTCAACGGGCAGAACTGGTTCGAAGACATTCAGGACAGATTCCCCTTCCCGTTCGATCAACTGCCGGCAACGCTGAACTGGGAACTGTCGATGTGGGCCGAGCTGATCGGTGCGCTAGCGATTCTGGTGGGGTTCGGCACGCGCATCTCAGCGATTTCGCTGATCGTGGTCACTGTCGTCGCCACCGCCGCCGTGCACTGGCCCGCTGACTGGTCGTCACTGAGTGAATTGGCACAGGGTTATGCGATCACTAACAAAGGCTTCGGCAACTTCAAGCTGCCGGCGATTTACCTCGCCGCGTTGCTACCGTTGGTATTCGCCGGAGCGGGCAAGTTGAGTGTCGATGCGTGGTTGGCGCGGGTGTTCTGGAACAGAAGCACCCGCTGAGGCTTAGTGCGCCCGGTCGAGTCCGGCGAGCAACGCGCTGTCACGGCTGTAAATGTCTGGCGAGTAACGCACACGGCCGCTGCTGTCGACCTGTGCGGTCCAGTAAGTCATCAGGATGGGCACCGGCGCCGACAGACGGAATTCGTGGGTGGTGCCGGTGGCCAGCAGGGTTTCGGTGCGGGCCTTTTCCGCCGGGGTGAGCAGCAGATCGCGCAGTTGCATCGGATGCTCGACCCGCACACAGCCCGAACTGAAAGCACGCGGGCCTTTTTCGAACAGCGCCTTGCTCGGCGTGTCGTGCAGGTACACCGAAAACGGGTTGGGGAAGCGGATGACCATTTGCCCCAGCGGATTACGCGGCCCGGCGTCCTGACGCAGCATGATGTTACCGGGGTTGTCCCAGTCGATATCCGCTGCCGCCAGCGGCTGACCGTTAGCGTCGAGCACTTGCAGGTTCTGGCGGCTGAGGAAGGTCTGGTCCTTGCGGATTTCCGGCAGTTTGTCTTCCTTCCAGATGGTTGGCGGCACGGTCCAGGTCGGGTTCAAGGTCAGGCGTGTCACCCGGGATTTCAGCAACGGCGTCTGGCGCTCGGCGCGACCCACCTGAGTGCGCGTCTGCCACACCGGCACGCCGCTCTGATACAACGTCAGTTCAGCAGCGGCGACGTTGACCAGCAGGCCATTGGGTTCCATGTCCTGGGCCATCCAGCGGAAACGTTCGAGGTTGACCCGCAGCTGTTCACGACGAATTAGCGGACTGATGTTGAGTTCGGCAATCGTGCCCGGCCCGACCACACCGTCAGCCTGTAGGGAATGGTTGGCCTGAAAACTCTTCACCGCATCAACCAGCACGTCGTCATAAGCATTGTCAGGCGTGCCAACGACGTGAGTCAGGTAGCCTTCGCTGTACAGCCGCTGAGCCAGTTCCGGCACACGTTTGTCTTCCATGGCCGGGCGCAACAGCGGCCCGTTGCCCACCGCTTGCCATTGCGGCAAAGCCGTGAGCCGTTGCGCCGCATAGAGCTGACGCAAGTCCTGATATTGCGCCAGACGCGGACGGGCCAGATCGAACGCGACGGCAATGTCGTGCATGCCCGGTACGGCGATCGCCAACAATTCCGCCTGACGGTCACGCGGGCTGTCATCGGCATGCCACAGCGGTTCGAAGTGCGATTGCAGCAGGCGACCGTAGTGCAAATCCTGCAGGGCCTGCAGGTAGTTGCGACTGATGTCGATGTCGGCGCACAACTCGCCATCCTGCGGCGCCGTGGTCGCGATCGGGTAACGTTTTGGATTGAGACCATCATCGGCCAACAGCTGCAATTGCGAGCGCAACACCGGCAATCGTGCCGACTCACTGGCCCACACCGGCATCCAGTCCTGCTGCTGGTAGAAGGCTTGCAATTGACTCAGCGCCGGGCCGTTGAGCTGTGCCGCAATCGCCGGGCATGACTGCGCCAGACTGATCAAAACCGCCTGCAACGGACTTTGCGGCTCGACCGGCATTTCCGCCGGTGGCGTTGGCAATGTCTCCAGCGGCGGCAACGGCTCATCGGCACAAGCGACAAACGGCGCAGCGAGCAAACAAATGCTCAAGTAGCATGCGTACTTTTTGAACAACTGCTTTACTCCAATCCATGGCCGTCTAGATGATGGCCAACCTTACATCAGGTGCGCTGAACAGTCAGGCTCGATCGACGGGCTTGCGGGTATTGACTGGGAGTCAGGAGCCAAAGTGCCAAATAAGTAGCAATTGAGGACACTTTATAAAATGTTGACGTTTTTGCGCCGACTTCTGTTGACCACCGCGACCCTTGTCGTGGTGTCCAGTCCCGTTTTTGCCGCCGGCAAACCATCGCCGGTTCTCTTTACCAGCCTCGCGCACGCCGCGCCAGAACTCAATCCCCAAGCGCTGAAAGGTGCGTTGAACGCCATGCAATGCGCGGTCAACAACGGTGCGAAACCGTCCCGCCACCTGGCGATCATCGACTATTCGCAACCGTCCACCGAACGCCGACTGTGGATCTTCGACCTCAGCAAAAAGAAATTGGTGCTGCGCGATCTGGTTGCTCACGGCTCCAATTCCGGGGAAAACTTCGCCACGCAGTTTTCCAATGTCGAAGGCAGCTACCAGTCCAGCCTTGGCCTGTTCCGCACGCAGGAAAGCTACAGCGGCACCCACGGTTATTCGCTGCGCATGGACGGTCTGGAGCCAGGCTTCAATGACATGGCTCGCGATCGCGCGATCGTCATTCACGCCGCCAGTTATGTGAATCCGTTGTGGAGCAAGAAACAGGGGCGCATCGGCCGCAGCCAGGGTTGCCCAGCGGTTCGGCCACAGATCGCCAAGCAGGTGATCGACCGGTTGAAGAATGGCCAGTTCATGTTTTCGTGGTACCCGGATCAGCGCTGGCTGAAGTCGTCGCCGTATCTGAACTGCCAGCCGCAGCAGGTGGCGAGCATTCTCAATACCCACGCGAGCTGACAGAGCACCCCAAATCCCCTGTAGGAGTGAGCCTGCTCGCGATAGCGGTGTGTCAGCCAACACAGATGGTGCCTGACACACCGCTATCGCGAGCAGGCTCACTCCTACATTTGATCTCTGTCAGCCCCATGTTTCATTACAACTTTGTCATTCAGCTGTCGGTTTGCCGTGCGGATCGCTCGGTAGCCTGAAGTTGTCCCGGCACCAATGCCGATCAACCATGACCACTGAGTGACTGACCATGAAAACCCTCCTGCTCGCCCTCACCGCCCTCCTTGCCACCGGCAGCGTGTTCGCTGCGAACATGCCCGACAGCGCCGTGATTCATGACAAATCCGGCTTCTATGTCAATCTGGATGTCGACAAAGTCCTGTCCAGCACCGATATTTCACAAGCGTGTGGCGTGGTCCCGGCGCAATTGAATTACCTCGACCATCAGGGCCGCGAACATGTGCTGGACTATCAGGTACAAGGCAGCGGCTGCATCAATGACCACTGAGACTGATCGATGAATATTCTGGTTGTCGAAGACGAACCCAAGGCGGGCAACTACCTGCTCAACGGTCTGCAGGAACTGGGTTACAGCGTCAGTCTCGCCCGCGACGGTGCCGACGGGCTGCACCTGGCGCTGGAACACAGTTTCGATGTGATCGTGCTCGATGTGATGATGCCGAAAATGGATGGCTGGGAAGTCCTGCGCCGGTTGCGCAAGGAAGCCGACACACCGGTGCTGTTCCTCACCGCCCGCGATGACATCGCTGACCGCGTCAAAGGCCTCGAACTGGGCGCCGACGATTACCTGATCAAGCCGTTTTCCTTCGCCGAACTGGTGGCGCGCCTGCGCACTCTGACCCGGCGCGGGCCGATTCATGAAGACGAACAACTGCAAGTCGCCGACCTGCAGATTGACGTGCTCAAACGCCGCGTGAGCCGTGCTGGGGTGCGCATCACCCTGACCAACAAGGAGTTCGCCTTGTTGCAGTTGTTCGCCAGCCATACCGGGCAGGTTCTCGCCCGTTCGCTGATTGCCTCACGGGTGTGGGACATGAATTTCGACAGCGACACCAATGTGGTCGATGTCGCGGTGCGCCGCTTGCGGGCGAAGATCGATGATCCGTTCCAGCTCAAGCTGATCCACAGCGTGCGCGGCATCGGCTATCGCTTCGATACGCAGCCATGAGCGGCCATCGCCCTTATTCGCTGACCTTGCGCCTGGCGCTGGTGTTCGCCCTGCTAGCGTTCGCTTCGCTGGCCGGTCTCGGTGCCGCGCTGTACAACGAACTGGAGCAACAGTTGATCCGCCGTGATGACACCGCGCTGGTCAGCCGTGTCGATCAACTGCGCACCTTTCTCAACGACAGCAACGCCCTGGAGCTGATCAAGAACAAACCGGCGCTGTTCCAGAACATGCTCGGTAACCGCGAAGCGCTGCTGACCATTGGCACGCCGGGGCAAACGCCGTTGCTGGTGGTCAACCCGGGTAATCTGAAGCCGCCGACGTTGCCGGCGGTGCCCATCGACCAGGCGATGACGCTCAAGGACGTGCAGCATCTGCCGAGTGTCGACGGCGTGCCGTTTTCGGCAGTGGCAGCGAGTATCGATTCCGGCGAACTGGGCAATCTGCAAGTCACCACCGGGCGCCTGATGAGCGAGCGCACCGCGATGCTCGCCAATTACCGCTTGAGTGTTTATGGCCTCGCCTCGCTGGCGGCGCTGTTGCTGGCGGTGGTCGGTTGTTTGCTGGTGTATCGCGGTTTGCTGCCGTTGCGGCGACTGGCGAAGCACGCTCACGGTATCGGCGTCGGCAATCTTGGCGAACGGCTTGCCAGCAGCGGTGCGCCGCGAGAATTGCAGCCAATGATCGAAGCCTTTAATGCCATGCTTGATCGACTCGCCAAGGGCTTTGCACAGTTGAGTCAGGTGTCCACCGACATGGCCCACGAGTTGCGCACGCCGATCAACAATCTGCTTGGCGAAACCCAGGTTGCGCTGCAGCAGAACCGCAGCATCGAGGCCTATCAGCAATTGCTCGCTTCCAATGTTGAAGAGCTCGAACGTTTGACGCGGATGCTCGACAACATGCTGTTTCTCGCCCGTACCGATCCGGCCAGTGCCCTGAGCCAGCGCCAGGAGCTGGACGCGGCGGATGAAATGCAGCGCATTGCCGATTACTTTGAAGGGCTGGCAGCGGATGTCGGTGTATGTATCGAGGCGCGCGGCAGCGGTGTGATCTGGGCCGAGCCGATGCTGTTAAGGCGCGCGTTGGCCAATCTGTGCGCCAATGCGATCAAGTACGGCGCGGCGAATTCGACGGTGCAGGTGGAAGCGACTGCCGAAGCGGATGGCAGTTATTTACGGGTAAGAAACCACGGCGCGACCATTGCGCCGGAACATCTGGCGCGACTGTTCGAACGCTTCTACCGCGTTGATCAATCCCGTGAGCGCTCGGCGCAATCGAATGGGCTGGGCTTGTCGATTGTCGCGACCATCATGCAGTTGCATCAGGGCCGCTACAGCGCCAGCAGTGCCGATGGCGTCACCTGCTTCGAACTGTTCTTCCCCGCCCGGCAATCAACATAAATCGCCAACACACCACAACCCCCTGTAGGAGCGAGCCTGCTCGCGAAAGCGCAGTGTCAGTCACCGGAGATATTGGCTGTGCCTGCTCGCGAAAGCGCAGTGTCAGTCACCGGAGATATTGGCTGTGCCGGCCTCTTCGCGAGCAGGCTCGCTCCTACAGTTGAACTGCGCTCGGTTGATGATCAACGCCATGAGCATCAACGCCACCGCGACGCCAAAAGTGATGTGCAATCCGCTGGCAATCGCCGTAGCCGGCGCCTGTGTCGGATCCCCCGCCGCCAGCGCAAACACCGCGCCCATCACCGCTGCCCCCGTGATCAAGCCGAGGTTGCGCGCCAGCCCGAGCATCGCCGAGACTACACCGCGTCGCTCCTGACGAACTCCGGCCATCAACCCGGTGTTGTTCGCCGCCTGAAACAGCGCATAACCGACGGCGACTACGGCAATCGGCAGCAAATAGGCGGGCAGCCCCAGACTCATCGGCAACAGCGCCAACAAGCTGCAACCGCAGGCAATCCCGAGCAACGCACCCGGCACGATCCGTCGCGCGCCGAAGCGATCCACCAAACGTCCCGCAGGTACACCACCAAACGCAGACAGCAATGGCCCGACCGATAACGCCAGGCCAACCGCAGCATTGCTCAGACCCAATCCACGGCTGAGGTAAAACGGTCCGACCACCAGCGTGGTCATCATCACCGTCGTCACCAGCAACGTCAGCGTCAGGCTACCGCTCAGTCGAGGATCGCTGAACAGTGACAAGCAAATCAGCGGCGACTTGGCCTTCATCTCGACCCCGATGAACAATCCTGCGCCGCACAGGCTGGCCAGCAGCAATGGCAACATCAAACCTTCAAGCGTCATTGCCAGCGCATAGGCCGCCAGCGTCAGCACCAACACTGCGCTGCCAGAATAATCGAACGCTGCGCGCAACCCTGTTACCCGATCCGCTGGCAAAAAGCGGTACACCAGCCAAATATTGAGCAAACCCAATGGCACGTTGAGTAAAAATATCGCCTGCCAGCCGACATGCGTCATCAACAGCCCGCCCAGCGACGGCCCGAGACTGGTGCCCGTCGCCGACATCGTCGCCAGCAACCCCATCGCGCTACCCGCCCGCGATTTGGGCACGGCTTCTGACACCAGCGCCACCGTCAAGGCGAACATGATCGCCGCGCCAACGCCTTGCACCGCCCGCGCGCCAATCAGCCAGCCCAGTCCCGGAGCCAATGCGCAAGCCAACGAGGCGCTGGTGAAAATGCCGATCCCGATCAACAGCAGTCGACGTCGACCGAAGCCATCGCCCAGACGTCCGACACTGACGATCAGCGTGGTGATCGCCAACAGGTAAGCCAGCACGATCCACTGCACCTGTTGAAATGTCGCTTCAAACGCCGTCGCCAGAATCGGCAGCCCAGCATTGGCGATGCTGGTGTCCAGCGACGGCATCAACATCGACAGAGCCAGACTGGTCAGTGCCCATCGGGCGGGAGTGCTCAAGGGTTCTCGGGGCATGGTCGGCTCGCAACGCAAAGGTGATTCGCCATAGCCTGAGCCTCGACAACACACGGCGCAAGACGCATGCTTTGCACTCGATACCTGCACAGAACGCCATATCATGAGCACTCCGGATCTGAACCTGCTGATCACCCTCGACGTCTTGCTGCGCGAAGGCAGCGTCGTCCGTGCCGCGAAATGCCTGCGATTGAGCCCTTCGGCCATGAGTCGCGCCCTCGCCCGTCTGCGCGAAACCACCGGTGATCCGTTGCTGGTGCGCGCGGGGCGGGGCCTGGTGCCAACGCCGCGTGCATTGGAGTTGCGCGAGCGAGTCAGTCTGTTGGTGCAGGACGCCGAAGCGGTTTTACGGCCAGCCGAAGTGCTCGACCCCAGCCGGTTGCAACGCACCTTCACCCTGCGCAACACCGACGGCTTTGTCGAAACCTTCGCCGCCGCCCTGCTCGCGCGTATCGCCGAAGAGGCGCCTGGTGTGCGTCTGCGTTTTGTGCAGAAAGCCGACAAGGACAGCACGCCGCTGCGCGAGGGCCGCGTCGATCTGGAAACCGGCGTGGTCGATGACAGCACCGACCCGACGCTGCACAGCCGCATCCTGTTTCAGGATCAGTGGATTGGTGTGGTGCGTGAGGGGCATCCCTTGAGCACGGGAAAAATCACCAGCAAGCGCTTTGCCGGCGGCGAGCACATTCTGATCTCCCGACGCGGGCGCAGCAGTGGCCCGGTCGACGAAGCCTTACTCGCGTTCGGACTGACGCGGGACATCGTCACTTCATTCGGTGGATTCTCGGCGGCGCTGACGCTGGTGCGTGAATCAGAGCTGATCGCCACGGTCCCGCAGCGTCATACCAGCAAACTGCGCACGGGCCTGCACAGTTTCGCCCTGCCCTTTGCGATGCCGGACATCAGCGTGTCGATGCTCTGGCATCCGCGCATGGACGCTGACCCGGCGCATCGCTGGTTGCGCGATTGTGTACGGCAGGTCTGCGCTTAACGCGCATCGCCACCTGCTGGTTTATAGAAGAGGAATTTTTTCGTTTCGGCGGTCTTGCGGTATTCCTTGGCCCAGCTCGGATGCACATTGCGGTCGTGGAAATACAGCGCGCCGTTGGTGCGATCCTTGAGCTGGCGGTTCAGCGCTTTGCGGGCAATATCCTTGGCCAGCGTGTATTCGGCATCTTCCTTGACCTGATCCGGCTTGCCGTCGCACCACCAGGAAAACTGGCAGCTCTTGCTTTCCGAGCCTTGTTTGACGACAGCGCAGACCGTGTCGGGAAAGCCTTCGTGGCCGAGACGATTCATCACCACACTGGCCACGGCTTCCATTTCCGGCGTGTCCTTGCCTTTGGCTTCCCAGTAGATACTGCGCGCCAGGCAAGTGATCGGATCGTCCAGCGGCGCCGCGCCGGCCGGATCGACCGCTTGCACTTCGGTCGGGGTGATCGCTTCGGTTTTCGGTGCCGGTGCGGCGCTGACTTTGTCCGCCGCTTTTTCTTCCAGCACTTGGGCTTTTTCTTCAGCCTTCGCTTTGATCGGGGCCTGATCGGTGGCCCATGCAGAGCCTGCCAACAGGGTGAATACGAGACAACCCGCCCAGCCTTTCAATCCCATGTCTGTTCTTCCGGCAGCGCCCGAGTCGGGCAAGGTATTACGTCGGGGAGACACCCGGTTTCCGGGGCCTTCGGTGAGTGTAGACGGCAAATCCAGAGGCAAAGTTGCGCAGGAAAACCGCTGAATGAAGAAAAAAGACATTGCACTCACCGGGGGCCTTTCGCGCATCATGGGCGCATTCAGCTCAAGGGAGATTTCCATGCGCTTCATGCCATCTGTTTTGCGTCTTGCCGCGTTGTCCGTGGGCGTTGTGTTTGCCATCCCGGCGCTGGCCGGCGATGAGTCGCAATTGATCGAGTCGATCAACAGCTACCGCAGCCAACCTCAGCGTTGCGGATCGCAGGCATCGAATGAACTGTCACCACTGTCGGCTGATCCACGGCTGAGATTACGTGCCACCGGTGCTGTCGATCTTCAGCAAGCCATGGCCAGCGCCAGTTATCCGATGGTCAATGTGCAGGCGATCACGCTCAACGGCCCGCGTGATGCGGCGTCGGCGATGAAGGCGATTCAGGAAAGTTTCTGTCAGGTGGTGCTGGATCCGCAGTTTGTCGATGTCGGTGTCAGCCGCGACGACCGTGACTGGCGCATTGTCCTGGCGCGGCCGCTGCTGTCGGCCAAGCTCGGTGATGCGCAAAGTGAGGGGCAGAAATTGCTCAGTGAACTCAACGTCGCCCGCAGTCAGGCGCGTCAGTGTGGCGGTCAGGCGTTCGCCGCTGCCGCACCGCTGGCCTGGAACGCGACACTGGGCACGATCGCCCAGGATCACAGCCGCGATATGGCCAACAACAATTACTTCGATCACAAGGACCGTGACGGCCGCACCCCGGGCGATCGCGCGGAACTGGCCGGTTACAGCGGGCAACTGGTCGGCGAAAACATCGCCGCCGGCCAAGACACCGTGCACAAAGTCGTCGAAGGCTGGCTCACCAGCCCCGGCCACTGCGCCAACCTGATGAACCCGCAATACCAGGAACTCGGCGCCGCCTACGCGACCGACCCGAAAAGCAGTGCCGGCATCTACTGGACCGCGATGTTCGGCGCCCAGTAAGCCCAATCGCAAAAACACCACAACACCTGTGGGAGCGAGCCTGCTCGCGAAGAGGCCATTACATTCAACACCAATGTTGTCTGACCTGCCGCCTTCGCGAGCAGGCGAAGGCCTACAGGGGGTAGTCAGTGACCTCAAGATCGGCGGCAATAAAAAACCGGAGCCATGCTCCGGTTTTTTATGGTCAATGGGTCCTCATCCCCGCCGCATACATCGCCAGTTTCAGCAGACTGGCGACCACCGCCAGCGACACCACACTGCCGAGCCAGATCAACAATAGCCACCCCAGCCGCTTGTACCAGCGACTGTTTTTCACTTCGCGCGAATCAATGGTAGCCATCGCCAATCCTCACTTTGCCGCGGAATACGTAGTAGCTCCAGAAGGTGTACATCAGGATCACCGGCAGGATGAACAGTGCGCCAATCAGCGCGAACAACTGGCTCGAAGGCGGTGACGCGGCGGCCCAGATGCTCACCGACGGCGGGATGATGTTCGGCCAGATGCTCAGTGCCAGGCCGATGTAACCGAGCAACATCAGCACCAGCGTAAACACGAACGGCCAATGCGTATGCCGCTGACGCAACGTGCGCAGCAACCCGAACAGCGCCAGCAACGCCAACACCACCAACCCGGCAAACACCTGCAGATGCCCGTGGGTTGACCAACGCGTTGCCAGTTCCGGATGCAGTTGCAGCGTCCACACGCCAATCACTAGCACCATCGCCATCAACAGCAAGGCCAGCGGCCGGGTGAACAGACGCATCCGCGACTCCAGCATCCCTTCGGTCTTGACCAGCAACCAGGTGCTGCCGAGCAACGCATACGCCACCACCAGCCCCACGCCACACACCAGCGGAAACGGCGCCAACCAGTCCAGACCGCCACCGGCAAACTGCCGATCAACCACCGGAATCCCGGACACGTACGCGCCAATCACCACGCCCTGGGAGAACGTCGCCAGCAACGAACCACCGATAAACGCCTTGTCCCACCAATGGCGTTTTTGCGGCGAGGATTTGAAGCGAAACTCAAACGCCACGCCGCGGAAAATCAACCCGCAAAGCATCAGGATCAGCGGCAGATACAACGCCTCGAGAATCACCCCGTACGCCAGCGGAAACGCGCCATACAACGCCGCGCCGCCGAGCACCAGCCACGTCTCGTTACCGTCCCACACCGGCGCCACGGTGTTCATCATCACATCGCGTTCCTGCTCATCCGGGATCAGTGGAAACAGGATTCCCAGGCCCAGATCGAAGCCGTCCATGATCACGTACATCATCACCCCGAAGGCGATGATCACTCCCCAGATCAACGAGAGATCGATACCTTGAATAGCCATGACTCAATGCTCCTTCATAGGGGCGATAGCCGCTGAAATCGGTCGACGCAGCGTCTGCAATTCATCGCCCGCAGGCGGATGTTCGTGGTGCGGCTGCGGACCTTTTTTCACCAGTTTCATCATGTAGCCGATGCCCACGCTGAACACCGTGAAATAGATCACCACGAACAACGCCAGCGAGGTGCTCATCTGCGCCACCGAGTGATGCGACGCCGCGTCGTGGGTGCGCAGCAAGCCATACACCACCCACGGCTGACGCCCGACTTCCGTGGTGATCCAACCGGCCAGCAGCGCAATCAAGCCGCTCGGCCCCATCAACAACACCAGACGCTGGAAGCCTCGATGCCGGTAAAGCTTGCCGCCCCGGCGCAACGCCAGACCGAGCAAACCCACGAGAATCATCAACATCCCCAACCCGGCCATGACGCGAAAGCTCCAGAAAATCACGGTCGAATTCGGCCGGTCTTCTTTCGGGAAGCTCTTCAGCGCCGGGATCTGCTTATCGAGGCTGTGGGTGAGGATCAGGCTGCCGAGACAGGGAATCTCCAACGCATATCTGGTCTTCTCCGCTTGCATATCAGGAATGCCGAACAGCACCAGCGGCGTCGGCCCGTTGTCGGCGTTTTCCCAGTGGCCTTCGATGGCGGCAATCTTCGCCGGTTGATGCTCCAGCGTGTTCAACCCGTGAGCGTCACCGACCACCGCCTGAATCGGCGCCACGATCAACGCCATCCACAACGCCATGGAAAACATCTTGCGCACTGGCGCGGTGTTGTTGCCGCGCAGTAAATGCCAGGCTGCCGACGCACCGACGAAGAACGACGTAGTGACGAACGCGGCAATCGCCATGTGCGCCAGACGGAACGGAAACGACGGGTTGAACACAATCGCCAGCCAGTCCAGTGGCATCACCCGACCATCGACAATCTCGAAGCCCTGTGGCGTCTGCATCCAGCTGTTCGACGCGAGAATCCAGAACGTCGAAATCAACGTACCGATCGCGACCATCACCGTGGCGAAGAAGTGCAAGCCACGGCCGACGCGATTCCAGCCAAACAGCATCACCCCGAGGAACCCGGCCTCAAGGAAGAATGCGGTCAGCACTTCATAGGTCAGTAACGGCCCGGTGATGCTCCCGGCAAAATCCGAGAAACCGCTCCAGTTGGTGCCGAACTGGTACGCCATGACCAGCCCCGAAACCACGCCCATGCCAAAGTTGACCGCAAAAATCTTCGACCAGAAATGGTAGAGATCGCGGTACGTGTCGTTGCGGGTTTTCAGCCACAGGCCTTCGAGTACCGCGAGGAAACTCGCCAGGCCAATGGTGATCGCCGGGAAAATAATGTGGAACGAAACCGTGAACGCGAATTGGAGTCGCGCCAGGTCCAGTGCCTCCAGATTGAACATGATGATGTCCTCATCCAGGCTGAAAAGCGGCAGCACGAACCCGGGCCACCGCCAGACGCGAACGCCTGCAGCCAGTCAAATTGCCAATGTTTTTATGAGTGGCGGTTTACGCCACCGACGACGGGATCAGGTTGCTGACCTTCGCGGCTTCGAGGCGGATCGCCACGAATTTGGAAGTCGGCGTGTAGGTTCGGTCGCCGTAGCTTTCCAGCGGTACCAGAGGGTTAGTCTCCGGGTAATACGCCGCTGCTTGCCCTGCTGGAATGTCGTAGGCGATCAAGGTAAAACCGCTGACCCGACGTTCACGTTCGTCATCCCACAGCGCCACCAGATCGACCTTCTGCCCCGGTTCGAAGCCCAAGCGCTGGATGTCCTGCTCGTTGGCAAAGATCACTTCGCGCATGCCGTAAACCCCGCGATAACGGTCATCGAGGCCATACAGCGTGGTGTTGTACTGATCGTGGGAACGCATGGTTTGCAGGATCAGATGCGGCTTGACCGGCAGGTTGCGCACGCCCTCGCTGATCAAGTGCTCCGGTAGCACGCACGGGGTGAACTGGGCCTTGCCGCTAGCGGTGTTCCAGACCCGATCCGAGGCGTCGTTGCCGAGGTGGAAACCACCCGGAATCAACAGTTTTTCATTGAAGTTCTCGAAGCCCGGGATCACGTCGGCAATCAGGTTGCGGATGCGCCCGTAGTCGCCCACCACCCACTCCCAATCGATCGGGTGCTTGCCCAACGTCGCGGCGGCGATCCCGGCAATAATCGCTGGCTCGGACTTCAAGTGCGCCGACTTCGGCTTCAACTGACCGAACGACAAATGCACCATGCTGAAGGTGTCTTCAACAGTCACGCCTTGCGGACCTTCGGCCTGGATATCGATGTCGGTACGCCCGAGGCACGGCAGAATCAGCGCGTCGCGACCCGTCACCAAGTGGCTGCGGTTGAGCTTGGTCGCAATGTGCACGGTCAGGTCGAGTTTGCGCATGGCCGCGTGGGTGCGTGGGGTGTCCGGCGTGGCTTGGGCGAAGTTGCCGCCCAGACCGATGAACACCTTGGCTTCGCCACGCTCCATGGCGCCGATCGCCATGACGGTGTTGTGCCCGTGCATGCGCGGCACGTCGAAGTTGAAACGCTTTTCCAGCGCGTCCATCAAGTCTTTCGGCGCCAGTTCGTTGATGCCCATGGTGCGGTCGCCCTGCACGTTACTGTGGCCGCGAACCGGCGACAGACCTGCGCCCGGACGGCCGACGTTGCCGCGCAGCAGTTGCAGGTTGATGACTTCCTGCAAGGTCGCCACCGAGTGCACGTGTTGGGTCAGGCCCATGGCCCAGCACATGATCACGCTCTTGGCGCGGCCATACATGCGCGCGGCCAGTTCGATGTCATGCAGCGGCACGCCGGACTGCTCGAGAATGTGCTCCCAGCTGGTTGCCTCGACTTCAGCCAGATAGCTGTCGAGGCCTGTGGTGTGCTCGGCGATGAACGCGTGATCGAACACCGGTTCGCCACCAGCGGCCTGAGCTTCGCGTTCCCACTGCAGGAGGAATTTGACCATGCCGCGAATCATCGCCATGTCGCCGCCCAGCGCCGGGCGGAAATACGCGGTGTTGGTCGCTTCCCAGCCGTTGCTGAGCATTTCCAGCGGGTTCTGCGGGTTCTGGAAACGCTCCAGGCCACGCTCTTTCAGCGGATTGATACAGACCACTTGGGCGCCGCGCTTTACCGCTTCACGCAGCGGTTCGAGCATGCGCGGATGGTTGGTGCCGGGGTTCTGGCCGATCACAAAAATCGCATCGGCGTGATGCAGGTCCTCGTAAACCACGGTGCCTTTGCCGACGCCAAGGGTTTCGATCATGCTCACCGCACTCGCTTCGTGGCACATGTTCGAGCAGTCGGGGAAATTGTTGGTGCCGAATGCACGCACGAACAATTGATAGAGAAACGCCGCTTCGTTGCTCGCACGTCCGGAGGTGTAGAACTCGGCCTCATGCGGCGAATCAAGGTTTTTCAGGTGATCAGCGATCAGCGCAAAAGCGTCTGCCCAACTGATTTCCACATAGCGGTCGACCCGCGCGTCGTAGCGCATCGGGTGGGTCAGGCGGCCCTGATATTCCAGCCAGTAGTCGCTCTGCTCGGCCAGGCTCGACACCGTGTACTTGTTGAAGAACGCCGGGTCGACCAAACGCCCGGTCGCTTCCCAGTTCACCGCTTTCGCGCCGTTTTCGCAGAACTTCAACATGCTCGCGCCGGGCGCCTCGCCCCAGGCACAACCCGGGCAGTCGAAGCCGCCGTTCTGGTTAGTCTTGAGCATGGCCCGAATGTTTTTCAGGGCGTTTTCACTGCCCAGCCAGCTTTTTGTCAGGCTGATGACAGCGCCCCAACCGGCAGCGGCGCCTTTGTAGGGTTTGTAACGGTCGACTTGTGACATGGGACTTCTCCATGACGATGCACACAGGCATGAACCTGATTCGGTTAAACAGCGACGGCCGACTTTCAAGGTTGCAAAGTGGTCGTTGGGTTTGCCGGGGCAAGGATATTAACCGTTACAAAACATTGTCTAATCGCTATTAATGACTGCCTTATCGAAAGCATCTATCACGGCTAAAAACCCTTTATTTACGGGGCCTTGCGAAACTAACGGAGCAACTTTCGGCGAAAAATAATTCATCATCGACGGCATCAATCAGCTGTTCATTAACAGTGATTGGACAGCACTGAAAGTTGCTCATAATCTGCGCTGACCAAACCCCTTCCACAGTGGTTTTCATTCCTGCGAGGCTGTCATGTCTGAGCGTGTCTTGATCGATGGTTACAACCGCCGCGTCGACTATCTGCGCATGTCGGTGACCGACCGCTGCGACTTCCGCTGCGTCTATTGCATGGCCGAAGACATGCAGTTCCTGCCACGCCAGCAAGTTCTGACCCTGGAAGAGATCTATCAACTGGCGCAGAGCTTTGTAGCGCTCGGTACGCGCAAGATTCGCCTTACCGGTGGCGAGCCGCTGATCCGTCCGGGCGTGGTCAAGTTGTGTGAGCAGATCGCCGCCCTGCCCGGTCTGCGCGAACTGTGCATGACCACCAACGGCTCGCAACTGGGCAAACTCGCTGCGCAGCTGTTCGACGCCGGGGTCAAACGCCTGAATATCAGTCTCGACAGCCTCGATCCGCAGCGCTTCAAACAGATGACCCGCACCGGCGATCTGGCGCAGGTGATCAACGGCATCGATGCCGCGCGCGAGGCCGGTTTTACCCGCACTAAACTCAACGTGGTGGTGATGCAGGGCCGTAATGATCAGGAGATCAACGATCTGGTCAGTTTCGCCATTGATCGGCAGCTCGACGTCTCTTTCATCGAAGAGATGCCGCTGGGGATCATCAGCGAACACAGTCGCGCCGAGTCGTTTTTCTCCAGCGCGCAAGTGCGGGAAAAGATTGCCGAACGCTACACCTTGATCGACTCGGCGGAATCGACTCAAGGTCCGTCGCGCTACTGGCGATTGGCCGAGGCGCCGGAGATTCGCCTCGGTTTTATCTCGCCGCACAGCCACAACTTTTGTGGCAACTGCAACCGCGTACGCCTCACCGTTGAAGGGCGCCTGCTACTGTGTCTGGGTAACGAGCATTCGGTAGATCTGAAAGCGGTGCTGCGCGCCCATCCGGGGCAACCGCAGCGGCTGGAGAAAGCTATTGTCGAGGCGATGAAGCTCAAGCCGTATCGACATAATTTCGAAGTGAACGACGATGTTCAGGTTGTGCGCTTCATGAACATGACCGGCGGCTGATCCCGCCAGTTTCATCGGTTATCGGAACAGCACAGCATGATCATCAGACCCAAGGTCAACCAGTTCGCCATTCTCTTCACCCTCAAGGGTTCGATCGCCAAGCGCATCGCCATGCGCACGCTGATGGTCACCCTGCTGGCTTCGGCCATCGTGCTGGTGGAAATCCTTCATCCGAGCAACTTCACCAAGGTCAACGCCACGCCGTTTACGTTGTTGGGTTTGTCGCTGTCGATCTTCATGAATTTTCGCAACAACGCCTGTTATGACCGCTGGTACGAGGCGCGCAAGGCCTGGGGCGAAGTGATCGTGCACATTCGCTCGGTGATTCGTGAAACCCATGTGATCCGTGAATCGGCTGAGCGCAAGCCGTTGCTGCTCAATCTGTGTGGCTTTGCTCATGCGCTGAATGCGCGGCTGCGCAAGGAAAGCGAAGCGGACGCCAGCAGCCAATGGGTCATGCCGAAACCCGATCCGCAGACGCCGGATTACAGCGGGCGCATTTTGCAGACGGTCGGCCAGCAGTGTTCCGATCTGCATCAGAACGGTGAGCTGACTGAATGGCGCTACATGCTATTGGCCAATCACCTGACCAGCCTGATCCAGGCGCAAGCGGTGTGCGAACGGATCAAAACCACGCCGCTGCCGTTTCCTTACACACTGTTGTTGCACCGCACGATCTACCTGTTTTGCATCCTGCTGCCGTTTGCCATGGCCGAGCCGCTGGGCTGGCTGACACCGTTGTTCACGGCGATTGTCAGCTATACGTTTTTTGGCCTGGATGCGATAGCCGATGAACTGGAAGACCCCTTCGGCCGCGACGAAAACGACCTGCCCACCGATGCACTTGTGCGCACCATCGAACGTGACATCCTCGCCGAACTGGGCGCCGAAGTACCGCCGGCGCTGAAGCCGGTGGACTATGTGCTAAGTTGACCCTCAGCTCTGCAGACACCCCGAAAACCTGTGGGAGCGAGCTTGCTCGCGAAGAGGCCGTATAAGCCAACACCAATGTCGACTGACACTCCGCCTTCGCGAGCAGGCTCGCTCCCACAGGTTTTGCGTACACCGCGGATATTGTTGACCACCACAAAACCATTGTAGGAGTGAGCCTGCTCGCGAAGGGGCCGGCCCAGTCAACATCTTCGTCGACTGACACTCCGCCTTCGCGAGCAGGCTCACTCCTACAGGTTTTGCATTTACACCCGGATATTGATGACCGCCATAAAGCCATTGTGGGAGCCTGCTCGCGAAGGGGCCCTGTCAGCCAACATCGATGTCAACTGACACTCCGCCTTCGCGAGCAAGCTCGCCCAAAGTTTTGATTTGTGTTGTCGGTTTAGAAGAGTTCGTTGAACGGGATGAAGCGCAGCGGGTCGCCGAGGTTGTGCGTGCTGTTTTCGGGGATTTCTACCAGGCCATCGGCCCAGGTTGCGCCGAGCAGGACGCCGGAGCTTTGATTGGGATAAAGCACAGCACGCCCCGCTTCAAGCCTCACCCGCAGATATTCACGACGACCGCCCGCCTTGTGCCAGTCGAAACCTGCATTGACTGTGAAACTCAGCGGCATGACATCTTGAACGCCTTGTATGCGCAGTAGATACGGCCGCGCCAATAAGCCAAACGTTACCAGCGCCGAAGTCGGATTGCCCGGCAGACCAATCACTGGCACCGTGCCGAAATGCCCGACCGTCAACGGTTTGCCAGGCTTGATCGCCAGTTTCCACAACAGCGGTTTGCCGCTGTCGCGCAGCACCTGTCCGAGGCAATCGGCATCACCGGCAGACACGCCACCGGTAGTCAGAATCAGATCCGCACTCACTTGCAATTGCTCAAGCTTGAGCCGCGTCTGCGCCGGGCGATCCGGGAGGATGCCGGCGTCGATCACTTCGCAGCCCAGCTCCCGCAACCAGTGGCCGAGCAACACGCGGTTGCTGTTGTAGATGCTGCCGGGGCGCAGTGGCTGGCCCGGTTCGACCAGTTCATCACCGGTCGACAGCAGTGCCACACGCGGGCGACGCACCACGTGCAGGTGCGCCAGCCCTTGCCCGGCGGCGACCGCCAGTTCGAACGGTCCAAGGCGTTTGCCGGCGCGCAGCAGGATATCGCCGACGCGATTTTCCTGACCTTGCGCGCGGATGTTCTGCCCCGCCTTCAGCGGCTGCAAGAAGCGCACGCGACCGTCCTCCAGCACTTCGACGTTCTCCTGCATCTCGACGCAGGTGGCGCCGGGCGGCAGCGGTGCGCCGGTAAAGATCCGTGCGCAGGTGCCGGGCAGCAACGTGTCCGGTGCCTGCCCGGCGTAAACCTTTTGCGAGACCTTCAACGGCTGTCGGTGCAGATCGCTGAGATTGAGCGCGTATCCATCCATGGCGCTGTTCGGCCACGGCGGCAAGTCGAGTGTCGCCACCAGATCACTGGCCAGCACCCGCCCACGCGCATCGTCGAGCGCCAGCAGTTCGCTGTCGGCCAGACGTTGCTCGTTGGCCATGCCGAGCAATTGGTCGAGGGCATCTTCGACCGGCATCAACGGTGCTTTGCTCATCCGCGTGGCCCGCAGGCTTGCACGGCTTTTAGGTGCGGGACGAAATTGCACGGGCGATGACGGTTATCCAGTTGTTCGGCAAGAATGCCTTCCCACGCCGTGCGGCACGCACCGGTCGAACCCGGCAGGCAGCACACCAGCGTGCCGTTCGACAGCCCGGCCAGCGCGCGACTTTGCACAGTGGAGGTGCCGATATCCAGAATCGAAATTGCCCGGAACAGTTCGCCAAAACCATCGATCTGCTTATCGAACAGGCAGGCCACCGCTTCCGGCGTGCTGTCGCGACCGGTGAACCCGGTGCCGCCGGTGACCAGCACCACCTGAATGCCTTCGTCGGCAATCCAGTTCGCTACCTGAGCGCGGATTTTGTACAGATCGTCCTTGAGCAAGTTGCGCTCGCTCAAGGTGTGCCCGGCCTCAAGCAACCGACTGACCAGCAATTGGCCCGACGTATCGCTGGCGTAATCGCGCGTATCGCTGACCGTCAGTACGGCAATATTCAGGGGGACAAACAGGGCATCGGCTTTGGCGCTCATGGCAGTTCTCCGGCAGCAGTCAATCAACATTGCCGAGCAGCCTAAGTGCCGCTTATGAGTACTGTCTAATCACTCTCGCCAACCACATTATCGACCGGCTCTATCGGTGCCTTTCAGGTTGCTCAAGGCCAGAAAAACCGGCCCTGATAGAGCTGATCGATAGTGCCTTAAATACTTCCGATTGGACGAACAATCGTTCAGATGAGATCGTCGCACCCTGCGCTTTTCGTGCGTCTCGCGCATCCGCGTCAATACTCAATCAAAAAATCCCCATCGAGCAGGTGCCATCGTGGACATCAAACAACTCAAGTTCCTGATCGCGCTGGACGAAACCCGCCACTTCGGCCAGGCCGCCGCACGCTGCCACATCACCCAGCCGACGTTGTCGATGCGCCTGCGCAATCTCGAAGATGAGCTGGATCTGGTGCTGGTCAACCGTGGCCAGCGCTTTGAAGGTTTCACCCAGGCTGGCGAACGCGTGCTGGCCTGGGCGCGCACCTTGCTCGCGGCTCACGACGGTCTGTTCGCCGAAGCGGCGGCGTGTCGCGGGCAATTGGTCGGTAGCTTGCGTCTGGGTCTGGTGCCGCTGAGCAGCTTCAATCCGGTCAATTACATTCAGGGGTTGTCGGGGACGTATCCGGAGTTGAAGTTCAGCCTGTCGTCGCTCAGTTCCGACGAGATCATTGCCGGGCTGGGCAACAATCAGCTTGATCTCGGCGTGTGCTACCTGGACCACGTCAACCCGAACTATTTCGAGTTTTTCGAGATCGGCGAAACCCGCGTCGGCCTGCTCTACGACAACCGCCACTTCCAGTTCGAAGGCACGGAAATGAGCTGGGAAGACGCCGCCGAACTGCCGCTGGGGATGATCACCGCCGGCATGCATTACCGTAAATCCATCGATTTGAGCTTCCGCAGCCGTGGGCTCAGCCCGCAGCCGATCATGGAAAGCGACTCGACTTATCAGCTGTTGCAGGCGATTCACCAGGGCTTCTGCTGCGCGATCATGCCGCTGGACAGTGGCCTGGAAGAGCCGATCGAACACCTGTCGTTCATGCAGTTGCCGGATGCCAGCGTGCTGGCGCCGCTGGGGCTGGTGATGCGCAAGACCGAGCCGCGCTCGGCGATTGCCGAGAAGTGTTTTGCCGAGGCGCGGAAGTTGTTTGGGGTTGAGGTGACCGCCGAATAATTGATGTCGTATATCAGGCCCTCATCGCGAGCAGGCTCACTCCTACAGGGGAACGCATTCCAAATGTAGGAGTGAGCCTGCTCGCGATGGGGCCTGACCCGACAACACATATTTTGGTTGATCGAGCAAAGCAATCACCACATAAGAACAAGCGATTGGACGCACTTTTAACGCCCCCGTAGCCTGAACACTCTTCAGCGCCTCGGGACTTTTCAGATGCTCTGCCACGTCGAAACCCTCACAGAATCCACTACCGAACCCAACGCCCCAGCACCGCAACCGGCGCAGGTGGTGTTTCGCGAATACCTGCCCGACGCCGCCATCTCCCACGCCGCGCTGGCCGCGGAAATCGCTCTCGCCATCAGCTACAACGGCTTGAGCCAAGCGGTGATGATGGTCTCGCCCGGCAACCTCGAAGACTTCATTCGTGGCTTCAGCCTGAGCAACGCGATCATCGACAGCGTCGACGAGATCTACGACATCCGCCTCACGCATTTCGATCAGGCCTGTCAGGCCAAAGTGCAGATTTCCAGCCGGGCGTTCTGGGCCTTGAAGGATCACCGGCGGCAAATGACGGGCACCAGCGGTTGCGGCATCTGTGGCGTTGAAGCACTGGAGCAGGCGCTGCCGCAACTGCAGATCCTGCAACCTTCACCGCTACCGCCGGCCGAGCATTTCGACGGCATCCGCCAACGCATCGAAGCCGCTCAACAACTGGCGCGCAGCAGCGGTGCTCTGCACGCCGCGCTGTATTTCGACGTCGACAGTGAAGCGCTGCTGTGCCGCGAAGACATCGGCCGCCACAACGCCCTCGACAAGCTGATCGGCGCGATGCAGATCGACGCCATCGATGCGGCTGAAGGCTTCGTCGTGGTCACCAGCCGTTGCAGCCTCGAACTGATTCACAAAGCCGTGCGTGCGCGCCTCGGCACCCTCGTCAGTCTGTCCGCGCCAACCGCTTTGACTGTGCGGTGGGCACTCAAGCATCGACTCAATCTGATCCATGTGCCGCACCGCAACGCCCCGCGAATTTACAGCCCGATCCAGGAGTATTCCGCATGAGCGACACCCTCACCCACCTCGACGATCAGGGCCGCGCCAACATGGTCGACGTCAGCGATAAAGCCGCGACCCGCCGCGAAGCCACGGCGCAAGCCTGGGTGCAGATGCGCCCGGAAACCTTAAAGATGATCCAGGCCAACGGGCACCCGAAAGGCGATGTCTTCGCGGTGGCGCGGATCGCCGGGATACAAGCTGCCAAGCGCACTCACGAACTGATTCCGCTGTGCCATGCGCTGTTGCTCAGTTCGATTCACGTCGAATTCAAGGCTTGTGAACCGGATCGCGTGCAGATCAACAGCACCTGCCGCCTGACCGGCCAGACCGGCGTCGAACTCGAAGCGTTGACCGCCGCCAGCGTCGCCGCGCTGACCATTTACGACATGTGCAAAGCGGTAGATCGGGCGATGGTCATTGGCGACATCCGCCTGCTCAGTAAACAGGGTGGCCGTTCCGGTCACTTTCAATGGGAGGACACGCAATGATCCTGATCAACTACTTCGCCAGCTACCGTGACCGGCTCAATCTGGGTGGTGAAAAAATTCCGCTGACTGATGCATTGGGCAGCGTTGAAGATGTGCGGCAAATGCTTATGCAGCGAGGCGATCTGTGGCGCGATGTGCTCGGTGCCGGGAATCTGATGTGCGCGCTGAATCAGGAGCTGTGTCAGCCGAGTCAGGCGATTGAAGATTTCGATGAGATCGCGTTTTTTCCGCCAGTGACCGGGGGTTGATCAATGGCTATTCGAGTCCAGCACAAAAGCTTCGACGTCGGCCAGTTGACGGCCGATCTGCACGCGCGCAATCCACGGGTGGGCGCGGTGGTGAATTTCATTGGTTATGTGCGTGATCTGAATATTGGTCAGAGCGTGAATGAAATGTTTCTTGAGCACTATCCGGGCATGACCGAAAAAGCCCTCGAGCAGATCGCGGAAGAAGCCCGTGAGCGCTGGCCGCTGTTGGGGGTGGAGATTGTGCATCGGGTCGGCGCGTTGGCGGTGAGTGAGCCGATCGTGTTTGTCGGGGTTAGCAGCAAGCATCGGCATATGGCGTTCGAGGCGTGCGCGTTCATCATGGACGTGCTCAAGACCCGTGCGCCGTTCTGGAAACGTGAGAGTACGCCTGAGGGTTCTCGCTGGGTCGAGGGCCGGGAAAGCGATCGGGATGCGGCGTTGCGTTGGAGTCTGGCACATGCCTGAAGAGCAAAAGCCCCTCACCCTAGCCCTCTCCCAGAGGGAGAGGGAACTGATTGGGGGATATCGGAGAGATTCATCGACTTGAAAGATTGGCTCTGAATCCATAATCGACTCGATCTTTCAGGTCGATGGATAACGCCAGACACCTCGGTCGGCTCCCTCTCCCTTTGGGAGAGGGCTGGGGTGAGGGTTGAAAGTCTGATTAGATAGCCACTCCGCCAGGACCCAACTCCGGAGTCTCGCTTGAGCACAGCGCCGAACAACCTGCCCCGCCCCGATCCCGTCACCCTGCGCCAGGCTTGGCGCTTCTGGCTAAAACTCGGCTGCATCGGTTTCGGCGGCCCGGCCGGGCAGATCGCGATCATGCATCAGGAGCTGGTCGAGCGCCGGCGCTGGATTTCCGAAAAACGTTTCCTGCACGCGCTCAACTACTGCATGTTGCTGCCCGGCCCCGAGGCTCAGCAACTGGCGACGTACATCGGCTGGCTGCTGCATCGCACCTGGGGCGGTGTCATCGCCGGTGCGCTGTTTGTGTTGCCGTCATTGTTCATTCTGATCGCGTTGTCCTGGCTGTACATCGCCTTCGGTGACGTGCCAGCAGTGGCCGGGGTGTTTTACGGGATCAAACCGGCGATCACCGCGATTGTCCTGCACGCCGCGCATCGCATCGGCTCGCGTGCATTGAAGAACGCCTGGCTATGGACGATTGCCGGCGCCTCGTTCGTGGCGATTTTCGCCTTCAACGTGCCCTTCCCCTTGATCGTCCTCGGGGCTGCGTTGATCGGCTATCTGGGAGGACGTTTCGCCCCTCAGCGGTTCAGCAACGGTGGTGCGCGCAACAGCGAGAAATCCTTCGGCCCGGCATTGATCGACGACGATACGCCGGCGCCGGAACACGCCCGTTTCAGCCTGCCGAAGCTGCTGCGCCTAGGGTTGATCGGTGCGGTGCTCTGGTGTTTACCGATGGCGTTGTTGACAGCATTGTTCGGCTGGGACGGCACCTTCACACAAATGGCCTGGTTCTTCACCAAAGCCGCGCTGCTTACCTTTGGTGGCGCTTACGCGGTGCTGCCTTACGTCTATCAGGGCGCCGTCGGGCATTACGGCTGGTTGACGCCGACGCAGATGATCGACGGCCTCGCCCTCGGTGAAACCACACCCGGCCCGCTGATCATGGTGGTGGCGTTCGTCGGTTTCGTTGGCGCCTATGTGCAACCGGCGTTCGGCCCCGAACATGCCTTTGCCGCCGGGGCGCTGGCGGCAACGTTGGTGACCTGGTTCACCTTCCTGCCCTCGTTTCTGTTCATCCTCGCCGGCGGGCCGTTGGTGGAATCGACGCACAACGAACTGAAGTTCACCGCACCGCTGACGGCGATCACCGCTGCCGTGGTCGGGGTGATTGTGAACCTGGCGTGTTTTTTCGCTTATCACGTGTTGTGGCCAAACGGGTTCGCCGGGGCGCTGGATGTGTTTTCGCTGATGTTGGCGGTTGCAGCGGCGCTGGCGCTGTTCGTTTTCAAACGCGGCGTGTTCAGTGTGTTGATCGTTTGCGCCCTCGCCGGGCTGGGCTTTCACCTGATGCGCTGAACCTGGCCTGTGAATCTCCCGTTTACACGCCCGCGAATTCCCCCTTACTATCCGGGCACACCGGTCGGCGGGGTCAGCCCGCCACCGACGTTTTCCGCCAACGGAAACACGCGTTATGAGTACGTCACCACAACAAGCAGAATCGTTGAACGTCTCTACCCTGCGCGCCCTCTCTCACAGGGGCGGCGTATGAATCGTATCGTCAATCTCCCCATGGCCCTGCGCCGTTCCAAGCTGCGTCACTCCGCACGCCCGCCGGATATCGCCCGGTCTGTCTGATCGCGCCCGTTAAAAAACCGCGACAGCCCCCTGCTTCTTGATATCCCGGCCAGGACAGCCACGCCTATTGCCGCGTCGTGTCCGGCCCGAATCTGCGCGCCTGTGCGGCGCCATCGTGAGTGATTGATTATGAAATTCGCAGCCATCGAAGACGCACGCCTGTTCCTTGAACAGAACCCCGATATCGACATGATCGAGTTGTTCATTCTCGACGCCAACGGCGTGCCACGCGGCAAGCTGTTGCACCGCGAAGAACTGCTCGCCGTGTACCAAAGCGGTCGGCCGCTACCCAGCACCATCCTCGGTCTGACCGTGCAGGGCGAAGACGTCGAAAACTCCGGTCTGGTCTGGGATGTCGGCGATATCGACTGCCGCGCCTATCCGCTGGAAGGCAGTCTGGTGCGCCTGCCGTGGCGCAAGATTCCGACCGCCGCCGTGCAGGTGAGCATGCACCCGACCGAGGGCATGCCCGCCAGCATCGCCGACCCCCGGCACTTGCTGATCAAAGTCATAGACGGCCTCAAGGCCGAGGGTTATTACCCGGTGATGGCCTGCGAACTGGAGTTCTACCTGCTCGACGCCAAACGCGATCACAACGGCCGCCCGCAACCGGCACTGGACGCGGACGGTGGTCGACCGCGACACACCCAGGTCTACGGTTTGCGTGAGCTGGAACAGATCGAACCGTTCCTCGCCGACCTCTACAACGCCTGCAAACTGCACGGTATTCCGGCGCGCACGGCGATCTCCGAGTACGCGCCGGGTCAGGTGGAAATTACCCTCGAACATGGCGATGCGCTGGAGGCGATGGATCAGGCGGTGCGCTACAAACGTCTGGTCAAGGCCATCGCCCACAAGCACGGCATGCAGGCGACGTTCATGGCCAAGCCGTTCGATGACCTGGCCGGCACCGGCATGCACATGCACGTGAGTCTGGCCGATGGCGCGGGGCATAATCTGTTCGCCTCGGAAGACCCGGCCGGCACACCGCTGCTGCGCACAGCAATTGGCGGCATGCTCGCCTCGCTACTCGATTCATTGCTGCTGTTCTGCCCGAACGCCAACTCGTATCGACGCTTCCAGGCCAACAGCTACGCGCCTCTGGCGCCGACCTGGGGCGTCGACAATCGCACCGTCAGCCTGCGCGTTCCGGGCGGCCCGGCCAATACCCGGCACATCGAACACCGCATCTGCGGCGCCGATGCCAACCCGTATCTGGCCGCGGCAGCGATCCTTGCCGGGATTCATCGCGGCATTCGTGAAGACCTTGATCCGGGTGCGCCGGTTGAAGGCAATGGTTATGCGCAGGCGAAGGAATTGTTGCCGACCGATTGGCTGACGTCGCTGCAGGCGCTGGAGAATTCGGTGTGGGCACGGGATGCGTTAGGACAGGAATTTCTCGGGGTGTATCTGGCGGTGAAGCGTGCCGAGTATCGGCAGTTCATGGCCGAGGTGGGTGAGCAGGATTGGCGCTGGTATCTCACCGAGGCCTGAAGACTCCCCCCTACCCCCTGTAGGAGTGAGCCTGCTCGCGATGAGGCCATGTCAGTCAAACCATCTGTGAATGACACACCGCTATCGCGAGCAGGCTCACTCCTACAAGGGACCGCGTACAACCTAAGAATTCGTGTGGACACTGACATGACCGAACGCTGCAATTCCTACTACACCGCCACCCTCAACCAGGACACCGACTACCCGACCCTGCAAGGCCGGCACAAGGTCGACGTGGTGATCATCGGCGGCGGTTTCACCGGCGTCGCCACTGCCGTCGAACTCGCCGAAAAAGGCCTGAAAGTCGCCATCGTCGAAAGCCACAAGATCGGCTGGGGCGCCACCGGGCGCAACGGCGGACAAGTTACCGGCAGCCTTTCCGGCGACGGCGCAATGCGCAAACAGATGCGTCCGAAACTCGGCGACGAGGTCGATGACTTCATCTGGCACCTGCGCTGGCGCGGGCATGAAATCATCCAGCAACGGGTCGAGAAATACGGCATTCAATGCGACCTCAAACACGGCCATTTACACGCGGCGTACAAGCCCAGTCACATGACTGACTTGCGCAAGGATTACGAAGAAGCCGTGCGGCGGGGATTGGGCGATGAGGTCAGTCTGCTCGACCGCAGTCAGGTGCGCGATCTGCTGCAAAGCGATCTCTACCACGGCGCAATCAAGAATACGCGCAACATGCATCTGCACCCGCTCAACCTGTGCATCGGTGAAGCGCGGGCGGCGGAAAGTCTTGGCGCGCTGATCTTTGAAAACAGCGAAGTGCTGGAGATCATTCACGGCGCTACGCCTGGGGTGAGAACGGCCCACGGGCAAATCGATGCCTATCAGGTGATGCTCGCTGGCGACGTCTATCACAAGCTCGAACCGGGGCAGCTCAAGGGCAAGATTTTTCCGGCCATGGGCGGCATCGTCACCACTGCGCCGCTCGGCGATCTGGCCAAGCAGATCAACCCGGAAGATCTGGCCGTCTACGACTGCCGTTTCGTCCTCGACTACTACCGCCTCACTGCCGACGGCCGCCTGTTGTTTGGTGGCGGCGCCAACTACAGCGGCAAGGATTCACGGGACATCGCTGCCGAGCTGCGCCCGTGCATCGAGCAAACCTTTCCGGCGCTCAAAGGTGTGCAGATCGATTACCAGTGGAGCTGCGCGATGGGCATCGTCATCAACCGCATCCCGCAGCTGGGCAAGCTCTCGGACAACGTCTGGTACTGCCAAGGCTATTCGGGGCACGGCATCGCGACGACGCACATCATGGGTGAAATCATGGGCCGCGCGATCACCGGGCAGATGGAGCAGTTCGATACGTTTGCCCAGTGCCAGCATATTCGTGTGCCGATGGGGGATTTGCTCGGCAATCCGTTGCTGGCTGCCGGGATGTGGTACTACCAGATGCTTGAGCGACTTCGCTGACACACCCTCCAGTTGTAGGAGCTGCCGAAGGCTGCGATCTTTTGATCTTGTTTTTAAGAATCAAAATCAAAAGATCGCAGCCTTCGGCAGCTCCTACAGGTTATCGATTCACCGAAGATCCATTGTGGGAGCGAGCTTGCTCGCGAAGGGGCCATCAAAACCACCGCAAAAGCTCAATCCGCCAACTGCTCGACCACAATCCCCAACCGCCGATAATCCTCGACACTCCCCGACGCCACATGCCGCTCGGTAATCAGCGTATGCAGGCGCGAACACGGCGCCACCACAAACGGTTCCACCGCTCCCAACTTGTCCGCCGAAGTCACCGCAATCACCCGCGCGGCGCCATCGAGCATCGCCTGCTTCACCGGCACTTCATCAAAATGCAGCGAGGTAATCCCCACTTCCGGATGAATCGCACACACCCCGGTAATCGCCAGATCCGCCCTGATCCCGGCCAGCAGCCGCAGCGCCTCATGCCCGCCCGCCGCCATCGTTCTCGGGTTCAACTGGCCGCCGGCGAGAATCACTTTCACAGCATTGAATTCAGACAAGGCAATCGCCGTCATCGGCGAAGCGGTCACCGCCGTGATGCTGATATCGGCACGCAGCGACCGCGCCACCTGCAACGTGGTCGAGCCGGAATCGAACAGCACAATCTGCCCGTCATCAATCTCCTGCGCGGCCCGTTGCGCCAGGCGAATTTTCACCTCATCCGTCTCGTCCAGCCGCGTGAAGTAATCCTTGCCGGAGTCCTTCGGACGCGGCAGCGCCCCGCCGTGCACGCGCTGCACCAGCCCGGCGTTGTCCAGTTCGGCGAGGTCGCGGCGGATGGTGTCTTCGGAGACTGCAAAGTGCTGGCTCAACTCCGACGCCATGACCTTGCCGTCACGTTCGAGGAGCAAAAGGATTTTCTGTCGGCGCAGGGATGGCAGTTCGGCCGCGGAGTGATCGTGCATGGTTATGCCTGTTTGTGCTTGTATTTGCAGGTTTCGCGAGAATAGCGAAAGGCTTCAACAAACACAAACTGGCGGGGTATCAATTGTTTCGATCATTGGAATCAACAAGGCGAATTTTTTCTTTGCTTTCAATCAGTTCAGAATGGCCCCACTTCTAAAAGGCTCAGGATGAACACCTCATGAATCTCAATTTTGCGTTTGCGTGCATGATCGTCGTGTCGTTTGCGATTGCCCTCGGCCACGCCTGACAGCGCCTCAGACCGACGCCAGCAAATGCTCGCGCAGCCATTTGTGCGCCGGATCGCGATGCGAGCGTTCACCCCAGAACATCGCCATCTCGTAACCGGGTACTTCCAGCGGCGCGTCGACCGCTTGCAACGCCGGGTTGTCACGCACCAGGCGTGACGGCAGCATCGCCACCAGATCGGTGCTGGCCAACACCGACATCGCCGTCAGAAAGTGCGGCACCGACAACACCACTTTTCTCATCAGCCCGACATCGGCCAACGCCCGGTCGGTCACCCCGAAAAAGCCCCCGCCCTCGCGCGACACCATCACGTGCTCCAGCGCGCAGAACTGTTCGCGGCTCGGCGCCTGCATCAAACCTGGATGCCCGACTCTACCGGCCAGCACATAACGCTCGGTGAACAGCGGCCGTCGATGCAACTCCGGCGGCGCGTCTTCGCTGATGTGCAGCGCCAGATCGAAGACGCCCTGCTCGGCCTGTTTAACCAAATGCGCCGGCGTCAGATCGATCACCGCCAGACGCGTGCCCGGCGCCTGTTCGCGCAAGCCGCTCAGCGCCGGCAACACCACCGTCGACTCGCCGTAATCGGTCGCGGCGATTTTCCAGGTGTGGGTCGCCAGCGCCGGGTCGAACGCGCTGGCCGGCGCCACCGCCCTCTCCAACGCCTCCAGCGCCTCGCGCAACGGCTCACGCAATTCATCAGCGCGCGCCGTCGGGCGCATTCCGCGCGGCCCAGGCAACAACAGCGGATCAGCAAAGATGTCGCGCAACTTTGCCAGATGCACGCTCACCGACGGCTGCGACAGGTTCAGGCGCTGCGCTGCGCGGGTGACGTTGTGCTCCGCCAGCAGTACGTCGAGGGTCAGCAGCAGGTTGATATCCAGCCGTCTCAAATTATTCATGGCTATACCAGACATATCAGACATTCATTTCCAATATACCGGTTGAACGCCGATCCTGCAGTCACTCAGCTAACGGAGCTTCAACATGAACGTCTTACTCGTTTACGCCCATCCAGAACCGACCTCCCTCAACGGCTCGCTGCGCGACTTCAGCGTCCAGCGCCTGCAAGCCGCCGGTCACACCGTGCAGGTCTCCGACCTCTATGCAATGAACTGGAAAGCCACCCTCGACGCCGACGACGCCCCGCAGCGCGATGCGACGAAACCGTTCCACGCCTCGCTCGACTCGAAAGTCGCCTACGCCGAAGGCACTCAGGCTGCCGACATCGCCCGTGAGCAGGAGAAACTACTCTGGGCGGATGCGCTGATCCTGCAGTTTCCACTGTGGTGGTTCACCATGCCGGCGATTCTCAAAGGTTGGGTCGATCGGGTATACGCCTACGGTTTTGCCTATGGCGTCGGCGAACACTCGGACAGTCGTTGGGGCGAGCGTTATGGCGAAGGGAAAATGAAAGGCAAACGGGCGATGTTGATGGTTACCACCGGCGGCTGGGAATCGCACTACGCACCGCGTGGGATCAACGGGCCGATTGATGATTTGTTGTTTCCGATTCAACACGGGATTTTGTACTACCCCGGTTTTGAAGTGGTGCCACCGTTTGTGGTGTATCGGACCAGTCGGATGGATGCGGCGCGGTATGCCGAGACTTGTGATGAGTTGGGGCGGCGGCTGGATGAGTTGTGGAGTGCCCGGCCGATCGGGTTTCGGCAGCAGAATGCCGGCGAATACGAAATCCCCGCTTTGACGTTGAAGAGCGATATCGCGCCGGATAGCGAAGGCTTCGACGCACACATCCGCTAGCGCCGCATTGCCCTCACCCCAGCCCTCTCCCGGAGGGAGAGGGAGCCGACCGCGTTGGATGTTCGAGTTACACCGACCTGATATCTCGAGCTGAACTCAGCTTTTGAAAGGCACCGAGATCGGCTCCCTTTCCCCTCGCCCCCTTTGGGGGAGAGGGCTGGGGTGAGGGGGTTGGATCTAACTGACACACCGCAACACATTGGCATCAGCTCGAGTCAGGTTTCCTCCCGCACCCGCCGCACCTGCACCAACAACGCCGGTGCAAAATGCAGCAACACCATCCGGCTCAAATGATGCGTCAGGATAAACACCACATTCAGCCCGCCACCAAACGCGACAATCGCAATCGTCTCAATCGCCCCGGGCATATACGCCAGCCACAGCGACAGCGGATCACTGCCCAACCACCGCGCCGCCACTTCCGCAAACACCGCCGCGACCACAATCATCAAACCGACCGAGACCAACGCGGTGCGCCCGTGACGTCCCAGTTCCGCGAAGCCAAGCCCCTGAAACCTTGAGCCGATCCGCACGCCGAGAATCAGCGCCGCCAGATTCAAACTCCAATCCGGCATGTGAAAACCGTGCAACCATCCCACTTTCACAAATACCGCCGTGATGATGATCGCGGTGAGCATGAACGGCGCCGGTACGCCGATCACCAGCAGCAAGCGTCCGAGCAGTACGCTCAATGCGATTACCGAAAGCGCGGTCAGCGCCATGCCCGTCGTCAAAGGATCGCCGTCGGCAACCGCGATGGCCGCTTGGCCGGGAATCAGGAAACTCACCAACACCGTGATCAACAGCAAACGCATCAAGTGCACGATGATGACCTTGCTCGACGCCTTTTCCGATTCGAGCAAATCAAACACCGCCGCCAGCGCACCGGGATAAACCGCCAACAGCGCATCGGTGCGATTCCAGCCTGCGCCGCGTGTCAGCCACCATCCGGCCAACGCGATCTGCACGGTCAGGCAGATCAGCAACACACCGAGGCTCGGCAACATTGTCGAAGCTGTCTCGCTGTCCCACGCCTCGAACATCAGCCCGGTAGCGATGCCCAGCGTGACCTGGATGTAGCCAAGTCCATAAGGAGTTGCCGGGGCGATACCGGTTTTACTGGCGAACAATGCAGTAACGACAATCGAGCCCAACAACAAACCGTGGGGCACACCTTCGAACTGCAACAGCGCGCCGAAACCGGCGGCAATCAACAAACAGAGAATGGATTTCATAGTCGCCTTCCTGGCTATTTACCTGACACACCACAACCCGTGTAGGAGCTGCCGAAGGCTGCGATCTTTTGACTTTTGTTTTTAAAAGCAAGATCAAAAGATCGCAGCCTTCGGCAGCTCCTACAGGGGATTTATTTGTTTTTACCCGCGCAACCGGCCAATCGCGCGGCGGTATTTTTCGATTCGTTCGAGATCTTCCCAACTTGGCGAAGCAATCCGCGACAGGTCGCTGTTCTCTTCCAGATCCGCCAGTTTCACCACCCGCCCGATCGGGTTCTGCGCGGCGCGGTCAACGAAGTCTTCATAGGATTCGCCCGGCACTTTGGTCACCGACTCGATCGCAGTCAGCACTTCTTCGCTGAAACCTTCCTTGCGCAAGTCATCGACGCTGACACCGCAATCCTCAACCACATCGTGCAGCACAGCGACGATGCGTTCTTCCAATGTGGTCATGCGCAACATGACTTTCAGCGGATGCAGAATGTACGGCTCACCGCCCTTGTCGACCTGCCCGGCGTGGGCCGTGGCGGCGATGGCGATAGCGCGTTCGAGGGCCTGGGTCATGGGAGTCTCCGAGGGTTAGACGCCGTAGCGGCCGCCGACATGGATGTTGCGTTTGAGCCAGTTGCCGATTGCCTTAAGCCTTCCGATTGGTTTGGCTGGCCCAGAGTGACGCTGAAGGATCAGCGACACCAAGGTTGCCTGATCGGCTTTCGGATGGGTATCGATCAATTCGGCAACCCAGGCGCAATCAGCTTTGTTCAGATGCTTACGCCATTCACCGGGCCAGGCGTCCAGCTCATCCAGCGCCAACCACCGCGCACCGCCATGCTCCATATGCCCGCCGGACATCGACTGCTCGAAACAGAAAGGCGTGTCTGGCTTTGCAGGGTCAATGTGAAACAGGTAGATGTCGTGAAATGGATGCTGCGAGGGGGGCGCGTTGTTGCGGCTGCCAATTTCGATCATGGGCAATGTTCCAATCCTTGGGCGCTGAATATTTCCGATTGTTTCGCAGTGTACGCCTCGGGAGCAAATCAAAAACCCGATGGAACCTCCCTCCTCCGCACAATCTCGAAACTGTATCAGCGCCAAATCCTCGATCAGACACGGCGCCATTGGAGAGGAAACCCCGATGAACATTCGCTTCCTGCTTCTGATCGCCAGCTTCGCCGTCATCCCCACCTGCGTCATGGCCGAAGGCTGCGACGTCCAGACCCAATCCTCCAGCGCCTCGGTGCCAGCGGTGGAAACCCACAGTTGTTATGAATACGAAGGCATGCCGGTGAACTCAATCGACTGGTCGTGCAGCAACGAAAGCAAAGACATGCTCAGCAGCACTAAAACCAAGGTCGAACACTGCGCAGACCACTATCAGGCAACGTGTATCGCCACGATCACCCAGGAATCCCTAGCCAACCCGCATTCCACCAGCAAGGACAAGAACGCCAAGGCATTAAACATCCCCGAGAACGCGCAAGTGACCACGTATCACTACGACGTGGAGCATTTAGCTCAGGCGCGGATTGATTGTGAGAATGGTGGCGGGCAGTGGAAGGCGAAGTGAACGCCTGATATCTGCGTTCGCGACAGGCAAAGAAAAGCCCGGCTCAAAAAGACCGGGCTTTTTAGTGCGCGAGTTCCATTAACCACCGCCATTACCACCACTGCTGCTACCGGACGGTTGACCCGCTGGGCTGGGCTTTGAGGCAGAAGGCACCGGCCCATTGTCGGTCTTGCCACCATCACCACCCTTGGGCAGCGAATCGGCATCCGGGTCGGCATTGGTGGCAGGGGACGCCGGGTCACGCGTCTGGCTGGTGCCGTCGTTTGCCGTTGGGGTGGACGTCTCGCCGGCCGCAATCGCATAAAGCGAACTGCCGGACAGCAACGCCGCGAGGGTTAACACCGCGATTTTATGGTTCAGCATGGTGTCTCTTCCTTTGCGTGGGGAGTTACAGCATTGGAAGAAGGTGTGCGGCGAACGTGCGGTGTGTCGGACGAATGGTTATCGCCCGGTAGATTCGCCCAATTTCGATATCTGAAAACTTCGTAGGAAAACACCCCATTTGGCGAGAGAGCGTGCTCCCGCGGGGTTGCGAAGCTGCCCCGAGACCGGATAGTCCCTTTCTCCCAGACATACCGCACGCCCCGGATTGCGACGACAGCGCCGCTAAGCGGGAGCAAGCCCCCTCGCCACTGGTACGGGTTTCACGTCCTACAGGTCAGTTGTGGCTGCCGGAATTGCTGCCCAAAGTGAGCCTGTCGCTGACCGTAGTCAGCAATGGGTTTCGCAGCCCTCAGAAGTGACACGCCACGCCTGCGCCGCCGAACGCCTCAACGCCGCCCTCAATACCTCGACCTCATCACCTGCATCCGCGCCCCCGATCATGCTTAACACGACATCAAAACCATCACCAATATCGCTAGAATCCTGGTACAGGATGTCAATGATGTGTTTCGGGTGATTGAACAGAGAGCGTTCGATGCGCCAATTGTGAAATAGGTTTTTTGCCCTCCAAAAATTCAATTCCTAATATTTACATAGTGACAAGCCGCGCGCAGGAGGCATCCGACTTTAGTCTCACCGCCCCTTTCAAGGAAGAGAACTTAATGGCACTCTGACACCGCGCAGCATGACCTCAATCATGCACATCATAAAAAACACCAAACGCTCAAAAAAGGATTTAAACATGAGCATCACATACTGGCATATGCAAATACATCCCAATGAAAAATCCTTCGCTGACGAGTACGTTTTTGAAATACTCGAGCATAAAAAAATAATAGGCCTCGGAAACTGGGACGACGGTAAAGGCACCATTGATGACTTTCGCACAAAAATGAATGTAAATGACATTATCGCAATTAAGAATGGCGCCAAACTGGTAGCGCTCGTGCAAGTTATCGGTGGTTGGTACGAAGTAAAAAAAGAAGAAACAGAATTTGGCTGGATTAAAAATCGCAGACCTATTCGAGTACTTGACTGGGAATTAGATGATCGAAGACTTCCTCAACCCCAAGGAACGCTCAACAGATGCGTCAAAGACGTAGAAACAACAAAAATAATAAAAGACTGGCATTCCCGGGTCATTACGTCATTTAAGAAAAGAAAACTAGAAATATTGGTATAAAACCTAAAATACCACCACTCCACGCGGCCCAAAAAAATGAACAGCATTCTATACACAACACTAACTACATTAGCTAGAACCAACCAACTCGCAGCCTATAGCGATGTATCTCCATTACTTGGCCTTTCAATGGACATATCAGAACACAGAGATGAAATTGCAACAATGTTAACTGCCATTGCTATCCACGAATATAAGTCCGGGCGCCCAATGCTTACGGCATTAATAGTGCACCGGGGGGATGACAATACCCCTGGAGAGGGTTTTTTCTCGATAGCTGAACAACTGGGCTTATATGACGGAAGTAGAAACCCTCTACAACGGCTGACATTTTGGGCCAATCAAGTAAGAAACATTTACAACCACTGGTCATGACCTAAACAACCCGATAACGCGAGAGACTCGATAATGCTGTCACTACCATTTCATGGAATAATATTGCTTGAGAAAACCGAAAAACTAGAAAGTAAAGATGGACTAATACATCTTATAATTTGTGCAATGATCACCGAGGCCTTTCTGCAAGACATTAAAAGCTTCTATGCAGCAATCAATAAGCCGAGATCATTCACCCAACCCAGCACACTATTCAAAAAAGATAACACAACTCAATCATTTAGAGGCGGGATTGCCTTGCAAGCGAACGCGCCAATGGAATTCATACAGGAAGACGAACTTAAGCTAATGACATTCCTCGAAGGTATCGAGAGAGAGTCGCCGACAAAAAAATATGAACACCTAATAAATTATCTAACACCAAATAAGTGGAATAAAGGGGAAGACGAAGCTTTCAAGGACCTTCAAAGGCTAATTCAACTTCGCAATGAAACAATCCACATCAAATCAGAAGAACTATTACTTAATGACGACAACAGTGTAAAAAAATTCCCCAAAGCAATCAATGAATTATTTGTCAAAAAAATTCTAACCAAC
Source organism: Pseudomonas sp. R84 (assembly GCF_009834515.1). Lineage (NCBI taxonomy): Bacteria > Pseudomonadati > Pseudomonadota > Gammaproteobacteria > Pseudomonadales > Pseudomonadaceae > Pseudomonas > Pseudomonas sp. R84. Next base: position 3,983,483 of record NZ_CP019426.1, read on the forward strand.
GATACAATCGCATACACTTCTTGGATTTACATATTAGACCAGCAGAGCTTCATCGAATGGAGCAGAGAAACCGTAATATCCAACCTGCTAAAAATACTTGAAATCCTACCAAAACACCCAATTACAAACCACATCGCCACATCATATAAGCAATCACTCATGACATTCAGATTTAAAAAAACATAAAAACCACAACAGTCAACAACAGATCTAAAAAAGGCAACTTAGATAGTCGCCTTTTTTATTACCGCCCGCTGCCCCCCAACATCATCAAAAATTCGCCGGCGTATTCGCACTAATAATCTCAGCCTCATCCGCCCCGATATTCCGGAACTTATGTGGCAGCGTGGTCGGGAAGTAATACCCATCCCCCGCATTCAACACACTCACCGACCCATCCACGGTCAACTCCACCGTGCCACGCGTCACCAACCCGCACTCCTCGCCCTCAGCATGCACAATCGGCTCTTCCCCCGAACTAGCGCCCGGTGCGTATTGCTCACGCAGCAAGCGCATCTGCCGACTCGGCACCGAGGCGCCGATCAGCAGCAGTCGCAAGCCGTGGCGGCCAAGATCAGGCTGTTCGTTGGCGCGGAAGACGTATTGGTGTTCGCGCGGGGGTTGGTCGAAGGTGAAGAAGTCGGCCAGGGACATCGGTATGCCTTCGAGCAGCTTTTTCAGTGAGCTGACGGAGGGGCTGACGCGATTCTGTTCGATCAGGGAGATGGTGGCATTGGTCACGCCGCTACGCCGGGCCAGCTCGCGCTGGGAGAGTTTGTAGCTTTCGCGTACTAGTTTGAGTCGAGAACCCGTATCCATGACTGCCTTATGTGAGAAGTACTTAGGCTCTGCGCGAAAACTGCCTGCGCGACGATCATGCTGCGTTAAAAACAGGCTCAGAATGCTCATGTAGGGCCCTACACTCCGCTTCCTCGCCTGTTTTTGCCTTGCCTGATCGCCGCTCGGCGGTTCTCGCGCAGACCCACGGGTAATGGGGGTGGGTGGCGGGTGCCGCGCGAGGGGCGCGGATCACGTTGCTCCCGTGTCCCGGAACCGTGAAAGGCGGCTATTAAATCACGTTTGCCGGTGTTGCTCAGCAGGTTCGATGGACGGTGGGGTAAAAGTCCTTCTTGCCTTGGTAATGCGGACCTGTAGGAGTGAGCCTGCTCGCGATTGGGTGGCACATTCACCATTATTTTTGACTGGATGACCGCCTTCGCGAGCAAGCTCGCTCCCACAGGGTTTGTGGTGTTTCTGTGGAAGGGATGGTGGCTGGGCTGGCCTCATCGCGAGCAGGCTCACTCCTACAATTTGATCTTTGGTGTTCCAGTCGGATTGATGGTGCATGTACTGGCAGGTAAAAAAACCGGCGGGGTCTTGGGCCGCCGCCGGGGAGGTAACTAGAGGCCGAAGCGGTCGCGCAGCGAGTAATAGACGGCGCCGAGGGCGGTCAGTGGCGCGGAGAAGGTCCGGCCGCCGAGCATTGGCATGTGTGGCAAGGAGGCGAACGCGTCGAAGCGTTCGGCGTCGCCGCGGATCATTTCCGAGATCAGTTTGCCGGCCAGGTGCGAGCAGGTGACGCCGTGGCCGCTGTAGCCTTGCATGTAGTAAGCGTTTTTCTCGATACGGCCGAATTGCGGCATGCGGGACATGGTCAGCAGGAAGTTGCCGGTCCAGCGGTAGTCGATCTTGACGTCTTTGAGCTGCGGGAAGGTCTTGAGGATCTTCGGGCGGATCAGTTGTTCGATGTCGTCCGGTTCCCGCGCGCCGTAGACCACGCCGCCGCCGTAAAGCAGACGGTTGTCGGCAGTCAGACGGTAGTAATCCAGCAGGTAGTTGCAGTCTTCGACGCAGTAGTTGTTGGTGATCAGGCTGCGCGCCTGCTTCTCGGTCAGCGGTTCGGTGACGACGATCTGCGAGCCGCACGGCATGCTTTTCGCGGTCACGCGGTTGTCGAGACCTTGCGGCAGGTAGGCGTTGCCGGCGATCAGCAGGTACTTGGCGCGGACCTGGCCTTTGGCGGTGCGCACGATGTTGGGTTCGCCGTATTTGATTTCCACGGCAGCCGACTGCTCGTAGATTTTGCCACCCAAACGCGTAATCGCCGCAGCTTCACCGAGCGCCAGGTTCAACGGATGAACGTGACCACCCTGCATATCCAGCAGGCCACCAACGTAAGCGTCGGAGCCGACTTCGCGACGGATGTCAGCCGCGTCGAGCATCTTCAGATTGCGGTTGCCGTAACGTTCCCAGCCACGCTTCTGCTCAGCCAGACTGTTGAGTTGTTTCTTGTTCATCGCTGCGAAAATGCCGCCCGGGCGGTAGTCGCATTGGATGTCGTATTCCTTGATGCGCGAACGGATGATGTCGGCGCCTTCGAAGATCATGCTGCCGAGGATTTCCGCGGTCTTGTCGCCGTAACGCTCTTCGATCACGTCGACGTCACGGCTGTACGAGTTGACCAGTTGACCGCCATTGCGACCGCTGGCGCCGTAGCCGACTTTCGCCGCTTCCAGCACCGTCACTTTGTAGCCGGCTTCGGTGAGGAACAGCGCCGAGGACAGGCCGGTGTAACCGGCGCCGATGATGCAGACATCGCACTCGACCGACTCTTCCAGAACCGGAAAGTCGATAACTTCGTTGCGGGTGGCGGCGTAGTAGCTGTTTACGTGTTGCTGTTTCATACGTTTCTCCGAGGGTCGCCAATAAACGGCGACCACCGCTGTAATAGAGTCAGAGCTTGATCCAGGTCGCTTTCAGCTCGGTGTACTTGTCGAACGCGTGCAGCGATTTATCGCGGCCGTTGCCCGATTGTTTGAAGCCACCGAACGGTGCGGTCATGTCGCCGCCGTCGTACTGGTTGACCCAGACGCTGCCGGCACGCAGGCCACGAGCGAAGGTGTGCGCCTTGCTGAGGTTGCTGGTCCAGACGCCGGCGGCGAGGCCGAAGATGCTGTCGTTGGCGATCTGCAGCGCTTCTTCGGCGGTGTCGAAGGTGATCAGCGACAGCACTGGGCCAAAGATTTCTTCCTGGGCGATGGTCATCGCATTGGTCACGCCGTCGAACAGCGCCGGTTGCACATAGAGGCCGCCGGTTTCTTCAAGGGTGCGTTGACCGCCAGCAATCAGCTCGGCGCCTTGCTCGCGACCGATGCTGATGTAGCGCAGCACGTTGTCGAGTTGACGCTGATCGACCACGGCACCGACGGTGGTTGCCGGATCGAGTGAGTGACCGGGTTTCCACGCTTGCAGCGCTTCCACCAGCAGTGGAATGAACTGCTCGCGGATCGAACGCTCAACCAGCAGACGTGAACCCGCAGTGCACACTTCGCCCTGGTTGAAGGCAATGGCGCCGGCCGCCGCTTGTGCTGCCGCGCGCAAGTCCGGTGCGTCGGCAAACACCACGTTCGGGCTCTTGCCCCCTGCTTCGAGCCAGACGCGTTTCATGTTGCTTTGGCCGGCATAAATCATCAGCTGTTTGGCAATCGCTGTGGAGCCGGTGAAGGCCAGCACGTCGACGTCCATGTGCAACGCCAGCGCCTTGCCGACGGTATGGCCGAAGCCTGGCAGAACGTTGAACACGCCTTTCGGAATGCCGGCATCCAGCGCAAGTTGAGCGATGCGGATTGCGGTCAGTGGCGATTTTTCCGAAGGTTTCAGAATGAACGAGTTGCCTGCTGCCAGCGCCGGGGCGAATTTCCAGCTGGCCATGATCAGCGGGAAGTTCCACGGCACGATGGCCGCGACCACGCCGGATGGCTCGCGGGTGACGAGGCCGAGTTGATCGTGCGGGGTGGCGGCGACTTCGTCGTAGATCTTGTCGATGGCTTCGGCGCTCCAGCGGATCGCGTTGGCGGTCGCCGGGATGTCGATGCTCATCGAATCGCTGATCGGTTTACCCATGTCGAGGGTTTCCAGCAGCGCCAGTTCTTCCTGGTTCTGCAGGATCAGATCGGCGAAGCGGATCAGGATGCGCTTGCGCTCGGCCGGGGCTTTTTTCGCCCACACGCCGGATTCAAAAGACTGGCGCGCGACTTCAACAGCGAGGTTGGCGTCGGCTTCGTCGGTGCTGGCCACGGAGGCGAGGAAACGGCCGTCGACGGGGCTCAGGCATTCGAAGGTGTCGCCACTGATGGCCGGGCGGTATTCACCGTTGATGAACGCGCGGGCTTCGATGGTCAGGGACTGGAAGCGTTGTTCCCAGTCGTTGCGGGTCGTTGTCATTGTTGTGGCTCGACAAGGGGGGAATTGGGGGGCTGTCTGGTTGCGATGTCTGGCTTGAGGTGGCTGCCCTCACCCTAGCCCTCTCCCAGGGGTAGAGGGGACCGATCGAGTTGTCTCGGGAGTTACACCGACCTGAACGACCGAGTCGATTATGGATTCGGTAAAGCAGGTTCAGGTCGCAGGATTTCCCAAGCATCCCCGGGTCAGTCCCCTCTCCCTCCGGGAGAGGGTTAGGGTGAGGGGCTCTTCGGCTTTTGAGGGCCTCAGCTAATCACACCGTATGCAGATACCAGTTGTACTCAAGGTCAGAAATCGAGTTCTCAAACTCGGCCAACTCGCTCTCCTTACAAGCGACAAACACGTCGATGTACATCGGGTCGATGTAGCGGGCCATGACTTCGCTGTCGTCCAGTTCGCGCAGTGCGTCGCGCAGGTTGTTCGGCAGGCTCTGTTCGTTCTGCTCGTAGCTGTTGCCTTCCACCGGAGCGCCCGGCTCGATCTGATTGGTCAGACCGTGGTGAATACCGGCCAGCACCGAAGCCATCAGCAAGTACGGGTTGGCATCGGCACCGGCGACGCGATGCTCGATACGCACAGCGTCGGCCGAACCGGTTGGCACACGGACCGCAACGGTGCGGTTGTCGATGCCCCAGCTCGGCGAGTTCGGTACGTAGAACTGCGCGCCAAAGCGGCGGTACGAGTTGACGTTCGGGCAGAGGAACGCCATTTGCGCAGGCAGGGTCTCCAGCACACCGCCGATCGCGTGACGCAGTGCGGCGTTCTGCTCGGGATCCTCGCTGGCGAAGATGTTGTTGCCTTCTTTGTCCAGGATCGAAATGTGTACGTGCAGACCGTTGCCCGCCTGGCCCGGATACGGCTTGGCCATGAAGGTGGTGTCCATCTCGTGGTCGTAGGCGATGTTCTTCACCAGACGCTTGAGCAGGACGGCGTAGTCGCACGCCTTGATCGGGTCGGAGACGTGATGCAGGTTGACTTCGAACTGCGCCGGGGCGCTTTCCTTGACGATCGCGTCAGCCGGGATGCCCTGCTCTTTCGCGCCTTCGAGGATGTCTTGCAGGCAGTCGACGTATTCGTCGAGGTCGTCGATCAGGTACACCTGAGTCGACACCGGACGCTTGCCGGAGACTGGCGAGCGTGGCGATTGCGGACGGCCGTTCACGTTGTCCTGGTCGATCAGATAGAACTCGAGTTCGAATGCCGCGCAGATGGTCAAGCCGAGGTCGTCGAATTTGCGCACGACGTTGGCCAGCACTTCACGCGGGTCAGCGAAGAACGGCTGGCCTTCGATTTCGTGCATGGTCATTAGAAGTTGTGCGGTGGGACGCTTCTGCCACGGCTCGATGCTCAGCGTGCCGGGGATCGGATAGCAAATGCGGTCAGCGTCGCCGATGTCCAGACCCAGGCCGGTGCTTTCCACCGTGGAGCCATTGATGTCGAGGGCGAAAAGCGAGGCCGGCAGGTTGATGCCTTTCTCGTAAACCTTATGAAGACTGGTGCGTTCGATGCGCTTGCCGCGCACCACACCGTTCATATCCGCAATCAGAAGGTCGACGTACAAAACCTCAGGATATTTCTTAAGGAATGCGTTTGCTTCGTTGAGTTGAACGGTACGCAGAGGGACCGACATGATGCACCTATTTAGCTGTTAATTATTATGTTCACTGCTGTTTCGCCGAGCCAGTCAACCCGAACGGCAAAGTGAAGTCAATAGCGAACAGATGGCCGCTCAGGGTTTATTTTTCGGGCTTTTTTTAACGCTTGCGTGCCAACACAGGGGTCTTAGGCCCGGGAATCATGAAGATTTGATGAACGGCGTTTAGAATTTTTTACATGGCAGTTGTTAATTAAAATCAACGAGGCTAAGCTCCGGAAAAGCTCGTTCAAGTGTCAAACTTCGAGGTGAATAAAAATGGCATTCAAGCCATTGATCGGCGTTACTGCGTGCGTCAAACAAATTGGCCTGCACCCCTATCACATCAGCGGCGACAAGTACGTACGTGCTGTCAGCGTTGGCGCCAACGGGCTGCCAGTGGTCATTCCTTCCCTTGGCAACCTGACTGAAATCGATGACCTGCTCGGTCAACTCGACGGTCTGCTGCTGACCGGCTCGCCCTCGAACGTGGAACCTTTCCACTATCAAGGCCCGGCCAGCGCCCCCGGCACGGATCACGATCCGGCGCGGGATGCCACCACCCTTCCTTTATTGCGTGCAGCCATCGCGGCGGGCGTTCCGGTGCTCGGCATCTGCCGTGGTTTCCAGGAAATGAACGTGGCGTTCGGCGGCAGCCTGCATCAGAAGGTGCATGAGCTGCCGGGCATGCTCGATCACCGTGAAGCCGACAGCCCTGATGTGGCCGTGCAATACGCACCGGCCCATGCGGTGACGGTTTTGAGCGGCGGCGTGTTTGAGGCGCTGGAGTTGCCGGGCGAGTTCCAGGTCAACTCGATTCACAGCCAGGGCATCGATCGCCTCGCCCCCGGCCTGCGGGCCGAAGCGGTGGCGCCGGACGGTTTGATTGAGGCGGTCTCGGTCGAACACAGCCCGACCTTCGCCCTCGGCGTGCAATGGCACCCGGAATGGCAAGTGCTCGATAACCCGAACTACCTGAAGATTTTCCAGGCATTCGGCGCGGCTTGCCGGCAACGGGCGGCGCGGCGCAATCAGCGCTGATCCAACCCAAGCATACGTAACGATTTACTGCCCCCATGAATGTCGGGTGTGCCTGCGCACATCCGTCATTCGTGAACAGCAACACCCGTGATAACAACAAGTACGACCCAGGCAGCCAGGACGGCGGCGCCGACCAAGCCCTCGGCAGTGCAAGGTCAGTCAGGCATGCGCAATTCCCCTGTAGGAGTGAGCCTGCTCGCGATAGCAATAGACCAGTCAACAGAGATGTCGACTGACATGGCCTCATCGCGAGCAGGCTCACTCCTACAGGGGATGTGTAATGACTGAGATTGCGCTTGCAGGCTTGCAATCCACTTAAGCCCGGCCACATTGGCCAGGCGAACGAAACCTGTTGGGAGTTTCACATGGCAAACGCCTCCAGCACTTACAGGAAGGCACTTGAAGGTCATCAGCAACCGAAAAAGGTGCTGGTGAAAGTCGATCGTGTCACCAAGAAGTTCGACGAAACCGTGGCAGTGGACGATGTGTCCCTGGAGATCCATCAGGGCGAAATCTTTGCCCTGCTCGGTGGCTCCGGTTCGGGCAAATCGACCCTGCTGCGCATGCTCGCCGGTTTCGAGCGCCCGACTGAAGGGCGGATTCTGCTCGACGGCGTGGACATCACCGACATGCCGCCGTACGAGCGGCCGATCAACATGATGTTCCAGTCCTACGCGCTGTTCCCACACATGACCGTTGCGCAGAACATCGCCTTCGGCCTCAAGCAAGACCGTTTGCCGGCCAGCGAAATCGATGCCCGCGTCGATGAAATGCTGCGCCTTGTCCACATGACCCAATACGCCAAACGCCGCCCGCATCAGTTGTCCGGTGGTCAGCGTCAGCGCGTCGCCCTCGCCCGCTCGCTGGCCAAGCGCCCGAAGCTGTTGCTGCTCGACGAGCCAATGGGTGCGCTGGATAAAAAGCTGCGTTCGCAGATGCAACTGGAACTCGTGCAGATCATCGAACGCGTCGGCGTGACCTGCGTGATGGTGACCCACGACCAGGAAGAGGCCATGACCATGGCCGAGCGCATCGCAATCATGCACCTGGGTTGGATCGCGCAGATCGGCAGCCCGATCGACATTTATGAAGCGCCGGTCAGCCGCATGGTCTGCGAATTCATCGGCAACGTGAACGCCTTCGACGGCACCGTGGTGGAAGACCTTGAAGGTCACGCGATCATCCACAGCCCGGACCTGGAACAGAAGATCTACGTCGGTCACGGTGTCAGCACTTCGGTGCAGGACAAGTCGGTCACCTACGCGATCCGTCCGGAAAAAATGCTCGTCAGCACGACCAAGCCGGAATTTCGCTACAACTGGTCCGAAGGCAAGGTGCATGACATCGCCTACCTCGGCGGTCACTCGGTGTTCTACGTCGAATTGCCCGGCGGCAAAATCGTCCAGTCGTTCATGGCCAACGCCGAACGCCGTGGCGCGCGGCCGACCTGGGACGACAAAGTCTACGTCTGGTGGGAAGACGACAGCGGCGTGGTACTGCGCTCATGAGAACCTTCAATCAGCAATTCCTGCGCCTGGTGCCCAGCGGGCGAAAACTGGTGATCGGCATTCCGTTCATCTGGCTGTTCCTGTTCTTCATGCTGCCGTTCTTTCTGGTGATGAAGATCAGCTTCTCGGAAGCCGCGCTGTCGATCCCGCCCTACTCGGAGATCTACACCTACGCCGAACAGAAATTCCAGCTGATGCTCAACATCGGCAACTACACCATGCTCGGCGAAGACGAGCTGTACCTATCGGCCTACCTAGGCTCGCTGAAAGTCGCGGCGCTGAGCACGATGATGTGCCTGTTGATCGGTTTCCCGATGGCCTACGCGATCACCAAGACCGGCAAGGAAACGCAAAACGTCCTGCTGCTGTTGATCATGATGCCGACCTGGACCGCGATCCTGATCCGCGTTTACGCATGGATGGGCATCCTCAGCAACAACGGTTTGCTCAACGCGTTTCTGATGTGGACGGGGCTGACCGATCACCCGATCGAGATCCTCAACACCAACACGGCCGTGTATATCGGCGTGGTCTACGCCTACCTGCCATTCATGGTGTTGCCGCTGTACGCCAACCTCGTCAAGCACGATGGCAGCCTGCTGGAAGCCGCGCAGGATCTGGGTTCGAGCAACTTCAACAACTTCTGGAAAATCACCGTGCCACTGGCCAAGAACGGCATTATTGCCGGCTGCATGCTGGTGTTCATTCCGGTGGTCGGCGAGTTCGTGATTCCAGAACTGTTGGGTGGCCCGGAGACGCTGATGATCGGTCGCGTGCTGTGGCAAGAGTTCTTCAATAACCGCGACTGGCCGGTGGCGTCTGCGCTGGCGGTGGTGATGCTGTTGATCCTGATTGTGCCGATTCTGCTGTTCAACCGCAGCCAGGCCAAAGAGATGGAGGCACGGGGATGAAACGCTTCGGTTTTTCCAAGTTCATGCTGATCTTCGGCCTGATGTTCATTTATCTGCCGATGCTGATTCTGGTGATCTACTCGTTCAACGCCTCGAAACTAGTGACAGTCTGGGGCGGCTGGTCGGTGAAGTGGTATGTCGGCTTGCTCGACAACACGCAACTGATGGGCTCGGTGGTGCGCTCGCTGGAAATCGCCTGCTACACCGCGATTGCTGCAGTCGCGTTGGGCACCCTCGCCGCTTTCGTGCTGACGCGTGTGACACGCTTCAAGGGTCGCACGCTGTTTGGTGGTCTGGTCACTGCGCCGTTGGTGATGCCTGAGGTGATCACCGGTCTGTCGCTGTTGCTGCTGTTCGTGGCGATGGCGCAGTTGATCGGCTGGCCGCAGGAGCGTGGCATCGTCACGATCTGGATCGCCCACACCACGTTTTGTGCCGCTTATGTGGCGGTGGTAGTCTCCGCCCGCCTTCGTGAGCTGGATCTGTCGATCGAAGAAGCGGCGATGGATCTCGGTGCGAAGCCGTTCAAGGTGTTTTTCCTGATCACCATTCCAATGATCGCGCCGTCGCTGGCGGCGGGCGGGATGATGTCGTTCGCCTTGTCGCTGGATGACTTGGTGTTGGCCAGCTTCGTTTCCGGACCAGGTTCGACGACGTTGCCGATGGAAGTGTTCTCGGCGGTGCGTCTGGGCGTGAAGCCTGAGATCAACGCGGTGGCCAGCCTGATTCTGCTGGCGGTGTCGCTGGTGACGTTCCTGGTCTGGTACTTCGGCCGCAAGGCAGAAGCCAACCGCAAGCGGGCGATTCAGGAAGCGATGGATCAGACGGCGAATGAGTCGTGGCAACAACCGCAACAAGCCGCCACCGCTTGACCGGTAGGAGCTGCGGCACGCTGCGATCTTTTGATCTTGATGTGAAAGATCAAAAGATCGCAGCCTCGTTTCACTCGACAGCTCCTACACAAATGTAGTCAGCCCCTCGGTCAGTCCCCTCTCCCCCTGGGAGAGGGTGAGGGGGCTTTGCGCAACGTGAATAAAAACAATGGAGTTGTACCGATGAAAATGTTTGGCAGGACTCTGCTGACACTGTCCTTAATGGGCGCAATGGTCATGGGCGCTCAGGCCAACGACAAGGTGCTGCGCGTTTACAACTGGTCCGATTACATCGCGCCGGACACCGTCAAGAAGTTCGAAGACGAGACCGGCATCCGCGTGACCTACGACGTCTTCGACAGCAACGAGACCCTTGAGGCGCGTTTGCTGGCGGGCAAATCCGGCTACGACCTGGTCGTCCCGTCGAACAGTTTCCTGGCCAAGCAGATCAAGGCCGGCGTCTATCAGACGCTGGACAAATCCAAGCTGCCGAACTGGAAGAATCTCAACCCGGTGCTGCTGAAAAACGCCGCCGCCAGTGATCCGGACAACGCCCACGCGTTCCCGTACATGTGGGGCTCGATCGGCATCGGCTTCAACCCGGCCAAGGTCAAGGAAGTGCTCGGCGCCAACGCCCCGACCAATTCCTGGGACTTGCTGTTCAAACCGGAAAACGCTGAAAAACTCAAAGCCTGCGGCATCAGTTTCCTCGACTCGCCGACCGAAATGATCCCGGCCGCCCTGCACTATCTGGGTTACCCGGTGAACGACAGGGACACCGCGCACATCAAGGAAGCCGAGGCGCTGTTCATGAAGATTCGTCCGAACGTGGCGTACTTCCATTCCTCGAAATACATCTCGGATCTGGCCAACGGCAACATCTGCGTGGCGGTCGGCTACTCCGGTGATGTGCTGCAAGCCAAGGCCCGCGCGGTGGAATCGGGCAACAACGTGGTGATCGACTACAGCATTCCCAAGGAGGGTGCCGGCAGCTTCTACGACATGGTCGCGATCCCGCGCGATGCCGCTAACGTCGAGAACGCTTACCTGTTCATGGATTTTCTGATGCGTCCGGACATCATCGCCGAGATCACCAACAGCAACGGCTACAGCAACGCCAACGCGGCGGCTACGCCATTGGTGGATGAAGCGATCCGCAACGACCCGGGTTCGTATCCGTCGCAAGCGGTGATGGCGACGCTGTATGCGGTGCCGGATCAGCCGATTGCCACACAGCGGATCATGACCCGCGGCTGGACCCGGGTGAAACTCGGTAAGTAAGCCCACCAAAGCTCCAAATGTAGGAGTGAGCCTGCTCGCGATGGCGGTGTGTCAGGCAGCGCTGATGCTGAGTGTACTGGCCTCATCGCGAGCAGGCTCACTCCTACAGTGGTTTGGTGTTGTGACAGAAAAATTTATGATTTCCCGTTCACGCAGCGCCTTACCACCGCTGCACCCTGCTATGAACGGCCTCACCTGGCTCCCTCGGTTCAGGTGAATTCTCAGGCGCCTTCGGGCGCCTTTTTTTGTGCGCTCAAATCAGCGGCCAGTCTTGCAGAATCCGATAGCGTCCCTTGTGTGATTCAAACAAGGCGAAGCGTTCGGCACGCAGAAAAAACTCCGGCGGCGTAGCGGATTCCGGCTCCGGAGCACGGTACTCACGGGCCAGCGTCAGGTGCGGGCGAAACTCGCGTGGCGTCTCTTCAAAGCCAAACGGCAACATCGCCTGCTCCAATGCGTAGACCAGCCGCAGCAACGCTTGTGGCGCCTGCTCGGGCGCCAGTGACAACACCCCGGCGCGGTGCCAGACCTGCAAGTGATCCAGCGAAATCTTCAACACCTCACCCGGTGTGCGCACTTGCCCGGCGGCTTCGCAGACTTCATTGATCTGCGCCAATGGCACCGCGCCGAGAAACAGCAACGTCAGATGAAAGTTGTCCGCCGGCACCGGCTTACCGGTGCGCAAACCCAACTCCCCTCGCCATTGAGCAATCGCCTTGCGTTGCGCAGACGGGCAATCGAGGGCGAAAAACAGTCGCTTTGTCTCATCGGTCATGGCCCTGCTCCCCTGTTCACCGTGATCCGCCGGATTCTACACAGCCTGATCTGACGACTCGCGACAGGCAGCTATAGTTCAAGGATTGCCATCAACCGGAGGCCGCCATGCGCGCGATCCTCAGCAAAGAACCGTGGTGGGCGCGACCACCGCATCCCGGGCAGGATGAAAGTGAACTGGAATGGGGCTGGCTGGTGCATTACAGCGAGGGTGAACCGCGTTTCGAATTCGTCCGCGAACGCCCGACTGACGAGCAGATTCGCAACCGCAAAAGCTGCCGTATCACCCCCTCTGCCGAGTGAACACCGTACCTGTAGGAGTGAGCCTGCTCGCGATGGCGTTTGCACATTCAATGCTTCATTGACAGACCCACCGCTATCGCGAGCAGGCTCACTCCTACAATAGATTTGCGGTGGCCTCAGGGCTCGATGAGGTATTGGAAGCCGCCGTAGATCATCCGCTGGCCATCGAACGGCATCGGGTTCAAATCGGGCTGCATGCGCGGGTCCTCCATCATCTTTGCCATGCCGGCATCCCGGGTGGCTTTGTCCGGCCAGATCAGCCAGCCCGAGGCGACGGTTTCGCCTTCCTTGAGCTTCACCGCCATCGGGAACGAGGTGAGCTTGCCGTCCGGCACGTCATCTCCCCAGCATTCAGCAACGCTCAGGGCGCCGTACTCCTTGAACAGTACGGCGGCAATTTCGGCGTGCTTTTTGTACTGCTCACGATTGGCAGTCGGCACCGGCGCTACGAAAATATCGATGTAAGCCATGATCACTCTCCTTGCACGTTGGGTTCGATCTGCTGATTGGTCGATTGCGGCGGCTGCCATTCGACACGGTTCACGCCCAGCCCGACCGACGGTTCATCGCCCGCACCCAGATTGCGCTCGACCTGTGCGGCCATGTGCAGCGTGCCGGCCATCACCCCGGTTGTCGGGTTCTGCACCAGTTTCAGCCAGGCCTTGTCGAAGGTGCTGCCCAGACTGCTGCGGATCAACGCTTCGCTGTCGGGGCGGTCATTGGCCTGGATAATCGCGCGAATACCCGCAACACCAGCCGAGATCAGGCCACCGGCCAGTTTCCCGGCAGCAGCGGCCACCGCACTGGCAGCCCCGCGCGGGGCCATTTCCGCTTCCATCCGCTGACTGGCGCGTTTGGCCACCGGCGCCATGCCGGCATCCGTCGAGGCAATACCCTTGGCGCCGCCCTCGGTGTGGATCTTGTCGATCAGCGCGGCGTAGGCCGGCAGCGTGTTCAGCGGCTCGGTACTGATGACCTGATACAACGAAGCATCCCGCGCCGACGGCGGGCCAAGCGCAATGGCCGGGACTTTCTGCAAATGCCCATTGAGCTGACCAACGGGCACACCATGGCGCTGGGCGATGAGCGGCATCTGCTGGGCCATCAGTTGCGCATAGAACGCCGTCGCCTGGCCGAGAATCGCGTCCGGATCGACCTCCACCGCCACTGGTGCCAGCACCCTTTTCTGATATTGCTCAAGCAGATACGCCGCCAACCGCTTGGCCGATGCGTCCTGTTCGCCACCGGCATTGATCGTGTACCAGCTGACCTTCATCGATAGCCATTCCTGGGTCCAGTAGCTGCTGAACCACGGGATGAAATTTTCTTCAGTTTGCTGATAGACCCGAGTGCGCCAATGTTCCATCGAACCACGGGCAAAGACTTTGACTTGTTCGGTGGATTGCTGCGAGGCGTTGACGATTTCCCGGTCGATCTGCTGCCAGGTGGCCGGCGAGACAAACACGGCCTGCGGCGCCAACACCGGCGCCCGCGCCGAGTTGGCGCAGCCGGCCAGCAACAACAGTGCGGCGACGAGCAACGCACGCGGGTTCACGGTGGCGGTTTCCTTTAAAAGGGCGGAAGCAGATTTGAGTATAGGTGCGTGCGCAGGGCCGTTTGTCCGGTTTTGGCTGGTCTGGCGCCTTCGCGAGCAGGCTCGCTCCCACAGGGGAATGCGTTTCAACGTGGGAGCGAGCCTGCTCGCGAAGGGGCCATCAGCAACACCCCAAATCCCCAACCATCACTGCCATCGATATTCACCATCGCCACGATTGCCTTCCGCCCACCGCCCATCAAAGGCACGATTAAGCCATCCGAAACACAACGAGGAGTTCACAACATGATTCACACCCACGTCACACTCTCCGTGAGTTTCCCGGTGTTCGGCAGCAACTATTACGACCAGCACGCCGTGTCGCACAAGGCTCAGGCACTGGTGTTCAACGAAGATTTCGAAGATCTGTTGATGCCCGCCGCCACTAATCATTTCAGTAATGAAGTGGTCGGCATCAACGATCAGTTCCGTTTTCTGAGCGACATTCTCGCCACCCATTTGCTGGACATCGAGGCCTCTGTGCCTGCGCGATCCAGCGTCCGGGCGAGCGCTCACTTTTAATTGAGGGCTAATGACAGAGGGTGTTCCTTTTTCGGGAACGCCCTCTTTTTGTTCAATCAGTCATCATCCCGATCACGGTAGTAACGACGCCCGTCGCGGCGATCGTCGCGATCATCCCAGCGCCGGTCATGGTCGTAATTGCGGCCATGATCGCGGTCGTAGTGCCGGCCATGACGGTGGTCATCATCAAAATCCGCCACACAGCCGCCGAGCAATACGGCGGCGGTCACGGTCAGCAGCATCGTTGTTGCGCGCTTCATTCAACACTTCCCTAAAACCAAGGTCTTGACGACGGAATCGGCCACGCTGCCCGCGCCTTCGGGACGCGGTGCGCGCAGCCGCAGATACGACCGGGCAAATCAGCGTTGATTCAGTGGCCACTAGCGACCGTTTGTCGCTCCGCCCGCGCTGCCCGAACGGCGGCGAAATGCCACCTATACTCCTTGCAACCTAGCCCCACGCAATGGATCTGCGCCCTCAATAACAACAAGCAGAGGTGGACCATGGTCTGGCAGCAAATTTACGACCCGTTCGGCAACCCGGTGATCTCCACGCTCATGGCCGCTGTACCGGTGGTGGTGATGCTCGCGGCGCTGGCGTTCTTTCACGTCAAGGCGCACTTGGCGGCGCTGCTTGCTCTGGCGTCCGCCCTGCTGATTTCGATTTTCGCCTTCGGCATGCCGGCGAGCATGGCTGGCTCAGCGGCGTTGTTTGGCGCGGCCAATGGCTTGTTGCCGATCGGCTGGATCGTCCTCAACATCATTTTTCTGCATCGTCTGACCACCGAGAACGGCTCGTTCAAAGTGCTGCAGGATTCCCTTGCGCGCATCACCGATGATCGCCGCTTGCAGTTGCTGCTGATCGCGTTCTGCTTCGGTGCGTTTTTCGAAGGCGCGGCCGGGTTCGGCACGCCGGTGGCGGTGACCGGGGCGATTCTGATCGGTCTCGGTTTTTCGCCGCTGGCCGCGTCCGGTCTGGCGCTGATCGCCAACACCGCGCCAGTCGCATTCGGCGCGCTAGGCACGCCGATCATCACGCTGGCCAAAGTCACCGGGCTGGATGAAATGGAACTGTCGATGATGGTCGGTCGGCAGTTGCCGTTTTTCTCGGTGCTGGTGCCGTTCTGGTTGATCTGGGCGTTTGCCGGGTGGCGCAAGATGCTCGAGATCTGGCCGGCGATTCTGGTAGCCGGCGTCAGCTTCGCGATCCCGCAATTTCTGGTATCGAACTACCACGGGCCAATGCTGGTGGACGTGATCGCCGCGCTGATTTCCATGGCCTGTCTGACGCTGTTCCTGAAGGTGTGGAAACCGGCGACCATTCACACCTCGGCAGCTCTTTCGGGGCGCGTAGACAACTCCAAGGTCGATGAAGAAAAAATCACTGCCAGCGCCGCGTTTAGTGACCAGGCGCGCCCGGCGGTGATGCGCGCGTGGATGCCGTGGATCATCCTCACCGTGTTCGTCTTCGCCTGGGGCACCCAGGGCTTCAAGAATATGTTCGACACCCGCCCGGCGATTGATCCCGTCACCCAGTCAGCCAAGCTTGATCCCGCAGGCAAACCGCTGCGCGAGGCCAACCCGATTTTCGCCCCGGCAGTGACCTTTACCACGCTGCACCTTCAAATCGAGAAAGTCCCGCCGGTGGTTGCCGCGCCGAAAGCGGAAGAAGCGGTGTACAAATTCACCTGGCTCACCGCCACCGGCAGCGGGATTTTGCTTGCAGCAATTGTCGGCGGTTTGCTGATGGGCTATTCGATTCCACAACTGATCAAGCAGTACCTGCGCACGCTGTGGGTGGTGCGGTTTTCGTTGATCACCATTGCCGCGATGCTGGCGCTGGGGTTTCTCACGCGCTACTCGGGACTCGACGCGACCATGGGTCTGGCCTTTGCGGCGACGGGGATTTTTTATCCGATGTTCGGCACGTTGCTTGGTTGGCTGGGTGTGGCGTTGACCGGTTCGGATACCGCGTCGAACGTGTTGTTTGGCGGCTTGCAGCGGGTCACCTCGGAACAGCTCGGGATCAGTCCGGTACTGATGGCGGCAGCGAACAGCTCTGGCGGGGTGATGGGCAAAATGGTCGATGCGCAATCGATCGTCGTCGCCTCCACCGCGACCCGCTGGTACGGGCATGAAGGCGAGATTCTGCGCTATGTGTTCTTCCACTCGATTGTGCTGGCGATTCTGGTCGGCGGGCTGGTGACGTTGCAGGCGTATGTGGCGCCGTTTACCTCGATGGTGGTTGGCGGGCATTAGTCCGGCCGGACACATATCCAATGTGGGAGCGAGCCTGCTCGCTCCCACAGGGTTCAGGTTGTTAGTGAAATGGTGGTTACAGCGCAGATCCTTGTAGGAGTGAGCCTGCTCGCGATAGCGGTGTGTCAGTCACCACATCGCTCACTGGTCTATCGCTATCGCGAGCAGGCTCACTCCTACAGGGGATTGTGTCGTACCGTCGATTGATGAGTCACACGCATAACTCTATAGCGAAAATCCGACAAAACCTTTTCCTCTTTCCGGCAGTCACTTCTTAACGAGACCGGCGATGACGCTGGCTGCCCGCTTGGGCCATCCACGACCCTGCTGCCCTGATGAAGAGAGAAAAGGAATCGAACCATGACGATTTCCCGACGCGGATTTCTGATCCTCGGCGCCGTGACCGCCACAGCCTTCGCGATGCCGCCGTTTATCAGCCTCAAGGCCTACGCGGCCAATCTGGAGCAACCGGCCATGAGCAAAGTGACAATCAACGTCAACGGCAAGCCGCGTGCGCTTGACGTCGACACCCGCACCACCCTGCTTGACGCCCTACGCGAGCACCTGCACCTGACCGGCAGCAAAAAAGGCTGCGACCACGGCCAGTGTGGCGCCTGCACGGTGATCGCTGATGGCCGACGCATCAACTCATGCCTGACCCTGGCGGTGATGCATGAAGGCAGCGAGATTACGACCATCGAAGGCCTCGGCATGCCGGACAATCTGCACCCGATGCAGGCCGCGTTCATCAAGCATGACGGCTATCAGTGCGGCTATTGCACACCGGGGCAGATCTGCTCGGCAGTGGCGGTGATCAAGGAAATCCGCGATGGCATCCCCAGCCACGTCAGTGAAAGCCTCACCGAGGCGCCGCAGTTGATCGCCAGCGAATTTCAGGAACGCATGAGCGGCAATATCTGCCGCTGCGGCGCTTACTCGAACATCATTGAAGCCATCACCGAAGTCGCGGAGGTGCCGGCATGAGACCGTTCAATTACAGCCGCGCCGACTCCCCCGCCGCTGCCGCTGCGCAAGCCGCACAGGTCGAAGGCGCACGCTTCATCGCTGGCGGCACCAACCTGCTGGACTTGATGAAACTCGACATCGAAACCCCAATGCACCTGATCGACGTCAATCACCTTGGCCTGGACCAGATCGAAGCCACGCCTGAAGGCGGCTTGCGCATCGGCGCGCTGGTGCGCAACACCGATCTGGCGGCCGACGCGCGCATCAGAAAAGACTACGCCCTGCTCTCCCGCGCTTTGCTCGCCGGGGCCTCCGGGCAGTTGCGCAACATGGCGAGCACCGCCGGCAACCTGCTGCAACGCACGCGCTGCCCGTACTTCTACGACACCAATCAGGCCTGCAACAAACGCCAACCCGGCAGCGGTTGTGCAGCGATTGCCGGGGTCAGTCGGCAACTGGGCATCATCGGCGTCAGCGACGCGTGCATCGCGACGCACCCGAGTGACATGGCAATTGCCATGCGTGCCCTCGATGCGCAGATTGAAACGGTGAAACCCGACGGCACGACCCGCAGCATTGCGATGGCCGACTTTCATCAGTTGCCCGGCACCACGCCGAACATTGAAACCAGCCTCACGCCTGGCGAGTTCATCACCTCGGTGACATTGCCCGCACCGCTCGGCGGAACTCACGTTTATCACAAAGTGCGTGATCGCTCCTCCTATGCGTTTGCGCTGGTATCGGTCGGTCTGATCCTGCAAAAGGACGGCAGCGGACGCATCGCCGTCGGCGGTATCGCGCCGAAACCATGGCGGGTTGAAGCCGCAGAAGCATTGCTGCCGCAAGGCGCCAAAGCCGTCAGCGCACGTCTGCTCGACGGTGCCACGCCGACCCACGACAACCAATTCAAACTGACCCTGGTCGAGCGCACGCTCGGTTCGGTGTTGGCGCAAGCGAGGGATGAAGCATGAAATTCGACACGCCCGCCACCACCAACCCGATCGACCAGTTGAAGGTCATCGGCCAGCCCACCGACCGCATCGAAGGCCCGTTGAAAACCAGCGGGCAGGCACCCTACGCCTACGAGCAACATGAGGCGGTGGCAAATCAGGCTTACGGTGTCATGGTCGGCTCGGCCATCGCCAAGGGCCGCATCAACAACATTGATCTTGAACAGGCGAAAGCCGCGCCCGGCGTGCTCGCCATTGTTACCGCTGCCAACGCCGGCAAGCTCGGCAAGGGCAAATACAACGCTGCGCATTTATTGGCCGGGCCGGAGATTCAGCACTATCACCAGGCGGTTGCGCTGGTGGTTGCCGAGACGTTCGAGCAAGCCCGGGCGGCTGCGCAAATGGTCAAAGTCGACTACGTCGCGGCCAAGGGCGAATTCGAGCTGGCCAGCGTGCGAGACCAAGGCGTCGAGCCGAAAGACGAATTGCCCGACGTCAGCCACGGTGATTTCGCCAAAGCGTTCGCCGCCGCGCCAGTGCAGTTCGACCAGACCTACACCACGCCGGATCAGTCCCACGCGATGATGGAACCGCACGCCACGCTGGCGGCGTGGAAAGGCGATCAACTGACCTTGTGGACCTCGAATCAGATGATCGCGTGGAGCGTCGGCGACATCGCCACCACCCTCGGTCTGCCCAAGGAAAAAGTCCGGCTGATGTCGCCGTACATTGGCGGTGGTTTCGGCGGCAAACTATTCGTGCGCGCCGATGCGATCCTCGCCGCCCTCGGTGCGCGCATGGCTGGCAGGCCGGTGAAGGTCGCCCTCGCCCGCCCGCAGATCGCCAACAACACCACTCACCGTCCGGCGACGATTCAGCGCATTCGCATGGGCGCGACAGCGGAGGGCAAACTCACCGCGATCGCTCACGAAGGCTGGTCGGGCAATCTGGCGGAAGGCAAAGTCGAAGTCGCGGCGCAACCAAGCCAGTTGCTGTACGCGGCTGAAAATCGCTTGGTCAGCATGCGCCTCGCGCCGCTGGATCTGCCCGAAGGCAACGCCATGCGCGCACCCGGTGAAACCCCGGGGCTGATGGTCCTGGAAATTGCCATGGACGAAATGGCCGAGCAGCTCAAACTTGATCCGGTGCAGTTCCGCATTCTCAACGACACTCAGGTCGATCCGGTGAAAACCGAGCGACCGTTCTCGCAGCGGCGCCTGATCGAGTGCCTTCGGACCGGCGCCGACAAGTTCGGCTGGAGCCAGCGCAATGCGCAGCCGGGTACACGTCGCGAAGGTCGCTGGCTGATTGGCATGGGGGTCGCGGCGGCGATCCGCAACAACCTGCTGGTCAAGTCCGGTGCGCGGGTGCGGTTGGAGCGCGACGGCAAGATCACGGTGGAAACCGACATGACGGATATCGGCACCGGCAGTTACACGATCATCGCGCAGACGGCAGCCGAAATGATGGGCGTTGGCTTGAAGGATGTGAGCGTGCATCTGGGCGATTCGAGCTTTCCGGTGTCGGCAGGCTCCGGTGGGCAATTCGGCGCCAACTGCTCGACCGCCGGGGTATACGCCGCGTGCATGAAACTGCGTGAGGCGGTGGCTGGCAAGTTGGGCATGGCGGCGGATCAGGCGGAGTTTGTCGACGGTCAGGTGCGGCTCGGCGACAAGAGCCTGCCGATGCGCAACGCTGCGCAGGACGGCGTTGTGGTGGCTGAGGACAGCATCGAATTTGCCGACCTGGCCGAGCAGTATCAGCAGTCGACCTTTGGTGCGCATTTCGTTGAGGTTGCGGTGGATGCGGCGACCGGTGAAGTGCGGGTGCGCCGCATGTTGGCGGTGTGCGCGGCCGGGCGGATTCTCAACCCGAAAGCGGCGCGCAGTCAGGTGATCGGCGCGATGACCATGGGCGTCGGTGCGGCGTTGATGGAAGAGTTGGCGGTGGACAAGACGCTAGGGTTTTTCGTCAATCATGATCTGGCCGGGTATGAGGTGCCGGTGCATGCCGACATACCGCATCAGGAGGTGATTTTCCTTGATGAGACCGATCCGGTGTCTTCGCCGATGAAGGCCAAGGGTGTTGGTGAACTGGGGATTTGCGGGGTTAGTGCGGCGGTGGCTAATGCGATTTACAACGCCACGGGGGCTAGGGTGCGGGAGTATCCGGTTACGCTGGACAAGATCTTGTCGTCGTTGCCGGAGATGATGTGATGACCCGTTAAAAGCCCCTCACCCTAGCCCTCTCCCAGAGGGAGAGGGAACCGATTGGGGGATATTCAGGAGCTGCACCGACTTGAACGTCCTGCTGTGAATCCATAATCGATAGAGCACTTTCAGGTCGATGGATAACGCCAGACACCTCGGTCGGCTCCCTCTCCCTCTGGGAGAGGGCTGGGGTGAGGGAAACTGGAGAATTTCACCGACTTGAACGTCCTGTTGTGAATCCATAATCGACACAGCCATTTCAGGTCGATGTATGACGCAAGACACTGCGGTCGGCCCCCTTTCCCTACGAGCGGTCCGACGTTTCGGGAGGGCTGGGGTGAGGGAAGCGCTTCACTCGGATCGCGGATATTGCTCGGCACTCACCTGCTCCATCCACTCCACCACCTTGCCATCGAGCACTTCAGCAATCGCGATATGCGTCATCGCCGTGGTCGACGCCGCCCCATGCCAATGCTTGGCCCCCGGCGAAATCCACACCGTATCCCCAGGACGAATCTCACGCACCGGCTGCCCCCACTCCTGCACAAAACCGGAACCGGCCGTGACGATCAAGGTCTGTCCCAACGGATGCGTATGCCACGCGGTACGCGCGCCCGGCTCAAACGTCACCGTCGCACCACTGACCCGCGCCTCGTCTGTGCCTTTGAACGGCGCATCGACGCGGACCGTGCCCGTGAACCAGTCCGCCGGGCCTTTGGCCGAAGGTTGCGAGCCATTGGGCGTGACCGTCACACGTGGGTTTTCATTGGCCTGTACCTCACCCGCCAACAGGGAAAGGGTCAACGCAGAAGCGGCAATCGGGTTCATGGCAATTCCTCCAGATAATCAATGCCACTACTTTACCCAGCCGCACTCTTCTGATAATCGACTAGAATTCGAAAAAACTTATGCAGGACACTCATCAATGCTTCGGGAAAACGCCACCGACCTGCTCGCCTTCCTCGCCGTCGCCCGCGAGCGCAGCTTCACCAAAGCCGCGGCCAAACTCGGCGTTTCGCAATCGGCACTGAGCCATACCATCCGCGCCCTCGAAGCGCGGTTGGGCTTGCGCCTGCTGACTCGCACTACCCGCAGCGTTTCGCCGACCGAGGCCGGCGAACACCTGCTGCAAACCATCGGCCCACGCTTCGAAGAGATCGAACTGGAACTCGCGGCGCTGAGCAACCTGCGCGACACCCCGGCGGGCAAGATCCGCCTCAACGCCACCGACCATTCGCTGGACTGGCTGCTGCGCCCGGTGCTCAAGGAGTTTCTGCCCAAGTATCCGGACATCAGCGTCGAAGTCAGCTGCGACTATGGTTTCGTCGACATCGCCGGGCAAGGTTTCGACGCCGGCGTGCGCCTGGGCGAAGACGTCGCGCAAGGCATGATCGCCACCCGCATCGGCCCCGACATGCGCATGGCGGTGGTCGGCTCACCTGCCTATTTCGCCAAACGAACCGCGCCGCAAACGCCACGGGATCTGACCGATCAAGCCTGCAACAACCTGCGCCTGCCGACCAACGGCGGGTTGTACAGCTGGGAATTCGAGAAGGATGGCGAAAGCCTGAAAGTGCGGGTCTCCGGGCAGATCACCCTGAACGGCGTCTACCCGCTGCTCGATGCTGCGCTGGACGGTTTCGGCCTGAGTTACATCCCGGAAAACATCGTTGCACCCTATCTGGCCGACGGCCGTTTGCGACAAGTGCTGGAAGACTGGTGCCCGACGTTTGCCGGGTATCACCTGTATTACCCGAGCCGACGTCAGGCTGCGCCGGCGTTTGCGTTGTTGCTGGAGGCGTTGCGCTATCGCGGTTGAGCGCCGTCCACGAGATCGATTAACCCAGCAACGCAATCAACTGATGCCGCTGCGCATCGGTGAGCATCGGCCCGAACCCGGCCTTGGCGTTGTCGGCCATGTAACGTGGATTGCCTGTGCCCGGGATCACGCAAGTCACCGCCGAATGCGAGAGCAGAAACTTCAATGCCAGTTGCGGCCAACTGTTGACCTGCACATCCGACACCCAGCCAGGCAACGGTTTCCCTCTAAGCCGCGCCAGCAGTCCCCCGCCACCAAACGGCCGATTACAGATCACTGCGACGCCGCGTTCGCGGCACAAAGGCAAAATACGTTTTTCCACGCCACGGTCATCGAGGGCGTAATTGATTTGCAGAAAATCCAGTTGTTCGGCCTTCAGCACCGCTTCGACTTCCTCGTAGGCCGAGGGCGTGTAATGGGTGATACCGATGTAACGGATGCGCCCTTGGGCTTTCCATTCACGCAGGGTTGGCAGGTGGGTTTGCCAGTCGAGCAGGTTGTGGATCTGCATCAGATCGATGCGTTCGGTGCGCAGCAGGCTGAACGATTGCTCCATCTGCGCAATGCCCTCCTCGCGTCCGCGCGTCCACACCTTGGTGGCCAGAAACGCCGGCGAACGCGGTTCGTGGATCGACAGCAGTTCACCGGTGGTTTCCTCTGCCCGGCCATACATCGGTGAACTGTCGATCAGCGTTCCGCCCTTGGTGAACAGTTCATCGAGCACCGCCGGTAGTTGCCGATAGGCCGGATCACCGGGGGCGACATCGAAACCGCGATAGGTGCCCAAGCCCACGATGGGTAGCAATTCGGAGCTGGACGGGATGGCGCGGGTCTGCATGGCGTGGCCTCCGGTGGTCGCGGGCATTGTCGCGGTGGCTAACGCCCGATCAAAGGTGAAGACCGCCGAAACCCCGGCAGCCAGCGTGAGCAATCGGCGACGGGAGTAACCCTCAGTGTGGCTCATGCTGGTTCCCCTGCTGCGTGGATCTGTTGCCGGTTATGTGCATGAGCGGCCGATTGCAGGGCTGGACTACACTGCGACAGCGATCCTTCACACACCGTTAAAAGTAGCCGAATGTCCCGAACCCTGATGTCACTCGTCGCATTGATCGTTGCCGTGTACCTGGTGCTGTGCGCGGCGCTGTTCTTTTTTCAGCGCTCGCTGATCTATTTTCCGCAGCCCAATGCCGTCACCAGCGCCGATTCACAACTGACCCTGTCGATGCCGGATGCGCAGGTTTCAGTGGTCACCCGCGAGAGGGTCGGGCCACGGGCGCTGATCTATTTCGGCGGCAATGCCGAGGATGTGTCACGCAATCTGCCGGAGTTTGCCGAGGCGTTTCCCGAATACGCGGTGTATCTGCTCAACTATCGCGGCTTTGGTGGCAGCAGTGGTTCACCGTCCGAAGCGGCGATTGCCGAGGATGCCCTGGCGCTGTTCGATCAGGTGTACGCCAGCCACCCGCAGGTTTCGCTCATTGGCCGCAGCCTGGGATCGGGCGTCGCCGTGCGTCTGGCCAGCCAACGGCCGGTGCAACAGCTGATTCTGGTGACGCCTTACAACAGCCTCGAAGAAATCGCGACACGGCAATACCCGTGGGTGCCGGTGCAGTGGTTGCTCAAGGATCGTTTCGAATCCGGCAAATACGCCGCACATATCCGCGTGCCGACGTTGCTGCTGGCGGCCAGTGACGACGAGGTGATCCCGCGCGCCAGCACCCAGCGTTTGCTGGAGAACTTCCCGCAAGGCGTGGCACTGCTCAGAGTGGTGCCGGATTCGGGGCATAACTCGATCTCGGATCGTGCGCAGTATTTGCAGTGGATGGAGGATGTGTTGAATCGCTGAACCAAGTCCCGATTCTCCAGTCCTATCCGCGCCGCGTTCTGCGGTTCACTCAACTTTGCGCTGTCCTCCTTCAGAGCTGCCCGTCTCATGCGCCACGCCGTTCGCTCGTCTCGCTTGGTTTCGCTGTGCCTGCTGATCCTTTCGCCGCTGTTCGCTGCAACCGCCCATGCCGGTGCGGAGCGGCAACTGGTGGCCGCCATCAACGACTATCGCGCCCATCCACAACGTTGCGACCGACGTCCGGCGCAACGCCTGGCGCCGCTGGCGCTGAAGTCGAACCTGGCTTTGCCGATCGGCTATCGCTACGCCGGGGGCATGCGTGAAGCGTTGAAGTCGTCCGGCTATTCCGCCATCGCGGTGCGCAGTATTCGTGTGGTCGGGGCCGAGGACGCCGAAGAGGCTTTCGACCTGCTGCAAGACGAGCACTGCGCCGCGCTGCTGGATGCGAGCTACGCCGACATCGGTGTCAGTCGTTCGCGCAATGAGTGGCAAGTGGTGTTGGCGCAACCGGTGCTCGACAGCCGCGTTGGCGATAACCGCAGCGTCGGCAAGGCCTTGCTCGCTGAGGTCAACGCCGCGCGTGCCCGGCCACGGATGTGCGGACGCCAACGCTTCGCCGCCGCCCGGCCACTGAGCTGGAACGCCGCGCTAGGCGCCGCCGCGCAGGGGCACAGCAAAGCCATGGCTTACGGCAACTACTTCGCCCACCGCGATCCGGACGGCGACCTGCCCGCCGATCGCGCCCGCGCGGCCGGCTATCGTGGTCGGCAAATCGGCGAAAACATTGCCGCCGGACAGAGTTCGCCGGGCAAGGCCATGGCCGGATGGCTGGCCAGCCCCGGGCATTGCGCCAACCTGATGAACCCGATGTTCACCCAGGTCGGCGCCGGGTTTGCCAGTGAGGCGCGCAGTGATGAAGGGGTTTACTGGACGATGCTGTTTGGTGCGCAGTGATTGGTCGCACAAGCCCCGGTTTCAGGTTTTCCTTGCGCAATATTGACGGCGATACAACGGCTATCGCGGTCCATCACATTTTCATGACGCTGTGGTGACGGCAAAAAGATCGCAGCCTTCGGCAGCTCCTACACTGGATTTATGGTTTCCCTGTAGGAGTTGCCGAAGGCTACGATCTTTTGATCTTCAAGCCGCCCGCTGTCCTCCCGCGACCATCGCCGAAGCCGCCAGCATTGCGCGCAGCAACACCGCGCACCCGGCCGCCAGATCATCCGGCGCGGCGTTCTCGATTTCGTTGTGGCTGATGCCGCCTTCGCACGGCACGAAAATCATTCCGGCCGGGCCGAGTTCGGCGAGAAAAATCGCGTCATGGCCGGCGCCGCTGACGATGTCCATATTCGACAAGCCAAGCCCTTTTGCTGCGCTGCGCACCGCTTCCACACAGCCTTTTTCGAAGTACAGCGGCGGGAAGTCCGCGGTCGGGGTCAGTTCGTAAGTCAGACCGTGTTCTTCGCAAGTGGCGTCGATGACGTGCTTCACTTCGGCAATCATCGAGTCGAGGCGCGCCGGTTCCAGGTGACGGAAATCGAGAGTCATGCGCACTTCGCCGGGAATGACGTTGCGCGAACCGGGATAGGCCTGCAGACAACCGACGGTGCCGCAGGCGTGGGGTTGATGACCGAGGGCGGCGCGGTTGACGGCGCCGACGATCACTGAGGCGCCGACCAGCGCATCTTTACGCAGGTGCATCGGCGTCGGGCCGGCATGCGCTTCGACGCCGCGCAGCTTCAGGTCGAACCACTTCTGCCCCAGCGCGCCGAGCACCACGCCGATGGTTTTCTGTTCGTCTTCGAGGATCGGGCCTTGTTCGATGTGCGCCTCGAAATAGGCACCGACCTTGTGCCCGCTGACTTTACGCGGACCGGCGTAGCCGATGGCATTCAGCGCTTCGCCAACGGTGACGCCATCGGCATCGACTTTGGCGAGGGTTTCTTCGAGGGTGAATTTCTCGGCGAACACGCCCGAGCCCATCATGCACGGGGCGAAGCGCGAGCCTTCTTCGTTGGTCCAGACCACCACTTCCAGCGGCGCTTCGGTTTCCACACCGAGGTCGTTGAGCGTGCGCAGCACTTCGACACCGGCCAGTACGCCGAAGCAACCATCGAATTTTCCACCGGTGGGTTGGGTGTCGATGTGGCTGCCGGTCATTACCGGTGGCAGGCTGGGATTGCGCCCGGGGCGGCGGGCGAAGATGTTGCCGACGGCATCGACCGTGACGCTGCATCCGGCGTCCTTGCACCATTGCACGAACAGGTCGCGGGCCTGGCGGTCGAGGTCAGTGAGGGCGAGGCGACAGACCCCGCCCTTGACCGTGGCGCCGAGTTTGGCCAGTTCCATGAGCGACGCCCACAAGCGATCGCGGTTGATGTGCTGATGGGTTGATTGCAGAACGTCTGCGGCTGCGTTCATGGGGATCTCCTCAGGCTGCTTTTCTTATGGATATTGCTCTGGTGTCTGGTAGATCGCATTCGCGAGCAGGCTCGCTCCCACAGGGAAAATGCATTCCAAATGTGGGAGCGAGCCCGCTCGCGAAGAGGCCATCCGCTACACCGCCGACTTAACTGCAGAAGGCTGCGCACGCATCACGCACAACCCGTAATAAATAATCCCGCCCAGCGCCGAGCCGGTGAACCAGCCATAGCTGTAAAACCAGCTGAATGCATCGCTGCCCAGCGACAGCAAGGTCAGCACCACCGGCACACCGAACGCGAGAAACCCCGCCCAATTCCACGCTGGGTAGACGTCATCGCGGTACAACCCGGCGAGGTCCAGTTGCTGTTTCTTGATCAGGAAATAGTCCACCACCATGATCCCGGCAATCGGCCCGAGCAGGCTCGAATAACCGAGCAGCCAATTGGAATACACGGTTTCCAGGCTGACATCGGAGACAATCAAACCGAGTTTTTTCAGCAGCTCATGGCCCATCAATACCAGCCCGACAAACCCGGTCAGCAACACCGCTTTGGTGCGGTTGATGACCTTGGGCGCGATGTTCTGGAAATCATTGGTCGGCGAAACAATGTTGGCGGCGGTGTTAGTCGACAGCGTGGCGATGATGATCAACGCCATGGCCACCGCGACCCACACCGGGCTCTGGATATGCCCGATCAGAGTGACCGGATCGGAGACGGTCACACCGACGAGTTTCACCGAAGCGGCGGTCATGATCACGCCGAGCGAAGCGAACAGAAACATCGTCAGCGGCAGGCCGAAAATCTGCCCCAGAATCTGATCTTTCTGGCTTTTGGCGTAGCGGCTGAAGTCGGGAATGTTCAGCGACAACGTCGCCCAGAAACCGACCATTGCGGTTAGCCCGGCCGCGAAGTAACTGACCACACTGGCGCCTTCCGGACGTTTCGCTGGAATCGCCAGCAGTTCGGTCATCGACACATTGGGCATCGCCCACACCAGCAGGCCGATGCCGACCGCCACCAACAGCGGCGCCGACAAGGTTTCCAGCCACTTGATCGACTCGGCGCCGCGAATCACCACCCACAGGTTCAGCGCCCAGAACACCATGAAACCGATCACCTCCCCCGTGCCGCCGAGGGATTTCCAGCCCTCGAACACCGAGCCGAGGAACAGGTGAATCGCCAACCCGCCAAACATTGTTTGAATACCGAACCAGCCACACGCCACCAGCGCGCGAATCAGACACGGCACGTTGGAACCGAGGATGCCGAACGATGAGCGCAGCAACACCGGAAACGGGATGCCGTACTTGGTGCCGGGAAAGGCGTTGAGCGTGAGCGGAATCAGCACGATGACGTTGGCGAACAGAATCGCCAGCAACGCTTCGCCGACGGTCAGGCCAAAGTAGGCGGTGAGCACGCCGCCGAGGGTGTAGGTCGGCACGCAGATCGACATGCCGACCCACAGCGCGGTGATGTGCCATTTGTTCCAGGTTCGTTCGCGCACCTTGGTCGGTGCCATGTCGTGGTTGTAACGGGGACTGTCGAGGACGTCACTGCCGGCTTCGAGTTCGAACAAGCCGTCGCGCTCGGTCACTTGCGATCTGTTCTGTTGCATGGCCGCTCCACTGTTCTTCTGATTATTTTTTTGCTCATCAGGCGGCTGACACACGAGGGTGCGAGCCGGACGATGGCCGGAGGAACTGACAACTTTCGTGCACCGGCCATGGTGTCAGCGGCGGCATCAATAAACGTGCCGGGTGAACCGCTTGGCGCTAGGGCCGTGCTTCAAACGCTTTGCAACTTTCTGATATTCATCAGTTTTAATTATTCACCGGATGAGTTCGCGGAAACTTGTCTGGGTGCTCAGGCTAAACACTTGCCAAGTTGTCCGAACAGACAGGACTCAATCTGGTGCACTGCATTTATTTTCATCGTGAGCGAGCAACCGCAGCTCAACTTCAAGCGGCTGATTTCACATAGGAAATCTTGCTCATATTTCCATCCTGTCAAGTGCGTCAAAATGGTGAGCAGCCTCACCATTTTGGTGATTTTCTGTTTTTATCGTTATTTTTCAAACAGTTAAAAATGTCATAAGCTTATAAAAAATAATCTTGCTCTATTGCAAATCTGCGACTAGTTTCTATTCCTGACAGCGTTGACAGGAATACACCCTGCAACGCTGTACATCAATAAAACATCTAGAACCGACACAAGTCGGTCAATGCCTGCGAGGAACTCGGAATGTCTCTGTTGATCCGTGGCGCCACCGTTGTTACCCATGATGAAAGTTATCGCGCCGACGTCTATTGCGCCGACGGTGTGATCAAAGCCATTGGTGAAAACCTTGATATTCCCGCCGGCGCCGAAGTGCTCGACGGCAGCGGCCAATACCTGATGCCCGGCGGCATCGATCCGCACACGCACATGCAACTACCGTTCATGGGCACCGTGGCCAGTGAGGATTTCTACAGTGGTACGGCGGCCGGTCTGGCCGGCGGCACCACGTCGATCATCGATTTCGTGATTCCCAATCCGCAGCAGTC
This sequence comes from Pseudomonas sp. R84, assembly GCF_009834515.1. Classification (NCBI taxonomy): domain Bacteria; kingdom Pseudomonadati; phylum Pseudomonadota; class Gammaproteobacteria; order Pseudomonadales; family Pseudomonadaceae; genus Pseudomonas; species Pseudomonas sp. R84. Next base: position 4,013,185 of record NZ_CP019426.1, read on the forward strand.
GTTGATGGAAGCCTTTCATCAGTGGCGCGGCTGGGCGGAAAAGTCGGCTTCCGACTATGGCTTCCACGTCGCCATCACCTGGTGGAGTGAGCAGGTGCGCGAGGAAATGGCCGAGCTGGTCAGCCATCACGGCATCAACAGCTTCAAGCATTTCATGGCCTACAAGAACGCGATCATGGCCGCCGATGACACGCTGGTGGCGAGCTTCGAGCGTTGCCTGGAACTCGGCGCGGTGCCGACCGTGCACGCAGAAAACGGCGAGTTGGTCTATCACCTGCAACGCAAGTTGATGGCGCAAGGCATCACCGGGCCGGAGGCGCATCCGCTGTCGCGTCCGTCGCAGGTTGAAGGTGAAGCGGCGAGCCGGGCGATTCGGATCGCCGAAACCATTGGCACACCGTTGTATCTGGTGCACGTTTCGACCAAAGAAGCCCTCGACGAAATCACCTATGCGCGCAGCAAGGGCCAACCGGTGTACGGCGAAGTGCTCGCCGGGCATTTGCTGCTCGACGACAGCGTCTATCAACACCCGGACTGGCAGACCGCTGCCGGTTATGTGATGAGCCCGCCGTTCCGTCCGCGCGGTCATCAGGAAGCGCTGTGGCACGGATTGCAAAACGGCAATCTACACACCACCGCGACTGACCACTGCTGCTTCTGCGCCGAGCAGAAAGCCGCCGGGCGCGATGACTTCAGCAAGATTCCCAACGGCACCGCCGGTATCGAAGATCGCATGGCGGTGTTGTGGGACGAAGGTGTCAATAGTGGTCGTTTGTCGATGCAGGATTTCGTCGCCCTCACCTCCACCAACACCGCGAAGATTTTCAATCTCTATCCGCGCAAAGGCGCGATTCGCGTTGGCGCCGATGCCGATCTGGTGCTGTGGGATCCGCAAGGCACCCGGACCATTTCCGCCAAGACCCACCATCAGCAGGTGGACTTCAACATCTTCGAAGGCAAGACCGTACGCGGCGTGCCGAGCCATACCGTCAGCCAGGGCCGGGTGGTCTGGGCTGATGGCGACCTGCGCGCCGAGCGCGGTGCCGGGCGGTATATCGAACGGCCGGCGTATCCGGCGGTGTTTGATTTGCTGAGCAAGCGGGCTGAGCAACATAAGCCAGTTGCTGTGAAACGCTGAAATCCAGGCCTTCGGCCTCATCGCGAGCAGGCTCACTCCTACATTTGGAATGCGTACACCTGTAGGAGTGAGCCTGCTCGCGATGGCGTCAGTTCAAACAACACAAAAACCACTGCCCGATAGAGGCAGAGAACCTCAATAACCGTGAGGCACAAAACCGTGATCGAGACCCTGAACCATCTCCCCCACCCGCACGAAAGCGCGGCCGCCCTCGCCGGGCATTTCACCGATCTGGCGCCGCCGCTCAACGATCGCCAAGCGCATCTGGAAGCCTCGCGCTGCCTGTATTGCTATGACGCGCCGTGCGTGAATGCATGCCCGAGCGAGATCGACATCCCGTCGTTCATCCGCAACATTCATCAGGACAACGTCCCCGGTGCCGCGCAGAAAATTCTCTCGGCGAATATCCTTGGTGGCAGTTGCGCCCGAGTCTGTCCAACCGAAATCCTCTGCCAGCAAGCCTGCGTGCGCAACAACGCTCAGGAGTGCGCGCCGGTGCTGATCGGCCTGCTGCAACGCTACGCTGTGGACAATGCACACTTCACCGAACACCCGTTCCAGCGCGCCGCCGCCACCGGCAAACGAATTGCCGTAGTCGGCGCCGGTCCTGCCGGTTTGTCCTGTGCGCATCGCAGCGCAATGCACGGGCATGACGTGGTGATTTTCGAAGCACGGGAGAAGGCTGGCGGCCTCAATGAGTACGGGATCGCCAAATACAAACTGGTCGACGACTACGCACAAAAGGAACTGGATTTTCTCCTGCAGATAGGCGGCATCGAGATTCGTCATGGGCAGAAGCTGGGCGAGAATCTGACCCTCAGCGAACTGCATCTGCAGTTCGACGCGGTGTTCCTCGGCCTCGGTCTCAACGCCAGCAAGCAACTCGGCCTGCCTCACGAGGATGCGCCGGGCCTGCTCGCCGCCACCGATTACATCCGCGAACTGCGCCAGGCCGATGACCTCACGCAACTGCCACTGGCCGAACGCTGCATCGTCCTCGGCGCTGGCAACACGGCGATCGACATGGCCGTGCAAATGGCCCGCCTCGGTGCACGCGATGTGAATCTGGTGTATCGCCGCGGCGCGGAGGACATGGGCGCCACCGGCCATGAACAGGACATCGCCAAAGCCAATCAGGTGCGCCTGCTGACCTGGGCACAACCGGAAGAAGTCTTGCTCGACGCTCAGGGCCATGTGCGCGGCATGCGTTTCGCCCGCACCGATCTGGTCGACGGTCGTCTGCAAACCACCGGCGAGACCTTCGAACTGGCCGCCGATGCGATCTTCAAAGCCATCGGCCAAGCTTTTGATGGCAGCGCCCTCGCCGACCCGTTGGCCCGCGAACTCAAGCGCCAGGGCGAGCGCATTCAGGTCGACGAAAACCTGCGCACCAGTATCCCCGGCGTGTATGCCGGCGGCGACTGCACCAGCCTCGATCAGGACCTCACCGTGCAAGCCGTGCAGCACGGCAAACGCGCCGCCGAGGCGATCAACGCTCAACTGATGCTTAACGTGGAGGCTGCGTAAATGGCCGATCTGTCGATAGTCTTCGCTGGCATCAAAGCGCCAAATCCGTTCTGGCTGGCCTCTGCGCCGCCGACCGACAAAGCCTACAATGTCGTCCGCGCTTTCGAGGCGGGCTGGGGCGGCGTGGTCTGGAAAACCCTCGGAGAGGATCCGGCGGCGGTCAACGTCTCGTCGCGTTATTCGGCGCACTACGGCAACAACCGTGAAGTGCTCGGCATCAATAACATCGAGTTGATCACCGACCGCTCGCTGGAAATCAACCTGCGCGAAATCACTCAGGTGAAGAAGGACTGGCCGGATCGCGCGCTGATCGTCTCGCTGATGGTGCCGTGCGTTGAGGAATCGTGGAAACACATCCTGCCGCTGGTGGAAGCCACTGGTGCTGACGGCATCGAGCTGAACTTCGGCTGCCCACACGGCATGCCTGAGCGCGGCATGGGTGCGGCGGTCGGTCAGGTGCCGGAGTATGTCGAGCAAGTCACGCGCTGGTGCAAGACCTATTGCTCGCTGCCGGTGATCGTCAAACTGACGCCGAACATCACTGACATCCGCGTGGCCGCCCGCGCGGCCCATCGTGGTGGCGCCGATGCGGTGTCGCTGATCAATACGATCAACTCGATCACCAGCGTCGACCTGGAACACATGGTCGCCCTGCCCACCGTCGGCAGCAAAAGCACCCATGGCGGTTATTGCGGTTCGGCGGTGAAGCCAATTGCGCTGAACATGGTCGCCGAGATTGCCCGCGATCCGCAGACCCAGGGCTTGCCGATCTGTGGCATTGGCGGCATCGGCAGTTGGCGCGATGCGGCGGAATTCATGGCGCTGGGCAGCGGCGCAGTGCAGGTGTGCACGGCGGCGATGCTGCATGGTTTTCGGATTGTCGAGGAGATGAAGGACGGGCTGTCGCGGTGGATGGACAGTCAGGGTTACGCCAACATTGCCGAGTTTTCCGGGCGTGCGGTGGGCAATACCACCGACTGGAAGTACCTCGATATCAACTATCAGGTGATCGCCAAGATTGATCAGGACGCGTGCATTGGTTGCGGGCGTTGCCACATTGCTTGTGAGGACACTTCACACCAGGCGATTGGCAGTCTCAAGCAGGCGGACGGCACGCATAAATATGAAGTGATTGATGAGGAGTGTGTGGGTTGTAACTTGTGCCAGATCACTTGTCCGGTGGCGGATTGCATCGAGATGGTGCCGATGGAGACTGGCAAGCCGTTTCTGGACTGGAATCATGATCCGCGCAATCCGTATCACGTTGCGGTCTAGATCGCCGACTGATCCAACAGCCCCCTCCCCCTAACCCTCTCCCAAAGGGAGAGGGGACTGATTGGGGGATGCTTCAGAAATCCACCGACGTGAACGATTTGCTTTGAATCCGCAATCGACTCGGTTCTTCAGGTCGATGTAACTCGCAAGACACCACGGTCGGCCCCCTCTCCCTCCGGGAGAGGGCTGGGGTGAGGGTCAGCTTTTGCTTTTAGGGTTCCAACCCGATCCCACGCAAGATCACACTCGTCACCGTCTGCACCGCCCGCTCAAACTGCATGTCCGACAACGGCTGGTGCTCATTCAGAATATTCACCTGATGATCAAAGTCAGCATAGTGCTGCGTCGACGCCCAGATCATGTACAGCAGACTCGACGGCTCCACCGGCAGAATCCGCTTGTCCTCGACCCACTGGCGAATTTTCGCTTCCTTCATCTTCGCCCAGTCATACAGGCTGACATCCAGCGCCTCACCCAAGGTTGGCGCGCCGTGGATGATTTCGTTGGCCCAGACTTTCGAGCCGTACGGGCGACTGCGTGAGTGGTTCATCTTGGCGCGGATGTAGCTGCTCAGCACCACGCGCGGGTCATCGAACATCTCGAAGCACAGCGCGTCCTGCTTCCACACTTCCAACAGGTCGAACAGCACTGCGCTGTACAGCTCGCTCTTGGTTGAGAAGTAGTAATGCAGATTGGAACGCGGCAGTTGCACTTCAGCGGCGATGTCGGCCATGGCCGTGCCGCCAAAGCCTTTTTCGGCGAAGACTTTTTCCGCCGCCAGGAGGATTTTCTCGACGTTACTGCGACGAATCTCGATCTTGTGATTGCCCATGAGGGCTCCCTGACAACAGCGTTGCCCAAGACTAGCATCCGCTCTGCTCCGCGGGCGACCGCTGCAAACAAAACTTCGTACTGGCGTCAGCGGATGGCTAAACTGACGCTTCTTCACTCCTGCCTCAGAGGTATTCGCGATGCTGTTCAAGAACGTCCTGACCACCACTGCCCTGCTCGCTTCGCTGTTCGCCGCATCTTCGGTATTCGCCCACGCCCACCTGAAAAGCCAGACCCCGGCCGCCGACAGCACCGTCGCCGCCCCGGCCGATTTGCGTCTGACCTTTTCCGAAGGTGTCGAGGCCACTTTCACCAAAGTCACCGTGACCAAGGATGGCGCACCGGTCGCGATCAAACCGCTGACCACCGAAGGCGACAAGAAAACCCTGATCGTCACCCCCGACGCTCCGCTGAGCGCCGGCGAGTACAAAGTCGAATGGCACGCGGTGTCGGTCGATACGCACAAAAGCGAAGGCGCCTATCAGTTCAAGGTGGGCCAGTAATTCATGAGTGAAACGCTGGTGCTGTGCCGCTTTGTGCATTTCATCGTGGTGTTGATGCTGTTCGGGACCTGGCTCTTCAGGCCGTTGCTGCTCAAGGATGAAGCGCTGCAAGTGGACCGGCACCTGGCGCGACTGGCGCGTTGGCTGAGCGCTGTAGCGCTGGTCAGCGGGATTGTCTGGGCGCTGCTGATTACCGCGAGCATGGCCGGTTCGGCAGCGGCGGCGTTTGATCCGGACACGGTTGCGCTGGTGCTGGGCCATACGTTTTTTGGTCAAGTGTGGCGTTGGCATCTGCTGATCAATGCTGTGCTGTTGGCGTTGCTGTTCACACCTTGGCGTTCAAGCATGCGGTTGCGACTTGGCTTGAGTGCCCTGCTGCTGGCGACTCTCGCTCCGGTCGGACATGGCGCGATGCTCGATGGTTTGAACGGGCAACTGCTGATTCTCAACCAGATCGTTCATCTGACCTGCGTGGCGGCGTGGCTGGGCGGGTTGTTGTTGCTGGTGCTGATTCTGCGTCAGCCGACGGAGCCGATGCGTGAAGTTTTGCAGCGCTTCAGCGGAGTCGGTTATGCCTTGGTCGCGGGGCTGCTGATCACCGGTTTGATCAATGTGCGCGTGCTGACTGGCCAGTGGTGGCCGACGCCATTGTTCAGCGGATTTGCGTTGATTCTGCTGGTCAAGGCGCTGCTGGTGTTGGCCATGCTCGGATTGGCGCTGTTCAATCGCTTGCGCATTGATGATTGCGAACAGCGGATGGGCGCGCTCAGGCGCAGTGTGATACTGGAATGGTTACTCGGCATTGGTGCCGTAGCCGCCGTATCCCTGCTCGGCACGCTACCGCCGATGATCACAACCTGAAACACGATCCCCCTGTGGGAGCTGGCTTGCCAGCGATGGCGGTGTGTCAGGAACAGATATTTCGGATATGCCGACGTCATCGCTGGCAAGCCAGCTCCCACAGGGTTATCTGTTGATCAGTGAGGTTGGGTGTCTCCAGCGGCGGTGTCGATGCTGACGACAACTGACATCCCCGGCCGTAACCGCTCCTCTTCCTGCTGATCCGCATCAATGGTGATCCGCACCGGCACGCGCTGAGCAATTTTGACGAAGTTGCCGGTGGCGTTATCCGCCTGCAACAGGGCAAATTCCGAGCCCGTCCCCGGCGAAATATGCTGCACATGCCCGGTGAATTTGCGGTGGTTCAGCGCATCGACGGTGAAGCGCACCGGTTGCCCGACGCGGACGTTGTCCATCTGGGTTTCCTTCATGTTGGCGATCACCCATTTCTGGTTCGGCACCAACGCCATCAACTGCGCCCCGGAATTGACGTAGGCGCCGAGGCGCACGCCGATCTGCCCGAGCTGACCGTCACGCGGGGCGACGATGCGCGTGTTCGACAAGTCGATCCGCGCCAGTTGCACCGCTGCTTCGGCGCTGGCCACTGCGGCTTCCAGCGAGCCGCGATTGACGATTACCGTTTGCAGATCCTGGCGGGCGATTTCCAGATTGGCCTTGGCCTGGGCCACCGCTGCAATGCTTTGCGCATTCGCCGCCAGCGCTACATCCATCTCACGCTTGGACACCGAACCGTCACGCACCAATTCCTGATTCCGTCGCAGATCAGCCTCGCTTTTGCGCAACTGCGCTTCGCTGTCGGCCTGCACGGCCTGACGCAATTTGATTGTGGCCTCGGCGCTGTTGCGTTGCTGCACCACGTTGGCCAGCGCGGCCTTCTGCACCGCCAGTTGCGCCAGCGCCTGATCGAGGCGCTGCTGATAGATGCGATCGTCCAGACGCACCAACAAATCGCCAGCCTTCACGTACTGGAAATCCTGCACCGGCACTTCATAGACATAACCGGCGAGCTGCGGGCCGATGATCGTCACCTGGCCACGAATCAGAGCGTTTTCGGTGGTCTCGACCGCACTGCTGAACGGCGGCAATTGCCAGGCATACAGCACGATCAGCACGCCAACGATGGCAATCGCCGCGAAGCCCAGCGAGGAAATAATCCGCACCCGCAGCGAGCGTGGCTCGGTGTTCGGCGATGACGGTGGCGCCACACCTTCGGGCGTGGCGGCAATGGCATTGGTGGTTGTGGTGGTCGGTTCGGTCATGAAGAAGTGGCACCGCTCGAAGGTGTGGATGGCGCAGGGGCGACGGCTTTGGTGGTGCTCATCAGCCACAGCGCACGAATGGACAGCCAGATCATGGTCAGCACCGCAATCACGGAGATCAGCATGAACACATCGTTGTAGGCCAGCACGTTGGCCTCACGGGTGGCGGCGTTGGCCAAGCTGCGAATACCCGCAAGGTTGCGCAGACTCGGGTCGGCCAACAGCGATCCGTACGCCGAGCCGCCGCTCTGCACGCGCGCAGCCACCAAAGGGTCAGACAGCGTCAGGTGCTCAACGATTTGACTGGAATGAAATTTTTCCCGGACGATCTGAAACGTGCCCAGAAGTGCCGCACCGAGCAGGCCGCCGAGGTTGTTGCAGATCCCGAACAGCACCGAAAAGCTCACCAGATTGCGCGGATTGGTCAACACGTTACGGGTGCCGAAGACCATGGTCGGGCCAAGGAAAAACGTGCTGCCGAAGGCCAGCAGGAACTGACTGAAGTAGAGGTTTTCCGGGCGCGTCAGGTTGTTGGAAAAACTGTCCATCACTGACCCGGTGGCCATCAGACCCAGCGAGATAATCAACGGCATCAGCAGGTGTTTGGGGTCGATCGTCAGTGCGCTGGTCACCAAACCCGCGACGCTGCCGATCAGCATCACCACATACAGGCTGTGCAACTGCTCGTAGCCCATGTTCAGGTTCTGCATGAAACCGACCGCACCGGTGGACTGCTCCGAGGTGACCATGCGAATCAGGGTCACCGCCAGCGCCAGCCGGATCATCGTCCCGCTGCCCAGCCAACGGGTCATCAGCAGCGGGTTGCTGCGGTTATGTTCGATGGCCAGACCGGCAATAATCAGCGCGATGGACGATGCCAGAGCGACGCCAATCCAGTCCGACTCCAGCCACCAGTCAATCCGCCCCAGCGACAACACCGCACACAGCAGCGCCACGCCAGTGGCGAGAATGGCGAAGGTGAGAAAGTCGAGTATTTCGAAGGTTTTGAAACGGTCGCCGGGCGGTAATTTGAGCAGCAATACGCAGCCTAGCGACAGCAACGCCATGCCCAGTTCGAACAGGTACAAGCCGCGCCATTCGGCGATCTGCAGCAAATCTTCGGAAAATAATCGCGCCAATGGCAACGCCAGTTGTGACGTGCCGAGGCCGAGCACCAGCGCCTTCAGCCGCCACTTCGCCGGGAACGCCTGAACCATGTAATACAGGCCCAGCGAACTCAGCGCCGCGCCGACCATGCCGTGGGCCGCCCGCACCGCCACCGCCGAATTCAGATCGTTGACGAACAGATGGCCGAAGGTCACCAGCGCGTACAGCACCAGAAACACTTCGGTGAACGCGCGCAAACCAAACTGCTGGCGAAACTTCACCAGCAGCAGGTTCATCGACACGTTGGTCATCACGTACGCCGCCGGTAACCAGGCCATTTCCGCCGTGGTCGCGCCGAGTGCACCTTGCAGATAAGGCAAGTTGGCAACCACCAGCGAGTTGCCCAAGCCACCGGTCACCGCCACCAGCAAACCGACCAGCGCATAGGCCAGACGCTTGGGATTGGAGTGCAACGGCGTCGAGGGGGAACCGGGCAGACTGGGCTTTTCGTGGGGCTGCCAGTTGCGCGGGGCGTATTGATCCATGGAAAAGCCTTGTGCGGAAGGTGGGTGAAGTTTGCCGCAAATTCACCTGCAACACACATCCCATGGACAACACAGATCCCTTGTAGGAGTGAGCCTGCTCGCGATCGCGTTGTATCAATGATGGAAATGTCGACTGATACACCGCTATCGCGAGCAGGCTCACTCCTACAAGGGTTCTGTGTGATGACCGAAGTCATCGCACAACTTGCTGTTGACATTCCCGGGAAACCTAGGAAATATCCGCACCCATGTTGTACGACGACGTATAACAAATAATAAAAACAACAAACGAAACAGGGAGCGTCACAGTGAGCACACTCGTCTGCAGTTCCGTCCGCCCTTCCCGTCTTTCCGTCACCCGCCCGCGTACCGCTTTAAGTCTGATCGGCTGCAGCAGCCTCGCCCTCGCCATACCGATGAGCGCCGAAGCCGAAGGTTTTCTCGACGACAGCAAAGCCACGCTGAACCTGCGCAACGCCTACTTCAACCGCAACTTCGTCAACCCGGCCAACCCGCAGGGCAAGGCTGAGGAGTGGACGCAGAACTTCATCCTTGATGCCAAATCCGGCTTCACTCAGGGCACCGTCGGTTTCGGCCTTGATCTGCTGGGGATGTATTCGCAGAAGCTCGATGGCGGCAAAGGCACGGGCGGCACGCAACTGTTGCCGATCCACGATGACGGGCGTCCGGCCGACAACTTCGGGCGCCTCGGCGTAGCGCTGAAAGCCAAGGTCTCGAAGACCGAACTGAAGGTCGGCGAATGGATGCCGGTGCTGCCGATCCTGCGCTCCGACGATGGCCGCTCCCTCCCGCAAACTTTTCGTGGCGGCCAGATCACTTCCACCGAGATCAATGGCCTGACCGTCTACGGCGGCCAGTTCCGTGGCAACAGCCCGCGCAACGACGCGAGCATGGAAGACATGTCAATGAACGGCCGTGGCGCGTTCACTTCCGACCGCTTCAACTTCGGCGGTGGCGAATACACCTTCAACGACAAACGCACCCTGGTCGGCGTTTGGTACGCCGAACTCACGGACATCTACCAGCAGCAGTATTTCAATCTCAGCCACAGCCAGCCGTTGGGCGACTGGACGCTGGGCGCCAACCTCGGTTTCTTCACCGGCAAGGAAGATGGCAGCGCCCAGGCCGGCGAACTCGACAACAAGACCGCGTTCGCCATGCTCTCGGCCAAATATGGCGGCAACACCTTCTACGTTGGCCTGCAAAAACTCAGCGGCGACGACGCCTGGATGCGGGTCAACGGCACCAGCGGCGGCACCCTCGCCAACGACAGCTACAACGCCAGTTATGACAACGCCAAGGAACGTTCCTGGCAGTTGCGCCACGACTACAACTTCGTCGCCCTCGGTGTTCCGGGCCTGACCCTGATGAACCGCTACATCAGCGGCGACAACGTGCACACCGCCACCACCAATGACGGCAAGGAATGGGGCCGCGAGTCGGAACTGGCCTACACCGTGCAGAGCGGCCCGCTGAAAAATCTCAACGTGAAATGGCGCAACGCGACGATTCGCCGGGACTTCAGCACCAACGAGTTTGACGAGAACCGGATCTTTATCAGTTATCCGATTTCGTTGTTGTAATTCGTCGGCAAGTACGCCCCCTGTAGGAGTGAGCCTGCTCGCGATAGCGATGTGTCAGACGACATCCTCTTCGACTGATACACCGCAATCGCGAGCAGGCTCACTCCTACAGGGGATTGCATTGCAAGGCGAGATCGCCCGGAGGAAAAAACTGTTTCACCTTCCGTCATCTACGCCAAAAGTCGCGTTGACAAGTTCCGGAAACCCTACCGATACTTCAGCGCAGTCATACGACAACCTACAACAAACCTAATAACAATGTGTCCAGGGATTGCCATGACGTCTACCTCTACTCCCCGCGCTCCATTCAATCGCCTGCTGCTGACCGGCGCTGCCGGTGGCCTGGGCAAAGTCCTGCGCGAACGTATGCGCCCTTACGCCAATGTCCTGCGCCTGTCGGACATCGCCGCCCTCGCCCCAGCCGTCGATGATCGCGAAGAAATCGTGGTCTGCGACCTCGCCGACAAACACGCCGTACACCAACTGGTCGAGGGCGTCGACGCGATCCTGCATTTCGGCGGTGTCTCCGTGGAGCGGCCGTTCGAAGAAATCCTCGGCGCCAACATCAGCGGTGTGTTTCACATCTATGAAGCTGCGCGCCGGCATGGCGTGAAGCGGGTGATCTTCGCCAGCTCCAACCATGTCATCGGCTTCTACAAACAGGACGAATCGCTCGACGCCAGCTCCGCACGGCGCCCCGATGGTTACTACGGCTTGTCCAAGTCCTACGGCGAAGACATGGCCAGTTTCTACTTCGATCGCTACGGCATCGAGACCGTCAGCATCCGCATCGGCTCCTCGTTTCCCGAGCCGCAGAACCGCCGAATGATGCACACCTGGCTGAGCTTCGACGACCTCACGCAATTGCTCGAACGCGCGCTGTATACGCCAAACGTCGGCCACACCGTGGTTTATGGCATGTCCGCCAACAAGGACGTCTGGTGGGACAACCGCTTCGCCAGCCACCTCGGGTTCGAAGCGAAGGACAGCTCCGAAGTGTTCCGCGAAAAAGTCGAGGCACAACCGATGCCGGCCGCCTATGACCCGGCGCGGATCTATCAGGGCGGCGCGTTTGTCGCGGCCGGACCGTTCGGCGACTGATCTCCCTGACAACGACGCAAAGGAATGAGTATGCAAGCCGAATTGATCGTCGATGCCCGCAACGCCGTGGGCGAAAGCCCGGTCTGGGTGGCAGAGGAAAACGCGCTGTACTGGGTCGATATTCCCAACGGCGGCCTGCAACGCTGGAGCGCTGACACGGGCCATGTGCATGCCTGGAAAACCCCGGAAATGCTCGCCTGCATCGCCCGCCACCACCGTGGCGGCTGGGTGGCCGGAATGGAAAGCGGCTTCTTTCATCTGCACCCGCACAGCGACGGCAGCCTCGACAGTGAGCGGCTCGCCAGCGTCGCACACAGCCGCGAAGACATGCGCCTCAACGATGGCCGCTGCGACCGTCAGGGCCGCTTCTGGGCCGGCAGCATGGTGTTGAACATGGGCCTGAATGCGCCCGAGGGCCGGCTCTATCGTTACGGCGCCGGGCAGTCTGACGTGATCGAAGCGCAGCTCGACGGTTTCATCGTGCCCAACGGCCTCGGTTTCAGCCCCGACGGCAAAACCATGTACCTGTCCGATTCGCACCCCGATGTGCAGTTGATCTGGGCGTTCGATTACGACACTGACACCGGCACACCATCGAATCGCCGGGTTTTCGTCGACATGAACCACTTCCCCGGTCGCCCCGATGGCGCCGCCGTGGACGCCGAAGGTTTCTACTGGATCTGCGCCAATGACGCCGGCCTCATTCACCGTTTCGCACCGGACGGCCGACTCGACTTCTCGCTGGCAGTCCCGGTGAAAAAACCGACCATGTGCGCCTTCGGCGGCAGCCGGATGGACACCCTGTTCGTGACCTCGATTCGTCCCGGCGACGATCACGACCCGCAATCTCTCGCAGGCGGCGTGTTCGCCCTGAACCTCAACGTCAAAGGCCTGCCGGAGCCGCTGTTCAACGATTTGCTGTAACACCCCCCTCTGCTGCACCGCTGCGCCTTGAACACAAAAATAACAAGACTGGAGACTCACCCCCATGAACTTCAAACGCACCTTGCTGGCCGCTGCACTCCCGCTGATGTTTACCTTCACTGGCGCCGCTCAGGCACTGCAACTCAAATTCGCTGACATTCATCCCGCCGGTTATCCAACCGTGGTGGCCGAAGAAAACATGGGCAAGACCCTGACCAAGGAGACCAACGGCGAGCTGACCTTCCAATACTTTCCCGGCGGTGTGCTGGGCTCCGAAAAGGAAGTCATCGAGCAGATGCAAGTCGGCGCCGTACAGCTGTCTCGCGTCAGCCTGGGCATCGTCGGCCCTGTCGTTCCAGACGTGAACGTGTTCAACATGCCGTTCATCTTCCGCGATCATCAACACATGCGTAACGTCATCGACGGCGCAGTGGGCGACGAAATCCTCGACAAAATCACCAATTCCGAATTCGGCCTGGTGGCCCTGGCCTGGATGGACGGCGGCACGCGCAACGTCTACACCAAGAAACCGGTGCGCAAGCTCGAAGACCTCAAGGGTATGAAAATCCGCGTGCAAGGCAACCCGATGTTCATCGACATGATGAACGCCATGGGCGGCAACGGCATCGCGATGGACACCGGTGAAATTTTCAGCGCCCTGCAGACCGGCGTGATCGACGGCGCGGAAAACAACCCGCCGACCCTGCTCGAACACAACCACTTCCAGAATGCGAAGTACTACAGCCTCACGGGTCACCTGATCCTGCCAGAGCCGATCGTGATGTCGAAAATCACCTGGGAAAAACTGACGCCGGATCAACAGGCGCTGGTCAAGACAGCCGCCAAGGCTGCCCAGGCCGAAGAGCGCGTGCTGTGGGACAAGAAGTCCGCTGCCAGTGAAGAAAAACTCAAGGCCGCCGGCGTCGAGTTCATCGAGGTCGACAAGAAGCCCTTCTACGACGCCACCGCCCCGGTACGGGAAAAGTACGGCGCGAAGTATGCCGACCTGATCAAGAAAATCGAAGCCGTTCAGTAACGCCTCCCGCTCCGTCCTCATGAACAAGGCCCGGTGCGCCCGATGACTGCGGCGCGCCCGGTTACGGTGGAACCCGATGAAGAATCTACTGCTGCGTATCAACGACAAGATCTACATGACGTGCATCTGGGTCGCCGGCCTTTCCGTCCTGGCGATTTCCCTGATGATTCCCTGGGGCGTGTTCGCCCGCTACGTCCTGGGCACCGGTTCGAGCTGGCCCGAGCCCACGGCGATCCTGCTGATGATGGTGTTTACCTTTATCGGCGCCGCCGCCAGTTACCGCGCCGGCGCACACATGGCTGTGGCCATGCTCACCGACCGCATGCCGCCGCAGTTGAGAAGCGCGGCGGCGATTTTTTCCCAACTGCTCATGGCGGCGATCTGCATCTTCATGACGATCTGGGGCGCCAAGCTGTGCATGTCCACCTGGAATCAGTTCATGGCGGCCCTGCCCGATCTGCGGGTTGGCGTGACCTACTTGCCGATTCCCGTGGGCGGCCTGCTGACGCTGATTTTCGTGCTGGAAAAACTCTTGCTCGGTGACCAGAGCAAACGGCGGGTCGTGCAGTTCGACCTGGTTGAAGAAAGTGAAGGTGCCGCTTAATGGACGCTCTGATACTGCTGGGCAGTTTTATCGTATTGATCCTGATCGGTATGCCAGTCGCCTACGCGCTGGGCGCCGCCGCGCTGATCGGTGCGTGGTGGATCGACATTCCGTTCCAGGCGGTGATGATTCAGGTCGCCTCGGGGGTGAACAAATTCTCGCTGCTGGCCATTCCGTTCTTCGTGCTGGCCGGTGCGATCATGGCCGAGGGTGGCATGTCGCGTCGATTGGTGGCGTGTGCCGGGGTGCTGGTGGGTTTTGTCCGCGGTGGTCTGTCACTGGTCAACATTGTCGCGTCGACGTTCTTCGGCGCGATCTCCGGTTCGTCGGTGGCGGACACCGCGTCGGTGGGTTCGGTGCTGATCCCGGAAATGGAACGCAAGGGCTATCCACGGGATTTCTCCACCGCCGTGACCGTCAGCGGTTCGGTGCAAGCCCTGCTGACCCCGCCAAGCCATAACTCGGTGCTTTACTCCCTGGCCGCCGGTGGCACGGTTTCGATTGCCTCACTGTTCATGGCGGGCATCGTTCCGGGCTTGCTGATGAGCGCCTGCCTGATGGTGCTGTGCCTGATCTTCGCGAAAAAACGCAACTACCCCAAGGGTGAAGTGATCCCGATGCGCCAGGCGTTGAAAATCGTCGGCGAAGCCCTCTGGGGCATGATGGCGATGGTGATCATCCTCGGCGGCATCCTGTCCGGCATCTTCACCGCGACCGAATCGGCGGCCATCGCCGTGCTCTGGTCATTCTTCGTCACCATGTTCATCTACCGCGACTACAAGTGGAGCGAACTGCCGAAACTGATGCACCGTACGGTGCGGACGATTTCGATCGTGATGATCCTGATCGGTTTCGCGGCGAGCTTCGGTTACATCATGACCCTGATGCAAATTCCGGCGAAGATCACCACGGCGTTTCTGACCCTGTCGGACAACCGCTACGTGATCCTGATGTGCATCAACGTCATGCTGCTGTTGCTCGGCACGGTGATGGACATGGCGCCGCTGATCCTGATTCTGACGCCGATCCTGATGCCGGTGATTCTCGGCATTGGTGTTGACCCGGTGCAGTTCGGCATGATCATGCTGGTGAACCTTGGGATCGGATTGATAACGCCGCCGGTGGGTGCGGTGTTGTTTGTCGGTTCGGCGGTGGGCAAGGTCAGTATCGAGAGCACCGTGAAGGCGCTGCTGCCGTTTTACGCGGTGCTGTTCCTGGTGTTGATGTTGGTGACTTACGTGCCGGCACTGTCGCTGTGGTTGCCGCATCTGGTGTTGTAAGCCGATAAAAAGATCGCAGCCCTTGATGGGCTGCGATTTCTTTTGAACCTCACGCCCGCAACAACATATACCCCGCCACCACGAGACACACACTGGCAAACCCCGCCTGCAACGCCCGCGCCGGCACCCGCGCACAGAGCTTGCGCCCGATGATCATGCCGACAATGCTGGCGACGATAAACGCCGCGCCCTGCCCGTCAATCCGCACACCGGCATGAAACGAGCCGACCACCCCGATCGCCGAGATCAGACTGATCACCATCAACGACGTCGCGACAATCCCGCGCATCTGCACGTCGGTCAGTTGCTTGAACGCCGGCACGATCAGAAAACCGCCACCCACACCGAGCAATCCGGAGACCACCCCGGTAATCGCGCCCAAAGCAGCCAGGGTTGCGGTGCACTTGGCGGTCCAGTCAAACCGCCCGGTTTGTTCATTGAGCATGCAATTCTTCTGGCCCCAACTGGCATGCCCGTGATCGCTCGGCCCCTCCTGCTGACGCTCACGGCGCAACATGCGCCAGGCCACCATGACCATCAGCAGGCTGAACAGGACCATCAGGATTTTCTCCGACAACTGGTGCGCGAAGTAAATGCCCAACGGCGAAAACACTGCGCCCAACGCCGCAATCAACAGCGCCGCGCGATAGCGCACCAGGCCATGACGCAAACCGTCGATGGCACCGACCGCCGCCGCACTGCCGACCGCAAACAACGCCACCGGCGCTGCCTGCGTCATCGTCCAGCCAAGCCCGAGCACCAGCGCCGGCACCGCCAGAATGCCACCGCCGGCCCCGGTCAAACCGAGGACCAACCCCATCACCACGCCAAACAGACTTGCCAGCAACATAGGGTTTTCTCAGTCGACCTTGGACACACGTGTCAGCCACTCGCGGCCCTTGAGCATGCCGTTCCAGTAGAACCACGGCAGCAGCGTCGCCTTGAGAAACCATGCCGAACGCCGCGCCACCGTCGGGTCCAGTGGAAAGGTCGGCAGCAACTTGCCGGCGTATCCGAACTCGGCAAGGATCACCTTGCCCTTCTCCACCGTTAGCGGGCAGGAACCATAGCCGTCGTACTTCAGCGGCAGCGGTTGTTGCTTGCGTAGGGCCAGCAGGTTTTCCGCCACCACCACGACTTGCTTGCGCACCGCTGCGGCGGTTTTCGCGTTACTGGTGCCACAGATATCACCGAGTCCGAACACCTCGGGAAAGCGCGGATGTTGCAGGCTGTGCGGGTTGACCTCGCACCAGCCGGCGGCATCGGAGAGAGGACTTTGGGCGATGAAGTCCGGCGAGATCTGCGGCGGCACGACGTGGAGCAGATCGAAGGTTTTCGCCTCACGGGTGACGTTGCCTTCAGCGTCCTTGATCTCGAACCACGCGGTTTTCGCCGGGCCGTCGACCTTGACCAGATTCGAGTTGAACGCCAGCTGCGCGTTGTATTTTTCGATGTACTTCATCAACGGCGGGACGAACGTCGCCACACCGAACAGCGCGGCGCCGGCCAAGTTGAATTCGACATTGATATTATTCAGCGCACCGTTTTTACGCCAGTGATCGCAGGACAGGTACAGCGCCTTTTGCGGCGCGCCGGCGCATTTGATCGGCATCGCCGGTTGAGTGAACAGCGCTTTGCCGCTGCGCAGTTTCTGCACCTGATCCCAGGTGTATTGCGCGTGCTGGTAGCTGTAGTTGGAGGTGACACCGTGCTGGCCAAGGCTTTCCTGCAAGCCTTCGATCTTCTCCCAGGCCAGACGCAGGCCGGGGCAGACAATCAGGTTTTGATAGCTGACCGAGCGTTGATCGTTGAGGGTGAGTTGGCGTTTGTCGGGGTCGATTGCGGTGACCGCCGCTTGCAGCCAGTTCGCTTGCTTTGGCATGACCTTGTTCATGGCCCGGGCCGTGTCTTTCACATCAAAGGCACCACCGCCGACCAGCGTCCACGCCGGTTGGTAGTAATGCTGGGCGCTGGGTTCGATCACGGTAACTTTCAGCGCCGGATCACGCTTGAGCAGGCTGGCGACAAAACCGATACCGGCCGTACCGCCGCCGATGACCACGATGTCCGCACTGATGGATGGGCCCCAGTGTTGATCGTTCATTGCTTGTTCCTTTTGCTGCACGCAAGGATTTCTCAGCCTTCACACAAATCCATTGTAGGAGTGAGCCTGCTCGCGATAGCGGTGTGTCAGTCAATAAGGATGTTGGCTGACCCACCGCTATCGCGAGCAGGCTCACTCCTACATGGGATAGCGTGTTGGCTGGCATTTATTGATGACCCAGACTTTTCAGCACGGCTCCGCAATACAACCCGGAGAGGGTTTTCATCACCTGGATGACCTCCGGACTGGCGAGGCCGTAGAAAATGTACTTGCCTTCACGACGGGTCGCGACCAGCCCTTCATCGCGCAGGATGCCCAATTGCTGGGACAGCGTCGGCTGGCGCACACCGGTCATTTTTTCCAGTTCGCCGACATTGCGTTCGCCTTGGGTCAGTTGACACAGGATCAGCAGGCGATCCTCATTGGCCATGGCCTTGAGCAGCGCACAGGCCTTGGAGGCCGAGGCGCGCAGCTGGGCGACTTCACATTCGGTCAGACTGGATTGCATTTGCACGATGCCTTCAAGGTCACTTAAGCTGCGAACATTATGTTTTTAGATAAAGTGTTGCAACCCATTTCCCTTGTTCAGGTTGGTGTCCATGCCCGCGCAGATTGAAGCTTTCCTCGACCCCGCCTCTTCGACCTACAGCTATGTGGTCTATGAAGTGGATGGCGGGCAGTGTGCGATCGTTGATCCGGTGCTCGATTACGACGGCGCTGCCGGACGCACCTGCACCGCCCAGGCCGACAAAATCATCGCCTTCGTTCGCGCCCACAATTTGCAGGTGCAGTGGCTGCTGGAAACCCATGCCCACGCCGATCACCTGTCCGCCGCGCCTTACCTGCGCCGGGAACTGGGTGGCAAAATCGCCATCGGTGAATCGATCAGCAAAGTGCAGAACGTGTTCAAGGCACTGTTCAATCTGGAGCCGGAGTTTTGCGTCGACGGCTCACAGTTCGATCATCTGCTTGCGCCGAACGAGTCATTTCGCATCGGCAACCTCAAGGCCACGGCCCTGCACGTCCCCGGCCACACCCCGGCGGACGTGGCTTATCTGATCGATGGCGAGCAGATTCTGGTCGGCGACACATTGTTCATGCCCGATGTCGGCACGGCGCGCTGCGACTTTCCCGGCGGCAACGCCCATCAGTTGTTCAATTCGATCCAAAAGCTGCTGGCCTTCCCGGCCAGTGTGAAACTCTACGTTTGCCACGATTATCCGCCCGAAGGTCGCGCCTCACAGTGCCAGACCACGGTCGGCGAACAACGCAAACACAATATTCATGTGCATGACGGGATTGATCAGGCAGCGTTCGTCGACATGCGCACCAAGCGCGATGCCGGGCTGGGCATGCCGACGCTGTTGCTGCCGGCGATTCAGGTAAATGTGCGAGCGGGGAATCTGCCAGCGGCGGAGGACAACGGTGTGGTTTACCTGAAGATTCCGCTCAATTCGCTATAGGAAAAAACCGCTAGGGCCGTTGCCGGATTATTTTTCCTACGAACGCTGTCGAGGGTGATGAACTGGTGAAAATCCCGTAAGCGAGCAGACTCCATTGGGCAAACATTCAATGGAGTTTTCGCAATATGGATATTCGTCGTAATCACCGTGACATGACCGTGGCACAGAAAAACGCGTTCATCAGGGCCATCCTGATCCTGAAAAATCAAACCCCCAGTATCCTGCGACCTGGTCAGCAGTATCGCTACGATGACTTTGTACAGATTCACAAGAACTCCATGGGACAGGGCAATCCGATTTTCCCCAACCCCCATCGCAATCCGCTGTTTTTCCCCTGGCACCGCATCCTGATTCGCCAATTCGAGCGGGAACTGCAAGCCGCAGCCAACGACCCCGGCATTACCCTACCGTACTGGAACTGGAGCATGAGCGGCGCGGACAACCCATTCGTCGATGATTTCATGGGCAGGGATGGCGATGCGCGGTTTGAACAGCGCGTAACCATCGGGCCATTTGCTTTCGAGGGGCAGGTCTTTGGCATCAAGGTCTGGGATGGTGACGAAGGGATTGCGGCGCTGAGGCGCAATTTCGGCGCAGCGGGTTCGCCACTGCCCACCGTGCAGGAAATCGAGTCAGTCATGAACCGCACACCCTACTGGTCCGAACCCGAAGGTTGGGAAAACCAGATGGAGCGGATGCACAACAACGTGCATTCGTGGGTCGGCGGCAACATGGGCACGGCCGCGTCACCAAACGACCCGATATTCTTCCTCCACCACTGTCATCTCGATTATCTGTGGGAAAGGTGGAAGCGCCAGCACCCTGCCGAAGAAGTCATATCATTTGCCGAAAACGCACCCAACGGCATGCTCGAGGCCACAATGATCTTTCATCCGGACATCGAACCTGCCCCTTGGCAACAGACCTGGAAGATTAGCCAGGCCCTCGACACTGCGGCACTTGATTATCGGTATGACTTCAGTAGTGCTGGCACCGCGATCACGCCCCCAGAATCAAACCATTGATCGGCAACGGCAGCGCGGTCTTGTAGCGCACCTGCTTGAGCGCGAAGCTTGACCGAATGTTCGCCACACCCGGAACTTTGGTCAGGAAGTCCATCATGAAGCGTTCGAGCGACTGAATGGTCGGCACCAGGACCCGGATAAGGTAATCCGGGTCTCCGGCCATCAGGTAGCACTCCATCACCTCCGGGCGATCGGAGATGGCTTCCTCGAAATGCTGCAGCGCTTCCTCGACCTGTTTCTCCAGGCTGACGTGAATGAACACGTTCACGTGCAATCCCAGCAGATCAGCATCCAGCAGCGTGACCTGCTCGCGGATCAGGCCCAATTCTTCCATTGCCTTGACCCGATTGAAGCACGGCGTCGGCGACAGGTTTACCGAGCGCGCGAGGTCGGCGTTGGTGATGCGCGCGTTCTCCTGAAGGCTGTTGAGAATGCCGATGTCGGTACGGTCCAGTTTGCGCATGAGACAAAACCACCTGTTTTTTTTGTTTATGCAGAATTTCTATCTGCAAATGATCTCCAGCGCAATGAAACAGAGATAAATATTCTTCTTGCCCGGGCCTATGATTGTTGTAGGACAAGATTTCTTCTACCGAAGAATGACTGCCAGCTCACTACAAGAAATTCACAAGATCGAGCGTAGAAGCCATGACCCAAGCGTATGAACCGCTGCGCCTGCACGTCCCTGAACCCTCGGGCCGTCCAGGCTGCAAAACCGATTTTTCCTACCTGCATCTGACCGATGCCGGTACGGTGCGCAAACCTTCCATCGACGTCGAACCCGCCGACACCGCCGACCTGGCGCGTGGGCTGATTCGTGTGCTCGACGATCAGGGCAACGCCCTCGGCCCTTGGGCTGAAAACGTACCAGTCGAGATCCTGCGTAAAGGCATGCGCGCCATGCTCAAGACGCGCATCTACGACAACCGCATGGTGGTCGCCCAGCGTCAGAAAAAAATGTCGTTCTACATGCAAAGCCTCGGCGAAGAAGCCATCGGCAGTGCTCAGGCGCTGGCCTTGAACATCGACGACATGTGCTTTCCGACCTACCGCCAGCAAAGCATCCTGATGGCCCGCGAAGTGCCACTGGTCGACCTGATCTGCCAACTGCTGTCCAACGAGCGCGATCCGCTCAAAGGCCGCCAGTTACCGATCATGTACTCGGTCAAGGACGCCGGATTCTTCACCATTTCCGGCAACCTCGCCACCCAGTTCATTCAGGGCGTGGGCTGGGGCATGGCCTCGGCGATCAAGGGCGACACCAAAATCGCCTCGGCGTGGATCGGTGACGGCGCCACCGCCGAATCGGACTTCCACACCGCCCTCACCTTCGCCCACGTTTATCGCGCGCCGGTGATCCTCAATGTGGTCAACAACCAATGGGCGATTTCGACCTTCCAGGCCATCGCCGGTGGTGAAGCCACCACCTTCGCCGGACGCGGTGTTGGTTGCGGCATCGCCTCGCTACGCGTGGATGGCAACGACTTCTACGCGGTCTACGCCGCTTCTGCCTGGGCTGCCGAACGCGCCCGCCGCAACCTTGGCCCGACCATGATCGAATGGGTCACCTACCGCGCCGGCCCGCACTCGACCTCCGACGATCCGTCGAAATACCGTCCTGCCGATGACTGGAGCCACTTCCCGCTCGGCGACCCGATTGCCCGTCTCAAACAGCACCTGATCAAGGTCGGCCACTGGTCGGACGAAGAGCACGCTGCCGTCAGCGCCGAGCTTGAAGCCGAAGTGATTGCCGCGCAAAAACAGGCCGAACAGTACGGCACCCTCGCCGGCGGCCAGATTCCAAGCGCCGCGACCATGTTCGAAGACGTCTACAAAGAGATGCCGGAGCACTTGAAGCGCCAGCGTCAGCAGTTGGGGATCTGACATGAACGATCACAACAACAATATCCAGTTGGAAACCGCCATGACCACGACCACCATGACCATGATCCAGGCCCTGCGCTCGGCCATGGATGTGATGCTTGAGCGTGATGACAACGTCGTCGTGTTCGGTCAGGACGTTGGCTACTTCGGCGGCGTGTTCCGTTGCACCGAAGGACTGCAGACCAAGTACGGCACCTCGCGGGTATTCGACGCACCTATCTCGGAAAGCGGCATCGTCGGCGTGGCCGTCGGCATGGGCGCTTACGGTTTGCGTCCGGTCGCCGAGATTCAGTTCGCCGACTACGTCTACCCCGCCTCCGACCAGATTATTTCGGAAGCTGCGCGCCTGCGTTATCGCTCGGCCGGCGAGTTCACCGCTCCAATGACCCTGCGCATGCCTTGCGGCGGCGGTATCTACGGTGGCCAGACCCACAGCCAGAGCATCGAGGCAATGTTCACCCAGGTGTGCGGCTTGCGCACCGTGATGCCGTCCAACCCGTATGACGCCAAAGGCTTGCTGATCGCCTCCATCGAAAACGATGACCCAGTGATCTTTCTTGAGCCGAAACGCCTGTACAACGGCCCGTTCGACGGCCACCACGACCGCCCGGTAACGCCGTGGTCGAAACACCCGCAAGCCCAGGTCCCGGACGGTTACTACACCGTGCCGCTGGACGTTGCTGCGATCACGCGTCCGGGCAAGGACGTGACCGTGCTGACTTACGGCACCACCGTTTATGTCTCGCAAGTCGCGGCCGAAGAGTCCGGCGTTGACGCCGAAGTCATCGACCTGCGCAGCCTGTGGCCGCTGGACCTGGAAACCATCGTCAAGTCGGTGAAGAAAACCGGCCGCTGCGTGGTTGTTCACGAAGCCACCCGCACCTGCGGTTTCGGCGCCGAACTGGTGTCGCTGGTGCAAGAGCATTGCTTCCATCACCTGGAAGCGCCGATCGAACGCGTCACCGGTTGGGACACCCCCTACCCGCACGCGCAGGAGTGGGCGTATTTCCCAGGGCCGTCCCGAGTGGGTGCGGCGTTGAAACGGGTCATGGAGGTCTGAATGGGCACGCACGTTATCAAGATGCCGGACATCGGCGAAGGCATCGCAGAAGTAGAACTGTCGCAGTGGCACGTCAAGGTTGGCGATCTGGTGGTTGAAGATCAGGTGCTGGCGGATGTGATGACCGACAAGGCGATGGTCGATATTCCCTCGCCCGTGCATGGCAAGGTGATTGCGCTTGGTGGTCAGCCGGGTGAAGTGATGGCGGTTGGCAGCGTGCTGATCAGCATTGAGGTTGAAGGTGCCGGTAACTTGAAAGAGTCCGCCGCACCTGCGCCTGTTAAAGAAGCACCGGTTGCGCCGAAAGTTGAAACCGTTGTTGAGAGCAAACCTGCTCCAGCCGCACCGCGTCCGGCTGCGGTTTGCCAAGGCCCGATGGTTGCCCGCGAAGCGGATGAGCGTCCGCTGGCCTCGCCGGCCGTACGCAAACATGCATTGGATTTGGGCATTCAATTGCGTCTGGTGCGCGGTTCCGGCCCGGCCGGTCGTGTGTTGCACGAAGACCTTGAGGCTTATCTCGCGCAAGGTCAGTCGAATGCCGCGGCGCCGGTTGCCGCCGCTTACGCCCAGCGCAACGACGAAGAACAGATTCAAGTCATTGGCATGCGCCGAAAGATCGCCCAGCGTATGCAGGACGCCACGCAGCGTGCCGCACACTTCAGCTATGTCGAAGAAATCGACGTCACTGCCATCGAAGAACTGCGCGCGCATTTGAATGAAAAACACGGCGCCAGCCGTGGCAAGTTGACCTTGCTGCCGTTCCTCGTCCGTGCGCTGGTCGTCGCCCTGCGCGACTTCCCGCAAATGAACGCCCGTTACGACGATGAAGCGCAGGTCATCACCCGCCTCGGTGCGGTGCATGTCGGCGTCGCCACGCAAAGCGACGTCGGCCTGATGGTGCCGGTGGTGCGTCACGCCGAGGCGCGCAGCCTGTGGGACAGCGCCACGGAAATCTCGCGTTTGGCCAACGCCGCGCGTAACGGCAAGGCCAGCCGCGATGAATTGTCCGGCTCGACCATCACCCTGACCAGCCTCGGTGCGCTGGGCGGCATCGTCAGCACGCCAGTGTTGAACCTGCCGGAAGTGGCGATCGTCGGTGTGAACAAAATCGTCGAACGGCCAATGGTCGTCAAAGGCCAGGTGGTGATCCGCAAGATGATGAACCTCTCCAGTTCCTTCGATCACCGCGTGGTCGACGGCATGGACGCGGCGCTCTTCATCCAGGCCATTCGTGGCTTGATCGAACAACCTGCCACTTTGTTTGTGGAGTAAGGCGCGCATGCAATCTCTGAACACTACGCTGTTGATCATCGGCGGCGGCCCCGGCGGTTATGTCACGGCGATCCGCGCCGGGCAACTGGGCATTTCGACGATTCTGGTCGAAGGCCAATCGCTCGGCGGCACCTGCCTGAACATTGGCTGCATCCCGTCGAAAGCGCTGATCCATGTGGCTGAGCAGTTTCACCAGACCCGGCATCACAGCCAGCATTCGGCGTTGGGCATCAGCGTTTCCGCGCCGAGCCTCGACATCAGCAAAAGCGTCGAGTGGAAGGACGGCATCGTTGATCGCCTGACCACCGGCGTCGCTGCTTTGCTGAAAAAGAACAAGGTTCAGGTCATCAATGGCTGGGCCAAAGTCATCGACGGCAAAACCGTTGACGTTGGCGACACGCGCATCCAGTGCGAGCACTTGGTGCTGGCCACCGGTTCGACCAGCGTCAATCTGCCGATCCTGCCGATTGGCGGGCCGATCATCTCTTCCACCGAAGCACTGGCGCCGAAATCCGTGCCGAAACGTCTGGTGGTGGTTGGCGGTGGGTACATTGGTCTGGAACTGGGCATTGCTTATCGCAAGCTTGGCGCTGAAGTCAGTGTGGTCGAGGCGCAGGATCGCATCCTGCCGGCCTACGACGCTGAACTGACGCAACCGGTGCATGACGCGCTGAAGCAACTGGGCGTGAAGCTGTACCTCAACCACAGCGTGCTGGGATTCGACGGTACTTTGCAGGTGCGCGATCCAGAAGGCGAAACCCTGAATCTGGAAACCGATCAGGTGCTGGTAGCCGTTGGTCGCAAACCGAATACCCAGGGCTGGAACCTCGAAGCGCTGAATCTGGACATGAATGGCTCGGCGATCAAGATCGACAGCCGCTGCCAGACCAGCATGCGCAACGTTTACGCGATTGGCGATTTGAGCGGCGAACCGATGCTGGCCCACCGCGCCATGGCTCAAGGCGAAATGGTTGCCGAGTTGATCAGCGGCAAGACCCGCGAGTTCAACCCGACAGCGATTGCTGCTGTGTGCTTCACCGACCCGGAACTGGTGGTGGTCGGCAAACCCCCGGACGAGGCCAAGGCTGCAGGTCTGGACTGCATTGTTTCCAGTTTCCCGTTCGCCGCCAATGGCCGGGCGATGACGCTGGAGTCGAAAAGCGGCTTCGTGCGTGTGGTCGCTCGTCGCGATAACCATGTGATTGTTGGCTGGCAGGCTGTGGGCGTCGGGGTTTCCGAATTGTCGACGGCGTTTGCGCAAAGCCTGGAAATGGGCGCGCGGCTGGAAGACATCGGCGGCACCATTCATGCGCATCCGACCCTGGGTGAAGCGGTGCAGGAAGCGGCGTTGCGTGCTTTGGGGCATGCGTTGCACCTTTGAAGATCAAAAGATCGCAGCCTTCGGCAGCTCCTACAGAGGTTCGCCGATTCCGTAGGAGCTGCCGCAGGCTGCGATCTTTTCAGCGATGAAAGACGATTTTTCATAAGCAGGCTAATAAATCTGCTTATCCCCCCATCGTCCGGGCTGCGAAACCGCTCAAGAATGAAGTATTGTTGTGCCCATCCAAAAAACGTCAGAAGCCTTGAACCGTTTCGACGGTTGTTCAGTGATAGAGGGTGTCATGGGTAACGAAAGCATCAATTGGGACAAGCTGGGTTTTGACTACATCAAGACCGACAAACGCTATCTGTCGTACTTTCGCGATGGCGAGTGGGACAAAGGCACCCTGACCGAAGATAACGTGCTGCACATCAGCGAAGGCTCGACAGCCCTTCACTATGGCCAGCAGTGCTTCGAAGGAATGAAGGCCTATCGTTGCAAGGACGGATCGATCAACCTGTTCCGCCCCGACCAGAATGCCCTGCGCATGCAGCGCAGCTGCGCGCGTCTGCTGATGCCGACGGTCGACACCGAGCAGTTCATCGAAGCCTGTAAAGAAGTGGTTCGTGCCAACGAGCGTTTCATCCCGCCATACGGCACTGGCGGCGCGCTGTACCTGCGTCCGTTCGTGATCGGTGTCGGTGACAACATCGGCGTGCGCACTGCACCCGAGTTCATCTTCTCGATCTTCTGCATCCCGGTCGGCGCCTACTTCAAGGGCGGCCTGACCCCGCATAACTTCCAGATCTCCAGCTACGACCGCGCCGCCCCACAAGGGACCGGCGCTGCCAAGGTCGGTGGCAACTACGCTGCCAGCCTGATGCCGGGCTCGAAAGCGAAGAAAGCCAACTTTGCCGACGCGATCTACCTGGACCCGATGACCCACACCAAGATCGAAGAAGTCGGCTCGGCCAACTTCTTCGGGATCACCCACGACAACAAGTTCATCACCCCGAACTCGCCGTCCGTTCTGCCAGGCATCACCCGCCTGTCGCTGATCGAACTGGCGAAATCGCGTCTGGGCCTGGAAGTGGTTGAAGGCGACGTACTGATCGACAAACTGTCGGACTTCAAAGAAGCCGGCGCTTGCGGTACTGCTGCGGTGATCACCCCGATCGGTGGGATCAGCTACAACGACCATCTGCATGTGTTCCACAGTGAAACCGAAGTCGGCCCGGTGACCCAGAAGCTCTACAAAGAGCTGACTGGCGTACAGACCGGCGACATCGAAGCGCCAGCAGGCTGGATCGTCAAGGTTTGATCTGACGGCTGCTGATATAGAAAAGCCCTCCACCGAGTGATTGGTGGGGGCTTTTTTTATGGCGTTTGGCGCAGTATTTGTGGCGTGCTTGAGATTTTCCCCCCTCAACCCCAGCCCTCTCCCCCAGGGGGCGAGGGGGAAAGGGAGCCGATTTTTGTGCTTTTCAAAACCTGAGTTCGACTTGATCGTTCAGGTCGATGTAGTACGCGAGAACACCTCGGTCGGCCCCCTCTCCCTCCGGGAGAGGGCTGGGGTGAGGGTAGGCTTTTCGCTCTTCAAGGCAATCCGTTTACCAAGTCGATCAGCAATCCCACTCGCCTGCCCATTCTGCTGCTTGCCCATCCGCGCCTGCGTAATCAACCCGGGAATCAACTCCCCCTCCGGCAGATTCTTCCAGAACCGCGCCGGCAAATGCCCCTGCATGACCTTCTCGTTCAACCGCGCTGGATTAAAGATGTGGCTGTAATAAGTCAGCCACAGATCACCATGAGGATCATCGACATTCTGCGCCAACTCCTGCCATTCCACCGGGCATTGCCGTTGATGGATCAGTTGCTCGCCATCGTAATAGACCCCGTCACGCGGGGTGGCGATCAACCAGCGATGGAGGCCCATTCGCCCGATGAAGTGCTCGCTGGCGCTGTGCAGAATGTCGTGGGCCGGCTCATGCCACGCCACATATTGCGGACCCGCGCTGGATAACGGGCGTTCGATGAAGCGCACAAATGCATGCAGATGATGGGCTTCGCGATTGACTTGTTTGATCCGTCGCTGCAACTCGCTGCCGAGTTTGTCCCCGGCCATCATCGCCGTGCGGTCGCCATGGCTGACGCGCCACAACACTTCATACAACAGGCTCCAGCGTTGATCGCCGCGATAGCGCGAGGCCTGTTCCAGCGTGTCGAGCAGCGCTCGCGGAATACGTGCCTGAAACGGCCCCTGCCCTTCAGGCACCGGCTCATCACTGGCAAACAGATCAGCCACGCCTTGCGTAGCCCAACTCACCAGACTCGGATCGACTTCGTGGCTCAGCAGCCAGCGCGCCTGCTGGCGCCAAGTGTCGAACAGATCATCGCAATCGAGATTGATCATCCCCACAGCCCCATCTGCTGCGGCGTTGGCCGGTCGCGCAGTTGCTGATAGAGCAAATGGCTGGTGACCTCGGCCTGCTGCGGGTGATAGTCGCTGGTGATGATGAACGGCTTGGCCTTGGCCAGCACACAGCGCATGCGCGCAACGTCTTCGTAACGGATGCGCCGCTGGCGGCGCAGCTCGACCAGACGCTCGGTGGTGCGCAGGCCGATACCGGGAATACGCGCAATCAGGGAAGCTTCGGCACGGTTCAGATCCAGCGGGAACACTTCACGATTCTGCAGCGCCCAGGCCAGTTTCGGGTCGATGTCCAGCGCCAGATTGCCCGGGCCCTTGAGCAACTCATCGGCGCTGTAGCCATAACTGCGCAAGAGAAAATCGGCCTGATACAAACGGTGCTCACGCATCAGCGGCGGCGCGGCCAGCGGCACGCTTTTCGGGCTGTCGGGGATCGGGCTGAAGGCCGAATAGTAGACCCGGCGCAAACGGAAATTGCCGTACAAGGCCTGGGCGCTGTGGAGGATGGTGCTGTCGTCGGTGTCGTCGGCGCCGACAATCAACTGTGTGCTCTGCCCGGCCGGGGCGAACTTCGCCGAGCGCGGTTCGTTCAACACGGTCTGCACGCCGGTGTAGATGGTGTTCATCGCCTGTTTGATCGAAGTGATGTCCTTCTCCGGCGCCAACACTTGCAGGCTGGCATCGGTCGGCAGCTCGATGTTGACGCTCAGGCGATCAGCGTAGCGCCCCGCCTCTTCGATCAATGCCGGATCGGCTTCGGGAATGGTCTTGAGATGGATGTAGCCGCGAAACTCATGTTCTTCGCGCAGCAGCTTCGCCACCCGCACCAGTTGCTCCATGGTGTAGTCCGCCGAGCGAATAATGCCAGAGCTGAGAAACAGCCCGCTGACGCAGTTGCGCCGGTAGAAATCCATGGTCAGCGCGACGACTTCCTCAGGAGTGAAGCGTGCGCGGGGTACATCGCTGGAGCGGCGGTTGACGCAGTACTGGCAGTCGTAAAGACAGAAGTTGGTCAGCAGAATCTTCAACAACGACACGCAACGGCCGTCCGGCGTGTAGCTGTGGCAGATGCCCATGCCATCGGTCGATCCCAACCCGCTCTTGCCCTCGGAGCTGCGCTTGGGCGCGCCGCTGCTCGCGCAGGAGGCGTCGTACTTGGCGGCGTCGGCGAGGATGCTCAGCTTGTCGATGATTTGCATGGCGCGGGCTCTATACTGTTTGCATATACAGTATAGGGTCGACTGCGGTGATACAAGGTGGCAAATGCGCCCCTCGTCGGTCAGAAGCTGAAAATCAAAAGATCGCAGCCTTCGGCAGTTCCTACATGGATTGGGTAGGGTCGAGGTTTATCGGGTGTACACGATTCCCGTAGGAGCTGCCGCAGGCTGCGATCTTTTGATCTGCCCGTCTACCGGCCACTCAACGCCAAACCGCGAACCGATCTCCTTGCGCCCCAGCGCCGTCAACGCCAACGCCCGACTGTCCAGATCCTGTGTCACCCACTTGCGCTTCAACGCGGTCTGCAACAGCGCCGCCCCCAGCGAACCACCGAGATGCGGCCGGCGCATGCTCCAGTCCAGGCACGGGCAGGCAAACTTGCGGCGCAGGGTCGTCAAATCCTGCACTTCGATGCCCAATCCAATAAACAACGTCTCGCCACTTTCACTCAAGCGATACGCCTGCTCGTCGGTCGCCACCAACCAACCGCCCTCGATCAAACGGTCATGCAACAACACCGCCAGGGTCCCGGCCATGTGGTCGTAGCAAGTGCGGGCGAATTGCAGGCGATCCGGCGTATGCGCCTTGAACCTCGGCGCGGCGTTCTGGCCAATCACCATCAACGCTTCCAGCGCCTGCGCCACGCGCTGATCGGCGAGGCTGTAATAACGATGACGGCCCTGCACATGCAGGCGCACCAAAGCCAGATCCTTGAGTTTCGCCAGGTGCACACTGGCGGTCGAGGCGCTGACTTCGGCGATCGTCGCCAGCTCCGTGCTGGTGCGGGCGTGGCCGTCCATCAGTGAACAGAGGATTTTCGTTCGCGCCGGTTCGGCTATGGCGGCGGCCACTTGGGAAACGCCGATGTCTTGATGTTCTGCGTGCATAGTTCGCTCCCGGACGAATCATCGTCGTTGCGCAGTGGAGATAGTAGCAACACTTTCCCCGCCGACAAGGATGCAAACCATGAACCCGATCAGCGCCGCAACGCATGCCGACCCTTATCCCTACTACGCGGAACTGCGCGCAGCAGGTGGACTGACGTTTTATCCGGATCTGAAACTGTGGGTCGCCAGCAGCGCCCGTGCGGTGTGTGCGGTGTTGGCCCACGCCGATTGCCGCGTGCGTCCGGCGCAAGAACCCGTACCCAAAGCGATTGCAAAAGGCATGGCCGGCAAAGTCTTTGGCCAACTGATGCGCATGAATGACGGTGAACGCCAGCGCTGTCCGCGTTCGGCCATCGAGCCTGAGCTGGCAGCGCTGGACCTTGAACCAATCAATGCTTTGGTCGCCGCGCGGCTGATCACAGCGGACGCCGACGGAGTGTACAAGGCAATGTTTCGTGGCCCGGTGTGCGTGGTCGCGGCGCTTTTGGGATTCACGCCGGCGCAGGCGCGGGTGGTCAGTGAACTGACGGCGGACTTCGTCGCCTGCCTGTCGCCGTTGAGCAATGACCTGCAACTGGCCGCAGCAGATGCGGCGGCCGAACACCTGCGCGGCTACTTCAACGAACTGCTCGCCGAACCCGCCAGCGATTTGTTCAGCGCGTTCCAGCAGCGCTTTACCGGGCATGAAGAAACCCTGATCGCCAACCTGATCGGCCTCTGTTCGCAGACGTTCGAAGCCTGCGCCGGACTGATCGGCAACACGCTGTTGGCGTTACGTCGTCAGCCGGCGTTACGCGGCGAATCCATCGAAGCACTGCTCAACGAAGTCCAGCGCTTCGACCCGCCGGTGCAGAACACCCGACGCTTTGTCGCCGCGTCCTGTGAGATCGCCGGTGTGCGGGTCGAAGCAGGCGACGCGATTCTGGTGCTGCTGGCCTCGGCCAATCGTGATCCAGCGCTCAACGAACAGCCGGAGCAGTTTCTGCCGCAGCGCGCCAATCGCCGCAGTTTCAGTTTTGGCAGTGGTCGGCACCATTGTCCGGGGCAAGCGTTGGCGATGAGTATTGCCGGGACGACGGTGAGGGAAGTACTCAAAAACGGCACCGATCTGAATCGCCTGAACTGGCACTACAAGCCCTCGCTCAATGGGCGCATTCCAATATTCAGCGACGTCGGCGCCTGATACTCCGTCTTCGCGAGCAGGCTCGCTCCCACAGGGTTATCGGGTGTGCACACTATTGTGGTCACCCGATAACTAATGTGGGAGCGAGCCTGCTCGCGAAGAGGCCAGCCCAGTCACTACAAATGCTGGCTCAAACCGCCCACTGCAAAATCAGCCAGCTGTTAGCGCCGCTGATCACCACAAACAACCCCCACGCCAATACCTGGGTTGGCCAGCGGTTCACAAACGGCCCCATCAGCTTTTTATCATTGGTCATGCGGATCAATGGGTACAGGGCAAACGGCAACTGCAGACTCAACACCACCTGACTCAGCACCAGCAACTTGCCAATCGCGTTATCGCCCATCAGCCACACGCCGATAAACGCTGGAATCAACGCCAGCCCGCGAGTGATCAAGCGCCGCTGCCAGCAGGGGATCCGCAGGTTCAGGTACCCCTCCATGATCACCTGGCCGGCGATGGTGCCGGTGAAGGTCGAACTCTGCCCCGATGCGAGCAACGCGACGCCGAACAACACGCTGGCCAGCGCACCGCCCACCAGTGGGTCGAGCAAGTGGTAGGCGTCCTGAATGTCCACCACGTCGGTGTGCCCGGACTGGTGAAACGCTGCCGCCGCGAGGATCAGGATCGCCGCATTGACCAGCAACGCCAGCGCCAGCGAACCGATGGTGTCGATGCGCGCCAGTTTCACCGCGTCCTGCTTGCTTGCGAGGTCCTTGCCGATCATCCGCGTCTGCACGATCGAGGTATGCAGATACAGGTTATGCGGCATCACCGTCGCGCCGAGAATACCGATCGCCAGGTACAACGGCGCCGCTTCACCAATCGCCGCCAGCGACGGTTTGAAACCTTGGGCGACGTCAGGCCAGTAGGGTTTGATCAGCAGCAGTTCAACGAAGAAACACACGCCGATGGTTGCGACCAACACCAGCATGATCGCCTCAAGCCTGCGGAAACCGCGATTTTGCAGCGCCAGCACCAGCAAGGTATCGAACGCCGTCAGGGCAATGCCGAAGGTCAGCGAACAGCCAAGCAGCAAGTGGAACGCCAATGCGCAGCCGAGCACTTCGGCCAGATCGGTGGCGATGATCGAGATTTCCGCCAGCACCCACTGCAGCCGTGCAGTCGGCGTGCTGTAGCGCTCGCGGGACAGTTGCGCCAGATCGCGCCCGGTGGCGATGCCCAGCCGCGAACACAGACATTGCACGACCATGCCCGCCAGACTCGCCAGCAACACCACAAACAACAGGCTGTAGCCAAAGCGTGAACCGGCCTCGATCGCGGTGGCCCAGTTGCCCGGATCCATGTAGCCGATCGACACCAGCAACCCGGGACCGGCAAAACGCAGCACGCGTTTGAAGAACGCGGCATTAGGGTCAACCGCAACACTACCAGCCACTTCCGGCGGGCAAAACGGCGCGGTGGCGATTTTGGGCAAACTGAATTTCACGCACACATCCAGAAACAAGTCGGAAAGACGCAGCTTAGAGGTTTCCGCCACAGCCTTGAAGCGCAAAAGAATCTATCGACTCACCCCCAACAACTGTTCGCGCAACTCCGGACTGCGCGTGCGCGGATCCAGCCAGATATCGAAAAACGCGCGGGCAAACAGCGGGTCATCAATCTCATGCTGCAACTGCTGACCGACAAAAAACCGCGCGCCCTGCCCAGGCAGATACACGCCGGTAATCCGCGTGCCGGCCTGCACATCGACGAACGATTGCTGCATCTGGATCTGCCAACCGGCCAATTGCGCCGGGCTGACGCGGCCATCGGCCAGGCGTTTGATTTCGTCGACGCTGGCCTTGACCAGGTCGTCGCGGGAAATGCTGCGGCGGTAGATCAACTCCAGCGCAAACGGCTGACCGTCGACCAAGGGCCGCGCAGCACTCCACAGGCGCGCGTTGTAGACATCGAAACCGAACACGCTGTAATCGCCGGTGCCAATGATCTGCGCGCCGGGCACGGCGTCCTGCCAATTGGCCCAGGTTGGCGTCAGCAATAGCGCCCACAAGCCGATGCCGCAGCATCCCCGCAACACCTTCGGTGTTCTGTTCATCGCGGCATCGACTCCGGCAAGCCCTGATAGTCAAAGCATAGCCGGGTATCGTCGCTGGAACTTTGTATACAAAAACTGCGCACATAGGCAGCAATCGCCGATCGACAATGCTAACGTGGCGAACCTTCAACGGATGGAGACTCCTGCGTGCTGATCCTCAAACTGCTGCTGATTCCCGGTTTTCTGCTGCTGATTTCCCTGGCGGGCAAACGCTGGGGGCCGAGCGTGGCCGGGTGGCTGTCGGGATTGCCGGTGGTGGTCGGGCCGATTCTGTTTTTCCTCGCCATCGAACAGGGCTCAGCGTTTGCAGCGCAGTCGGCGGTGGCGGCGTTATCGGCGATGTTCGCGATGATTGCGTTCTGCATCACCTACGCGCAGGTCGCGCAACGGGCGAACTGGCCGTTGGCGTTGGCGGCATCGCTGTCGGTGTGGGCCATCATTGCGTGGGTGTTGTCGCTGATCCCGGCGTCACTGCCGTTTTCCGTGGCGGCGGCGGCAATTGCGCTGCTGGCATCGCCATACCTGTTTCCCACGGTGCAACCGGTGTTGAACGGCCCGGCGCCGAAGTCGGACAAGCTGATCTGGCGGATGATCGCTGGTGCCGCATTGACGCTGGTGGTGACGATGCTTGCCAGCACCGTCGGCGAGCGCTGGAGCGGTTTGCTCGCGGTGTTCCCGGTACTCGGCAGTGTGATGGCGGTGTTCTCGCAACAAACGCGCGGCCCGGCATTTACCGCCGCATTGTTACGAGCGACGGCGACCGGCATGTATTCGTTCTCGGCATTTTGTCTGGTCTCGGCGCTG
Organism: Pseudomonas sp. R84; assembly: GCF_009834515.1. NCBI lineage: Bacteria > Pseudomonadati > Pseudomonadota > Gammaproteobacteria > Pseudomonadales > Pseudomonadaceae > Pseudomonas > Pseudomonas sp. R84. The sequence continues at coordinate 4,047,491 of NZ_CP019426.1, forward strand.
ACCTTGCCAAGCATGGGGCTGGGTGGATTCGCCATCGGTGTGGCAGTGTCGGTGGCCATGCTCGGCGTGACCAAACGCCTGTTGGCCCGTCCGTTGGCGAAAGCGCAGGCGCAGTAACCGCTCGGATGATTCGCGCTGGAACGCCCGCCCCCCTCCGTGGGATGATCGCCCGCCTCGCGCGACCATCCACCGGAGATTCACATGTCATTGTTGAGCAAAAAAGCCGTCGTCCTGCTGGTGGCTGCCCTCGCCGGTTTCGGCGCCCTCCACGCGCAAGCGGCCAAGAAAAATGCCGGCACCGAGAAAGTCTCGATGCTCGAGGGCAAGTTCACCTTTGTGCTGCCAAAAGGTTTCGTCGCCGACCCGCTGCCGACCAGCCCGAGCGGGACCACGGGCACGATGTACACCAACGAGGCCACAAAAACCGTGGTCATTACCGCTGAAAACAAGATCCCCGAAGGCCAGCACGTCAAGGACAACGACGGCCAGTTCCTCGACGGCAGCGTGTCGAGCTTCATCGAAGATCAGCGCAAGGCCTTGCCGGATTTCAACAAACTCAGCGAAAAAAGCCTGACCCAGAAAGGCACCGGCCTTGGCCTTCGTCAGGTCGACAGCACTGCGACCCAGGGCGGTGGCCAGACCCTCAACACCACGCTAATGGCCGGCTCCGGCACGAAGATGGCGCTGGTGCAGGTGATCTCCCGCGCCAGCGACAAGAGGGGTCACGATGCCTTGGTGAAAACCATCCTCAAGGATTGAGCTGCTGCAACCAGCCGTTCAAGTCGCGCAGCTCGGCCGCACTGATACTGTGGCCGACGCCGGGATAGGCATGGAACTGCGGTTTGTAGCCCAGTTTCTGTAGTTGCGCATTTGCCTCAGTGCCGTTTTTATACGGCACCGGATCATCGGCCGTGCCGTGGCCGATGAAGATGCTCAGTGGCAACGGCTGCTGTTCGGCCTTGAGTTCACTCTTCAACACCGGCAACAAACGCCCGCTCAACGCGGCGATCCCGCCGACCGCCACTGGCGGCCGCAGCCCGACCTCGTAGGTCATCATCGCGCCCTGACTGAAGCCGATCAGGAACACCTTGCTCGGGGTGGTGTGATATTTCTTCGCCGCTTGCGCGATAAAGTCGCGAAGTTTCTGGCCACTGACCTTCAGATCATCGGTCTCGCCGTTGTAGGCGCCTTCGCCTTTCTTGCGAAACCATTGGTAGCGCCCTTCACCCAACGACAGCGGCGCCTGCACCGACAGGTAGTTGTATTGCTTCGGGAGCTGGAATTTCATACCAATCAGGTCGGCCTCGTTACTGCCGTAACCGTGCAGGAAAATCACCAGCGGACGCGCCTCGGCGTCAGCGTGCACCTGCTCGATGTACTTGAGCGGCAGATCGGATTGCAGCGTGGTTTGCGCCTGCACAGCGCTGGACGCCAGCAGGGTCAAGAGAGCAAAGACCTTCAACATAGAGCCTTCCTTCACGGAGTGTCGGGTTCGGGGGGAGCCTAACATCCTCGGCCGAGGATCCAAATTCGGTGGTGTTGCTGATGCCGCCATCGCGAGCAGGCTCACTCCTACATTTGGAATGCGTTCCCCTGTAGGAGTGAGCCTGCTCGCGATGAGGCCATTAGCCCCAACGGAGATCCGGTCAGTCGTTGGTCAATTTGCCCGTCCGAAACGCCACCCGCCCCGCCACTTTCGCTTGCCAGATCCCCGGCTCGGTGTAGCGCCCGCGATCCAGCGCAAACAACACGCCACTGGTGCCTGCACGCACGGTGGTCACGCGATCCTGCAACGGATCCACCACTTCAAACAGCGCATCGCCCTGCTCCACCCACTCACCAGCATTGCGCAGGAAACTCACCACGCCATGGTGCGGCGCAAACAGGTATTCAGTGCCCTCGAACGGCAGACCTTCACAGCACTCGCTCGGCGCCGCCGGCCACTCGCCGCTGATGAACCCCTGCTCCGCGAGAAAACCGAGAATCGCTTCACAATTGGCCTGCGCCTGATCGACCCGGGTGTCGCCCATGCTGCCCAGTTCCAGCGTGGTCGCCAGGTTCGCTGCTGGAATCGCGGCATTCGGGAACGCCCGCGCCAGACGCAGCCACGGCGTCGAGCAGGACTCATCGAACGAACTGCCGCCGGAATCTTCACACAGCAGCGCCACGCCAGCCTTCAAACGTGCCGCCAGCGATTGCCACTGAGGCCAGTGCTGCGGCAGCGCGTACAAGTGAATCGCCGCGTCGAAATCACAATGCAAATCGAGGGTGATGTCGGCATCGCAGGCATGGCGCAGCAACAAACGATGCAACGCTTCCAGTTGCGAGGCCGGGGCCGGCAGCTCATCGAACACCTGGCCCATGGTTTGGCGGATCAGCGCAACGTTGGCCTCGGCGTCCGCGCCCAGACGTTCACCGATCAACGCCCCGACCGGTGCGCTGAGTTCGACGAAGGCACGGTTGAAGTTCTTGCCGCTGCCCAGTTCGAAGCGGCCCATGTGCGCGCCTTGCAGGTGTTGATCGAGGCCGATCGGGTTGGCCACCGGCACCAATTCGATCACGCCTTGCAAACGGCCTTGCTGCTCGAGTTCATTGAAGCGCTGCTTGAGCTCCCACGCGGTGCGCATGCCCGGCAGTTCATCGGCGTGCAGGCTGGCCTGGATGTACACCTTGCGGGTGCCCGCGCCATAGCGAAACACGCTGAGCGAGCGTTCGCTGCCCAAATGGCTCCAGGGCAGAACATGGTCGATGCGTTGCATGGGTAACTCCTCAATATCTGGATCACAAAGATCCCCTGTAGGAGTGAGCCTGCTCGCGATAGCGGTGGGTCAGCCAACACATTCATTGAATGACACACCGCTATCGCGAGCAGGCGAAGGCCTACAAGGGTCTCACCACAATTAGAGCGCAAAAAAAGTGGCCACCGCGCAAACGGGGCCACTTTTTTCTACGGCGTATTAATGGCCGTACACATCAAAGTCGAAGTATTTGTCCTGGACTTTCTTGTACTCGCCATTGGCGCGGATTTCGGTGATGGCTTTGTTGAATTGCTCGGCCAGCGCGGTATCGCCCTTGCGCACCGCAATGCCGGCGCCACCGCCGAAGTACTTGGCGTCTTCGTAGGTCGGGCCAACGAATTCGAAGCCTTTGCCGGCGTCGGTTTTCAGGAAACCGTCGCTGAGGTTGACCGAGTCGGCCAGCATCGCGTCGATACGCCCGGAAACCATGTCGAGGTTGGCTTCCTGCTGTGAGCCGTAACGCACCAGGTCGATCCCGGCTGGCACCAACACTTCAGTGGCGTAACGGTCGTGGGTACTGGCACGCAGCACACCGACTTTCTTGCCTTTGAGTTCGGTCAGCGGGTCTTTCACGCCCGAGCCTTCCTTCATCACGAAGCGCGCCGGGGTGTGGTAGTACTTGATGGTGAAATCGACGTTTTTCTTACGGTCATCGGTGATGGTCATCGACGACAGAATCGCGTCGATCTTCTTCACTTTCAGCGCCGGGATCAGGCCATCGAATTCCTGCTCGACCCAAGTGCATTTGACTTTCATCTGCGCGCACAGCGCATCGCCGATATCGACGTCGAAACCGGTGAGTTTGCCGTCAGGGGTTTTCATCGAGAATGGCGGGTAACCGGCTTCGATACCGATGCGGATCGGCTTGGCGTCTTCGGCCACAGCGGTCAGGGACAACATCGACAGTGCCAGGGCACCGAACATCACTAGCTTCTTCATTTATAACTCCTGTGTGCGGAGGCTTTTATTGGCAGCTTTCGATTCAGCGTTCGGTCATGGCCAATTGGCTACAAAAACCGAAGTGGCCGGCAGTCTATGGCGGCGCGCACAGGGTAAATTGTGTTTAAGCGACAAATACTTACGAAAGATCGGCGCACCGATTGACCGGGGTCAACGGGTGCGCCGTCGTGGTGCAAAGGCTGTAGGACAAGCGCTTTTTTTGCTCAGGAATTCTCTTAAACGGACGTCAGCATTCGCAGCCGATGGCGGTTTTGCCGACTTGCTCAACGCTCAGTTGAAAGCCTTCATCCAGCCATCCGGTAACGCCGCCGATCATCTCCTTGACCGGATACCCCAGCGCCGCCAGTTTCACCGCTGCCTTGTTCGCGCCGTTGCAGTGCGGGCCGGCGCAATAGACCACGAACAGCGTGGTTTTCGGGTAACTCGCCAGTTCCGCCGCCGTCAGCAAACGGTTCGGGATATTGATCGCGCCCGATACATGCCCGCGCTCAAAGGCCAGCGGCCCACGGACATCGACCAAGACAAAATCGATCTCGCCGGCCTCCTGGCTGCTGAACACGTCAGAACAATCGGTCTCGAAGGTCAGACGATTGCTGAAGTGCATCAGGGCAATCGCCGACGTAGCGGCAGGGATGTCGCGAACCAGACTGACCATGGGTGTTGCTCCTTTATCTGAACGGGTGTGAACAGACTTTATCGAGCGGTCGCTTGCGGCTACAGTGGCGCACAAGACACTCACCGGGAATTTTCCGCCAAATGCCGACATCACCAGGTCTGGTCGCAATTCTGGCCTACGACGGCCTCTGCACATTCGAGTTCGGCATCGCCGTGGAGGTCTTCGGCCTGACCCGGCCGGAGTTCGATTTCCCGTGGTACACCCACGCCATTGCGGCGGTCGATCAAGGCCCGATGCGCGCCTTGGGCGGGATTCAGGTGCTGGCCGATGGCGGTCTGGAATTGTTGGCCGAAGCGCGCACCATCATCATTCCCGGCTGGCGCGATCGCAGTGCGCCGGTGCCTCCAGCATTGATCGACGCGCTGTGCCAGGCCCATGCCCGAGGTGCGCGATTACTGTCGATCTGTTCCGGTGTATTTGTGCTGGCGGCCACCGGCCTGCTCGACGGCCACGGCGCCACCACCCATTGGCGGTACACGGCGGAACTGGCGCAGCGCTTCCCGGCGATTGCTGTCGATGCCGATGTGCTTTACGTCGATTCCGGTCAGTTGATCACTTCGGCCGGCAGCGCGGCCGGGATCGATGCCTGCCTGCATCTGGTGGCACGGGACTTCGGCACGCAAGTCGCCAACTCGGTGGCGCGGCGTCTGGTGATGTCGCCGCAACGTACTGGCGGTCAGGCGCAGTTCATTCCGACACCAGTCAGCCCTACCCCGCGCAATGATCTGTCGCGGGTGATGCAATGGGCGCGCGAGCGTTTGCATGAACCGCTGGAGGTGCGCGATCTGGCCAGTGAAGCGGCGATGAGTGAGCGTACGTTTCTGCGGCGGTTTACCGAGGCTAGCGGGCAGTCGCCCAAGGCGTGGTTGCAGCATGAACGGTTGGCGCGGGCGCGGGAGTTGCTGGAGAGTACGCCGGACAATACCGAGCAGATTGCCGAGCGTTGTGGTTATCGGTCGGTGGAGAGTTTTCGTGTGGCGTTTCGTGGGGTGGTGGGGGTGCCGCCGTCGGTGTATCGGGAGCGGTTTGGGCGGGGTGTGAGGGTTGAATCCTGAGGTGATTTTGAAGGCGCCTTCGCGAGCAAGCTCGCTCCCACAGGGGGTACGCATTTCAAAGGTGGGAGCGAGCCTGCTCGCGAAGTCGCCCAGTCAAACGCAGCATCATTTAGACATCAGCCACAAGGCTACAGCGCCTTGCGCCTTTGCCTACAACTACGCCAGAATCCGCCGGCTTGTGCGGCTTGGGGGCTGCCGGTAACTTGGTTCGCGTCACGGAATGTTCAGTGATCGGGTTTAGTCGCTCGGTGTCATCTCTAGCTAGCAAGCTGTTATTCAGTCTGGCATTTCCATGCCTGCACTCAATGGCGGCTATGCGCAGGGCGCTTTCGAGCGCGCCGGTTTAGCTAGGAGGCCGGTCGACTAACCTGCGTATAGCTGCCACCCAATGTTTAGTCGCAAACGGTGTCAGCCTCATTGAGGTTTCCTAGCATATGTTCAAAATAACGCCGAATCCGCCCGAAACAGAAGCGGAAGTCGATCCAAATCCAACGTCCCCCTATTCCACACCGGGCTCCAGAAAACTCCACGAAGCCGCCGAACGCGCCCTCGATCATTACCTGAAACCCACACCGCCATCACCACCGCGCAGACCCAGCACCATGTTCCTCGTCGACCCGAACACCGGCGCCGAAGACCTCATGGCCCACGCCTGCGAATCCATGGCCTCGGCCAGCATCATGCTCAGCGACTTCGCCGCCCTGCTCGACTCGCCCTACCGCAACACCGTGCTTGGCATCCAGCAAGTGGTCATGCTCGGCGAACTCGCGGTCAACCGCGCCCTCGACAAAATCGAACTCGCCCTGAGGCAATAAACATGTCCAACAAAACCGATGCACAAGTCGTCGCGGCACTGGTGGCCATGGGCTTCAATGAGCGGGACGGACGCTGGGCACAGAACGCCTGCCTGGTGCTGTTCGAAAGCGAACGCGAATCCATCGTCGCCTCCGCCGTCACCGCCCTTCCCCAACTCGATGAACTGGAAATCGACGCCGTGCTACCCGCATTGCGCCGCGTAACCCGCCGGTTCCCCTCACTGCAAAGAACCGTGGCCGACACACTGGCCGAGATGTCGCACGCGGCCTGATTGACCGCGTGATCGTTCTTCGCGAGCAGGCTCGCTCCCACACTAGATCTGCGGTGGCTCATGGTATTTGAGTACACCGCCGATCCAATGTGGGAGCGAGCCTGCTCTCGATGGCGTTCTTTCTGCCGACGGATATCTATAACTGCAATCCTCGCTTGATTTATATCCGTTCTGATATAACCTGTTATTAAAGTTCTTTCCGCCATTCCTTGCAACACAACGCTGCATCACGATTCCAACCGGGCGATTACGCTTTTCCTATCAACAAGGAGAAGTCGATGCCAAGACACAAGGATGTGAGGTTTGTCGGGAGTGCGCTTAAAGATCTGAAAGAATTCCCACCCGATGCCCGCAGAGCAGCGGGGTTTCAGTTGGATCTCTTGCAGCAGGGCGACGAACCGTTTGATTGGCGGCCAATGAAAACGGTCGGACGGGGCGTCAACGAAATCAGAATCACCGAGGACTCAGGGGCGTTTCGAGTGTTCTACGTGGTCAGCCGACCTGAAGCGATCTATGTGCTGCACGCCATGCACAAGACCACGCGCAAAACTGAAACGCGAGATATCGAACTGGCACGCGCCAGATACCAGGAAATAAGGTAGACCATGATGGATCATCAAAATCTTTCCCAGCGCTATTCAAGTGTCTGGGATGCACTGGAAGACACGCCGCAGGATGCCGCCAATATGCGTCTGCGGGCTAAACTGATGCGCACGCTTTGCGAGACCATTCGAGCTTGGGAGCTTCCTCAAAAAGAAGCAGCCAAACGCTTGGGAATTACCCAGCCACGGCTTAACGATGTGCTCAATGGAAAAATCGACAAGTTCTCTTTGGATGCGCTGGTCAATTTGTCAGCCGCAGCAAAGCTGCAGGTAGACATCTGTTTCCCTTTGGGTCAACCGCTGCAATGGGCCTGATACAAAGCTGACTCGTCGCCAACATTTTGTACAAAAAAATGATGAGGGGGCATCGCCCCTCTCACGGCCAAAGCAGACCCTGCTCAACTCAATCCTCCCGCGTAAGCACTTCCAACAACTCAATCTCAAACACCAGATTCGAATTCGGCGGGATCTTGCCCATCGTCCGCTCGCCATACCCCAGATGCGCCGGCACCAGCAATTTACGTTTGCCCCCCACCTGCATCCCCATCAAGCCCTGATCCCAACCCTTGATCACCCGCCCGGTGCCAATCACGCACTGAAAAGGTTTGCCACGGCTGTAGGAAGAATCGAACTCGCTGCCGTCTTCCAGCCAGCCCGTGTATTGGGTGGTGATCAGCGCGCCTTTGACGGCGGCTTTGCCTTCGCCGATCTGAAGATCGATTACCTGTAGTTCATTGGTCATGTTCGTGGACTCTTTACGGTTGGCCCGATCGGGCGCGGATGGCGTTTTTCGCAGAATCCGCTGCCGATGGCAATCCATGGAACCGAAACACGCGCCATCGCTCACATGTTTATCGACATCGTATTAAGCCAGGGAAGCTCTGATGACCGACTCACTACTGCGCAGTTTTATTCCACCCTACATCCTCAACCGCATCATCGCTCATGGTTCAACGCCGCAGCGTACGGCAGCGATGCTCACGCTCAACCATGTACGCAGCCTGTTGCCCAATCCAGGTGCTCCCGCGCAACCGCCGGCACGGGCGATCCTGCCCGAGAAGAGCAAGCCCGGTCTGGCCGAACGCAGCGTGCATGATGCGCAGAACAAAATGCTCCTGCCGGGCAAGATCGTGCGGCTTGAGGGTCAACCGCCGAGTGGCGATGCGGCGGTCGACGAGGCTTACGACGCGCTGGGCGCCAGCTATGATTTCTTCTGGAAAGTGTTCGGTCGCGACTCGATCGACAATCAGGGCTTTGCCCTGATCGGCAGCGTGCATTACGGCCAGGGTTACGAAAACGCTTTCTGGAATGGCGCCCAAATGGTGTTCGGCGACGGTGATGGCGAAATCTTCCAACGCTTTACGCGCTCGCTCGACGTCATCGGCCATGAACTGGCCCACGGTGTGACCGAAAGCGAGGCCGGGCTGATTTATGCTAACCAGTCCGGCGCGTTGAACGAGTCGCTCTCGGATGTGTTCGGCGTCTTGACCAAGCAATACACGCTCGGCCAGACAGCCGAACAGGCAGACTGGTTGATCGGTGCCGACCTGCTGATGCCGAAGATCCAGGGCAAGGGCCTGCGCTCGATGTCGCACCCCGGAACGGCGTATGACGACCCGTTGCTGGGCAAGGATCCGCAACCGGATCATATGCGCAAATTCGTCATCACCAGCGAAGACAATGGCGGCGTGCATATCAATTCCGGCATTCCCAACCGCGCATTTTATCTGGCAGCCCGAGCGTTTGGCGGCTTCGCTTGGGAAAAGGCCGGACGAATCTGGTACGACACGCTTTGCGATAACCGCTTGAGCCAGGACGCAACGTTTGCCGGGTTCGCCCAGTTGACGGTCGAACATGCAGGCCAGCGCTTTGGCGCCAACGAAGTCGGTGCAGTGCAACAAGCATGGGCGCAGGTTGGCGTGGAAATAACTGAGGAGGTTGTATGAAAACGCTGCCTGAACTGGACGACAAATCCGTAGTACGCGTATCCCGCCAGGGTGGCGTGGCGGCGATTCATAGCCTGACCCGACCGCGAGAAATCGAATTCGCGCAATGCGACATCAGCCAACGCTCAAGGATCTGCTCGGTGTTGGAGGGTTGCCTGCCCCTGGACAGCAGCGAATCCGGCCGTGGGGATGAGCGCTTTTATCAAATCGAAGTGAGTTATCACTCGAAGAAAATGCTGCTCAAAGTGCCCGAAGACCAGGCACCTGAGAATCTGGTAATGCTCTGGGACAAGGGAGAGTTGTTATAAAGGCGAACGGTGAACAGCCAGCCATCCATGGCTGGTGGAAAGACCGGATTTAACGCTCCACCGGTTGCATCTCGACAATTGTCCCGTTGGTAATCATCACCATCACGTACTTGTCGTTGATCTGCACCCACTGGGCCTGCTCGATCGGTGCTTTCAGGCCTTTGGCTTTCCAGTTTTGCAGGGCCTTTTCATTGCGCTGATACATTTCAGGCGCCCGGTCGTTGACCTTCAACTCGCGGTCGCTGGTCGGCGACTGCACGGCCTGTTCATTTGAGGTTTGCGCCGCTTGAACAAGTGGGCTGATCCCGGCGATGCCGGCGACGAGGGCCAGGCTGGCGATTAGGGTTTTGCTGTTCATCGGTGAACCTCCTGAGATGTGTGCTACCTGAACTCGGACTGCCGGGTTCGGGAATCATTCCTTGTTTTTTTGTTTGGACTGGTTGGGGATTGTAGATGTCTGTAAGGCCGCCATCGCTGGCAAGCTAGCTCACACAAGATTTCAGGGCGTTGCCAAAATCAGAGAGCACGCCGCAGAACCTGTGGGAGCGAGCTTGCTCGCGAAGGGGCCGGCACATTCGACATCTTCATTGCCTGGACCACCGCTTTCGTGAGCAGGCTCGCTCCCACAGGTTTAGTCAGGGCGACTCTGGATTGATCCACTTTGCACATCAATCCATGCCAATAATGCAATTAACATCTCGTTACACCTGCGCCACCATCCGCCTCAATAAAAACCGTGCGCCGCCCTCCCGTCGCGCACGTCATAAAAGCGGTGGAGTACTTTTCTATGACAGCCTCAATCCCTCACAACGGCTCGCGGGCCGGTGCCATTTTCCGGGTGACCTCGGGCAACTTCCTCGAACAGTTCGATTTCTTTCTGTTCGGCTTCTACGCCACGCAGATCGCGGCAGTGTTTTTCCCGGCGAGCAGTGAATTCGCTTCTCTGATGATGACCTTTGCCGTATTCGGCGCAGGCTTTTTGATGCGTCCGCTGGGCGCCATCGTGCTCGGTGCGTACATCGATGATGTCGGCCGGCGCAAAGGTTTGATCGTCACGCTGTCGATCATGGCCAGCGGCACGATCCTGATTGTGCTGGTGCCCGGATACGAAAGCATCGGCCTGTTTGCACCGGCGTTGGTGTTGATCGGGCGCTTGCTGCAAGGCTTCTCGGCCGGGGCGGAATTGGGCGGTGTGTCGGTGTATCTCGCTGAGATCGCCACGCCGGGTCGCAAAGGTTTCTTCACCGCTTGGCAGTCGGCCAGTCAGCAGGTGGCGATCATTGTCGCCGCTGCTTTGGGCTATGCGCTGAACGCGTGGATGGCGCCGGAGGTGGTGGCCGATTGGGGCTGGCGGATTCCGTTTTTCGTCGGCTGCATGATCGTGCCGTTCATCTTTTTCCTGCGCCGTAACCTGGAGGAAACCGAAGAATTCGCCGCACGCAAACACCGCCCGAGCATGGGCGAAGTGTTCCGCACCCTCGGCCAGAACTGGGGCGTGGTACTCGGCGGCATGTTGATGGTCGCGCTGACCACCACCGCGTTTTACCTGATCACCGTGTACGCGCCGACCTTCGGCAAAACCGTGCTGCACCTGAGCACCTCCGATGCGCTGTTGGTGACGCTGCTGGTCGGTGTGTCGAACTTCTTCTGGCTGCCGATTGGCGGCCTGTTGTCCGACCGTATCGGCCGTCGTCCGGTGCTGATCGCCATGTCGCTGCTGGCTCTGGCTACCACCTACCCGGCGCTGTCGTATCTGGTGCAGTCGCCGAGTTTCAGCCACATGTTGCTGTCGCTGTTGTGGCTGTCGTTTATCTACGGCTTGTACAACGGCGCGATGATTCCGGCGCTCACCGAGATCATGCCGGTCGAGGTTCGCGTTGCCGGTTTCTCCCTCGCCTACAGCCTGGCCACCGCCATTTTCGGTGGTTTCACTCCGGCGATGTCGACCTTCCTGATTCAGTACACCGGCGACAAAGCCGCACCGGGTTACTGGATGAGCATCGGCGCGCTCTGCGCTTTGTGCGCCACTCTTTATCTGTACCGCCGTGCCGGTGGTCGTCTGCAACCTGTCGCGGCCTGAGGAAAACTCGCCATGAAAAAACTGTTTACTGTCACCGCCCTGCTCGCCGGTCTCGCGTTCAACCTCGCGGCCCAGGCCGAAGAATTGAGCGTGATGACTTCCGGCGGCTTCACCGCCGCCTACAAAATCCTCGGCCCGAAATTCGCCTCCGCCTCCGGCAACACACTGACCACCAGCCTCGGTCCGTCGATGGGCAAAGCACCCGAGGCGATCCCCAATCGCCTCGCGCGCGGTGAACACGCCGACGTGGTGATCATGGTCGGCTATGCCCTCGATGACCTGATCAAGCAAGGCAAAGTCGACCCGGCCTCGCGCGTTGAGCTGGCCGATTCGCGGATCGGCCTGGTGGTGCGCGAAGGCGCGCCGAAACCGGACATCAGCAGCGTCGACGGCCTGAAGAAAACCCTGCTCGACGCACAGTCGGTGGCCTACTCCGACAGCGCCAGCGGCGTGTACATCGAGCAGCAGTTGTTCAAGAAACTGGGCATCGAAGATCAGCTGAAGCCGAAGGCAAAAATGATCCCGAAAATTCCGGTCGGCTCGGTGGTTGCCAATGGCGACTATCAATTGGGCTTCCAGCAGGTCAGCGAATTGCTGCCGGTGCCAGGGGTGAGTTTCGTCGCGAAGATTCCGGAATCGGTACAGTCGGTGACGCGTTTTGCCGCCGGGATTCCGGTCGGCGCGCAGCATCCAGAAGAGGCGAAAGCCTTGCTCGCCTACCTCGCCGCGCCGGCCGCGCAAGCTGACGTGCAGGCCACCGGCCTGGATTCGGTCAAGCGCTGATCGTTGGCGGCTGGACTTTCATTTCCACCACCAGCCGCTCCAGTTCCAGTGCCGCCGGGGTCAGCGTACGACCCCGGCGCTTGATGATGCCGACACTGCGCATCACTTGCGGGTCGGTTAGCGGCACCCGCGTCAGGATCGGATGATCCGGCCCAGGCATCGCCATCAGCGGCACCGCCGCCACGCCCAACCCCGCCTCCACCAGACCGATCATCGTCGTCACATGCCGGGTTTCGCAGATGCTCGAACGCTGCGGCACCACCGTGCTCAACGCTTGATCGAGCAAAAAGCGGTTGCCGGAGGTCTTGTCGAGCGAGATGTAATCCTGCTGATAGAACTCATCCCAGCTCACACTGCTGCGTTCGGCCAACGGATGATCGCGGCGACAGGCGACGACGTAGCACTCCTGCACAAGCGGTTCGAACTCGACTTTGGCATCCTGCGTGCCGAGAAAACTCAAGCCGAAATCCGCCTCGCCATTGACCACCGCACTCAACACATCGTGCGCGCTGGAGTCGAGCACTTTGACTTTGATCCGTGGGAATTGCTGGTGATAGCGCGCGACCACGCGGGGCATGAAGTAGTAGGCCGCCGAGGGCACACAGGCGACGGTGACATGGCCCAGGCGCGTCGAAGCGACTTCGCTGATGCCCAGCAACGCGACATCCAGATCATCGAGCAAACGCTCGACACTGGGCATGAAGCCGCGTCCGGCCTGAGTCAGACTGACCTTGCGTGTGGTGCGTTCGAAGAGTTTGACGCCGAGGGCGTCTTCGAGCTTTTCGATGCGCCGGCTCAACGCCGGTTGCGAAAGACGCACGGTGTCGGCGGCCTTGCGGAAACTGCCCTGCTCGACCACGGCGCGGAAGGCTTGCAGATCGTTGAGGTCGAAGTTGATGGCCATGGCGGGACTCGGGGGATTGATTTGCTTAGGCTATAAATGTAACCAATTGATGCCAGATATTACAGAAATGATGAAGATCCCCTGTAGGAGTGAGCCTGCTCGCGATAGCGGTGGATCAGTCGACTCATGTGTGGCTGACACACCGCTATCGCGAGCAGGCTCACTCCTACAGGGATCTTCTGTGGATCTTGAATCGATTCAGCCCTTATCCTTGTCACCCCCGCCGTACCGTTGTCAGGAGTCCCCCCATGCCCCATGAAGGCAATCTGTTGCAAGCCGCCGTCGTGTTTCTGTTCGCGGCCGTGCTCACCGTGCCTTTGGCCAAACGTCTGCAACTGGGCGCCGTGCTCGGTTATCTGTTTGCCGGGGTGATTATCGGCCCTTCGGTTTTGGGACTGATCGGCAACCCGCAGAGCGTGGCGCACATTTCCGAGTTGGGTGTGGTGTTGCTGCTGTTCATCATTGGGCTTGAGCTGTCGCCGCGACGCTTGTGGGTGATGCGTAAATCGGTGTTCGGCGTCGGTCTGGCGCAGGTGCTGCTGACCGCTTCAGTGATCGGCGTGCTGGCGCTGTCGGTGTTTGGTCAACCACTGAACAGCGCGATTGTGCTGGGTCTTGGTCTGGCACTGTCCTCGACGGCATTCGGTCTGCAAAGTCTGGCCGAGCGCAAAGAACTAACCAGCCCCCATGGGCGACTGGCGTTCGCGATTCTGCTGTTTCAGGACATCGCCGCGATCCCGTTGATCGCACTGGTGCCGATGCTGGCGGGTGGTGCTCACGACACCAGTAACGCGGAAAGCCTGAACCATGCGTTGCAAGTGCTCGGCGGTATCGCCGTGGTCGTGGTCGGTGGGCGATATCTGTTGCGGCCAGTGTTCCGCGTAGTGGCGAAAACCGGTTTGCCGGAAGTGTCGACGGCTACGGCGTTGCTGGTGGTAATTGGCACGGCGTGGTTGATGGATCTGGTCGGTGTGTCGATGGCACTGGGGGCGTTTCTTGCCGGTCTGCTGTTGGCGGATTCGGAATATCGCCATGAACTGGAAGCGCAGATCGAACCGTTCAAAGGTCTGCTGCTCGGGCTGTTTTTCATCAGCGTCGGCATGGGCGCCAACCTCAGTTTGCTGCTGAGTGCGCCGATCACCGTGCTGGGGCTGACGCTGCTGTTGATCGGGTTGAAATTGCCGCTGCTGTTCGTCGTCGGGCGTCTGGCCGGTGGCTTGAACAAGGTCAGTGCGATCCGCCTCGGTATCGTATTGGCGGCCGGTGGTGAGTTCGCTTTTGTGGTGTTCAAGATCGGTCGTGATCAGGGCCTGTTTGAGCCGCGTCTGTATGACCTGCTGGTGCTGACCATCACCCTGTCGATGGCGGTGACGCCGTTGTTGCTGTTGATCTGTGCGCGGCTGGTCAGTCCAAAAGTGCAGCCGGTGGAAGTGCCGGAAAAATACCGTGAGATCGACACTGACACCCCGCGTGTAGTGATCGCTGGCATGGGCCGGATGGGCCAGATCGTCGCGCGGATTCTGCGGGCGCAGAACATCAAATTCGTTGCGCTGGACACGTCGGTGGAAACCATTGAACTGTCGCGCAGCTTTGGCGGTGTGCCGGTGTTCTACGGCGACCCGATGCGTCCGGAAATCCTCAATGCGGCTAAGGTCGGCGAGGCGGAATATTTCGTGATTGCCACGGATGATCCGGAGACCAACATCAAGACCGCCGAGGTGGTGCGCAAGCTGTATCCGCACATGAAGATCATCGCCCGGGCCCGTAACCGTCAGCACGTGCATCGCTTGGTGGATGTTGGCGCGGAGGCGATTCGTGAGACGTATTACTCAAGTCTGGAGATGAGCCGGCGTACGTTGGTGGGACTTGGTCTGACCCAGGCCCAGGCTGATGCGCGGATCAAGCGCTTCAAGCATCACGACGAACAGGTGCTGGAGGCACAACACGCGATCTACGACGACGCGGCCAAAGTCCTGCAAACCGCCCAGGAAGCCCGTGCGGAACTGGCGCGGTTGTTCGAATCCGACCAACTCGAAGAAGAATCGCGCAAATCCTGAGCCCCGCACAAAACCTGTAGGAGTGAGCCTGCTCGCGATGGCGGTGTGTCAGTCGACTTATTCATTACTGACAGATTGCTATCGCGAGCAGGCTCACTCCTACAGGGGATCTGTGTCAAGCAGGTTCTAGCGTGCGCTCCTGCTTGACTGGGGCTGCTGCAAACCGATCCGCCAGAAACGGCGTGATGTCCAGCGGCAGCGGTTCATCGTTGACCAGTTTATCCAGCAACACACCAGTAATCGCCGAGGTCAAAATCCCGGTGCGGAAGTGCCCGCAGGCATTCAGATAACCCTCCACCCCACGCATCGGCCCGAGTATCGGCAACTCATCCGGCGAGCCCGGACGCAAACCTGCCCACGTGCGTTTCAGATTGACGTCTTTAAGTTCCGGCAGACAGCGCACTGCGCCCTGTACCAGCCCGGCGATTTCCGGGTAGGTGGTGGTGACGTCGAAGCCTTTGTCTTCGGTGGTACTGCCGATCAGTATCTCGCCGTTGTCTTTCTGTGCCACGTAGCAGTCGCTGGTGGTCAGGCAGCCGTTGAGGATTTTCGGCATGCGCTCGGTGAGCAGAATCTGGCCCTTCACTGGTTTCACCGGGATGCGAATCCCCGTCGCCCACTCGCTCAGATCCGCCGCCCAGGCACCGCCGGCGTTGATCAGCGTCTTGCAGTGGAACACGCCCTCCTCGGCCGTCTGCACACCGGTCACGCGGCTGCCATGGTGCAACACACCGGTGACGTTGGTGTTGACGAAGATGTCGATGCCGTTCTGCCGCGCGCCTTCCATGTAGGCGTCGGCGAGGCGGAACGGGCTGACCTGATGGTCGCAGAGAAACTCCAGCGCTCCGCGTGCTTCATGGCTGACGCCCGGTTCAGCCTCGCGCAGCGCCGCCTGATCGAGCCAGCGCACCTGATCGGCCAGGTGCGGAATGCAGCCGACGATGTGCTCAGCGTAGAGCCGGTCTTCGTCGTCATAGATGACAAATTTCAACCCGGTCTTTTCGAACTTGAAATCCATGCCGTGATTGTCTTTCAGCTCTCGGTGCAACGCCGGGTACAGGGCGTTGGACTGCAGGGCAAAATCGAAAAACGACTCCGGCAGAATATGCGGCGTGCTCGCGTCCACCGCCACCGCCGCGCCTTGGGTTTCGCGCTTGCGGTTGGCCGACATCATGCGGAAGAAAATCACCCCGCAGCCGAGGCCGACCGACTCACCGATCGCCCACAAACCACCGGCCGAGGCTCGGGTCGCGTTGCCCGGGCGTTTGGCATCGATCAGCGCCACTTTGAGGTTTTTGCGTTTGGACAATTGATAGGCGCAGGACGCCCCGATCACGCCGCCGCCGGCAATGATCACGTCATAGAACTTACTCATGGGCAGCGGTCTCCGTGCCGACGGACTGGAACGCGGAAAAAGGAATCGGATCGATCGGGAAACGCGGGCGCAGCCAACCGACGTCCTTGCGCCCGGTAGCCTGACGCAAGCGATCGCTGCAGTAGCCGACGCACATGCGCCCCTGGCAATCGCCCATGCTCACGCGGGTGCGCATTTTCAGGCTGGCGATGTCTTGCACGCCCTGCTCCAGCGCCAGGTCGATGTCGGCGCGGGTGGCGTGCTCGCAACGGCAGATCACCGTGTCGGCGGCGGGCAATGCGGTCTGGCCGACGCCGCGTTCGGTGTAGCGATCGACGGCGGCGCGAAAGCGCACGATGGCTTTGAGTTTGCTCAAGTAGCGGTCGCGGCGAACCCGCGCCAATTCCTCTTCGAGCACGCCGCGTTGCAGGAGAATCGAGGTCGCGGCGATCTTGCCGGCGAGCATCGCCGCTTCACCGCCGCGAATCCCGCCCATGTCACCGGCCAAATGCACGTGCGGTTCGTTGCTTTGCTGCCAGACATTCGCATTGGCGCGCAGATAACCGTCGTTGCTGAAGCCGTGGTCCAGGCCCATCTGCTGACTCAGTTGCGTGCGTGGAATAAAGCCGTAACCGACCGCCAGGGTCTTGGCTTCGAAGCGCTCGACGCGGCTCATGTCCGGTTCCCAAGTGGCCGAGTACGGCGCGACGCTGACGCTTTTCAGCTCGCCCTCGCCGTGGGCCTCGACCACGCCCCAGCCATAGTTCATCGAGATGCCGTGCAGTTTCAGGTAGGCGAGCATGCTCAAACCGTCGAGAAACAACTGCGGCTTGTTCAGCAGCGCCAGACTTTCGCGGGCGATTTTGCCGAACGCGCAAGCTTCATACACGCCCGCGACGCTGACGCCTGCGGCATGCAGTTGTGTCGCCACCAGCGGCAGCAACGGCCCGGTGCCGGCGATGATCACCGGCCCTTGCGGCTTGACCACACCACTTTTGATCTGCAGTTGCAGACCGCCGAGCATGATCACCCCCGGCAAGGTCCAGCCCGGAAACGGCACGCTGCGTTCATGGCAACCGGCAGCCAACAGCAACTGCGAATACTCGATCTCGTGCAGTTGCTCGTCGCCATCGAGCACCACCAAGGCGCGGGTGCCTTCGGCGCCGACCACACGATGGTTGAGGCGCACGTCGATCAGCCCGGACTGTTCCTGAAAATCACCGTGCAGTTTGCCCAGCGCTTCGGAGTAGCGCGGGCCGAGATAATCCAGTTGCACGCCATCTCGCAGCGGCCCGCGATAGACCACGCCGCCGAGCCGCGAAGCTTCTTCGAGCAAGGTGCAGCGCACACCGTGGCGCGCCAGTTCGATGGCCGCCGCCATCCCCGCCGGGCCGCCGCCGACGATGACCGGTTGCAGGCTCATACGATCACCTCCTGCTCGGTGATGCGGTTGACCTGGGTTTCGATCTGCATGCCATCACGCACCACGGTCTGGCAGGCCCGGCGTTTGTGCCGGCCATTGATTTTCACCAGACAGCACTGGCAAACGCCCATGCCGCAATAGGCGCCGGTAATCTGATCGTGATCGTTGCGGGCAATCTGGCGTACGCCGAGTGATTGAATAACGCTGAGTACGGTTTCGCCGATGGCGGCGGTGACCGCTTGACCGTTGATGTGGACGGTCATGTCCGCCTGCGCCAACGGCTGGATATCGAAAGTTCTTTCTTGGCAGTGCATTGCGATGTTCATCCGTGAAAGTTCGGTTGAGGTGGTGTCAGCTCCTTGCTGCACTACAGCGTGTCGACGCGTTTGTTGTTGCTGTGATTGGGGCGTCGACGCGTACTTCGTCAGCGCAACAGAGGTGCGCGAGAAGCACTGTAGTTCATACCTCAGCAAAGGCCGGGATCATTTACGTTAGGCGATCTCGCCGCAGTAAATATTGATCCAGGCCAGTGAAAACGATTGGATTGTCCAACGATCAGTTGGAGAAGACGAACTGCCCTTTGATCTTCTTCGCGCCAATGAAACCCAAGTCCGGGAACAGCAGGGATTTGATCCACGCGGCGTAGAACACAATGGCCAGGGTGATGCCGACGGCAATCACGGTCGACAGCGGATCTTCCTCATAGCCCTTGAACATGCGTGAAACCTGACTGATGGTGAGGAGGACGTAAACGGTGTAAGCCGCCGCCACGTTCTTGTAGAAACCCCATGCAAACAACAGCGGAATGCCGCCTGCGATCAGCAGCATGGTCAGTGCCAGGCCGGCGCTGGCGTCATAGAACAGGAAGAAACCGAAGACTGCGCCGATCAATGCCTGAATGCAGGTCAACACAACCAGCAGGGTGACTTTGAGTGAATGCTTTTCTCTAAGGGCCGGATCCGGACGCCCGCCGATCCAGGCTGCCAACACGCGATCTTTGACCGCACCGCCCGACAACGCTTTGAACGTTTCGGTTTTCGAGCGCCCGGCTTCGAGCATTTCCACCAACTGGCGTTTGATTTCCTTCTTGTCCAACGTGTTCATCCTTAAAGAGAGGTAAAAGCGGCCAATCCACTTCCGGCGGCGATTCTCGCCGTTGGCCCCGCAGAAAGCAAAAAGCCGCTTCCACCCGAAGGTGGAAGCGGCCGAGGCATGGGCCTCAATGGAGCAATCAGTGCACGAACAGGGCGATCAGGATGATGATCGGGATCGGTACGCCGAGGAAAAACAGCAGAAGTGAGCGCATGGTCATGCTCCTTGTTTAACGGACTGGAGTGGTCGTGGTGTAGGTGTCGACTTCTACGTACTCGACGGCATCCCGGCGACGACCGCCGTAAGTAGCCGCGAGGCTGGCGAAGAACGCACCGGCCAACAGCGAGATGAACATCCACAGCGAGGTCCAGGCAGCGACTTTCGCAGCGGTGTCGGCGGCTTGTTGAGCTTTCAGCTTGGCGTCGGCCAGGGCTTTCTGAGTGCGCGCGTAGATCTCATCGACGCGGCGCTCGGCATCGGCCTGAGTCAGGTTGGTCCGCTGTGCGACCAGCTGCGCCAGGTAGGTACGGTCTTCGGCACTCAACTGACCATTGGCCAGGCTTTGCGCGAAAATACGGGCCACCGCACCATGCGCTGCGTCATCGCTGACGGAGGCCGGACGGTCATCACGGAACAGGCTGTCGATGTAGTAACCGTACTGATTGCTGTCGGTGTTCGCTGCAGCAGAGCCGGCCGCTTGGGTCATCGCGCTGGCTGCACCGCCGGCCACACTGGCACCTGCCTGCACACCACCACTGATGACGCTGCTGACCGAGCCGACCACCAGCACTGCGGTAACCAATGTAGCCACACACCAGGCAAGGAAGCCGTGGGCGGTGTCGCGGAAATACACCTCGTCACCGTGCATGTTCGCCCACTTCACCCGCAGGCGACCGGCGATGTAGCCACCCATGCCGGAAGCGATGATTTGCGTCGCCGCCAGCCAGACTATCGTAGAAATGCCCAGGCCCTTGGCGCTTACGCCCTCTCCGGCCCACGGTGAAACGGCAGAGAAACCCAAACCGAACCCGAGCAAAACCAAAATCATCGACAGTGCAGCGGCAGCCGCAGCACCGGCGAAAATCGCGCCCCAGGACACGCCCGAAACGCTGCTCGACTCTTCAACGGCGGGATAAAACCCATCAGGGGATCTATTCATTGTTGTTCTGCTCCAGGCATGAAAAATGGTGTTACAACTCGTCATCAGAGGAATTGCAGTGACCGTGCCAGTCGCGAAAAATAAATAAACCCTTCAGTTTCAATCAGTTAGAAAGAATGAACTTCCTAGGACCATGCAAATTGCAACAAGGCCCGAATAAGAGCGGGTTTTATGCATTGGCCTCGAATACCAATAGCGCTCGAAATTTGCGTTTGTGACAGGTCAACATGAAAGTTAATTTAAAGCGTCAGCGCAATTTCTTGGCAAAATGCTGCCATTCCGTTTGAACCGATCAGCAGGCCTGCCTATGACTCGTATCTTGACCATCGAAGACGACGCCGTGACTGCGCGGGAAATCGTCGCCGAACTGAGCAGCCACGGGCTGGAAGTCGACTGGGTCGACAATGGCCGCGAAGGCCTCGACCGCGCCGTGAGCGGCAACTACGACCTGATCACCCTCGACCGCATGCTGCCCGAACTCGATGGTCTGGCCATCGTCACCACCCTGCGCACCATGGGCGTGGCCACACCGATCCTGATGATCAGCGCCCTCTCCGATGTTGACGAACGCGTACGCGGCTTGCGCGCTGGCGGTGATGACTACCTGACCAAACCGTTCGCCACCGATGAAATGGCCGCACGGGTTGAAGTGTTGCTGCGTCGGCAGAACAGCGGCGCGACTCAGGCGACAACCTTGCAGGTGGCCGACCTCGAACTGGACTTGATCAGCCACGAAGCGCGCCGTGCCGAACAGGTGCTGACGCTATTGCCGACCGAATACAAGCTGCTCGAATTCCTGATGCGCAACAGCGGCCAGATCCTTTCGCGGATGATGATTTTCGAGGAAGTCTGGGGTTATCACTTCGACCCGGGCACCAACCTCATCGACGTGCATATCGGCCGTCTGCGCAAGAAGATCGACGCGGTGGGCAACGTTCCGTTGATCCGCACGGTACGGGGCTCGGGTTATGTCATTGCCGAACCCGTCTGACGGCTGGCGCTCCTCCAGCAGCCGCTTGCTGGCGCTGTACAGTTCGCTGTTCGTGGCCTGGAGCGCGATCCTCATGGGGGTCATGTATTACGAGGTTTCCGGCTACCTCGACAACCTCGCCAAACATTCGCTGATGCAACGTCAGCATCTGTTTTCGCACTTTCGCGGCGAGCAACTGGAAGACGCCCTCGCCGCCAGCATGACTTTCGATATTCGCGGCATCGACGCCTATGGCTTGTTCGATGCCGACGGCGTTTACCTCGGCGGTGCCTTGCAGCAGATCCCCGAGGGCCTACCGCTGGACGGCAAGATCCACATGCTCGCCGACTGCGCCGACTCCGATGACCCGACCCTGCCCAATGACAGCTGCGACGCGGTCGCCACGCAAACCCGCGACGGTCGCTGGCTGGTGTTGCTGCGCGACAACGGCTCGCTGTTCGCCGTCACGCGGATCATTTTGCATGCGTTGTTCTGGGGCGTGTCGCTGACGATTTTGCCGGGGATTGCCGGGTGGCATTTGCTGCGGCGCCGACCGTTGCGGCGAATTCGCGCGATTCAGGACAGCGCCCAGGCGATTGTCGCCGGCGATCTGACTCATCGATTACCGCTGTCCAATCGCCGCGACGAACTGGATATGCTCGCCGCTATCGTCAACGCCATGCTGGAGCGCATCGAGCGTTTGATGAATGAAGTCAAAGGCGTCTGCGACAACATCGCCCATGATTTGCGTACCCCGCTGACGCGCCTGCGCGCGCAGTTGTATCGCATGCAGCAACAGGCCGGCGAAGGTTCGCAGGAGGCGGCGCAACTGGATCTGGTGCTGGCGGAAGCGGATACGCTGATGGCGCGGTTTCGCGGTTTGCTACGGATTTCCGAACTGGAAGATCGCCAGCGCCGCTCAGGCTTTGTCGAACTCGACCCGGTGCAATTGCTGGAAGAACTGCATGAGTTTTACCTGCCGCTGGCCGAGGAAGGCGAGCTGCGTTTCGATTTGAACATGCCGGAAACATTACCGGCGCTGAACGGTGATCGGGCATTGCTGTTCGAGGCGTTGGCGAATTTGCTGAGCAACTCGATCAAGTTCACGCCGCCGGGCGGCACGGTGATGTTGCGTGGGGTCAACGCGGGTGGACAGACGCGGATCGAGGTGCACGACTCAGGACCGGGGATTCCCGAGGCTGAGCGTGAGGCGGTGTTCCAGCGTTTCTATCGCGCCGAGGGTGGGCAGCCGCAGGGTGGCTTTGGTTTGGGGCTGTCGATTGTCGCGGCGATTGTCAGTTTGCATGGCTTCAGTCTTGAAGTCGGCAGCAGTGATCTGGGCGGGGCGAAACTGGTGCTCGATTGCCGGCAGAGCCTGATCGAGAATTCCTGACCTTTTATATTTGAAATGCACAACCTGTAGGAGTGAGCCTGCTCGCGATGGCGTCGTGTCAGTCAAAAAAGATATCGACTGACACGACGCCATCGCGAGCAGGCTCACTCCTACATTGGATCGTGGTGTTCTTCAGGTTGGGTAATTGGCTCGGAGTGCTTCGAGTCCACCCTGGTAGATGCCGCTGAACAGCGCCACCACCTCCTCATCGCTCACGCCTTTGGCGTTGAAGCGCCCCGACCACGTCACCCGTGCGCCCTGCCCTTGGGCTTCGACCTTGATCGTCGCCAGATAATCAGTGGCCGGGAACGGCGCCTGTTCAATCGAATAGCTGTAGGTTTTCGCGGCGTTGTCGAACGCTTGCAGACGCTCTACCACCACAGCGCCGTCAGCGGTTTGCAAGGTGCGCACGCGCCCACCGTCGCTCAGTTCACTGTTGGGAATAAAGGGCAGCCAATCGGGCAGCGTGTTGAAGCCGCCGATCAATTGCCAGACCTGATCGGCCGAGGCCGGGATATCGATGGTTGCTGATGCTGTAGGCATAAATAAACGTCTCTCTCGGAAATTCAGATCGTCAGGCTGTCGACCACGCCGCCATCGACGCGCAACGCGGCGCCAGTGGTGGCCGAGGACAGCGGCGAAGCAATGTAGGTCACCAGATGCGCGACCTCTTCAACATCCGCGACACGCTGGATAATCGAAGTCGGACGGGCCTTGAGCACGAAGGCGTCGGCTTCATCGCGCAGGTTGCGCCCGGATTCGGCGGCGGCATCCTTGAGCATGTCTTGCAGGCCATCGGTGAAGGTCGGCCCCGGCAGGATCGCATTGACCGTCACCCCGGTGCCAGCCAGACGTTTGGCCAGACCGTGGGACACCGCCAGATTGGCGCTTTTGGTCACGCCGTAATTGATCATGTCGGCCGGCGTGGCGACGCCGGATTCCGAGGACAGGAAGATCACCCGGCCCCAGCCCTGCTCAACCATCGCCGGCACGTAATGCCGCGCCAGACGTACGCCGGAAATCACGTTGACCTCATAGAAACGCGTCCACTCGCTGTCCGGCGCTTCGAAGAAATCAACGGCGTCGAAGATACCGAGGTTGTTCACCAGAATGTCCGCGCGCGGTTCAGCGGCGAACAGCTTCTGCGCGCCCTCCGCGGTGCCCAGATCGGCAGCCAAACCACGCAACTGCGCACCCGGGACTTTCTCGCGAATACTCGCCAACGCCTGTTCAACTTTGGCCGTGTCGCGACCGATGACCACCACCGTGGCGCCGGATTCGGCCAGCGACTGGCTGATGCCCAGACCAATGCCGGCGGTGCTGCCGCTGACGATGGCCAGTTTCCCACTCAGATCAATCTTCATGCTTTCACCTCATCGATTGGCAATGGTGCACGTTCGGAAACCAGTTTGGCGTCGCGCATCGCCTGCCAGAAACCGGCAGGAATGATTGCCGACAACGCCGCGACATCTTCAGCAATTCGGCCGGGTTTGCTGGCGCCAGGAATGACCGCCGCAACAGCGGGATTGGCCAGCGAGAACTGTAGCGCAGCGGCTTTGATATCGACGTGGTAAGCGGCGGCGATGCGTTTGATCTGCTCCACTTTGGCGATGACCTCAGGGCTGGCCTGCTGGTATTCGAAGTGCGAGCCACCGGCCAGGATTCCCGAGCTATAAGGGCCACCGACAACGATTTCGACGTTCTGCGCTCGGGCCGAATCCATCAGGCGTTGCAACGGACGTTCGTGGTCGAGCAGCGTGTAGCGACCGGCCAACAAAAAACCATCCGGTTGCGCTTCGCTGAGGTCGAGGGTCAGTTCGCACGGTTCGACTTTGTTTACGCCCAGGCCCCAGCCCTTGATCACGCCTTCTTCGCGCAACCGGGTGAGGACTTTGAATGCGCCGGTGCGGGCCTGGTTGAAGTATTCCAGCCATTGATCGCCATAGAAGTCCTGCGCGATGTCGTGCACCCAGACGATGTCGAGGCGATCGGTTTGCAGGCGTTTGAGGCTATCTTCGATCGAACGCAAGGTTGCGTCGGCGCTGTAGTCGTTGACGATCTTGTTCGGCCGACCGTGTTCGAATACCCCGCTCTTCTCGCCGAGATCACGGGCGGCGGCGTCTTCAACTTCATCGAGAATCACCCTGCCGACCTTGCTGCTGAGCACATAGTCATCGCGTTTGTATTGCTTGAGCGCTTCACCGAGGCGGATCTCCGACAGACCGGAACCGTAGAACGGCGCGGTATCGAAGTAACGCACGCCGGCATCCCACGCAGCATGCACGGTGGCTTGCGCTTCGGCTTCCGGGATGGCGCGGAACATGTTGCCCAGTGGCGCGGTGCCGAAGCCCAGTTGGCCGGGGAGTTTGTCTTTTAAGCTCATGGGTTTTTCCTCAATAGGTTCTGGGTCTGGGTGACCGTTGAGCAGATCCTAGATTGCGACACCGAGACCGTCCAAGACATAATGCGCAGCACTTGAGTCCCTACAGGTCTGACATGATCGACATCCGCCAATTGCGCTACTTCGTTGTGGTCGCCGAGGAAGAACACGTCGGCCGCGCCGCCGAACGGCTGCATATTTCCCAGTCGCCGCTGAGCCGACAGATCGCCCAGCTTGAAGAACGATTGGGCCTGACCCTGTTCGAACGCAGCCAGCAACGCATTCGCCTGACACGCGACGGCCAGACCTTCCTCGCCGAAACCCGCGCCCTGCTGACCCACGCCAATCGCCTGGAATCCCTCGGCAAACGTCTGGGCCGTGGCGAAGAAGGCGGCTTGTGCATCGGCTATATCGAAAACGCCATGCACGCCGGCGTCCTGCCCAATGCCTTGCGCGTGTTGCGCGTGGATCGGCCCAGCGTCCACGTCGCGTTGTACAACCTCAGCTCCGCCGAGCAACTGGAGGGCCTGCGACAGCGTAGTCTCGATATCGCCTTGGTGAGTGAGCCGCCGACCGATGACGATCCGGATCTGCTGAGCTTTCAGGTGCTCGATGACCCGATGCTCTTGGCGTTGCCGGAGCATCATCCGCTGGCCCAGCAAGCGGCGTTGAGTCCCGAGGATCTGGCCGATCAGGAATGGATCGGCGTGCAGCCGCGACAGGATGCCAACGATCAGTTTGTCAGCGCCTGCATCCGTGCAGGATTTACTCCGGATGTGCGCATGCAGGCGACTGAACCGTTTACTGCGCTGGGGCTGGTGGCGTCGGGGTTGGGGATTGCGATGATTCAGAAAGGTTTGAGCCATAACGCACCGCCGGGTGTGGTGTTGCGTGAACTGCCATGGCTGACGTTGACCACGCCATTGTGGGCGGCGTGGCACCGGATCAATTTGCGGCCATTGGTGGAGACCTTCCGAAAAGTTCTGACTGACGGTGAGATAGCCGCTGACTGACAGGCCCCTTCGCGAGCAAGCTCGTTCCCACAGGTTTTGCGGTGGATCTACACTCAACGGATCAGCATCCAGCCGTGAGTTGACCATGAGAATGTCCGCACAAATGACCGTCGTTGCGGTACTCGCCACACTTGCCTACCTCGGCCTGGCGGTGTGGGGCATTGGTGGTGTGGCGATGTTCTTTTCCCACGGTTCGCTGGTGATCGTGGCATTGGCGACGGTGGCGATGGTGATTGCTTCGCTGTTCAGTGAGGTCAACCTGAGCGCTGGCGAGCGTGAAGATCGCGCCAATCGCTGGGTGATTCCGGCGTTCGGTGTGATCGGGCTGGTCAGTGGTTTTCTGCCGGCTTACTGCGACCGGGTGAATTTCTGGACGGTAGGCGGTGAAGGTGTGCGCTGGCTCGGCGCTTTGCTGTTTATCATCGGCGGCGCGCTGCGGCTGTGGCCGGTGTTTGTGCTGGGGCGGCGGTTCAGTGGGTTGGTGGCGATTCAGCCGGGGCACCGATTGGTGACCGATGGCATCTATCAACACCTGCGCAATCCGAGTTATCTGGGGCTGGTGGTCAATGCCGTGGGCTGGGCGCTGGCTTTTCGTTCGGTGGTCGGACTGATGCTGGCAGCGCTGACACTGATCCCGTTGATTGCCCGGATTCATTCGGAAGAAGCCCTGCTGCGTGCGCAGTTTGGGGCGGAGTACGAGGCTTATTGCGCGCGGAGTTGGCGTTTGGTGCCGGGGGTTTACTGATTTGCGAACACCGTCCCCCTGTAGGAGTGAGCCTGCTCGCGATAGCGGTGTGTCAGGCAACACTTATTTGACTGAAAGACCGCTATCGCGAGCAGGCTCACTCCTACAAGGGATTGGGGGGTGTCAGTTGCGTTGCAGGTGCAGGCCGTTGCTGTCGACTGCGACGCGGATGTCAGCATAACTGGCCAACGTCGCATGAACCGTTTCCAGCGGATGCTGATGTGTGGTGGTGATGATCATCAGCGGCGCACCGGCGGCTTCAGCCGCCTGAATACCGACGGTGGCGTCTTCGAAAATCAGGCAATCACGCGCGTCCAGCCCCAGTCGCTTGGCCGCCAGTAAATAGCCGGCCGGGTCGGGCTTACCCGCCTGCACATCTTCAGCGGTGATCATCACCGCCGGCTCTGGAATCCCCGCCGCCGCCATGCGCCGCAAGGCGAGATCCCGTGGCGCCGAGGTCACCATCGCCCAGCGATCAGCGGGCAGGCTATTGAGAAATTTCGCCGCGCCGGGAATCTCGACAATGCCTTCAACATCTCCGATTTCCGCCTCGGTAATGAACGCCGCTTGCGCCTCGGCATCCACCCCCGGCAGGTTCAGACGGGTGATGGTATCGATGGCGCGCACGCCATGAATGGTCGGCAAAAAGGTCTCCACATCGACGCCATGGCGCACGGCCCAGGCTGACCAGATTCGCTCAGCGGCGGCAATCGAGTTGAGGACGGTGCCGTCCATGTCGAACAGAAACGCGCCGAACGCGCGATCAAATACAGCATCGTGAGCAGACAAAGGGTCGCATCCTCTGGCAAAAGACCGGGCGGGCAATGTAGCACTTGCCCGCCCGTTCCACCCAGCGTCAGTGCAGACGCGGCACCTTGGATTTGAAGGCGCTGTCGACGCAGTCGAGCAATTGACCAATGGCCCACGGCTTTTTGATGAACGCCACCGAATGCTTGACCCCGGAGGTCTCGGGCGTTTCATAACCGGACATGACCATCACCGGTTTTTCCGGCCAGCGGTCGCCAACCAGATTGGCCAGATCAGCACCATTGAGGGTGCCGGGCATGGTGATGTCGGTCAGTAGCAACGCCACGTTCGCGGCGTGTTTCTCAAGGTACAGTGATGCGGCGTCGGCACTGGTCTGCGGCTCGACCTTGAAACCTTCCTCCTGAAGAATTTCGCAGAGAAACTCCAGAATCAACGGATCATCCTCAACCACCAGAATCAATCCGTCAGGAAGGTGCGCGTCCGCCGTCGGTGTTGGGCACATGGAACTGCACTCCCTGAATTGCATTAACGATTTAGCGGCTTGAATCCGCTGCTTAACTGGTATGAGCAGCGGGCTCTGCAGAAATTCATTTTTGATACAGCTCTTTTGCGAAACGGTATTTTTGCCCGTCAGCGGCAATCGTTCGCAGCGGCGTATTTGTGGTTAAAATGCCGGCCCTTTTGCTTGCCGATC
The DNA here is from genome assembly GCF_009834515.1 of Pseudomonas sp. R84. NCBI lineage: Bacteria > Pseudomonadati > Pseudomonadota > Gammaproteobacteria > Pseudomonadales > Pseudomonadaceae > Pseudomonas > Pseudomonas sp. R84. Next base: position 4,075,738 of record NZ_CP019426.1, read on the forward strand.
CTGACCGATGAACCCTGAAGCCCTCGCCACCCTCCACGCCCATCTGCTGCCGGCCCTCGCGGCCGCACCGAGCGAAACCCGTCGCCTGTTCCACGGGCGCGGACGCTGCTGGGCCGGGCTGGAGCAGTTGACCGTGGACTGGCTGCAAGGCGTGGTGCTGGTGTCGCTGTTCAAGGAACCGGCACCTGAGCAACTGGACGATCTCAAAGCGTTGCTGCTGGGCCTCAGCGGTTCCGCCGAATGGAAACAGTCCGGCGCGCACACGCTGTTGATCCAGCATCGCTATTTGCCACAGAGCACTGCCGAATGGCTGCTGGGTGAAGAGATCGACGAAATGAGCATCGTCGAGGGCGGCTTGCAGTATCGCGTCGATCTGGGGCGCAAACAGAACGCCGGGCTGTTTCTCGACATGCGTTACGGGCGCAACTGGGTGCGCGAACAGGCCGACGGCAAACGCATCCTCAATCTGTTTGCCTACACCTGCGGTTTTTCCGTGGCGGCCATCGAGGGCGGCGCCAGCCATGTGGTCAATCTGGACATGTCCCGCGCCGCGCTGAGCCGGGGCCGCGACAACCATCGCTTGAACGGCCATGACTTGAGCAAAGTCAGTTTCCTCGGCCACGACCTGTTCAAGTCCTGGGGCAAGGTGATCAACAGCGGCCCGTATGACCTGGTGATCATCGATCCGCCGTCGTTCCAGAAAGGCAGTTTCCTGCTGACCAAGGATTACCAGCGCGTGCTGCGTCGTTTGCCAGAATTGCTTACGGCGCAAGGCACGGTGCTGGCGTGCATGAATGATCCGGCGTTCGGTTCGGACTTTCTGATTGAGGGCGTGACGCAGGAAGCGCCGAGTCTGCGTTTTGTAGAGCGGCTGGAAAATCCGCCGGAGTTTCCCGACATAGATCCTCAAAGCGGCCTCAAGGCCCTGGTCTTCCACCGCACTCCCTGACACCCCGAAGATCCCCTTGTAGGAGTGAGCCTGCTCGCGATAGCGGTCTGTCAGATAACACTTATTTGACTGACACACCGCTATCGCGAGCAGGCTCACTCCTACAGGGGGGATTGTGGTGAATCAGGGAGTTGGTGGGCGCAGCACCAGCGCAAACAACTCGCCATGCCCGGTGACATTGAGCTTGTGATACAGATTGCGCCGATGCACCTTGACCGTCTCCGGCGAGATGCCCATCTGCTGGGCCATCGCCTTGCTGGAGAAACCCTGCAAAATCAGCCGCGCCGTATCGACCTCGCGCACCGTAAGCCGCGCATCGAAGCGGTCGAGCAACGCCGCCAGATCACCAACCACCGCCTCCGCCACCGCGCCCTGCGGCGGCAGCAACTGCACATGCCGACGCATCGCCGCCAACACCCAGTCACGCACGCACAGAAGCCTGCCCTGCTCGGCCATATCGAACGGCGTCGAGCGGCCCAATGACAAACCGAGTACGCCGCCCCCGACGTTGACCATGAACTGCAACTCGTCTTCACCGACCACCGAGCGAAAGTAGCTCTGGTAGTACTCGCTGTGCAGAAACTGGTCCGGGGCCACCGAGGCCAGGCTGTGCAAGCCGTCGGCAATGCCGGTCGACGCGGTTTGGTAAAACGGATCGAGCAGGTACATCCCGGCGCTGTAGCCGGCCAATTCTTCCTGCTCGTCGGCGCGTCCGCTGCTGTCGAAGTCGATCAGCAACTGCGGCGCCTGCCCGGCTTTCATCAGCGCCACCAGCGCATTGTCCAGCGGCACCAGCAATCGCAAGGTGTCCACCAGCGCACGCCAGAAACCAGCCTGACCGACACCGGCAAATACCCGCGCCAGGCTTTGATGCACTGGCAACTCCTGCAGCAACGCGTCCACGCACTACCCCTTTTGAGTAACCCATGATGGGAATGGGTCAGGCGTGACCGGCCGGATAGGCTGAGCACTCCTGTTCATCACCGGCCTGCACAGGCCAGGAGTGCCGCATCATGCGTGGTCACCGTGGCTGTATCAACCTCAGCATTAAACTGGGCCTGCTGGCCGGTATTGGCGCCGGCTCGATCGCCATGGCCGCCGACGCGCCGAGCGTGCACGTCTACAACTGGTACGACTACATCGGCCCGAACACCCTCCACGATTTCCAGCGCGACAGCGGTATCCAGCCGGTCTACGACACCTTCGACAGTGCCGAAGTCCTCGAAGGCAAACTGATGACCAGCCGCAGCGGCTACGACGTGGTGGTGGCTAGCAACTTCAGCCTGCCGACGCTGATCAAGGCCGGCGCCCTCGCCCCGCTGCCGCGCGAGCAACTGCCGGGCTGGAAGAATCTCGACAGCGACTTGTTGGCGAAACTGGCCAACAACGATCCCGGCAATCAATACGCCGTGCCGTATCTGTGGGGCACCAACGGCATCGGCTACAACGTCGACAAGGTGCGCGCGGCGCTGGGCGACAAGGCGCCGGTGGATTCGTGGGATCTGGTGTTCAACGAAGCCAACCTCGCCAAACTCGGCCAGTGCGGTGTGGCGATGCTCGATTCGCCGTCGGAGATGCTGCCGGTCGCCCTGCACTATCTCGGCTTGCCACCGAACAGCACCGATCCTGAAGACTATAAAAAAGCCGAAGCGCTGCTGCTGAAATTGCGTCCGCATATCGCCTACTTCAACTCGTCGAAATTCATCAGCGACCTGTCCAACGGCAACATTTGCGTGGCGGTGGGTTGGTCGGGGGCCATGCTGGAAGCCAAGACCAATGCCGAGCAGGCCAACAACGGCATGAAGATCGCCTACAGCCTGCCCAAGGAAGGCGCGCCGGTGTGGTTCGACACGCTGGTGCTGCTCAAGGACGCGCCGAATCGTCCTCAGGGTCTGGCGTTTATCGACTATCTGCTGCGGCCCGAAGTGATCGCGCCGGTCAGTGATCATCTGTCGTACCCCAATGGCAACCGCGCGGCGACTGCGCTAGTTGCAGAGGCCACGCGGGACAACCCGGCGGTTTATCCCTCCGCCGCAGCGATGGCCACGCTGTACACCCTTGAGCCGTTGCCGAAAGCCACCGAGCGCGTGCGTACGCGGGTGTGGAGCAAGGTCAAGAACGGCCAGTAATCCCTTTTTGAACATTCCACAAAACCCTGTGGGAGCGAGCCTGCTCGCGAAAGCGGTGGGTCAGGCACTGATGTGTTGAAAGTGCCGACGCATTCGCGAGCAGGCTCGCTCCCACAGGGGCGGTGAACAACCCTGCATTTTTTAGAGAGACAGAAATCAATGAAACCTCGTGCCCGTGACCTCAACATCCGCATCGGCCAGCTGCCGCCCGGCCCGTTCAACGCCATCACCGACGTGCCCGGCGTGCGCGTCGGCCACAGCAATGTGCGCGGGCGCAGCCGCACCGGGCGGGACATCTGCACCGGCGTCACGCTGATCGAACCGCGCCCGGGCTCGACCAATCAGCAACCGTGTTTTGCCGGCGTGCATGTGCTCAACGGCAATGGTGACGCCACCGGGCTTGAATGGATTCGCGAGGCGGGGCTGCTGACCAGCCCGATTGCCTTCACCAACACCCACAGCCTTGGCGTGGTGCGCGATGCATTGATTGCACTGGATCGCCAACAGCAACCCGACGACGGTCGCCTCTACTGGAACATGCCGGTGGTACTGGAAACCTTTGACGGCTTGCTCAACGACATCAACGGTTTTCATGTCCAGCCTGAACACGTCGCCGAAGCGTTGAGCGCGGCCGTCGCCGGTCCCGTGGCAGAGGGCGCGGTCGGCGGTGGCAGCGGCATGATCTGTCATGAATTCAAGGGTGGCATCGGCACCGCGTCGCGGCGTTTGAGCGATGCTCAGGGTGGCTGGACCGTCGGCGCGATCGTGCAGGCTAATCACGGTATTCGCAGTGAGTTGCGGGTCGATGGCTATCCGGTCGGGCGCTATATGGAACAGAAGGATTCGCCGTTCCTGCGCGCCTCATTGCCGCATCCGGGCATGGGTTCGATTGTCGTCTGCCTGGCCACCGACGCGCCGCTGTTGCCGCACCAGTGCACGCGGCTGGCGCAGCGTGCGAGCCTCGGTCTGGCGCGCACCGGCGGTGGCAACGAGGATCACAGCGGCGACATTTTCATCGCCTTCGCAACCGGCAACGCTCACGTGCCGCCCGCTGCCTACGAAGGCAAAGGCGCGCCGACCTGTGACGGCTTGCGCATGGTCAATAACGACCACATCAGCGAGCTGTTTCTGGCCGCGACCGAGGCGGTTGAAGAGGCGATCATCAATGCCTTGCTGGCCAGTGACAGCACCGAAGGTAATGGGCATTCGGTGCCGGGACTCGATGCCAACACCCTGCTCGCAGCCCTCGAAAAATCAGGCTGGCCCGGCTCGCGCTAACACCGCTGTTCCCCTGTAGGAGTGAGCCTGCTCGCGATGGCGGTTTGTCAGTTGAAGCTGATTTGACTGACCCACCGCCATCGCGAGCAGGCTCACTCCTACGCAGGATCACGTCAGTATTTGGGTGCCAGGTTCGCGCCGCCGCCCGGGCGACTGGCGGTACTTGAGCCGTCACTTGCACACTCCTACGATGGAATCACGCAGTGGCTCCGCTCTATCGAGCGCTGCGTAGGCACGGGTGCTCTGAACCCCAATCAAGCCCGTGCCTTGCTTCATGCGCATCTTGAGCCTCGAGGGCTCTACTTCCTCCCCATCAAAGAGCTTTGAGGCTCTTTTTTTGTCTGCGTAAATCAGCAGTCCGGCAGCGCATCGACGCGAATCGAGCGCCAGGCCGCTTGTGCCAGCAACTCGCGATAATCCGCCGGGCTGCCCTTCACCCGCCCCGCTAACCAGGCGCGGCAGTAACTGTCGGCCTGACCGATGATCAACGACGGCAACAGTTCGGCGGGCAAGGCCTTGAGTTCGGCAGCGCGCCCCGATTCGGCCAGCCAGTCGCGCAGACGCAGATTGCGCGTTTTGTTGCGCTCGGCCAGTTCGTCCTTGAATGGCCCTTTGGTCACGGCAAACCGCGCGTGGTACTGGAAACGCGCCCATTCGGGTTGACGCTCGACCCAATCGACGTAACTGAACACCAGCGCCTGCACACCTTCCTCGGTGGTTTGCGCTGCATCCAGATACGCATCGCGCAGGCGCGCCTGATCCTCCAGCGCGGTGAAAAACAACGCGGCGACCAAGCCCTCCTTGTTGCCAAAATGGTGATAGATCGCCCCGACACTCGTGTCGCACTCGGCGCGAATCATCTCGATGGTGGTGGCTTCGATCCCCTGCTCGTTGAACAGGCTCAGCGCCTTGCGAAAGATATCGCGCTTGAGTTCGGCACGGCGGCCGGGGTAGCTGCGTTCAAGTAGATCTGCGGTGTCCATGCGGCTCACTGCCTGAAAATCGGGATTGAAAGACACACGTCGTGCCCATGGAAAAAACACGCACAGGTTGACAGATTTCCCGCAGACAGAATACCGTTCCGTTACAGAATATTATTCTGTAACGGAACATAATTCTGCAAAATCACTTTCCGCGAGGCGTTTCCATGAGTCAGTTTCTCAGCATGTTCAATAGCGCAGGCCCGCAAGCGTTCAGCCAGATGGCCTGCCAGGTCGCGCCGTACTTCAGCACCATCAACCCGCTGGTGACCGAGCTGCGCGCGAACTCGGCGACGGTACAAGTGCCGTTTCGCCGTGAGATCACCAACCACCTCGGCACCGTACATGCGATTGCCATGTGCAACGCGGCAGAACTCGCCGCCGGGATGATGACCGATGTGTCGATCCCGGCCGGCGCACGCTGGATTCCCAAAGGCATGACCGTGGAATATCTGGCCAAGGCAAAAACCGATGTGACGGCGGTGGCCAGTGGTGAAGGCGTGGATTGGCAGAGCGAAGGCGACAAGATCGTCACCGTGGACATTCACGATACCGAGGGCAAAAAAGTGTTCACGGCGCGGATCACCATGAACGTCAAACTCGGCTGAATCGGGGACACAAAAAAGCCCTTGCTGCGGCATTCACAGCAAGGGCTTTTTCAGAGATGTGAGGTCAGTGCACGGTCAGGCGCTGGCGGACAAACTCCTCGACATGACGAGTAGTCTGATCGAGGTGTCGGTCACGCTGTTTCTCGGCGTCGAGCATCGCGCGCTTGCCGTTTTTCTGCAGCAGATAGGTGTGGATCTGCTGCACTTCCAGCGACCGGTAAATCGGTGTGGTGTCGATAAATCCGCGCAGACCGTTGCTGCGATAATGCCGGGTGCTCATCAATACCTGCGTTTCACGCTGGCCAATGACCTCAAAACCCAGCGCTTCGAAGTACGGGACTTTGCCGACCGTGCAGGCCAGTTCCGCGTGGGGATAACGCCCGACCATTTCGCCGATCAGCGCCCGCGCCACACCCTGACGCCGATGCCCTTCGCGCACCGCCATATAGGCGACGCTGCACGCCTCCCAATCGCCCTGCACTGGCAGGTACAACAGAAAACCAATGACTTGCTCCGGATCATCCTCGTCGGTGGCAACCAGCAACTCGACGTCGGTGCCCTTCTCGCCATTCAACGCTTCCAGATACAGATGCACCTCATAGCCGACTGCGTACTGATAGACGTTGTACAGCAGGTTGCTCGGGCCGAGGCCAACCGCGCTGATATCGGTCAGGTAGTCGACGACCAGTTGCAGAATCTGACTGTTGACGCTTTCGGGGCATGGGGATTTGTAGTGGGTGATGCGTGGCATGACGAACTCCGACGGTAAAAAGCGTTGCCGACAACCGCAGCGGTCGACGAACCGCGACATCATACCGTGACCGGCCCGGCGGACGTCTAAAGTTCCTTTTCCGAGCGCCGATGTAACGGTCTCCTACCAATGTCACCACCAGGGATCGGCCATGTATTACCCACGCGAAGCTGCCAAGGATCACCTCTACAACCGTATCGTCATGCTCACCGTTGCTTGCTGCGTGGTGCTGCTGCTCGCTGCAATGGCTCACAAGTCCGGCATGCTATATGGGGCGCTGAGTTTCAATGGTGTGGAAACCCGTGGCAGCGTCACGGCACTGGAACGGATTCCAATGAACGCCAATGGCAAGGTCATTCACTATCAATACACCGATGCCCAAGGCCAGACCCATGAAGGGCAACATGCCGACGAACGCTACGTCGAGCATACCCAGTATGAAGTCGATGGCCCGATCACCCTGCTGGTGTCGCCGTGGATGCCGGATAAAAGCTGCATCGCCAGCCAGTTGCAGGGTTACCGTACGAGCTTCTACATCATGACCGGCGGCGTGCTGCTCGCGCTGCTGTTTCTGCTGATCTCGGGCAGGACGTTCTGGCAGATTCAGGCAATGAAAGAACAGGATCGGTTTTATTGACTGGCGAGGTCACTGCTGCGGCGCCACCACTTTGAATTTGATGGCGATGTCCTTGGACACCACGGTGTCCGCCCACTCCCCCGCGCCGAGGCCGAACTCGTCGCGCTTGAGTATCAGCTCACCGTCGAAAATGCCGATGTCGCTGCCCGGTTTCAATTCCACCGGTACTTGCACTTCGCGGGTAATGCCCTTGAGGGTAAGCTGTCCGTCGATCAGGTAGCGGCGCTCGGCCACTTGGGTGAAACGCCGGGATTCGAACACCGCCACGGGGAATTTTTCGGTGTCGAACCACGCCGGTTTCACCAGTTCGGTGTTGGCGTCTTCGCTGCCGGCATCGATGCTGTTGAGGTCGATATGCAACGTGGCATGGGCGTTGGCGAGGTTGTCGGTGTCGAAGTCCAGCGTCGATTCGAACTTGCCGAAGGTGCCGTACATCGGCGAGCCCATCTGGTTGTAGGTAAAGCTGATCTGACTGGCGTTGGTATTGACCCGCGAGTATTCAACGGCCTGTGTGGCAGAGACGACGCACAGCGAACACGCGGCAGCCAGCAGCAATCGGATCGACATGGGATTCTCCGGGCGGGACCAGCCGTCGAGGGCCTCGATTGACTTAAGCAAACATCCGACTGTTACGCCAGCGCCTAGACCAGACGCTCGATCTTCTGATGCTGCCAGACCAGTTTGTAATACAAGGTCTGCAGCACCAGCATGCCCAGATACGCCACCGGAAACGCCATCCATACACCTTGTAAACCGTACTTTCCATCCAGCCAGTAAGCCGCTGGCAGTTGCACGCCGACCACGCAAATGATCGCAATCACCACCGGCACCAACACCGTGCCGCTGGCGCGCATGATCCCGCCGATGATTGCCTGGAAGCCGAACACCAACAGACTCCACAACATGATGTGCAGCAGATGCTCAGCCATCGCCCGGGTCGAGTCCTCGGTCAGGAACAGCCCCAGCAACCAGTGCGACAACAGGTAGCCGAGCACAATCAAACCGCCGGTCAGGCACACGTTGATCAGCAGCCCGGTGCGCAGAATCGGCCCCATGCGCTCCAGTCGCCCGGCGCCGATGGCCTGCGCACCGAGGATCGACGCGGTGATTGCAATCGACAGAGCCGGGAACTGCACATAGTTGACGATCTGCGTCACCGCGCCATAGGCCGCCGTCGCTTGCGATCCGTGCTGGTTGACCAGCGCCAGAATCACCAGCTCCGACAGCGACAGCACAATCATCTGCACGCCGGTCGGCAGACCGATCCGCAACACCTTGCCGAGAATCGCTCCGTCGAGGCGCAGCGCAGCGAAGAACTCGCGGTCCGGCGCCAGCGGATGACCCTTGCGAATCAAGCGCCACGCCAGCCATGCCATTGCCGCCAGGTTGCCGGCCAACCCCGCGTACGCCGCACTCTGAATGCCCAGTTGCGGCAGGCCGAACCAGCCGCGAATCAGCGCCGGGGTCAGGGCCAGCCCGACACAGGTCGAGACCATCAGCGCCAGCAACGGCGACAGCGTATCGCTGACCCCGCGCAACAGTTGCGTGAACAACACAAACACCAGCAGCGACGGCAAGATCCACATCATCACATGGGCATACGCCACTGCATCGTCGAGCACATCCGCCGGCGTCCCCAACCCCGCCAATGCCTGTCGCGCAAACACGCTGCCCAATACTGCGGCTACCAGGCCGATCAACACGCCCAGCAACAGCGTCGCCCCGGCAATCGCCTTGACCATGTGCGGTTCACGCGCGCCCCACGCCTGACCGATCAACACACCGGCGCCCGCGCCGAGGCCGATCACCAGTGCGATAAAGAAGAACACGATGGGAAACATCCCCGACACCGCCGCCAACGCCTGGGTGCCGAGCATCTGGCCGATGTAGATGCTGTTGACCGTGCCCGACATCGATTGCAGAAAGTTCGACAGTACCATCGGCGCGAGGAACAGCAGGTAGGTGTGCCAGAGGGGGCGTTGGGCGACGGCTTGCATTGAATAGAGGTCCATCTCGAACGGCGGGAGGGCTGATGAAGGATAGCTTCGGCGAGTTGCACGCGGGGCGCAATTAACATTTCAAATCGATGTTTATTGCCGGTGCCCACGCCTGTGTAATTGACACGGATCTGTAGGTGTCGGTTCAGAGCTGTGGTAAACAACTGGCCACTTTTATTGCTCTCATTGAGGCTCTGTCCATGCCGCACTTTGCCAATCTGTTGACCGCCAGCCTACTCGCCCTGCTCGCCACCAGCGCTCACGCTGCCGCTGCCGCGCCCGCGGAAACTTTGAAGCCGTTGCTGGAAACACTCAACGAGCGCCTGAACATCGGCGACCTCGTCGCGCTGACCAAATGGGACAGCGGCAAGCCGATTCAGGACAGCCCGCGTGAGGCGCAGGTCATCGCCAATGCCCGCGCGCTGGCCGCCGAGCACAAGCTCGACCCGGAAGAGGTGGCGCAACTGATTGCCGCGCAAATGGAGGCGAACAAACTGGTGCAGTACGGTTTGCTTTCGCAATGGCAGGCGGCGGGTGCCGCGCCGGACACTCCGCGCCCCGACCTGGGCAAGCAGATTCGCCCGCGTCTGGATGAGCTGCAAACCCGGCTGTTGCAGCAATACGCCGATTTCGCACCGTATCGCCATGATGCGAATTGCTCGGTGTGGCTGGCCAAGGCGCGCAGCGGGCTGAGCCACGACGCGCTGCATGAACTGGCTCTGACGCGAGCTACCGGTGAACTGTGTGTTCGGGCGGCGAAGTCGCTCTGAGAAAGATCAAAGGATCGCAGCCTACGGCAGCTCCTACAGGGGATTGGTGAACCATCATTGCGGTCGATGTTCACCATCACGGCAATGAAGTTCTCATAAAAAATCCACGGCGTAACATCGGCTCCAGACAAACAACTACCCCTTGGAGCACACGATCATGAAACGCCAGACCCTTCTCAGCATCGCTTTTTCGGTTTTCGCCATTAACGCTTTTGCCGCCACCCCGGCACACACCCAGGTCGCTGAAGGCGGCCCGGACAAGTTGATTGAAAGTCGTGTTGCTGAGGGTGGTTCCGATCGCCTGCTCGAACGCCGCGTTGCTGAAGGTGGTTCCGATCGCCTGCTCGAACGCCGTGTTGCCGAAGGTGGTTCTGATCGCCTGATCGAACGCCGCGTCGCCGAAGGTGGTTCCGATCGTCTGATCGAACGCCGTGTTGCCGAAGGTGGTTCTGATCGCCTGATCGAACGCCGCGTCGCCGAAGGTGGTTCCGATCGTCTGATCGAACGCCGTGTTGCCGAAGGTGGTTCTGATCGCCTGATCGAACGCCGCGTCGCCGAAGGTGGTTCCGATCGTCTGATCGAACGCCGTGTTGCCGAAGGTGGTTCTGATCGCCTGATCGAACGCCGCGTCGCATAACTCAACGGCTTCATCGCAAACCCAAGAAAAAGCCCGGCCTGATCAGCCGGGCTTTTTCCTGCCCGCAACCCTCCATTCCCCGACTGGTCACCCACCGCCCATTGCGCATACCATGCGGCCACAACTCCAAAACAGACCTCGCCCATGCTCAAAGCCAGTCTGCGTAGCCACCTCACCCTTTGGTTTGCCGGTTTGTCCCTGCTGACGCTGCTCAGCGTGGGCTTCTACGTTGGCCACATCGCCACCGAACAGATGAAGCAGGCCAGCGGCAATGCCTTGCTCAACACCGCGCGTTCGGCCGCGTCGTTGTTGGGTGAACAACTACGCGAACGCCAGTTGGAGGTGTATCTGCTCAGCCGTGCGCCGCATCTGGAGCGTGGCGATCTGGACAACCCGGCCATTCTCAAATCGATGCAACTGCGCACCCAAGCGCGCACCGAGTATGCGTGGATGGGCGTCACCGATGCCGAGGGCAAGGTGCATCAAGCGGTGAACGACTTGCTGGTCGGCCTGTCGGTGCAACAACGGCCGTGGTTCCAGGCCGGGTTACGCAGTGAGTACACCGGCGACCCTCATGAAGCGGTGCTGCTGGCGAAAATGCTCCCGGCGCTGCCGAACGGTGAGCCGCTGCGTTTCATCGATTTCGCCGCGCCGATCCACAACGCCGACGGTCAGGTGATTGGTGTACTGGGCGCCCACGCACATTGGAGTTGGGTGACGCGCATTGTTGAGTCAGCGGCGTTTGCGCATAAAAACTCAATGCCGGATATTGAAGCGTTGATCATCGATCACGATGGCAAGATTCTCTATCCCGAAGCACTGATGGGCCAGCAACTGGCGGCGACGGATTCGAAATTGCAGGACTGGACGGCGGGTAACGGCTTCCTCACCAGCATGGTCACCGTACCGACGCCATCGAGTACGGCGCTGTCGTGGTCGATTGCCGTGCGCCAGCCATTGGAAACCGCGCTGCAACCGGCGCGCCTGCTGATGTACAAATTGCTGATCCTCGGTGTGGTCGCAGCGGTGCTGTTCGGGCTGGTGGCCTATTACCTGGCGCTGTACCTCAGCCGCCCGATCGAACAGCTCGCCCGTTCGGCCCGCAAGGTCCAGAACAAAGAGCCCGGCGCGCAATTCCCGCTGCAACACCCGGTGCGGGAAATTGCCCAACTCGGCCAGTCCATCGATGCGATGACGCAATCACTGCTCGGCAAGGAGCGTGAACTGCAAGAGGCCAATGCCTCGCTGGAAGCCACGGTGGCGCAACGCACCGCAGCGCTGACGCAGGCCAACGCCGAACTGTTGAGTCTGGCGACTCACGATGGCCTTACCGGCGTGTACAACCGGCGCCGTTTCGACGAGAAACTCACCGAATACACACTGCTGTTCCGCCGCACCGGACGCCCGTTTTCCCTGCTGCTGATCGATGCCGATCACTTCAAGCGAATCAATGACACGCACGGTCACGCGGTGGGCGATGAGGTGCTGCAACAGTTGGCGCAGTTGATTCAGAGCAGCCTGCGCACCACCGATTTCGTCGCCCGTTACGGCGGCGAAGAGTTCGCTGTGCTGTTGCCGGAAATCGCCCAACCCGACACCCCGGAAGTGGTCGCCGAGAAGATTCGCGCGGCGATAGCCAAGGCCGATTTCCCTGCGGTCGGAAATGTGACGGTGAGCATCGGCGTCGGCCTGGCGGATCCGGCCGACAACAGCCACAACGCACTGATCAAGCGCGCCGATCAACAGCTGTATCAGGCCAAGGCAGCGGGTCGCAATCAGGTGGCGTGATCAGCCCTTCTTCACTTCGCAAACCCCGTTGGCCCTGTTCTTTCCGGTGTATGAAACCGCCGGCGAACCATCAGGATTGATGCTCAGAGAAATGGTCACACCCGAGCCTTTGGCTTCGAAGTAGTTGTCGTTGAATTTCTTCAACTGGCCTTCCTTACCATTGATGTAGATCGGCCCGCCTTCATCGGCATGCACTTCGATCTTGCCAGGGCACGTGGCGTTGAACATAGGAATGCCGGCGTAGGCCAGTCCTGTGGCAAGCAACAGCGGTGTTACCAATAGCAAAAATTTCATGGTGGGATCCTTGAAAGCAGCAACAACGCCGAAGAGCTTTCTCATGTCATTTTCAATCAGGGACTTCGGCAGCTCCTGCCGTTATTGCGAGAAGGTCTGAAGATAAGCCAACAGGTTCTCGAGTTTTTCCTCATCACTCAGCCCCCAGAAAATCATCCGCGTACCGGGCACGACGCCTTTCGGATCCTTCAGATAAGCGATCAACGTTTCGCGATCCCAGGTCACGCCTGAGTTCTTCATCGCATCGGAATACACGTAATTCGCTGACGTCCCGGCGGGCCGGCCGATGATGCCATTGAGTTGCGGGCCAAACCCCGGGCGGGCCGATTCGCCGACCTGATGGCAGCCGCCACACAGGCGCGGGAAGATTTTCGCGCCGGCTTCGGGGTCGCCCGCGGCATGGCTGAACGTAGTGAACAGGCTGGTGGCGAGCATCAGGGCGAGTGACAGTGCAGCGGTGTTTTTCATCGAGGGCTCCGGATCGGTCTGCATCGGGCGGCGCAAGGGTAGCATTTTGTTTTTACAGGTAAGCGCCAATGATCTTTCTGATTTTGATCAACGCTTGGCGCAACACCTCCAGCTCTACTGAACCCAGCGCCAGGCGGATCGCGTGCGGTACATGGCCTGACACCGAGAACGGTTCGGCAGTGGTGACGGAAATCTGTTCGTGCATCAGCTCGACGACAATCTGATCGGCGCGCACGTCTTCCGGCAGCGGTAGCCACAAGAAATACGACGCTGGATGACCAATGCTCGGTAGTCCCTTGAGCAACTCGGCCGCCAACGCTTGCCGCACCTTGGCGTCGTTGCGTTTTTGTTCTTCCAGCAGCGTCACCGTGCCATCGTCGAGCCAGCCGCAGGCAATCGCGGTCATGATCCCGGGCGTGTTCCAGGTCGTGGCGCGGATGATGCGTTCAAGCGCCGCCACGGTCTCTGTCGGTGCAGCGATGAAACCGACGCGCAAGCCGGTGGCGATGTTTTTCGACAGGCCCGAGACATACACCGTGCGCTCCGGCGCCAGATCGACTAACGCCGGGGGTGGGTTTTCCACCAGAAACGCGTAGGCAGCGTCTTCGATGAGGGTCAGATCATGCCGACGGGCGATCGCGACCAACTGCTCGCGTTGCGCAAACGGCATCACCCAACCCAGCGGATTGTGCAAGGTCGGCATGCTGTACACGGCACGCACCGAGCGGCTGCGGCAGAGTTTGTCCAGCGCGGCGAGATCCGGCCCCTGATCACTGAACGGAATCGCCACGACTTCCAGATGCAGCGCTTCGGCCAGCACTTTAAAGCCGGAATAGGTCAGCGCGTCGGCGGCAATCACATCGCCGGGTTTGAGCAGCGCCATCAGCGTCACCGCCAGACCTTGCTGGGCGCCGTTGACGATCAGCACTTGCTCGGCCTCCACGTTCACCCCGCGCGTCAGCAGATGCCGAGCGACGGACGCACGCTCGTGGGCACGACCGGCGTGCGGCTGGTAGCGCAGCAACGCCTCCAGATCACCCGACAACGCCAGTTGGCGCAACGCGCTGCGCAACAAATCGGCCTGAACGGGCAGCGACGGGTAGTTGAAGTTAAGGTCGATCATGCCGACCGCCACCTGTTTCTGATCGATGCCCTGCCCCGGCGCCAGCGAGGTTTCGCGGACAAACGTGCCGCGCCCGGTCTCACCGCTGACCAGGCCCATCGCCTCCAGCTCCGCGTACACCCGCGAGGCCGTGACCAGTGCCAGCCCTTTCTCAGCAGCCAGTTGCCGGTGGGTCGGTAGCCGCGTACCTGGCGGCAACTGCCCCGAGCGAATGTCTGCCGCATAGGCGTCAACGATTGTCTTGTAGCGAGAACGTGGCATGCCGGATGTATCCATGACAATTCTTTGATTGTGCTGATTCTCGGCTCTAGCATGGCTGCAATGCAACCCACTTCCGAGCGTGAACGTGATGGAAAGGACTTCGAATCTGACGACCCCGGCACTGGAAAAAACCAGTGGCTGGATCAACGGTTTTATCGGCGTAGTGATCTTCAGCGGTTCGCTGCCGGCCACGCGTCTGGCGGTGCTGGAGTTCGATCCGGTGTTTCTCACGGTGGTTCGAGCGGCCATCGCCGGGGTCTTGGCGGCGGCGCTGTTGTGGCTGTTTCGCGAACGGCGTCCGGCGCGCGATCAGTGGCTGTCGCTGTTGATTGTCGCGCTGGGCGTAGTGCTCGGCTTTCCCCTGCTGACCGCACTGGCGCTGCAACACGTGACGTCAGCACATTCGATTGTGTTTGTTGGTTTACTGCCGCTGGCCACGGCGATTTTTGCCGTGCTGCGCGGCGGTGAGCGGCCGCGACCGGTGTTCTGGATGTTCTCGATTCTTGGCAGCGCGCTGGTGGTCGGCTTCGCCCTCGCGCAAGGTCTGACTGCCTCGCCCACCGGCGATCTACTGATGCTGGCGGCGATTCTGGCCTGCGGCCTCGGCTATGCCGAAGGCGCGAAACTGTCGCGCAGCCTCGGCGGCTGGCAGGTGATTTGCTGGGCACTGGTGCTGTCGCTACCGGTGATGGCGGTTTTGAGTCTGTGGCTGGCACCCGCCTCGTTCAGCACGATCAGCCTGTCGGCGTGGGTGTGTCTGGGCTATGTGTCGTTGTTCAGCATGCTGATCGGCTTTGTGTTCTGGTATCGCGGCCTGGCTCAGGGCGGGATTGCCGCGGTCGGTCAGTTGCAATTACTGCAACCGTTTTTCGGCTTGGCGCTAGCGGCGACGCTGCTGCATGAACACGTCAGCCTCGGCATGCTCGCGGTGACGTTGGGCGTAATCCTCTGTGTGGCCGGGGCGAAGAAATTCGCCAAATGATCCTCAGGCGCCGGCCTTCCACTCGCGAGGGCTGAGCCCGGTCTTGCGCCGAAACGCCCGGGCCAGCGCCGAAGGACTTTCGTAACCGACCTCCTCGGCAATCAGCGCAATCGGCTTGCCTTCACGCAGGCGCTTCTGCGCCAGGCTGACCCGCCAGCTCAGCAGATAATCGGCCGGAGTCTGCCCGACGACCCGGCGAAACTGCTCGGCAAATCCGGCGCGGGACATGTTGGCGACCGAGGCCAGATCCGCCACGCTCCATGGCTTTTGCGGTTCCTCGTGCATCGAGTTCAAGGCACGCGACAGACGCGGATCAGCCAGCCCGGCGATCATCCCCGGTTGTTGCTCGCGACTGCTGATCAAATGCCGCAACAGCAGGATCACCAGCAGTTCGAACAGTCGATCCATCACCGCCACGCGCCCGCAATGCCCTTCGAACGCTTCCTTGAACAGCCATTCCACGGTGTTGCCCAGCTCCGGAATGTCCGTCAGCTTCAGCACCAGATAATCCGGCAGTGCCGCCGCCAGTGCATTGCCGGAGCCGCCATCGAACGTCAGCGTTGCGCAAACCACCTGAGTGTCCATGGCTTCGTCAGCAAACATGCGATGGGCGAAGGGTCTGGGGAAGAAGATCAGTGACGGTTCACTGAGGCGGACCTCGCGCTCGCTACCCGGCTTGAGCAGTAACTCGCCGGCCTGCAACAAATGCACATGGCCGACCGGTTCATTTTCATGAACCGCGACGCCGCAGAACGTGCCGCTGTGAAAAGTGCCGGCAGTCACACCGAAATGGCTGAGCAATGTTGAAAGGCGATCCATGGACGACTCCAAGGGCATATCTGGACGATCTGCCGTATATCCTCGACGATTTGCCGCCAATCCACCAGCCTCACTCAATAACATGACCTCCATCCCCGGCGCACTACGCACCGGACTCTCGGAGCATCACCATGAGCCGCATCCACGCAATCAGCCTCGAAACCGCCGCCGACGCCAGCCGCCCTGTGCTGGAAGGCGTGAAAAAGAAAATCGGTTTCCTGCCCAACGTCTTCACCACCCTGGCCAAAGCGCCGGTGGCCCTCGAAACCTACGTGCAAGCCTCGGCGATCCTCGGCAAAACCTCGCTGAGCGCCCAGGAAAAAGAAGCGGTGTACCTCGCCACCTCACAGGTCAACGGTTGCGACTATTGCCTGGCGGCCCACACCTTGTTTGCCGGCAAGGCCGGGCTCTCGGCGCAAGACATCGTCGCCGCCCGCCAAGGCGAACTCAACGCCTACGCCACCCTCGCCCGCCAGTTGACCGAAAGTCGCGGCCATTTGAGCGATGCACAAATCGCCGCCGCCCGCGCTGCCGGCATCGACGACGTGAAGATCATTGAAGTGATTGCACTGGTGGCCGTGCAGAGCCTGACCAACTACCTGAACAACGCGGCGCTGACCGACATTGACTTCCCCGCCATCTGAATCCGGCCACACAAAACCTGTTGGAGCTGACCTGCTCGCAATAGCGGTGTGTCATTCAAAGCATCTTTGAGTGACACACCGCTATCGCGAGCAGGCTCACTCCTACAGTTGGATCGGGTACATCAGCAAGAGATTGGTCGGCTGGCAGGCCGCCTTCGCGAGCAGGCTCACTCCCACAGTTTTAACGTGCGTACAACCCAAGCGGCAAAGCCGTCCCACTCAACAGGATGAGCGTTAGCTCGGCTGCAGCTCTTGATCTTGATCCACGGGCGACGTCGGAAGGCTGAGTGGAGGGATTCATCCGGGCGTGGGAGCGCAGCGACCGTTTGGCGAAGCCAAACACAGCGAGAGGAGGTGCAGCGAAGCAAACCGTAGGCGCTGCGCCCGGAGGGATCCCGGAGCGAAGGAACCCCGAGCCCCAGCGAGCGGGCCGCACGTAGGAGCAAGCCTTTTTGGTTACTTTTTCGGCGTCTGGAAAAAGTGACCCGCCGTAAGGGCGGAACCCTAATCAGCAACACCCGCAGCAACGGATATGCACCCAGTAAACCAGATAATCAGTGATGCACCTCACCCGCCCGCTTCAGCAATTTCTTGCACCGCTCGGACAAATGAAACACCTGCAAATGCTTCCCCGCCTTGGCATAACGCTCGCGCAAAGTCCTCAACGCCGCAATCGCCGAATAATCGACAAAACTCAAATGCCGACAATCCAAAGT
This sequence comes from Pseudomonas sp. R84, assembly GCF_009834515.1. Lineage (NCBI taxonomy): Bacteria > Pseudomonadati > Pseudomonadota > Gammaproteobacteria > Pseudomonadales > Pseudomonadaceae > Pseudomonas > Pseudomonas sp. R84. The sequence goes on from NZ_CP019426.1 coordinate 4,093,569, forward strand.
CACCCGAGCCGGATCATTAGCCGGATCGAACTGATTGAGAAACGGCGCAGTCGAGGCAAAAAACAACGTGCCATGCAGACGATAAAGCTTACTGCCATCAGCCTCCAGATGCTCATCAGCGTACAACTCGCGGGCCTGCTGCCAGGCAAAGTTAAGCGCGGCAATGATAATTCCGCAGAGCACAGCGGTGGCCAGATCAGTGAACACCGTGATAGTGGTCACAGCAATGATCACCAGCACATCGTTAAGCGGCACTTTGTTCACCACCCGCAACGACGCCCAGGCAAAAGTCTGCTGCGACACCACAAACATCACACCCACCAGCGCCGCCAAAGGAATACGCTCAATCAGCGGCGACAGAAACAGGATAAACAACAGAATCAGCACGCCAGCGACCACGCCAGACAAACGCCCGCGCCCGCCGGAACTGAGGTTGATCACGGTCTGGCCGATCATCGCGCACCCGCCCATACCGCCGAACGCACCCGAGACCACATTGGCCGCACCGAGCGCCACACACTCGCGATCCGGATAGCCACGGGTTTCAGTGATTTCATCGGTGAGATTCAACGTCAACAGAGTTTCCAGCAGACCGACCAGCGCCATCAGAATCGCGTAAGGCGCGATGATGCGCAGGGTTTCAAGATTCCACGGGATGTCCGGCAATGCGAAAGTCGGCAAGCCACCGGCAATGTGCGCCATGTCGCCAAGGGTGCGGGTCGGCAGGCCGAACAGGTAGACCAACAGACCGACGCCGAGGATCGCCACCAGCGCCGGCGGCACCGCGCGGGTCAGGCGCGGCAGGATGTAGACGATGGCCATGGTCAGCGCCACCAGCCCGGTCATCAGGTACAGCGGCGTACCGCTGAGCCAGTCTTCACCGCTCTTGAAATGCTCCAGTTGCGCCAAAGCAATGATGATCGCCAGCCCGTTGACGAAACCGAGCATCACCGGATGCGGCACCATGCGCACCAGTTTGCCCAGGCGCAGCAGCCCGAACGCCATCATGATCAAACCGCCAAGCAACACCGTCGCCAGCAAATACTGCACGCCGTGCTGCACCACCAGCGCGACGATGACCACGGCCATCGAACCCGCCGCGCCGGAGACCATGCCCGGCCGCCCGCCGAACAACGCCGTCAGCGTGCAGATAATGAAGGCGCCGTACAGGCCCATCAGCGGATTGAGGTGGGCCACCAGCGCGAACGCAATGCATTCGGGCAACAGGGCAAACGAGGTGGTGAGTCCGGCCAGGACATCAGCGCGCAGACGAATCGGTTTCATGGCTTACCTATCGAGCAGCCACCGAGCGCGGCTGCAGGTGTTCGGGAAAAAGAGGGTTGCGGATGTTACGGAATTGTCGCGGATCGGGCCAGTGAACGCTGACACTTGTGGGTTCGGGCTTTATGCTGACGCGCTCCTGTAACCGTTGAGTTGAACATGTCTGCATTTCTGAGCGCCCGCGAGGTCTGCCAGCGTCTGCGTGAGGCTGCGCTGGGTGTGCTCGCTTTCAAAGTCTGCGAGCGGCCAGCCGAGGCCGGGCTGGTCGCGGTCGATATTGAAGGCTGGCTGTTGCTGCTGGATTTTGAAGGTGGGCGGTTACACCACTGTGAATGCGCCCGCAACGGCGATGGACAAGAAGGCTCGCTAGAGCGCTGGCAGCGTTACGGCACCGATCCGGTGAGTTTGCTCAGTACCTGGGAATTGGCGCAGATCGAGCAAATGCTGATGGCGGCTGTTCAGCCCTGACGCAAATCGAGCAAATAGGTGTAGTAACCCGTATCGCGGACATAACCCAATGATTCATACAGCCCCTGCGCGGTAAAGTTGTCGGTTGCGGTTTCGAGCATCAGTCCTTTGGCGCCCGTCTCTGATGCAAAATCCCGCGCAGTGTTCATCAGCAGTCGACCAACCCCGCGTCCACGGGCGGCAGGTGCGGTGAACAGATCGCTGAGCAGCCACGTGCGGTGAGCATCGATGGACGAAAACATCGGGTATAACTGCACGAATCCCAGCGCTTCGCCGTTTTCATCCTGAGCGAGAAAAATCGCTGATTCGTCGCCGGCCATGCGCTCGGCGATGAAGGCGCGCGATTGCTCAAGGTTCGACGGCTGCTTATAAAAGCCTCGGTAGGCGTCGAACAACTGCGCCACCGCATCCAGGTGGGTGACGTCGGCCCGCAGTACCTGAAGGGTCATGTCCCCGCTCCGTTTCCAATCAATGATCGAAACAGCATAGCGCTGTCCGTCAAGTGTGCTGGCTTCACCGCTATATAGTTTTGTATATTGCGAAACCAAAATCGCCAGAACCTTTTCATGCCGTCTATTCAGTCTCCGTTTCCATGAGAGCCATCCGCGTACGCAACGAGCAGTTGATCCTCGCCGCCGCCAGCGAAGAGTTTGCCGTCAACGGCTTCGACGCCACCCAGACCCGCGATATCGCCGCGCGTGCCGGCGTGCCCAAGGCCAATCTGTATTACTACTTTCAGACCAAGGAAAACCTCTACGGCAAAGTGCTGCTGGGGTTTGTCGAGCCACTGCTGGAGGCCTCGGCAGTGCTGCGGGAAAGCGATGATCCGCTGACGGGGCTGCGCGCTTACGTCGCGGCGCGGATCCGGATTGCCCGCGAGCATCCAGCGATTGCCAAGGTGTTCAGCGGCGAGCTGCTGCTCGGCGGTCGACAGTTGCCGGACGAGTGCCGCGATCTGCTGCATGCCGAAGCGCGGCGCAATGTTGAATGCCTGCGCAGCTGGATCGAGCGCGGTTTGCTGGCGCCAGTGGATCCTGAACATTTGATGTTGTTTATCTGGTCGGCGACGCGCACGTACACCAACATTGGCTGGCAGATGGGCCAGATCATGGGGCGCGAAGTGCCGCAGGATGAGGATTATCAAACAGCGGCGCAGACGATCACGCGGATGGTGCTGGAGGGCGTGGTCGTAGCGCCGCGCACAGGCGAGATTCGTGGGGTTTTGTTTGCGACTTGAGGGGCCGTGGTTTCACAGCCCCTCGGACGCCAGCAGAATTGATGCGGGTCAGAGCATGAAATCCAGAGGCATATAGCCTTCCCCGCCTTTACTTGCATACCAGGCTTGCAGGACGTCCGGCATGCGCCCTTTCCATTGCGCAACATTCGTGTAGTAACGCGCGAGGGTTTTACCCCCAGCCTGGGGCACCAGGACTATGATCCAGAACTGCTCATTCGGTGCACGCATGACAATCGCCGCGTTGCTCGACGGCAATCCCCGGACCCAATAGTTGCTGACCTCACTGTTCGGCACGTCTTCAGAGGACTCACCGTCCATCTTCAAGCCGCAGTTTTGCAGTAGCGTCTGATAGTCGCCCTTAAGCAGCGTGTGCAACACTTCGTTTTCCCGCTGCGTTTGTGCCACACCCAGCGTGAGCAAATCATAGTCGACCAGGACTGTTTGCTTCGATGAAACATACCGTCCACCGTAGTAAACGCCCATTCCGGCGCCGCAATCGAAATCAGCGCCATCCTGTGCCACATCCATCACCCCGTTCAGGGCCTTGAAGGTTAAAACACACTCTCCCTGCTCGTAACGGGCCTGCGTCCCCTCTATCGTTGCGACGCCTTCCAGTTCACCCGAGTGGGAACCGTTCGCTGCTGAAATGTCGAAGGCGATGTGAGAAGCATCCTGGCGCCTGGTGGTGATTTCTGCCCCTTCCGAAACTCCCCAGGGAATCAGCTGCCAAGTGGCGTCCCAGGAAAACGGTTTGACCATGTATTCAAGAGCAGTGAGACGCATCAGGTACTGCCGGCGTAAACAGGGAGCAAGATCGTCACATTGATTACGTTGCTTAAGCCACCCTCGCTGATCCGCTTTAAGCGCTTTCGGGTCCGCAGCCTTGTTCAGGGTGGAACGCCAGCGCACCGCGAGTTGCTCGTCGAGTCGCGAGAGATCCGGATCGGCGCAAATGGCTTTTTCAGTCTTGCTGGCAGCGCTGGCGCAATCGAAACTGCTGGCCTGGGTGACAGCGGCAAACGCAAGGGCGGTCAGCAGCAAGGCATGACGCAGGGAGAGAGCGAACATCGAGAGATTCCATTCTTCGGACGGCGCGCAGTATGCCAGTGCAGCCAGCGAAAATCCCTGATGTGCATCGCAATCAGGGTTTAGCAATCACTGTGGGAGCGAGCCTGCTCGCGAAAGCGGTGGATCAGCCACGATCAATGTCGACTGACATACTGCCTTCGCGAGCTGGCTCGCTCCCACAGGGTTTTGTGTGGGTGGTCAGAACGTGATGTCGGCTGCGGGTTTGACGTCGATGCGGCCAGTAGCGCCGGTCAGGTGCGCCAGATCCTTATTGTGTTCGGCAATGATGTCTTCGGCGCTCATGTTGCCGTTGTCGACAGTAGAATGGGCGTCGGCCACAAGCACCACGTCATAACCCAGTTGGTGAGCCTGACGCACGGTGGCGTTGACGCAGTAATCGGTTTGCAGGCCGCAGATGACCAGTTTTTCGAAATCTTCGCTCGGCAGCAGTTTGCGCAAGTCGGTCTGGTAGAACGAATCCGGGGTGGTCTTGCGCACACGAAGGTCTTCAGCCGATGTCTCAAGGCCTTCGGCCAGTTGCCAGCCTTCGGCGCCATGGGCCAACGGGCTTTCCTTCTCTTCATGCTGAATCAGCACCACCGGCACGCCAGCCTTGCGCGCCCGGACGCTTAAACCGTTAATGGTGTCGATCACCCGGTGAATGTCGTAGCACTGGTATTCGCCCGAGCAGAGGGCGCGCTGGACGTCGATGATCAATAACGCGGTGGTCATGATGAGCCTTCCTTGATCAGTCCTTGAGACAGGGGCGGACGTAAGCCCGCCCCCTTTTTACGCCCCTCAGTAACCCAGTGACAAGCCTGTGTTACGGCGCGGATCATTGGCGCCGTAGAAACGGTTTTTGCCGACCGGTTTACCCCCCAGCGACGGTGCGCCGACCAGAATTGCGGCGATGTGGTTGGCGTCCTGCGGCCCGGCAAACTTGTGTCCCCAGCTCTCGAGGATCTTGCGCGTGTCCGGGCTGGCGGCGAAGTCTTCGAGGTTGGTTTCCTCCGGCATCCACTGCTGGTGGAAGCGCGGTGCATCGACCGCTTCCTGAAGGCCCATGCCGTAGTCGATGACGTTGAGCATGGTCAGCAAAGTCGCCGTAATGATGCGGCTGCCACCCGGTGTGCCAACCACCATCACCACTTTGCCGTCCTTGGTGACGATGGTCGGGCTCATCGATGACAGCGGTGCCTTGCCCGGCGCTATCGCATTGGCTTCGCCCTGCACCAGACCGTACATGTTCGGCACGCCGACCTTGGAGGTGAAGTCGTCCATTTCATCGTTGAGGATTACCCCGGTCTTGCTCGCCATCACGCCCGCGCCGAACCAGTCGTTGAGGGTGTAAGTCACCGACACTGCATTGCCCCACTTGTCGACGATCGAATAGTGGGTGGTGTTGCTGCCTTCATGGGGCGCTACGCCGGGTTTCAGCTCAGCCGACACGCCAGCTTTTTGCGGCTGGATGGCATCGCGCAGTTTGGTCGCGTAGTTCTTGTCCAGCAGGTGCTCGATCGGGTTTTTGACGAAATCCGGATCGCCGAGGTAGCTGTTGCGATCGACATACGCGTGGCGCATGGCTTCGATCTGATAGTGCATGCCCTGAGCCGAATGAAAGCCCAGATCCTTCATCGGATAGCCTTCGAGGATGTTCATGATCTGGCAGATCACCACGCCGCCGGAGCTTGGCGGTGGCGCCGAGACCACGTGATAGCCACGGTAGTCGCATTCCACCGGCGCCAGTTCGCGGGTCTTGTATTTGTCGAGGTCGGCCTGGGTGATGATGCCTTTGTTGGCCTGACTCGAGGTGACGATCGCATCCGCGACCCAGCCTTTATAGAAGCCGTCGGCGCCTTTTTCGGAAATGCTCCGCAGGGTCTTGCCGAGGTCCTTCTGCACCAGTTTCTGCCCGACATGCATCGGCTCGCCTTTGCTGAGGAAGATCGAGCCGGAATCGCGCATGTCCTTCTTGAACACGTCGGTGGCGTACTCCAGCAACTCGACGTCACCCTGCTCCAGTTCGAAACCGTCTTCCGCCAGTTTGATCGCCGGGGCAATCATCTCCTTGCGCGGTTTGGTCCCGTATTTGCTCAGCGCCAGTTCCATGCCGGAGACCGTGCCGGGCACACCCACCGCCAAGTGACCACGCGTACTCAAATCGGGAATGACGTTGCCTTCCTTGTCGAGGTACATGTTGGCCGTCGCTGCCAACGGTGCTTTTTCACGAAAATCGAGGAAGGTCTTGCGCCCGTCCGCCAGTTGAATGGTCATAAAGCCGCCACCACCGAGGTTGCCGGCTGCGGGATAAACCACCGCCAGTGCGTAACCCACGGCGACCGCCGCATCGACGGCATTGCCGCCACTTTTCAATACGTCGACGCCCACATGGGTGGCCAGATGTTGCGCGGTGACCACCATGCCGTTTTCGGCGGCAACCGGTGCGACTGACGCCGCGTGAGCCATGAGACAGCTGAGTGCCAGTGAGGTCGCTATCAGCGATTTGGCCAAAGGTTCGTACTTCATGAGTCGATCTCTTTTTTTGTTTTCAGGGTCTGTGCAAAACAGAGGGGAGGAACGCGTCAAGAGCACCAAGCAGTATGGTCGGCTTTGCGTATTGCGCCTCCCCGATCAGGCAGTATGCTGGGCGCTGTTGCCGCCCTGATCCGGAGCCTGCCGTCATGCCTTACACGTTCATCACCCTGCCCTCGCCCGTCGGCGAGCTGAAGCTGGTCGCGAACGGCTCACGACTGGCGGCCATCCTCTGGGAAAACGACAAACCGAACCGCGTGCGCCTCGGGCCGATGAGTGAGGCACCCGACAATCCGATCCTGATTCGAACGGCTCGACAACTTGAAGAGTATTTTTCCGGGACGCGTGACTGTTTTGATCTGGAACTGGATTTCGCCGGCACGGATTTTCAGAAAAAGGTCTGGGCGGCGCTGCTGACCATTCCATTTGGCGAGACACGCACCTACAGCCAGATTGCCGAACTGATCGGCAATCCCAGCGCCGTGCGGGCAGTAGGCGCCGCCAACGGACGCAACCCGATTTCCATTGTGGCGCCGTGTCATCGGGTGATCGGCGCCTCGGGGAAACTCACCGGGTTTGCCGGTGGGCTCGAGGCGAAAGAGCGCTTACTGACACTTGAAGGTGGCGACTGGTCGACGGTTGGCAAAACCGGGGATCTGTTCTGAATCAAACGCCGAACAGGTTATTCATCGCCGCATATTGCAACAGCATGATGGTCTTGGCGTCGCAGATCTCACCGCGCTGAAACGCCGCCAGCGCGTCATCGAATGCCCATTCCAGCACTTCCAGTTCTTCAGTCTCCTCTTCCAGACCACCACCATCGCTGACTTTCCACGCCGCATCGTATTCGGCAATGAAAAAGTGCAGCTTTTCGGTCACCGAGCCGGGGCTCATGTAAGCCTCGAATACCTTCTTCACATCGTGCACGCGATAACCGGTCTCTTCCTCGGCTTCATCGCGAATTCGCTGCTCCGGCGCCGCGCCTTCGAGCAATCCGGCCGCCACCTCGATCAGCAAACCATCATGGCCATTGACGAACACCGGTAAACGGAACTGCCGGGTCAGCACCACCGTGCGCTGCTCGCGGTTGAACAACAAAATCGCCGCACCGTTACCACGGTCGTAAACCTCACGGGTCTGACGCTGCCACTCGCCGTTGTTGCGGTGATAGTCGAAGGTGATTTTCTTCAGCAGATACCAATCATGGGACAACACCTGAGTGTCGACGATATTGACCCGCTCGGCTGTGTTGGACATGACGCCTGATCCTGTTTCCTGAGTAAGCTGCCATGGTCGAATAATTGCACGAACAAAAAAAGCCCGGCAGCGCTACCGGGCTTCTTTATTTGCAACTAACGAGCGATGAGCGATTGCATGTCACCGACAGCCTGCTTGGCGGCAGGAACCCCGTGAATCAACGGCCCATAACGCCGACTGAATTCCCAGTTGTACGGCACGCCATCCTTGCTGGTGCCGTTGTCCCAGTTCACCGACCAGGTCATCAAGCCTTTGATCGGTATCCCCTTGATCGCCAGACGCTTGAGGACATTCCCGACCACGGTTTTGTCGATCACATAACCGGTGGCCGCCGCATCGTTGTTGGCCGGCAGGCCGATGACGAACTTGTCCGCCGGAATTCTGGTAAAGCCGCGAGTACCGGTCACGAGGCTTTCGGTCAGGTAGAAAAGGAAATCCTCCTTCAGCGCATCGTTGTTCTGCGCAATCCATGCACCCGCGCCGTTGTTGGCTTCCGGCACCCAGACCCCGTCACCGCCCTGGTTGTAGAACTGCGGGGCGATGAAGTCGTAGTAGCCTTCCAGTGCCTGCAGGTAGCTCAGGTATTTTCCGGTGCTGGTCAGGTATGGAAACTCCGGGGCCATGCTGATGATGAAGTGCTTGCCCAGGCCTGCGTAGTGATCCTTGACCAGTTTCAGCGCGGCCGGCAGGACCGTCTTGTTGGCAGCGAAGTCAATCGCGCTCTGTTCAAGATCGATGTCCAGCCCGTCGAAGCCGTAGATTTCCACCAGACGGATGATTTCATTGGCCAGCGGTTGTTCCTGACCGCTGCGCAACTCGATATGCGCGTCGGCGCCGCCGAGGGAAATCAGTACCGCCCGCCCCTGACTGTTGAGCACGCCGACCTGGCGGCGGAACTCGGCATCGGAAACGTTGAACGGCTTGAAGGTCGGAATGCCGCTGCCCTTCATGAAGGCTACTGCAACGACGTTGTACTCCTTGGGCACTTCCTCCAGCGAGAGGCTGGCAAAGCGACCCTGGCGATAACCATCGCTCGGCCCCGCTGGCCAGTTGTGCCAGAAGCCCATAAGGATTTTTTTGCCGGCAATGCTCGGCATCAGCGAGGCGGCATCGCTCGCCGGATTTTGCATTAAAGAAAAGTCGATTTTTGACATGTTCTAATCCTTCAGAACGTGTGGATTTGACGACACAGCGCCGTTATTTGAAGTCGACGTCGAAGGCCTGATAGAAGGCGTTGCCGGTGTTGGCGACGATCCACATCAGTACGATCACGTGATGGCCCGTCTTGTTGGCCGGTAGTTTCACCGCGTGATTGACCTTGGCCTTCAGCTCATTCGGGTAGCTGTAATACGGCACCTGAGTGTAGAAGTCCTCGAAGAACGGTTGGGCTTCCAATTGCGCGCGGGTAATACGCTGTTTCGGGTCCCAACCGTCCTTGGTGATCAGCCAGCGATAGCCGCGAGTGGTGTGCGGCGCGGTGTATTCCCATTTGATTTCGAGGGTTTGTCCCGGGGTGACATTGAGCAGCGGCCAAGTGAACGGACGAGCGAGTTTTTTGCTCATTTCGTCATTGGTGAAGTTAACGCAATCACGGGCATCGCTCTTGCCACCGCTAAGAATGTAGCCATCGGCCGGTGGCGTGACACTGTCCGAATCACTCTGGTAAGGCGCCGGAAACGGCCCCGCTGCCAGTGCCGGGAAATTCTTCCCGCCTTCCATTTCGTTGACCTGCCAAGCGCCGAGCAATCCTTGCTCGATCGCTACCGCACCGCGGCTTGCAGGGGAAATGACACGACCGTGTCGCAGTTGGGTTTGGGTTTGTGGTTGATTCATTTTTTTCACTCCGTTGATTTAAGAACTCTCCATTCCGAGGAGAGGCCTTCAAGCTAACGGAGACGGATTTTTTGTCCATCGGCGGTTTTGTCGCAGTCGGCGGCTTCAAAACGTGAAAACACCGCAAATACTGGATGGATATACAGTCAATACGATAACGCCCACCCGAGACGACGCCAAAAGATTACACGCCAATGCTGCAAAAACTGCCATTCAGTACTCATGGCAACTGTGCCTGGAACTCCTTTTCGTATTGTCCGGCGAGTTGTACTTTCTGTTTTTCGTTGAGCAATTTGCCGGCCATCTGGAAGAACTTCTGCTCTTCTTCTTTCAAATGATGATGAACCTTGTCCGACAGCTTCTTCGCGGTTGCCAACCACGCCGGACTGGACATCTCGGTCTCGTCGAGTTCTTCCATCATCTCGTCCATTTCATGGTGTTCCGAGATGGCATGGCGGCTCAGATCGACACCGTCATCAAGCTCCATCAACGGAATGTAGAAGTGACGCTCTTCGGCCGTTTCGTGGGCCTGCAATTCGGCTTTCAACAACTTATAAGCCTCAACCCGCTCCGGGGTGTCACCGCTGGTCTTGATCAGGTTTTCGGCGTAAGTACGCTGGCGGTCATGGCTTTCGCGAAGGGCTTCGAAAATATTCATGGGGGATCCTCATCAACCGCGTGCTGGAATGACGCTGTAAAGGCTAGACCCCGACGTGAGAGCGGCAGTTCCACCGGGTTGAGGCAGGGCTTGGAAGACAGGCGTCGGGCAGGATAGGCTGCGGATTCAAACCACAAGGAAGTCCTGCATGAACTTGCGCATCGAGCTCTCGCAACATTCCACAGAAGAAGAACGCCAGGCCATTCTGGCGCCCCTGCATGCCTATAACGTGGCCAAGGCCGGGATCGCGGTATCAGAGCCGCTCACCCTGCTGGTGCGCGATGATCACGACAAGATTCTGGGCGGACTTTATGGCCGACTGGTCTGCCAGTGGTTGTTCATTGATTTACTGTCAGTGCCTGAAGCAGGCCGGGGCCAGGGAATTGGCTCGAAGCTGATGCACATGGCCGAAGAGCTGGCGCGGGAAAAAGGCTGCATTGGCGCATGGCTCGACACGTTCGACTTTCAGGCGCCAGAGTTCTACAAGAAGCTGGGGTATAGCCAGTTTGGGGAAATCGTCGATTATCCGCCGGGGCACAAACGGCATTTTTTCCAGAAGCGACTTTTAGGTTGAATGTACCGGCCCCTTCGCGAGCAGGCTCGCTCCCACATTTGGAATGCATTCCACTGTAGGAGTGTGCCTGCTCCGGGCGGCGTTCCGACGATGCCGACAGCCGCGTCAACACATGATCAGAGGCAGGTCGCCAACGCCGCCAACCGGCGCTTGGCGACAAAGTCATCCTTCTGCGCGTAGTAATTCAGCGTCGTGCCGGAAGCTTCAGTGATCACGTCGACAAACGACTCCGCCGAACGGGTATACACCGTCGTCCCGCCCGATTTGCGCGGTTCCAGATATGCTGCCGCATCCACGCCGAACACCGCTTCGTCCTGCCAGCCGAACTGCACACACTGGGCGACGACTTTCTCGGCTTTGTCCGAAGTCAGTACTTTATAGGGGGCTTTGGTGCGAGCATCGTCCATCACCGAACCGGCGCAACCGGCCAGCAGCATCGCTGCCAGCGCCACCATCAGAATTCGCATTGCATTCGCTCATTCAGAAAAAAGCAGACTGTATCACCGCAGCAGCAGAAATCGTTCTGCTTTACTGCATTTATAGCGCGACACGCGCAAGCCGCTGCGGCAACCTAAGGTCATCAGCCTCACAAGGAAAACCCATGGCGCCTACCGACCAGCGACATGAACATGCTCTGAAAATATTTCTCGACGCGCGTCCCGAACTGCGCGAAACCCTCGATCACCTCAACCCGTTGCTGGCTCAGGCCAAGGGTGAAACTCAAGCGCAGTATCGCGAAGAACGACTGCATGAAGCGTTTGAGGCCGAGGCAGAAAGTCTCGGGTTGTTCGCCTGGGAGTTGACCTTGCAACTGACCGCTGATTCACCTGAGGAGTATCAGGCGCAGCGCTTGGACGTACATCGTGAAGTCGCGGAGATGGCCGGAATGGATTGGCTGGAATATTACGATCTGTATGGCATAGAACCGTAACCGCCGCGAAAGGACACCGCCACTCATGCTCCCATCCGCCTCGACTCACCGCGCCAGCCCCGGCCATCTGCACACGCAAAAGTGGCGTGGACGGGTGGGTCTGGCGCTGGTTGCCAGCCTCTCGGTACTGGCCGGGATGACCGACGCCATCGGCTTTATGGCCAGCGGCGACTTCGTCTCGTTCATGAGCGGCAATACCACCCGACTCGCCGTGGCGATCAGCGATGGCGACGTCGGGTTGACCGCACGTCTGTTGATCCTCGTCGCGACTTTTATCGTCGGTAATGCCCTGGGAGTCGTTGTCGCACGTTTCGGTGGAAGACGAGCGCTGCCGCTGCTGCTGTGTATCGCCACCCTGCTGTGCGCGGCGGCTGTCTGGCCATTCGACACACAACTGCCAGCGCTGATGGCGGCAATCATTGCGATGGGCATGCTCAACGCGGCGGTCGAAGAAGTGAATGGCTTGCCGGTCGGACTGACTTACGTGACTGGCGCGTTGTCGCGGTTCGGCCGTGGATTGGGTCGCTGGATGCTCGGCGAGCGGCGCAGCGGCTGGCGAGTGCAACTGGTGCCCTGGAGCGGGATGTTTATCGGCGCGATTCTGGGGGCGGTGCTGGAACATCATTTGGGACTGAAGGCGATGTTTGTCAGCGGGTTTCTGGCGGCGATGATCGGGCTGCTCTCGCTGAAAATCCCGCGGCGCTGGCAACTGGGCTATATGCCGCGCTAACCGAGGACAACAAAAGTCTCTCAAGGAGCGAGCCTGCTCGCGAAGGCGCCGGCACATACTTCATCTTCACCAGCTGACAGACCGCTATCGCGAGCAGGCGAAGGCCTACAAGGTTTCGCGGCTGTCGCGATAAAGCTTTATCATGGCCGCAGTTTTGCTGATCGAGTCCGTCATGAAGTTCGCCATCGCGCTGTTTTCCGCCGCCCATGCGCCCTCCTCGCGCCGCGCCCTGCTGTTTGCGCAGGCTGCGCTGGCCGGCGGGCATGAGATTGTCCGGCTGTTTTTCTATCAGGATGGCGTTTATAACGCTTCCGATGCGGTGGTCACGCCGCAGGACGAACTCGACCTGCCCAAACAATGGCGCACCTTCATCAGCGAACAGAAGCTGGACGGTGTGGTGTGCATAGCTGCGGCCCTGCGCCGTGGTGCGCTGAATGCTGAAGAAGCCAAGCGCTATCAGCGTGACGCCGTCTCCGTCAGTGCGCCGTGGGAATTGTCCGGTCTCGGCCAGTTGCATGACGCAGTACAAGATGCCGATCGCCTGATCTGCTTCGGAGGTGCGTGAGATGGCTAAATCCCTGTTGCTCATCAGCCGCCAATCGCCATGGTCTGGCCCCGGTGCCCGCGAAGCACTGGACATTGTGCTGGCCGGCGGCGCGTTCGATCTACCGATCGGTTTGCTGTTTCTCGATGACGGCGTGCTGCAACTCAGCGCCGGGCAAAACGCCAAGGCCCTGCAGCAGAAAGACCTCAGCGCCAACCTGCAGGCGCTGCCGATGTTTGGGGTCGAAGAGCTGTTCTATTGCGCCGACAGCGCCAGCACTCGCGGACTGAACAATCTGTCGCTGGACGAAGCGCAGCCGCTCGCCGCCGAGCAAATCATCGCCCTTATCGACCGTTACGACCAGGTGATCACCCTCTGATGTCGACTTTGCATGTGTTGTCTCACTCCCCTTTTGGCGACGATCGTCTGACCAGTTGCCTGCGCCTGATCGGCAGTACTGATGCCTTGCTGCTGTCCGGCGACGCGGTCTATGCATTGCAAGCGGGCACCGCACCGTTTAGCGCTTTGCAAAGCCGCCAGATCAAATTGTTCGTTCTGGTCGAAGATGCACAGGCGCGCGCCATCGCAGTGCCGGACTGGGTCGAGGCCATTGATTATCCGGCCTTCGTCGAACTGTCGATCCACCACGACAAGGTCAACAGCTGGCTATGAACTCCATGACCGTCGGCGCCCGCGCCATCGAACTGGACAAGGACGGCTTTCTCGTCGATCTGAGTGACTGGTCGGCTGATGTCGCCAGCGCCCTCGCCGCCGCCGAAGGCATCGATTTGACGCCCGAACACTGGGAAGTCCTCGAACTGCTGCGCAGCTTCTACGCCGAATTCCAGTTGTCCCCGGCCACCCGCCCGTTGATCAAGTACACCGCGTTGAAACTCGGCCCGGACAAAGGCAACAGCCTGCACCTGAACCGACTGTTCAAAGGCACCCCTGCCAAACTCGCCGCGAAACTGGCGGGCCTGCCCAAACCGACGAATTGCTTATGACCGACTTTCCAGCGCTGACCCTCGAAACACCTGCTGAACACCCGTTCGCTCAATTCGTGCGCATTCTCGGCAAGGGCAAACGCGGCGCGCGCGACCTGACCCGCGAAGAGGCCCGCGAAGCCATGGGCCTGGTGCTCGACGACAAGGTTGAGGACACCCAGCTCGGCGCGTTCCTGATGTTGCTGCGGCACAAGGAAGAAAGCGCCGAGGAGATGGCCGGTTTCACCGAAGCGCTGCGCGAACGCTTGCAGGCACCGGCGCTGAACGTCGATCTGGACTGGCCGACCTATGCCGGCAAGAAGCGCCATCTACCGTGGTATCTGCTGGCAGCCAAATGCCTGGCGCAAAATGGCATGCGCATCTTCATGCACGGCGGCGGCGCACACACGGCCGGGCGTCTGTACAGCGAGCAATTGCTCGTCGAGTTGAACATTCCGTTGTGCCGCACCTGGCAACAGGTCGGCACGGCACTGGACAACGGCGGGCTGGCGTTCATGCCGCTGGTGGACTGGGCTCCGCAACTGCAAAAGATGATCGACCTGCGCAACACCCTCGGCCTGCGTTCGCCGATTCATTCGCTGGCACGGATTCTCAATCCATTGGGCGCGCGTTGTGGGCTGCAGAGCATTTTCCATCCTGGCTATCAGGCAGTGCATCGCGATGCCAGTGGTTTGCTTGGCGACACGGCGATTGTGGTCAAGGGCGACGGCGGCGAAATCGAGATCAACCCGGATGCCGACAGTCACCTCTACGGCACCACCGGTGGCGAGAGCTGGGACGAGGAATGGCCTCAGTTGTCGGCGCAGCGCCACGTCAAACCCGCGACCTTGAACGTTGAACATCTGAAAGCCGTGTGGCGTGGCGAGGTGGTTGACAGTTACCCGCAAATGGCCCTGATTGCGACCATGGCGCTGGCCTTGCGCGGCCTAGGTCAAAACCGTGAGCAAGCTTTCACAACCGCCGAGCAGTACTGGGCCGCGCGGAACAAATCGATTTAACCGATCATTCACGCCCGATCTTTGCGCTTTTTGTTCGAACTCATCGGAATAGACTCGACTCCAAAGATTATTGGTTTACGGAGTCTTGATCATGGGTTTACTCGTCGATGGCCACTGGCAGGACAAGTGGTACGAAAGCAGCAAGGACGGCGCGTTCCAGCGTGAACAGGCAAAACGCCGCAACTGGGTCACCGCTGATGGCCAGCCTGGCCCGAGCGGTGAAGGCGGTTATGCCGCGGAAGCCGGACGCTATCACCTCTACGTTTCTCTCGCCTGTCCATGGGCGCATCGCACGCTGATCCTGCGCAAGCTCAAAGGTCTGGAAAATCTGATCGACGTTTCGGTGGTCAGTTGGTTGATGCTGGAGAACGGCTGGACCTTCGACAGAGCACTTGGCTCGACGGGCGACAAGCTTGATGGCTTTGAATTCATGCATCAGCGCTACACCGCCGACACTGCCGATTACACCGGGCGCGTCACCGTACCGGTGCTGTGGGACAAAAAGCTCAAGCGCATCGTCAGCAATGAATCGGCGGAAATCATCCGCATGTTCAACAGTGCGTTCGATGAGTTGACCGGCAATGATCTGGATTTCTACCCGGCACCATTACGCAGTGAAATCGACGTGTTGAACGAGCGAATCTACCCGGCCGTGAACAACGGCGTGTACCGCGCCGGCTTTGCGACGTCGCAACAGGCTTATGAAGAAGCGTTCGATGAGGTGTTTGCCGAGCTGGATTATCTGGAGCGTCTTCTGGGTGCCAATCGCTACTTGTCGGGGGAATACCTGACCGAAGCGGACATCCGCCTGTTCACCACGATGATTCGTTTCGACGCGGTGTATCACGGGCACTTCAAGTGCAACCTGCGGCGGATTGCCGATTACCCGAATCTGTCGAACTGGCTGCGTGAGGTGTATCAGTTCCCGGGAATTGCCGAGACGGTGGATTTCCAGCACATCAAGAACCACTACTACGGCAGTCACAAGACGATCAACCCGACGGGTGTTGTGCCGAAGGGGCCGGCGCAGGATTTCACTGTGGCCCATGATCGAGCGCGGTTGAGCGGCAAAGGGGTTTGGCGAAAAGGTTGAGAGTTATAGGGTTTTGGAAGGCCTCTTCGCGAGCAAGCTCGCTCCCACACTGGATATGTGTCGTTCACAAATCCCCTGTGGGAGCGAGCTTGCTCGCGAATGGGGCGACTCGGTTTTTCAGACCTGCGCCTGAGCCCCTTCGAACCACGCCAGTTTCTCGCGCAGTTGCACCACTTCTCCCACGATCACCAGTGTCGGCGCATGCACTTCGTGCTCCGCCACCAGTCGTGGCAGATCGGCCAGCGTGCCGGTAAAGACGCGCTGATTGACCGTGGTGCCCTGCTGAATCAACGCCGCCGGAGTATCCGCTGAACGACCGTGCTTGATCAGTTGCTCGCAAATGACCGGCAAGCCGACCAGGCCCATGTAGAACACCAGCGTCTGCGCCGGCGCGACAAGGTCGGCCCATGGCAGATCGGTGGAACCGTCCTTCAAATGCCCGGTGACAAACCGCACCGACTGCGCATGATCGCGATGGGTCAGCGGAATCCCGGCATACGCCGCGCAACCGCTGGCCGCCGTAATTCCCGGGACCACCTGAAACGGAATGCCGTGAGCGGCCAGTTCTTCGATCTCTTCGCCACCACGGCCGAAGATGAACGGATCACCGCCCTTCAACCGCACCACGCGCTTGCCGGCCTTGGCCAGATTAACCAGTTGCTGGTTGATCTGATCCTGCGGCACGGCGTGATCAGCACGACGTTTGCCGACGTAGACCCGCTCGGCATCACGACGGCACAGTTCAAGAATCGCTGGCGCGACCAAGCGGTCGTACAACACCACGTCGGCTTGCTGCATCAGACGCAACGCCTTGAAGGTCAGCAGATCCGGATCGCCCGGGCCCGCGCCAACCAGATACACCTCGCCGGTGGTGACCATGGCTTCGCCATCAATTTTGGCCTGCAACAGACGCTCGGCTTCAGCGCCCTGCCCGGCAAGCTGGCGATCAGCAATCGGCCCCTGAAACACGTCTTCCCAGAAACCACGACGCTGCTGCACATCCGGAAACAGGCTTTTCACCTGATTACGGAAACGCGCGGCGAGTCCGGCCAACTGACCGTAAGTCGAGGGAATCCATGTTTCGATCTTGGCCCGGATCAAACGCGCCAGCACCGGCGCATCGCCGCCGCTGGACACCGCAATGATCAGCGGCGAGCGATCGACGATCGCCGGGAAGATCACGCTGCACAAGGCCGGCGCGTCGACCACGTTGACCGGCACGCAACGCTTGTGAGCATCGGTGGAGACTTGTGCGTTCAGCATCTCATCGTCGGTAGCGGCAATAATCAGCCCGCAACCGTCGAGATCCGCTTCAACGTAACCGCGTAACAGGCATTCGCCGCCAGAGGCGACGACCAGTTCACGCAGTTGCGATTCGATTTCAGGTGCGACCACCCGCAGCAGCGCACCGGCATCGGCCAGCAGGCGGGATTTGCGCAAGGCAATTTCCCCCCCACCGACGACCAACACACGACTGCCGCGCAGGTTGTGAAACAGCGGCAGATATTTCATTTAGCCGATGACCTCAAGGCCACCCATGTACGGTTTGAGCACGTCCGGCACCCGGATCGAGCCGTCAGCCTGCTGGTAGTTTTCCAGCACAGCAACCAGCGTACGGCCGACGGCCAGACCGGAACCGTTCAGGGTGTGCACCAGCTCAGGTTTACCGGTTTCCGGGTTACGGAAACGCGCTTGCATACGACGGGCCTGGAAGTCGCCACAGTTCGAGCACGACGAGATCTCGCGGTACTTGTCCTGGCTCGGGATCCACACTTCCAGATCGTAGGTCTTGACCGCGCTGAAGCCCATGTCGCCGGTGCACAGCGCCAGGGTGCGATAAGGCAGACCGAGCAGTTGCAGAACCTTTTCGGCGTTGGCGGTCAGACCTTCCAGCGCTTCCATCGAGGTCGACGGCTCGACGATCTGCACCATTTCAACTTTGTCGAACTGGTGCTGACGGATCATGCCGCGCGTGTCGCGACCCGACGCACCGGCTTCGCTGCGGAAGCACGGCGTGTGGGCGACGAACTTGATCGGCAGCAGTTTCGAATCGACGATTTCGCCAGCAACGATGTTGGTCAGCGACACTTCAGCGGTCGGGATCAGGTACAGATCGGCTTCGCCTTCGCGGGCGATCTTGAACAGGTCTTCTTCGAACTTCGGTAGTTGACCGGTGCCTTGCAGCGCCGGGGCCTGAACCAGATAAGGCGTGTACGCCTCTTCGTAGCCGTGCTCGTTGACGTGCAGATTGATCATGAACTGCGCCAGTGCGCGATGCAGACGCGCGATCGGGCCACGCAACAGGGCGAAACGCGCGCCGGAAAGTTTGGCGGCGGTTTCAAAGTCCAGCCAGCCGAACTTCTCGCCCAGCGCCACGTGGTCTTTCACTTCGAAGTCGAAAGCGGTCGGCGTGCCCCAGCGGCGCACTTCGACGTTGTCGTCTTCGTCTTTGCCGACCGGCACGGATTCGTGTGGCAGGTTCGGGATGCCGAGCAGGATCGAATCCAGTTCGGTCTGGATCGCATCCAGCTCGACTTTACCGGCACTCAGTTCGCCCGCCATGCGCTCGACGTCCGCCATCAACGGCGCGATGTCTTCGCCGCGCTGCTTGGCCTGACCGATGGATTTGGAACGCGCGTTACGCTCAGCCTGCAGTGCTTCGGTGCGGGTCTGGACGGTCTTGCGCTGTTCTTCCAGCGCTTCGATGCGCGCGGTATCCAGGGCAAAGCCACGGGAAGCCAGGCGGTCCGCTACGTCCTGAAGGTTGCTACGTAACAGTTTGGAATCGAGCATGTCGGTTTCTCGTTATCAAAGTTTGGTCAAAGACAGGCCAGCCCACGTCGCGAGCAGCCCGCCGAATACGCTGAGCGCCGCGTAGCCCAGGGCCAGCGGAACTTGCCCGCTTTCCAGCAGGCGCACCGTATCCAGTGAAAAGGATGAAAAAGTCGTCAGCCCCCCGAGGAAGCCGACCATCAACCCGGCACGTACCTCGATCGGTACTTCCGGGCGTATCAAAAACAGGCCGTACAACACGCCAATCAACAGACAGCCCACGATATTAACGGCCAGCGTCGCGGTATAGAAGTGCCGCGGCCAATTGGCGTTGATCCAATTGCCGGTGGCGAAGCGCAACAAGGTGCCGGCCATGCCGCCGACGGAGACCGCAATGATCAGTGGAACCATTATTTTCTCCGCTGCCGAGGGCTTAAACGGTCGAGTTGGGCGAGATGGTTGAGCTTCTCGCCGATCTTCAACTCCAGGCCGCGCGGCACCGGTTGGTAGAACGGGATTGGGTCGAGCTCTTCCGGGAAATAGTCTTCGCCGGCGGCGTAAGCGTCCGGCTCATCATGGGCGTAGCGGTACTCGTCGCCGTAGCCCAATTGTTTCATCAGTTTGGTCGGTGCGTTGCGCAAGTGCAGCGGTACTTCCAGCGAGCCGTTTTCGGCAGCGGCGCGCAAGGCGGTTTTGAAACCCATGTACACGGCGTTACTTTTCGGCGCGCAGGCCAGATAGGTGATGGCCTGCGCCACCGCCAGCTCGCCTTCCGGGCTGCCGAGACGTTCCTGCACTTCCCACGCCGCGAGGCACAGACTGAGGGCGCGCGGGTCGGCGTTGCCGATGTCTTCGCTGGCCATGCGTACCACGCGTCGGGCCAGGTACAGCGGATCGCAACCACCGTCGATCATCCGCGCAAACCAGTACAGCGCGCCGTCAGGGTTGGAGCCACGCACCGATTTGTGCAGTGCAGATATCTGGTCGTAAAACGCTTCGCCACCCTTGTCGAAACGTCGACGGGTATCGCCGAGCAGACTTTGCAGCAACTCGGTGCCGATTTCGCTGTTGTCTTCAGCCAGATCCGAGGCGTTTTCCAGCAGATTGAGCAGACGCCGGCCATCGCCATCGGCGGCGGACAGCAACATCTGGAAGCCTTCGTCGTTCAGCGTCAGGTTGCGCTTGCCCAAACCACGTTCTTCGGTGAGCGCACGGTGCACCAGCTTACGCAGCGCCGCTTCATCGAGGCTTTTCAGCACGTAGACGCGGGCACGCGACAACAAGGCGTTGTTGAGTTCGAACGAAGGGTTTTCGGTGGTGGCGCCGATGAAGATCAGCGTGCCGTCTTCAACGTACGGCAGAAACGCATCCTGCTGAGACTTATTGAAACGATGCACTTCATCGACGAACAGAATCGTGCGCTTGCCGTACTGGCCGGCCTGCTGCTTGGCGATTTCAACGGCCTGACGGATTTCCTTGACCCCGGCGAGCACCGCCGAGACCGTTTCGAAATGCGCATCGGAGACTTCCGCGAGTAACCGCGCGAGGGTGGTTTTACCCACGCCCGGCGGACCCCAGAAGATCATCGAATGCAGGGCACCCTGCTCCAGCGCCTCACGCAGAGGCTTGCCGCGAGCGAGCACGTGCTCCTGACCGACGTACTCATCCAGATTGGTCGCCCGCAAACGCGCGGCCAGTGGCTGGGCAATCGGTGCACTGCGAAACAGATCCATCACTACCTATGAAACCTCACTGGGGACAACAATCCCTGTGGGAGCGAGCCTGCTCGCGAATGCAATGGTCCATTCAACATTAATGGTGACTGATACACCGCATTCGCGAGCAGGCTCGCTCCCACAGGTTATTGCGTTTATTCCTGGATCACGTCGGCACCCTTGGGGATGTCGAACTTGAACTTGGACGGCGACACCGGCTCGTTGGCCTTGACCCCGGTAAACAGGATGTTGGTGCGCTGGCCGACGCTGTCGATCAGTTGCATATCGTTAAGCAGACCGTTGCGGAACGACAGACGCAGGCTGTCGAACAAGGTGTCGTTGGTTTTCGGCTTGAGGGTGAAGTCGATCACACCGCCCGCCTCTTTCGCGCTGATGGCGAAGCTCTGGCTGATCTTCGATACATCACCGGACAGCAGCAGCGCCGGGGTCTGGGTCAGACGCTCGTCGAGTTTCTTGATCGTGGCCTGTTCCAGATCCGGGTCCCACAGGGTGACTTTCTTGCCATCGGAAACCATGGTCTGCTCGGCTGGCGCATTGGTGTGCCAGTAGAACAGGCCCGGACGCTGCAGGGTCATGTCGCCGGTGGTTTCCTGCAACTGTGTGCCGCCGCCGTCGAGCGTCAGCTGCGAGAAGTTCGCGCTCAGGGTCTTGGATGTTTCCAGCAATTGGGTCAGACGCGCCACGTCCTTGTCATCGGCGTGGGCCGTGAGAGTGGTCAGCGCCAGTATTGGCAGCAGCATGCGGATAAGACGCATGGGAGTCCTCTTGAATACTCGTTGGGAGAGCGGCGGCACATCATTGTCCCGCCTCTTGCGTTTGCAATCAGTCGCGTACCGGGCCCGGGGCCAGGACTTCACGGGAACCGTTGGTGTTCATCGAGGTGACGACCCCGGCCATTTCCATGGCTTCGATCATCCGTGCGGCGCGGTTGTAGCCGATTTTCAGCTTGCGCTGTACCGCAGAAATCGAGGCACGACGGCTTTCGAGTACGAACTGTACCGCTTCGTCATACAGCGCGTCGGCTTCCGGATCATCGCCGTCGCCGCCACCGCTGCTGCCTTCAAAACCGCTGCCGGCTTCTTCGACACCGTTGAGGATGTCGTCGTTGTATTCCGGAGCGCCGCGCAGTTTCCACGCTTCGACCACACGGTGTACTTCATCGTCGGATACGAACGCACCGTGAACCCGGATCGGCAGGCTGGTGCCCGGCGGCATGTAGAGCATGTCACCGTGGCCGAGCAGTTGTTCAGCGCCGCCCTGGTCGATGATGGTTCGCGAGTCGATCTTGCTCGACACCTGGAACGCCATACGCGTCGGGATGTTGGCCTTGATCAGACCGGTGATCACGTCCACCGACGGCCGCTGGGTCGCAAGGATCAAGTGAATACCCGCCGCACGCGCCTTCTGCGCAATACGGGCGATCAGCTCTTCAACTTTCTTGCCGACGATCATCATCATGTCGGCGAATTCGTCGACCACCACCACGATGGTCGGCAGCTTCTGCAGCAGCGGCGCTTCATCGTGAATGCTTTCGCGCTTGTACAGCGGATCGCTCAACGGCTCGCCGGCGTCCTGCGCCTCCTTGACCTTGGCGTTGAAGCCAGACAGGTTGCGCACGCCCATTTTCGCCATCAGCTTGTAGCGGCGCTCCATCTCGGCGACGCTCCAGCGCAGGGCGTTGGCGGCGTCCTTCATGTCGGTCACGACCGGGCACAGCAGGTGCGGAATGCCTTCGTAAATCGACAGTTCCAGCATCTTCGGGTCGATCATGATCAGCTTGGCGTCTTCCGGGCCGGACTTGAACAGGATCGACAGGATCATCGCGTTCACACCCACCGACTTACCGGAACCGGTCGTACCGGCCACCAGCAAGTGCGGCATCTTCGCCAGGTCAGTAATCACTGGCTTACCGCCGATGTCGTGACCGAGTGCCAGGGTGACCGGCGATTTGAAGTTGTCGTACTCGGGCGTCGACAGCACTTCGGAGAAGCGCACGATCTGCCGGTCTTCGTTGGGAATCTCTATACCGACGGTGGTCTTGCCCGGAATCACTTCTACCACCCGCACACTGGTCACGGCCAGCGAACGCGCGAGGTCTTTCGCCAGGTTGGCGATGCGGCTGACTTTGACGCCGGCGGCAGGCTGAATTTCGTAACGGGTAATCACCGGGCCCGGGTGGATCGAATCCACCGTGACCTCGACACCGAACTCCTTGAGCTTGATCTCCAGCAAGTGGCCGACCGCCGCCAGGGATTCCGGTGAGTAATTGAGTTGTTTCTTTTCTGCAGGATCGAGAATCGAGATCGGCGGCAAGGTGCCTTCCACGGCGCTGTCGACGAACAACGGCACCTGTTTCTCTTTCTGCACGCGCTTGCTTGGCTCGGGCGCTTTGGCCGGGGCCGGGGCGATAACCGGCGGCACTTGTTTCTCGCGATCGGACATGTGCTTGCTCAGGGCTTGCTCACGTTCGATCAGGCGTTCTTTGACTTTGGCCTGCTCACGCTTGTCGGTGACCGTCGGCGCGACCACGTCGTGAACGCGATCGTCGACTTCACGCAGTTGCGCGACCAGTTGTTTGCGCTCGGTACGCGCCGCCCACCAGCGATTGAGCGCACCCTGGAACAGCTCGAACAGGTCGAGGGTGATCTTGCCGGTGATGTCCATCACTTTGAACCACGACAGGTCGGTGAACACCGTCAGGCCAAACAGGAACAACGCAATGAACAACAGCGTGCTGCCCTGAATGTTCAGCGCGTTCTTCGCCAGATTGCCGAGGCTCTCGCCCAGTGCACCACCGGCACCCGCCGGCAGACCCGAAGCCGCGTGAAAGTGCAGATGCGCCAGCGCAGCGCCGGACAGCACCAGAAACACCAGACCGATCAGGCGCCAGGAAAACAGCCAGCCGCTCCACTGCCACGGCTCATGACGCTGACGGAAGATCTGGTAGGCCTTGACCGCCAGCAACAACGGGAAGATGTAGGCGAAGTAACCCAGCACCATGAACAGGATGTCGGCGCTGTAGGAGCCCGCCGGGCCGCCGAAATTCTGTACGTCGTCGATCTTGCTGTTGTGGCTCCAGCCGGGATCGTCCTTGCCGTAGGTCAGCAAAGCCATCATCAGGAACAGGCACAAGGCGCCGATGGCGATCAGTGCACCTTCCTTGAGCCGGTAGTGCAATTGTTGACGCCAGAGCGGAACGACTGTTTTTGGTGCTTCGGTGGATTTCTTCAAAACGCTTCTTTTCCTGCGCCCGAGGCGCGTCCATCTATTGAATGACGATAAAAAACTGCCCAATCCAGGCAGGTAAAAAAGTGAACGAGCGCAACTGAGACTACTTTTAACACTGCGTCGCGCTTTTTATAAACACAGCGCACCGCGAATATTCTGTAACAGCCCGGCATTGTACGGGTTTGTGCGTCTGATGCCATGCTTCAAACCCCAAGACTGAGCATAGTCAAGCACACAGAACCCGCGACTCAATTTGAGCATGCATTACCTTTTGTGACAA
Source organism: Pseudomonas sp. R84 (assembly GCF_009834515.1). Classification (NCBI taxonomy): domain Bacteria; kingdom Pseudomonadati; phylum Pseudomonadota; class Gammaproteobacteria; order Pseudomonadales; family Pseudomonadaceae; genus Pseudomonas; species Pseudomonas sp. R84. The sequence continues at coordinate 4,117,793 of NZ_CP019426.1, forward strand.
AGGCTTATGAGGTGTATTTGATGAACGTAGCGAAGCATTCACGCCTGATCATCCTCGGCTCCGGTCCGGCCGGCTACAGTGCTGCCGTGTATGCCGCCCGCGCCAACCTCAAACCCGTGGTCATTACCGGCCTGCAGGCAGGTGGCCAGCTCACCACCACCGTTGAAGTCGACAACTGGCCCGGCGACGTCGAAGGCCTCACTGGCCCGGTGTTGATGGAGCGCATGCAGAAGCACGCCGAACGCTTTGCTACAGAGATCGTTTACGACCACATCCACACCGCCAAGTTGCAGCAGCGCCCGTTCGAGCTTGTCGGCGACAGCGGCACTTACACCTGCGATGCGCTGATCATTGCCACCGGCGCCTCGGCGCAATACCTGGGGCTGCCCTCGGAAGAAGCCTTCGCTGGTAAAGGTGTTTCCGCCTGCGCGACCTGTGACGGCTTTTTCTATCGCAATCAGGTGGTGGCGGTAGTCGGCGGCGGCAATACGGCGGTTGAGGAAGCTCTGTACCTGTCGAACATCGCCAAGGAGGTACACCTGATCCACCGCCGCGACAAACTTCGCTCGGAGAAAATCCTTCAGGACAAACTGTTCGAGAAAGCCGCCAACGGCAACGTGCGCCTGCACTGGAACCAGAATCTCGACGAAGTGCTGGGCGATGCCAGCGGCGTCACCGGCGCGCGACTGCGCGACAGCCACACCGGCGAAACCGCTGAACTGGCGCTGGCCGGCGTATTCATTGCCATTGGTCACAAGCCCAACACTGATCTGTTTCAAGGACAGCTGCCAATGCGCGATGGGTACTTGCTGGTCAAGGGTGGCAGCGACGGTGACGCTACGTCCACCGAGATTCCCGGGGTGTTCGCCGCCGGCGACGTGGCCGACCACGTTTACCGCCAGGCGGTGACGTCAGCAGGTGCCGGCTGCATGGCCGCGCTCGATGCCGAGAAGTATCTGGACGACATTCCTGTCATTTAACGGCACACTTTATCGCGGGCTAAAAAGCCCGCACCGCCCTCCCCTTCTGCAAGCCTGGATGCCATGCTGACTTGGTTACAACGTAATTCCCTGACTTTTCCGCCCCTGGAAAAGGCCATGCGCGACCCTAACGGATTACTCGCCGCCGGTGGCGACCTGTCGGCTGATCGTTTGATCCAGGCTTACCGCCATGGCTGCTTTCCGTGGTTTTCCGAGGGCCAACCGATTCTCTGGTGGTCTCCGGATCCGCGCACTGTGTTGTTTCCCGACGAACTGCATGTCTCGCGCAGCCTCGGCAAATTGCTGCGCCAGGAACGCTATCAAGTGACCTTCGATCAGGACTTCGACGCCGTGATCCGCGCCTGCGCCGCGCCCAGGGATTACGCCGACGGCACCTGGATCACCGAAGCCATGCAGGACGCCTACATTGAACTGCATCGTCGCGGCTTCGCCCATTCCGTGGAAGTCTGGGATCAGGGCGAACTGGTCGGCGGCCTGTACGGCCTGGCGATGGGCCAACTGTTTTTCGGCGAATCGATGTTCAGCCGCGCCGACAACGCCTCCAAATTCGGCTTTGCCACCCTGGTGCGCCATCTGCAAGACTCGGGATTCGTGCTGATCGATTGCCAGATGCCGACCGATCATCTGCACAGCCTTGGCGCGCGGGCGATTCCTCGCCAGCAATTCGCCGACTATCTGGCAAATCACCTGGATCAACCCAATCGTGCCACCTGGGTTTGCTGAGCGACTTTTGCGCGCGTGGCTTACACTTAATTCACCAGCTTATCCCGAGGGTTGATCATGACCGAGTTGGCGCGCTTGAAGTTCTATGCCACTCAGCCTCACTCTTGCAGTTATCTGCCCGAGGAGCAGGCCACGACCCTGTTTCTCGATCCGAGTCAGCCCATGGATGTGCATGTCTACGCAGACCTGTCGGAAATGGGCTTTCGCCGCAGTGGCGATCATCTGTATCGCCCGCATTGCCAGAACTGCAATGCGTGCGTGCCTGCGCGCATTCCGGTGGCGCAGTTCACACCTAATCGTCAGCAGAAGCGGATTTTCAAGCGCAACGCGGATTTGCAGGTGCGCCCGGCCAAACCGCAGTTCAGCGAAGAATATTTCGATCTGTACCAGCGCTACATCGAACAACGCCACGCTGACGGCGATATGTACCCGCCGAGTCGTGATCAATTCTCGACTTTTCTGGTACGCGATCTGCCCTTCTCGCGTTTTTACGAGTTCCGACTCGACGGACGGTTGCTCGCCGTGGCGGTGACCGATTTGCTGCCGAACGGTTTGTCGGCGGTTTACACCTTTTACGAACCCGACGAAGAGCGCCGCAGTCTTGGCCGATTTGCCATCCTCTGGCAAATCGCCGAGGCACAGCGTCTCGGGCTTGAGGCGGTGTACCTTGGTTATTGGATCAAGAACTGCAAAAAGATGAACTACAAGACGCAATATCGGCCCATCGAATTGCTGATTAATCAGCGCTGGGTCATCCTCAACTAAACCCAAGCCGTAAACCCCTTGGCGTAAACCCCATTTTTCGGGCACAATGCACGCCGCTTTTGCCTGGCGCAGTTGCACCGGGCCATTCATTGGATACCGAGGGCTTTACTGCATGTCGAAAGAAGACAGCTTCGAAATGGAAGGCACTGTCGTCGACACCCTGCCCAACACCATGTTTCGTGTGGAGTTGGAAAATGGGCACGTCGTAACCGCGCATATTTCCGGCAAGATGCGCAAGAACTACATTCGTATTCTTACCGGTGACAAAGTGCGCGTCGAGCTGACGCCCTATGACTTGAGCAAAGGGCGCATTACTTACCGCGCTCGTTAATCAAGTCAATACAGAACGCCCGGTTTATGCCGGGCGTTTTTGTGTCTGCGCTTTGTTGGTTTTGTGTGTATATCCGTTTTTTTGGGTGCGGCCGCTGGCGGTTTCGCTCTTACAGCGAGTCACCTTTTCCAAACGCCGAAAAGGTAACCCAAAAGGCTTTGCCCCGGCGTACGGCACCTCGCTGAGGCTCAGTGTTCCCTCGCTACGGTGTCCATCCGGGGGCATCGCCTACGGTTTGCTTCGCTGCACCTCCTCTCGATGTATGCGGCTGCGCCGCACGGCGCTGCGCGCCTACCCCCGGATGAACACCTACGCTCGGCCTGCCGATGGGGCAAAAGATCAAGAGCCAAAGCCACATCAAAAGCCAAAGCCAGATCAAGAGCCCCTCACCCTAGCCCTCTCCCGGAGGGAGAGGGGACTGATCGCGGTGTTTGGGGGAGGCACGCCGACATGCGATATCGCGTTGAACTCAGATTCTGAAAGGCTCACAAATCGGCCCCCTCTCCCTCGGGAGAGGGCTGGGGTGAGGGGAAAATCCACCACAAATCCAAAGCCGACCACACAGCGCCCTTCACCACTCACAGGATGAGCGTTAGCTCGGCTGCAGCTTTTGATCTGTAAGGCGACGTCGGAAGGCTGAGTGGAGGGATTGATCCGGGCGTGGGAGCGCAGCGACCGTTTGGCGCAGCCAAACACAGCGAGAGGAGGTGCAGCGAAGCAAACCGTAGGCGCTGCGCCCGGATCAATCCCGCAGTGAAGGAACCCCGAGCCCCAGCGAGCGGGCCGCACGTAGGAGCAAGCGTTTTTTGCTTACTTTTTTTGGCGTTTGAAAAAAAGTGAGTCGCCGTAAGGGCGAAACCGTAATAAGCCATCACCGCAGCAACGGATATTCACCAAAAAACCCAGACAACAAAAAGGCGCCCGAAGGCGCCTTTCCAATCTACATCAAGCCATCAGGCCATCTCAGCGGTAGTCTCGAAGTCAAACGTCAACTCACCATCCTTGATGTCGATGTGCACCACACCGCCATGCTCGGCCAGCTCGCCAAACAGAATCTCCTCCGCCAACGGACGCTTGATCTTGTCCTGGATCAGACGCGCCATCGGACGTGCGCCCATCGCCGAGTCATAACCACCCGCCGCCAGCCAACTGCGCGCCGCGTCGGTGACCTCAAGCAGCACACGCTTGTCTTCCAGCTGCGCCTGAAGCTCGGTAAGGAACTTGTCCACCACGCTTTTGATGACCTCATGACTGAGGCGACCAAACTGGATAATGGTGTCCAGACGGTTGCGGAACTCCGGCGTGAAGCTCTTCTTGATCACTTCCATCGCATCAGACGAGTGGTCCTGATGGGTGAAACCGATCGAAGCACGCGCCGCCGTTTCGGCACCAGCGTTGGTGGTCATGATCACAATCACGTTGCGGAAGTCCGCCTTGCGCCCGTTGTTGTCGGTCAGCGTACCGTGGTCCATCACCTGCAGCAGCAGGTTGAAGACTTCCGGATGCGCCTTCTCGATTTCATCGAGGAGCAATACGCAGTGCGGCTGTTTGGTGATCGCTTCGGTCAACAGACCGCCCTGATCGAAACCAACATACCCAGGAGGCGCACCGATCAGACGAGATACGGTGTGACGCTCCATGTACTCGGACATGTCGAAGCGAACCAGTTCGATCCCCAACGCCTTGGCCAGTTGCCGCGCGGCCTCGGTTTTACCGACACCGGTCGGACCTGCGAACAAGAACGAACCGACTGGTTTGTCAGGCGATTTCAGGCCGGCACGCGATAGTTTGATCGCAGTCGACAGCGAATCGATCGCCGCGTCCTGACCAAACACCGTCAGTTTCAGGTCACGCTCCAGGTTACGCAGCAGCTCTTTGTCGGAGCTGGTGACGTGCTTAGGCGGAATCCGCGCGATTTTCGCGACGATGTCTTCGACGTGCGGCACTTCGATACGCTTGGCGCGCTTCTCGACCGGTTGCAGGCGCTGATACGCGCCCGCCTCGTCAATAACGTCAATGGCTTTATCCGGCATGTGTCGGTCATTGATATAGCGCGATGCCAGTTCAGCAGCGGCACGCAGCGCTTCGTCGCTGTATTCGATGTTGTGGTGTTGTTCGAAACGCCCTTTCAGGCCGCGCAGGATACCAATGGTGTCTTCCACCGATGGCTCGACGACATCGACCTTCTGGAAGCGACGCGCCAAGGCACGATCCTTCTCGAAGATGCCGCGAAACTCCTGGAACGTGGTCGAACCGATGCAACGAATGTCGCCAGACGACAGCAGCGGCTTAAGCAGATTCGAAGCGTCCATGACCCCGCCCGACGCAGCACCCGCACCAATAATGGTGTGGATCTCGTCGATGAACAGAATGGCTTGCGGACGCTTTTTCAGTTCATTGAGCAGCGCTTTGAAACGCTTCTCGAAATCACCGCGATACTTGGTACCCGCGAGCAGAGCACCGAGATCAAGCGAATAAACAACACTGCCGGCCAGCAGATCCGGAACCTGATTGTCGACAATGCGCTTGGCCAGACCTTCGGCAATCGCGGTTTTACCCACGCCTGCTTCACCGACCAGCAGCGGATTGTTTTTGCGCCGACGCGCGAGAATCTGCGCGACACGCTCGACTTCCGACTCACGGCCGACCAGCGGATCTATTCGACCCTGACGCGCGAGTTCGTTGAGGTTGCTGGCATAAGCATCCAGAGGATTGCCTGAAGAAGAAGACTCACCGCCCTCGTCGTCCTGCATATCTTGTTCACCTTCAGAGTGATCGCCATGCCCCGGCACTTTGGAAATGCCGTGAGCGATGTAGTTGACGACATCGATGCGCGCAACGCTCTGCTGTTTCAGCAGGAACACTGCCTGACTCTCTTGCTCACTGAAGATGGCAACCAGCACGTTGGCGCCGGTTACTTCGCGTTTGCCCGAGCTCTGTACGTGGAAAACAGCACGTTGCAGTACACGCTGGAAGCCCAGTGTTGGCTGGGTTTCGCGATCTTCGTCATGAACGGGGATCAATGGCGTGGTGGAGTCGATGAACTCCTGCAGGTCATGCTTGAGTTTGTCGAGGTTTGCGCCGCAGGCACGCAAAACGGTGGCGGCAGCCTCATTGTCCAATAGGGCCAGCAAAAGGTGTTCGACGGTCATGAATTCATGACGTTTCGAACGAGCCTCCTTGAAGGCTAGATTGAGGGTGACTTCGAGCTCGCGGTTTAACATAGCTTCACCTCATACCCAAGTGGTCGGCGATTAACCGTCCTTCTCGATTTCACAGAGTAGCGGATGCTGGCTTTCCCTGGCGTACTGGTTGACCTGCATGGCCTTTGTCTCGGCGATGTCGCGGGTAAACACTCCACATACTGCCCGTCCTTCTGTGTGAACGGCCAGCATGACCTTGGTCGCCAGCTCGCGATTCAGGTTAAAAAACACCTCGAGCACTTCGACGACGAAATCCATCGGTGTGTAGTCATCATTAAACAAAACCACCTTGTACATCGGCGGCGCCTGTAACGCAGGCTTTGCTTCCTGAACAGCAACGCCTGCCGAATCGTCGTCGTGCTCCTCTGGAAGATCCTTTTGGAGAAGCGGGCGATCCTGATTGAATGTTAGTCGAATCTGGCTGATTGCATGCATGGAAAGAAAGGTTCGTCAGTTGTGCAAATACAGTGGTGGGGGCGGTTGTCCACGTTTTCAACTCCGACTGCCCGGTCACCTTGACTATCGGGAAAACGGTGTTACAACCAATAGAACCCACAGTGGGTAAAAAAGATCCGCGGAGTCAATTCTTTTAACGAATAAGATTGCGGATGAATTGGATGATACTCCAGCGATGGAGTCTGTTGCAGAGGGATTTGAGCATGGCTGTCGGCAAGGTGAAATGGTTCAACAATGCCAAGGGATTCGGCTTTATCAATACCGACGCCCGCGAAGGCCGCGATGAGGATGACAAAGAGATCGATTTCTTTGCTCACTACTCCGCCATTGAGATGGACGGGTATAAAACCCTCAAGGCTGGACAAATGGTGAGTTTTGAGATTGTTCAAGGCCCCAAGGGGCTGCATGCCCTAAAAATCACAAACGTCATCATTGAACCATCCAGCCCCGCTGAGAGTGCTGCTTTTGGCGCTGCCGCTGCCGCTGCCGCTGCCGCCGCAACTGCCAAAGCGTGAGCTGACTGATCTTCACCTGAATATCCCAAGCAATAAAAAACCGCCTGACTCAATGAAGAATCAGGCGGTTTTTATGTGCCCGCGTTTTACATATGCGAAATCAACGCATCCCCGAAGCCCGAAGACGAAACCAGCTTGGCCCCGTCCATCAGACGTTCGAAGTCATAGGTCACAGTCTTGGCCGAAATAGCGCCGTTGGTGCCCTTGATGATCAGATCCGCCGCTTCGGTCCAGCCCATATGGCGGAGCATCATCTCAGCCGAGAGAATCAGCGAACCCGGGTTGACCTGATCCTTGCCGGCGTACTTCGGCGCCGTACCGTGGGTGGCTTCGAACATCGCCACGGTGTCGGACAGGTTGGCGCCCGGCGCGATACCGATACCGCCCACTTCCGCCGCCAGAGCATCGGAGAGGTAGTCGCCGTTCAGGTTCAGGGTCGCAATCACATCGTACTCGGCCGGGCGCAACAGGATCTGCTGGAGCATAGCGTCAGCGATAGCGTCCTTGACCACAACGTTCTTGCCGGTTTTCGGGTTCTTGAACTGCATCCACGGGCCGCCGTCGAGCAGGGTCGCGCCGAATTCTTCAGCGGCCACTTCGTAGGCCCACTCTTTGAAGGCACCTTCGGTGAACTTCATGATGTTGCCTTTGTGCACGATGGTCAGCGAATCGCGGTCGTTATCGACCACATATTGCAGAGCCTTGCGTGCCAGACGCTTGGTGCCTTCCAGCGAAACCGGCTTGACGCCGATGCCGCAGTTTTCGTCGAAACGGATCTTGGTGACGCCCATTTCTTCTTTAAGGAATTTGATGACTTTGGTGGCTTCCGGCGAACCGGCCTTCCACTCGATGCCCGCGTAGATGTCTTCGGAGTTCTCGCGAAAAATGGTCATGTCCACATCGCCAGGCTTTTTCACCGGGCTCGGCACGCCTTCGAACCAGCGCACCGGGCGCAGGCAGACGTACAGGTCGAGTTGCTGACGCAGGGCCACGTTCAGCGAGCGGATGCCACCACCGACCGGGGTGGTCAGCGGGCCTTTGATGGAAACCACGTAATCCTTGACTGCATCGAGGGTTTCCTGAGGCAGCCAGGTGTCCTGATCGTAAACCTGAGTGGCTTTTTCCCCGGCGTAGACTTCCATCCAGGAAATCTTGCGTTTACCGCCGTATGCCTTTTGAACTGCAGCATCGACAACCTTGATCATCACCGGACTGATGTCGACACCAATGCCGTCACCTTCGATGAAGGGGATGATCGGGTTATCAGGAACATTGAGAGAATGGTCTGCATTGACGGAGATTTTGTCGCCGACGGCTGGAACCTGAATCTTCTTGTAACCCATGCTGAACTCCATTGTTTGGATTGAACATCTGGCTTGGTTCGAGCGTAACCCAGTTAAATCAACACGCAAACCCTCTGTTCGTGGCGCGGCTACATCTCGTTTCGTACAAGCCTGAAAGCAAAGGGAAAAGCGCCAAACTCAAGCATTCGCGACGACTCTACGCCCCACCCTGCCCTGCGACCTTTAGACCAATGGACGAGAATCGTTGCATATGAACCATCGGCAGATTGCCAGCTACCTATGTATAATGCCGCCCGCTGACCACAGGGTCACGACGGCTGGCCTCTCTAGCACGAGACTTTCCGCCTGATTGGTCGGGTTGTTACCGCAGTCCGACTGCTTGACGCTCTACTGATGCACCCAACATCACCGCGAAGAATCTCGACATTCGGTTCATGGATGACTTTGAACGAACGCGCTTACCCGGCGCCCCTCGAGTTTCTGCGCACGCTTTAGCAAAGAAGAGAGAGTTAATCCGAATATGCCCACCCGCTCGAAGATCATCTATACCTTCACCGACGAAGCTCCAGCCCTCGCCACCTATTCCCTGCTGCCGATCATCGAGGCTTACACCGCCTCGGCCGATATCGCCGTGGAAACCCGCGATATCTCTCTTGCAGCGCGCATTCTGGCCAGCTTCCCCGAGCAACTGGGCGACAAAGCCGTAGCCGACCACCTCGCCGAACTGGGCGACCTGGCCGTTACGCCTGAAGCCAATATCATCAAGCTGCCGAACATCAGCGCTTCGGTGCCACAGCTGCAAGCCGCGATCAAAGAGCTGCAAGCTCAGGGTTACAACCTGCCGGACTACCCGGAAACCGTGACCAGCGACGCCGACAAAGACGCCAAGGCGCGTTACGACAAGGTCAAGGGCAGCGCCGTGAACCCGGTTCTGCGTGAAGGCAACTCCGACCGTCGCGCACCGCTGTCGGTGAAGAACTATGCGCGCAAGCACCCGCACAAAATGGGCGCCTGGGCCAAAGACTCCAAGTCCCACGTCGCTCACATGAGCACCGGCGATTTCTACGGCAGCGAAAAAGCTGCTCTGATCGACGCCGCTGACGCCGTGAAGATCGAACTGATCGCCAAGGACGGTACCGCTACCGTTCTGAAAGAAAAAACCACCGTTCAGGCCGGCGAGATCCTCGACTGCGCCGTGATGAGCAAAAACGCCCTGCGCGCGTTCATCGCTGCTGAAATCGAAAGCGCCAAGGCTCAAGGCGTGCTGCTCTCGGTGCACCTGAAAGCGACCATGATGAAGGTCTCCGACCCGATCATGTTCGGCCAGATCGTTGCCGAGTTCTACAAAGACGCACTGACCAAGCACGCTGACGTGCTGGCCGAGATCGGCTTCAACCTGAACAACGGCATCGGCGATCTGTACGCGCGCATCAAAGCCTTGCCGGCTGAGCAGCAAGCACAGATCGAAGCTGACATGGCCGCCGTCTACGCTGCTCGCCCATCGCTGGCGATGGTCAACTCCGACAAAGGCATCACCAACCTGCACGTGCCGAGCGACGTTATCGTCGACGCCTCGATGCCAGCAATGATCCGTGACTCCGGCAAGATGTGGGGCACCGACGGTCAGCTGCACGACACCAAGGCTGTGATCCCGGATCGTTGCTACGCGACCATCTACCAGGCCGTGATCGAAGATTGCAAAGCCAATGGCGCTTTCGACCCGACCACCATGGGCAGCGTGCCAAACGTTGGCCTGATGGCGAAGAAAGCCGAAGAGTACGGCTCGCACGACAAGACTTTCCAGATCAAGGCTGATGGCGTGGTTCGCGTCACCGACAGCAAGGGCAACCTGCTGATGGAACAGGCTGTTGAAGCCGGCGACATCTTCCGCATGTGCCAGACCAAAGACGCGCCGATCCAGGATTGGGTCAAACTGGCCGTCAACCGTGCTCGCGCAAGCGCAACTCCAGCGATCTTCTGGCTGGACCCAATGCGCGCTCACGATGGCGTAGTGATCGAGAAGGTTCAGGCTTACCTGAAGGATCACGACACCACCGGTCTGGACATCCAGATCATGGCGCCGGTCGACGCGATGAAGTACACCCTGCAGCGCACCCGCGAAGGCAAGGACACCATTTCGGTGACCGGCAACGTACTGCGCGACTACCTGACCGACCTGTTCCCGATCATGGAACTGGGCACCAGCGCCAAGATGCTGTCGATCGTGCCGCTGATGAACGGCGGTGGCCTGTTCGAAACCGGCGCCGGCGGTTCGGCTCCTAAGCACGTGCAGCAACTGGTTGAAGAGAACTTCCTGCGCTGGGATTCGCTGGGCGAGTTCCTCGCACTGGCAGCATCCCTCGAGCATCTGGGTATGAACTACAACAACCCGAAAGCGCTGGTGCTGTCGAAGACTCTGGATCAGGCCACTGGTCAGTTCCTCGACAACAACAAGTCGCCATCGCGCAAAGTCGGCAACATCGACAACCGCGGCAGCCACTTCTATCTGGCGATGTACTGGGCTCAGGCCCTGGCTGCCCAGACTGAAGACGCTGCACTGCAAGCGCAGTTCGCGACTCTGGCAAAAACCCTGACCGAGAACGAAGCAACCATCGTTGCCGAACTCAACGCCGTTCAGGGCAAGCCAGTCGACATCGGCGGTTACTACCACGCCAATGCCGAGCTGATCAGCAAGGCCATGCGCCCAAGCGCAACCCTCAACGCGGCGATTGCTGCGCTGGTTTAAGGTTGTAGCGCTGTAAACGAACCCCGGCCCTGTGCCGGGGTTTGTGTTTCCAGAGCTCACACAATTCCCCTGTGGGAGCGAGCCTGCTCGCTCCCACAGGGGGGATTGGGTTTCAATTCTATATTTGAGGACATCCTATGGAATGGCTCCCCCACATCACCGTCGCCACTATCGTCGAGGACAACGGTCGCTTCCTGATGGTCGAGGAACACAAGGCCGGGCGCAATGTGCTCAACCAGCCCGCCGGACATCTCGACCCAGACGAAACCCTGATCGACGCCGCCGTACGCGAAACCCTCGAAGAAACCGGCTGGGACGTCGAACCCATCGGCGTTATCGGCATTTACCTGTACACCGCGCCGAGCAACGGCGTGACCTACCAACGCGTGTGTTTCAGCGCCAAAGCCATCAAACATCATCCGGATTACCAGCTCGACGACGGCATCGTCCGCGCCAAGTGGCTGACCCGTGACGAATTAATGACTCAGCGCGACAACTGGCGCAGCGAGCTGATCATCCGTTGCATCGACGATTATCTGGCCGGCCATCACTTCAGCCTCGAACTGATCCGCCCTTCTCTTTAGCCTTGAGGCCGCGAGCCTGCTAGAATCGCGTCCTTTTTCAAGACACTCATTGAATCCCTATGCGTGATCCAGCCCCTTCTGACACATCCAAGAAGCGCGTCATTGTCGGCATGTCCGGCGGCGTGGACTCTTCCGTTTCCGCTCTCCTGCTGATCGAGCAGGGCTTTGAAGTGGAAGGCCTGTTCATGAAGAACTGGGAAGAAGACGACGGAACGGAATACTGCACCGCCATGGACGACCTGGCGGATGCTCAGGCTGTCTGCGACAAGATCGGCATCAAGCTGCACACCGCCAACTTCGCCGCCGAGTACTGGGACAACGTGTTCGAGCACTTTTTGGCCGAGTACAAGGCCGGACGTACGCCGAACCCGGACATCCTCTGCAACCGCGAGATCAAGTTCAAGGCGTTCCTCGACTACGCCATGATGCTCGGCGCCGACCTGATCGCCACCGGCCACTACGTGCGCCGCCGCGACATCGATGGCCGCACCGAACTGCTCAAAGGCCTCGATCCGAACAAGGATCAGAGCTACTTCCTGCACGCCGTAGGCGGCGAACAGATCGCCAAGACCCTGTTCCCGGTCGGTGAACTGGAAAAGCCGGAAGTGCGCGCAATTGCCGAGAAATACGAGCTGGCCACCGCGAAGAAGAAGGATTCCACCGGGATCTGCTTCATCGGCGAGCGTCGTTTCAGCGATTTCCTCAAGCAATACCTGCCAGCGCAACCGGGCGAAATCAAGACCACCGAAGGCGAGGTCATCGGCCGTCACCACGGTTTGATGTATCACACCATCGGTCAGCGCCAGGGCCTCGGCATCGGCGGCTTGAAAGACGCCGGCGACGAGCCGTGGTACGTGCTGCGCAAGGATCTCGACACCAACGAGTTGATCGTCGGCCAGGGCAACAACCATCCGTGGCTGTTCTCCGGCGCCCTGCTCGCTTCGGAAATCTATTGGGTCAACCCGATCAACCTGAGCCAGCCGCTGCACCTGACCGCCAAAGTGCGTTATCGCCAGAGCGATCAGGCCTGCACCCTGGAAAAAACCGCCAACGGTTACCGCGCCGTGTTCGACGAACCGCAACGCGCGGTGACGCCGGGCCAGTCCGTGGTGTTCTACGACGGTGAAATCTGCCTCGGTGGCGGCGTGATCGAAGTCGCCGAGCCATGGAGCGGCCAGGCATGAGCCCGACTCAGGAGCAACTGACGGCCCTCGGCGGGGTGTTTCTCGCCGCCGTGCTGGTCGACCGGATCGCCAAAACCGGCCAGACCAGCGAGGCCGGTCTGACCTGCATGCTCGGCAGTCTGCTGGTGCGCGACCCGAAGGACACGCTGGACGTGTACGGCGGCGATGACCTTAATCTGCGCGAGGGCTACCGCGCACTGATCGGCGCCCTCGAACGCGACCCGAGCACGTTGCAGCGCGAGCCGTTGCGTTATGCGCTGTCGATGCTGGGTTTGGAGCGTCAACTGGCCAAGCGCAACGACATGCTCGACACCATCGGCAAGCGCTTGCCGCAGATTCAGTCGCAAGTCGAGCATTTCGGCCCGGCCCACGAAAACGTGGTCGCGGCTTGCGGCGCCCTGTATCAGGACACCCTGAGCACCCTGCGCCAGCGCATTCAGGTGCATGGCGACATGCGCAATCTGCAACAGCCGAGCAATGCCTCGAAGATCCGCGCCCTGCTGCTTGCCGGCATTCGTTCAGCGCGTCTATGGCGGCAGCTCGGCGGCCATCGCTGGCAGTTGGTGATCAGCCGGCGCAAGCTGCTCAAAGAGCTGTATCCGTTGATGCGCAGCGAGTAATTCGCCCTGCAATAAAAGTTTTGTAGTCTGTAACGCGTAATACGCCGGTCAGTTGGCAACGGACCGGCGGATTTTTTCATGTATGATACGCGCCCCATTTCGTTGCCCGACTGTCCGAGAACACCCCATGCAGCTTTCTTCGCTCACTGCGGTTTCCCCTGTTGACGGCCGCTACGCCGGCAAAACCCAGGCCCTGCGCCCGATTTTCAGCGAGTACGGTCTTATCCGTGCCCGCGTTCTGGTTGAAGTGCGCTGGCTCCAGCGCCTGGCCGCCCACGCTGGTATCCCTGAAGTGCCAGCCTTCTCCGCCGAGGCCAACGCCGTTCTCAATGAACTGGCTGAAAACTTCTCGCTGGAGCACGCCGAGCGCGTCAAAGAGATCGAGCGCACCACCAACCACGACGTCAAAGCGATCGAATACCTGCTCAAAGAGCAGGCGGCCAAGCTGCCGGAGCTGGCCAAGGTCAGCGAGTTCATCCACTTTGCCTGCACCAGCGAAGACATCAACAACCTGTCCCACGCCCTGATGCTGCGCGAAGGCCGTGACGACGTGATGCTGCCGCTGATGCGCCAGACCGCCAACGCGATCCGCGAACTGGCCATCCGTTTCGCTGACGTGCCAATGCTGTCGCGCACCCACGGTCAACCGGCCTCCCCGACTACTTTGGGTAAAGAGCTGGCGAACGTGGTTTACCGTCTCGAGCGTCAGATCACTCAGGTCGCTGCCGTGCCGCTGCTGGGCAAGATCAACGGCGCCGTCGGCAACTACAACGCGCACCTGTCGGCCTACCCGCAGATCGACTGGGAAGCCAACGCCCGCGCCTTCATCGAAGACGAGCTGGGTCTGGGTTTCAACCCGTACACCACGCAGATCGAACCGCACGACTACATCGCCGAGCTGTTCGACGCGATCGCGCGCTTCAACACCATCCTGATCGACTTCGACCGTGATATCTGGGGCTACATCTCCCTGGGTTATTTCAAACAGCGCACCATCGCTGGCGAAATCGGTTCGTCGACCATGCCGCACAAGGTCAACCCGATCGACTTCGAAAACTCCGAAGGCAACCTCGGTATCGCCAACGCACTGTTCCAGCACCTGGCGAGCAAACTGCCGATCTCCCGCTGGCAGCGCGACCTGACCGACTCCACCGTCCTGCGCAACCTCGGTGTCGGCTTCGCCCACAGCGTGATCGCCTACGAAGCCAGCCTTAAAGGCATCAGCAAACTGGAGCTCAACGAGCAGAAGATTGCCGCTGACCTCGACGCTTGCTGGGAAGTGCTGGCTGAGCCGATCCAGACCGTGATGCGCCGCTACAACATCGAAAACCCGTACGAGAAGCTGAAAGAACTGACTCGCGGCAAGGGCATCAGCCCTGAAGCGTTGCAGACTTTCATCGACGGCCTGGACATGCCAGCGCAAGCGAAAGCCGAGCTCAAGCAACTGACCCCGGCCAACTACATCGGCAACGCTGTAGCGCAAGCCAAACGCATCTGATCGACCGCTTGATCCGTTTGAGACGCCCGGCCGCGCCGGGCGTTTTTATTCCCGTATGAAAAGTGCTTTTTTTCAATAGGTTACATATGAATCCCGATATTCCTCTTCAACTTCTGGGTGGCATCACGGCGCGCGAGTTCCTGCGCGACTACTGGCAGAAAAAGCCACTGCTGATCCGCCAGGCGATTCCTGACTTCGAAAGCCCGATCGACGCCGACGAACTGGCCGGCCTGGCTCTGGAAGAAGAAGTCGAGTCGCGCCTGGTGATCGAGCACGGCGAGCGTCCATGGGAACTGCGTCGGGGCCCGTTCGCTGAAGACGAATTCAGCAAGTTGCCGGAAAAAGAGTGGACCCTGCTGGTTCAAGCCGTCGACCAATTCGTACCGGAAGTCAGCGAGCTGCTGGAAAACTTCCGTTTCCTGCCGAGCTGGCGCGTCGACGACGTGATGATCAGCTTCGCCGCTCCGGGTGGCAGCGTCGGTCCGCACTTCGATAACTACGACGTGTTCCTGCTGCAAGGCCACGGCAAGCGCAACTGGAAAATCGGCCAGATGTGCGATTCCGAAAGCCCGCTGCTGCAACACGCCGATCTGCGCATCCTCGCTGAATTTCACGAGAGCGAAGAGTGGGTCCTGGAGCCGGGCGACATGCTCTACCTGCCGCCGCGTCTGGCCCATTGCGGTGTCGCGGTCGACAACTGCATGACTTACTCGGTTGGCTTCCGTGCGCCGAGCGCTTCCGAAGTACTGACCCACTTCACCGACTTCCTCAGCCAGTTCCTGACTGACGAAGAGCGCTACACCGATGCCGACGCACAACCAGCGGCTGATCCGCATCAGATTCAACACGATGCACTGGATCGCCTGAAAGCCCTGCTCGCCGAGCACATGAGCGACGAGCGCCTGCTGCTGACCTGGTTCGGCCAGTACATGACCGAGCCGCGCTACCCGGAACTGGTGGCCGGCCCGGAAGAAATCGAAGAAGAAGACTTCCTCGCCGCCCTGCAGGATGGCGCCGTACTGATCCGCAACCCGAGCGCGCGCCTGGCCTGGTCGGAAGTCGATGACGACCTGCTGCTGTTCGCCAGCGGCCAGAGCCGTTATCTGCCGGGCAAGCTGCGCGAGCTGTTGAAGCTGATCTGCGCCGCCGACGCCCTGCACACCGACAACCTCGGTGAGTGGCTGAACGACGAAGACGCTTGCGGCCTGCTGTGCCAGCTGGTCAAGCAAGGGAGCCTGGGGTTCGCCGATGAATAAGATTCGCGTACGTGTCGCAGACTGGCAGAAGGACATCGCCGAGATC
Source organism: Pseudomonas sp. R84 (assembly GCF_009834515.1). Lineage (NCBI taxonomy): Bacteria > Pseudomonadati > Pseudomonadota > Gammaproteobacteria > Pseudomonadales > Pseudomonadaceae > Pseudomonas > Pseudomonas sp. R84. The sequence continues at coordinate 4,134,025 of NZ_CP019426.1, forward strand.
CGGCGCATTCGTGAAACGGTGTTCATCGCCGAACAATCGGTGCCACCTGAGTTGGAATGGGACGCGGACGACGCGACCGCCGTGCATTTTCTGGCGTTTGAAGGCGACTTTCCGATTGGTACTGCGCGCCTGTTGCCCGATGGGCACATTGGCCGGGTTTCAGTACTGAAAGACTGGCGCGGGATGAAGGTCGGTGATGCGCTGATGCAAGCGGTCATTGCTGAAGCTGAAGAACGTGGATTGAAGCAGCAAATGCTCAGTGCTCAGGTGCAAGCCACGGCGTTCTATGAGCGCTTGGGGTTTAGCCTAGTCAGCGAGGAATTCCTTGAAGCCGGGATTCCGCATGTCGACATGGTTCGCCATTCGGCCTGAAACCGAGGTGCGGCTTTCGCGAGCAGGCTCGCTCCCACAAGGGATCTCCAGCGGATACGATATTTGTGTCAGGCAGAGATTCAATGTGGGAGCGAGCCTGCTCGCGAAGAGACCAGCAAGCACACCACAAAACGCCCCGACATCAGCCGATGCCGGGGCGTTTTGCTGTCTACGATTCAACTTGCCCCACCCAAGGCCGACAAACTGGCAATATCAAGCCTTTCGAAAGCGGAGATAACGGACATGTCCCTACGCACCCTGCTCACCACCCTGCTGCTCGGTTGCAGTTTTTCGGTGATGGCAGCCACAGAAATCGTGCCTCTCAATTACCGCACCAGCGCCGACATGCTGCCGATGGCACAAGACTTCCTCGGCAAGGACGGCCAGGTCAGCGCCTACGGCAACCAACTGATCATCAAGGCCGAACCGGACAAGATTCAGGAACTCAAGGCACTGATTACCCAACTCGACACCGCGCCCAAGCGCCTGCTGATCAGCGTCGACACCAACGAAAACAATGGTCGGGGCGACGAGGGTTATTCGGTCAATGGCGCCCAGCCAAGTCAAACCCGCATCATCAGCCGCAGCACCATCAGCCGTGAAGGCGGCGTGCAACAGGTGCAAGCCACCGATGGCATGCCGGCGCTGATTCAAGTCGGGCAAAGTGTGCCAATCACCAATGTTCAGAGCGATTCCTACGGCGGTTACAACAGCCAGACGCAATACCGCAACGTCACCCAAGGTTTCTACGTCACCGCCAGCGTCACCGGCGACATCGTTCACCTGGCGATCAGTACCAACCGTGACCGCATGAGCCAGGAACGTCCCGATGTAGTGAACGTGCAAAGCACCGACACAACTGTCAGCGGGCGCCTCGGCGAGTGGATCACCCTCGCCGGCGTCAATCGCCAGACCCAGGCCGATAAACAGGGCCTGACCCGCAGCTACTCGACTCAAGGCCGGGATGACATGACCTTGCGAGTGAAAGTCGACGCATTGGACTAAAGCACCGAAAACTGACTGATTAGTCGTATTAGACGAAAGATGTAGTGCTTTAAAAAAAGCACTACAAAACGTTTGACGGGGTAAAAAAGCGAAGGCATGATGGCCTCGCTCCCGCTAATCAGAGGCCCTGGCAAGGGCCTTCGAAGCGATGTTCGCACCTACCCCGCGAACCGCTTCGTGTCTGTACCGCCCACAAGGTGTGTTTGACGAGGTTGCCGACTGGAACGAAGTTGTCCCGAGGGACGGAAGCGTATTTAGGTAACCCGGCTTCACACTGTAGAACGTATAGAGGCCCACGACGCCCGAATGCGCCCACAGTCCGCCACTACCTGCTCACTTCCCCTCGAGCCCATCGTTCATCCCGTCGCCTACCCCGCCGAATCCGACTTGACCACCTAAGCTTCTGGTCAGCGAGCGCAGGAATTTTCCACCGCAGAACAACTTTTCATAAAAGACGCGACGAGGTTTATCTCCATGGCACTGACACGCGAACAGCAAATTGCAGCCCTCGAAAAAGACTGGGCTGAAAACCCGCGCTGGAAAGGCGTGACACGCACTTACTCCGCTGCTGACGTCGTCCGTCTGCGTGGCTCGGTTCAACCTGAGCACACCTTTGCAAAAATGGGCGCCGACAAGCTGTGGAACCTGGTCACCCAGGGTGCCAAGCCGTCCTTCCGTCCTGAGAAAGATTTCGTCAACTGCATGGGCGCCCTGACCGGCGGCCAGGCTGTTCAGCAGGTTAAAGCCGGTATCCAGGCGATCTACCTGTCGGGCTGGCAAGTGGCTGCGGACAACAACTCCGCAGAATCCATGTACCCGGACCAGTCGCTGTACCCGGTGGATTCGGTTCCAACCGTGGTCAAGCGCATCAACAACTCGTTCCGTCGTGCTGACCAGATCCAGTGGAAAGCCGGCAAGAACCCGGGCGACGATGGCTACATCGACTACTTCGCGCCGATCGTGGCTGACGCCGAAGCCGGTTTCGGCGGCGTGCTGAACGCCTACGAGCTGATGAAGAGCATGATCGAAGCAGGCGCCGCCGGCGTTCACTTCGAAGACCAACTGGCTTCCGTGAAAAAATGCGGTCACATGGGCGGTAAAGTACTGGTTCCTACTCAGGAAGCCGTACAGAAGCTGACCGCTGCTCGTCTGGCTGCTGACGTTGCCGGTACCCCGACCATCATTCTGGCCCGTACCGACGCCAACGCTGCTGACCTGCTGACTTCCGATTGCGACCCGTACGACCAGCCGTTCGTGACTGGCGAGCGCACTCAGGAAGGTTTCTACAAGGTCCGTGCCGGTCTGGATCAAGCCATCGCCCGTGGCCTGGCTTACGCGCCATACGCCGACCTGATCTGGTGCGAAACCGCCAAGCCGGATCTGGACGAGGCTCGTCGTTTCGCCGAAGCGATCAAAAAGGAATACCCGGACCAACTGCTGTCGTACAACTGCTCGCCGTCCTTCAACTGGAAGAAAAACCTCGACGACGCGACCATCGCCAAGTTCCAGCGCGAACTGTCCGCCATGGGTTACAAGCACCAGTTCATCACCCTGGCCGGCATTCACAACATGTGGCACAGCATGTTCAACCTGGCGCATGACTACGCCCGCAACGACATGACTGCCTACGTGAAACTGCAGGAGCAGGAATTCGCTGACGCCGCCAAGGGTTACACCTTCGTGGCGCACCAGCAGGAAGTGGGCACCGGCTACTTCGACGACATGACCACCGTGATTCAAGGTGGCTCGTCCTCGGTAACCGCACTGACCGGTTCGACTGAAGAAGAACAGTTCCACTGATTCGGCTTCGCTGAGCAAACGGCCTCTGCGGATCGTATAGAAAGCTAACCGCAGAGCCGCAAAACTGACGCCCCGACTGGTTCGGGGCGTTTTTTTTGCCCCGATTTAATGAACACCAAAAATCCCTGTAGGAGTGAGCCTGCTCGCGATAGCCGTGGGTCAGTTTGCGCAGCGGTGACTGAACCACCGCTATCGCGAGCAGGCTCACTCCTACAGGGATCGGCGTCGTTCGGAGAAAACATTGATCCAGCGCGGTACATCCGTCAGAAAAATCCGCTAAAACGGGCGCCGTCGCTACTTGCAGTAACGCGCAAGTAAGACAACTTCCCAACTAACGACCCGCTCAACAGTTGCAAATACACTCCAAACGATATCAATTATCATTTAGCCACAACTATGTTCGTTACATTCCCTACAAAACATTATTTGCATAAACCCGCCTAATGCCCGCAACGCATGGGCTGCAGGGCATTGGAGATGCGCTATGTCCTTATTCCAATAAATAATTTCGCTATAGGAATTTTACTTGCAGGGTGTTTAGCCATAAAATCAGCGCGATTGATTGCTGCGACATATCGTCACTGCCTATTTCTTTATCAAGCTCAGAGACCTTTGCTCTCTGTTAAGGATTACCAGCATGCCCGAAGCGACAGGACTCATGGCCCACAACTGGGGCTTTGCCATTTTCCTTCTGGGTGTCGTCGGCCTGTGTGCCTTCATGCTTGGCGTCTCCAGCCTCCTCGGGTCAAAAGCCTGGGGTCGCAGCAAAAACGAACCGTTCGAGTCCGGCATGCTACCTACCGGTGGCGCCCGCTTGCGGCTCTCAGCCAAATTCTATCTGGTCGCGATGCTCTTCGTGATCTTCGATATCGAAGCCCTCTTTCTCTTTGCATGGTCTGTGTCCGTCCGCGAAAGCGGCTGGACCGGATTCGTCGAAGCTCTCGTTTTCATAGCAATTCTGTTGGCAGGTCTTGTCTACCTGTTCCGAGTGGGCGCCCTTGACTGGGCTCCGGAAGCTCGTCGCAAGCGGCAGGCGAAGCTGAAACAATGAGGCTTTGGCAATGCAATACAATCTCACCAGGATCGACCCCGATGCTCCTAACGAGCAGTATCCGATTGGCGAACGGGAAACCGTTTCCGATCCGTTAGAAGATCAAGTCCACAAAAACATTTTCATGGGCAAGCTGGAAGACGTGCTGAGTGGCGCGGTCAACTGGGGACGCAAGAACTCCCTGTGGCCGTACAACTTCGGCTTGTCGTGCTGCTACGTGGAAATGACCACCGCCTTCACGGCGCCCCACGACATCGCGCGCTTTGGCGCCGAAGTTATCCGGGCATCGCCGCGTCAGGCCGACTTCATGGTTATCGCCGGCACCTGCTTCATCAAGATGGCGCCGATCATCCAGCGTCTCTACGAGCAGATGCTCGAACCGAAGTGGGTTATCTCCATGGGTTCGTGCGCTAACTCCGGTGGCATGTACGACATCTACTCTGTGGTTCAAGGGGTGGACAAGTTCCTGCCCGTGGACGTCTACGTACCTGGCTGCCCTCCTCGTCCGGAAGCATTTCTGCAAGGCTTGATGCTGTTGCAGGAATCGATCGGCAAGGAGCGTCGTCCGCTTTCCTGGGTCGTTGGTGATCAAGGCGTTTATCGCGCCGACATGCCTTCGCAGAAGGAACAGCGCCGCGAACAGCGAATCGCAGTCACCAACCTGCGCAGCCCTGACGAAGTCTGATCCAGATCTGTTCTGAAAAAGAAACGAGAAGCTGGCTTCATTCTTTACGTTGACCGAAAGCGAAAAAATAACCATGACTACAGGCAGCGCTCTGTACATCCCGCCTTATAAGGCAGACGACCAGGATGTGGTCGTTGAATTGAACAATCGTTTTGGCGCCGAAGCGTTCACCGCTCAGCCGACCCGCACCGGCATGCCGGTGCTGTGGGTGGCGCGTGCCAGACTCGTCGAGGTCCTGACCTTCCTGCGTAACCTGCCCAAGCCGTACGTCATGCTCTATGACCTGCACGGCGTGGACGAGCGTCTGCGCACCAAGCGTCAAGGGCTGCCGAGCGACGCCGAGTTCACCGTGTTCTATCACCTCATGTCGCTGGAGCGTAATAGTGACGTGATGATCAAGGTCGCCTTGTCCGAGAGCGACCTCAGCTTGCCGACCGTCACCAGCATCTGGCCGAACGCCAACTGGTACGAGCGTGAAGTCTGGGACATGTTCGGTATCGACTTCAAAGGTCACCCGCACCTGTCGCGCATCATGATGCCGCCGACCTGGGAAGGTCACCCGCTGCGCAAGGACTTCCCGGCGCGCGCCACCGAATTCGATCCGTACAGCCTCAACCTCGCCAAGCAACAGCTCGAGGAAGAAGCCGCGCGTTTCCGTCCGGAAGACTGGGGCATGAAGCGTTCCGGCCCGAACGAGGACTACATGTTCCTCAACCTCGGCCCGAACCACCCTTCGGCGCACGGTGCATTCCGCATCATTCTGCAACTGGACGGTGAAGAGATCGTCGACTGCGTGCCGGACATCGGTTACCACCACCGTGGTGCCGAGAAGATGGCCGAGCGTCAGTCGTGGCACAGCTTCATCCCGTACACCGACCGTATCGATTACCTCGGCGGCGTGATGAACAACCTGCCGTACGTGCTCTCGGTCGAGAAGCTGGCCGGCATCAAGGTGCCTGAGAAGGTCGACGTCATCCGCATCATGATGGCCGAGTTCTTCCGAATCACCAGCCACCTGCTGTTCCTCGGGACTTACATCCAGGACGTTGGTGCGATGACCCCGGTGTTCTTCACCTTCACCGACCGCCAGAAGGCGTACACGGTGATTGAAGCCATTACCGGTTTCCGTCTGCACCCGGCCTGGTACCGCATCGGTGGTGTTGCCCACGACCTGCCGCGCGGCTGGGAAAAACTGGTGAAAGACTTCGTTGAATGGCTGCCAAAACGCCTCGACGAATACACCAAGGCTGCCCTGCAGAACAGCATCCTCAAGGGTCGTACCATTGGCGTCGCCCAGTACAACACCAAAGAAGCCCTGGAATGGGGCGTCACCGGTGCTGGCCTGCGTTCGACCGGTTGCGATTTCGACCTGCGTAAAGCGCGTCCGTACTCCGGCTACGAGAACTTCGAGTTCGAAGTGCCGCTGGCCGCCAATGGCGATGCCTACGACCGCTGCATGGTTCGCGTCGAAGAGATGCGCCAAAGCATCAAGATCATTGACCAGTGCATGCGCAACATGCCGGAAGGCCCGTACAAGGCGGATCACCCGCTGACCACGCCGCCGCCGAAAGAGCGCACGCTGCAGCACATCGAAACCTTGATCACGCACTTCCTGCAAGTTTCTTGGGGCCCGGTCATGCCGGCCAACGAATCCTTCCAGATGATCGAAGCGACCAAGGGCATCAACAGTTATTACCTGACGAGCGACGGCGGCACCATGAGCTACCGTACCCGGATCCGCACTCCAAGCTTCCCGCATCTGCAACAGATCCCTTCGGTGATCAAAGGCAGCATGGTCGCGGACATGATTGCGTACCTGGGTAGTATCGATTTCGTTATGGCCGACGTGGACCGCTAAGCATGAACAGCACGCTTATCCAGACAGACCGTTTCACCCTCAGTGAAACCGAGCGCTCGGCCATCGAGCACGAGCTGCATCACTACGAAGACCCGCGCGCGGCGTCGATCGAAGCCCTGAAGATCGTTCAGAAAGAACGCGGCTGGGTGCCGGATGGCGCCTTGTACGCGATCGGCGAGATCCTTGGCATCCCGGCCAGCGACGTTGAAGGTGTGGCGACGTTCTATAGCCAGATTTTTCGTCAGCCGGTTGGCCGTCACATCATTCGCGTCTGCGACAGCATGGTCTGCTACATCGGCGGCCACGAGTCGGTGGTCAGCGAAATCCAGAACAATCTGGGCATCGGCCTGGGTCAGACCACCACCGACGGTCGTTTCACCCTGCTGCCTGTCTGCTGCCTCGGTAACTGCGACAAGGCACCGGCGCTGATGATCGACGACGACACCTTTGGTGATGTGCAGCCTGCTGGCGTCGCCAAACTGCTCGAGGGCTACGTATGACCCTGACATCTTTCGGTCCTGCCAACCGCATTCAGCGTTCGGCCGAGACTCACCCGCTGACCTGGCGTCTGCGTGACGACGGCGAAGCCGTGTGGCTCGACGAGTACCAGGCCAAGAACGGTTACGCTGCTGCGCGCAAAGCCTTCGCCGACATGGATCAGGACGCTATCGTCCAGACCGTGAAAGACGCCGGCCTCAAAGGTCGCGGCGGTGCAGGTTTCCCCACTGGCGTGAAGTGGGGCCTGATGCCCAAAGACGAATCCATCAACATCCGCTACCTGCTGTGCAACGCGGATGAAATGGAGCCGAACACCTGGAAAGACCGCATGCTGATGGAGCAACTGCCCCATCTGCTGATCGAAGGCATGCTGATCAGTGCTCGCGCGCTGAAAACCTACCGTGGCTACATCTTCCTGCGTGGCGAATACACCACCGCCGCCAAGCACCTCAACCGTGCCGTGGAAGAAGCCAAGGCTGCTGGCCTGCTGGGCAAAAACATTCTGGGCAGCGGCTTCGATTTCGAGTTGTTCGTCCACACCGGCGCCGGGCGCTACATCTGCGGTGAAGAAACCGCGCTGATCAACTCCCTCGAAGGCCGCCGCGCCAACCCGCGCTCAAAGCCGCCCTTCCCTGCCGCCGTCGGCGTGTGGGGCAAGCCGACCTGCGTGAACAACGTCGAAACCCTGTGCAACGTGCCGGCGATCATTGCCGACGGTGTTGACTGGTACAAATCGTTGGCCCGCGAAGGCAGCGAAGACATGGGCACCAAGCTCATGGGCTTCTCCGGCAAAGTCAAAAACCCGGGCCTGTGGGAACTGCCATTCGGCGTCACCGGTCGCGAGTTGTTCGAAGACTACGCCGGCGGCATGCGCGACGGTTTCAAACTCAAGGCCTGGCAGCCAGGTGGCGCCGGTACCGGTTTCCTCCTGCCTGAACACCTCGACGCACAAATGTACGCCGGCGGCATCGCCAAAGTGGGCACCCGTATGGGTACCGGCCTGGCCATGGCGGTGGACGACAGCGTCAACATGGTCTCCTTGCTGCGCAACATGGAGCAGTTCTTCGCTCGCGAGTCGTGCGGTTTCTGCACCCCGTGCCGTGATGGTCTGCCATGGAGCGTCAAGCTCTTGATGGCCATCGAACAAGGCCGCGGTCAGCCAGGCGACATCGAGACCCTGCTGGGTCTGGTCAACTTCCTCGGCCCGGGCAAAACCTTCTGTGCTCACGCACCGGGTGCCGTGGAGCCGTTGGGCAGCGCCATCAAATACTTCCGTCCAGAGTTCGAAGCCGGTATCGCGCCAGTCAGCGCCGCCGTCCCGCCTCTGGCAAGGCCGATCGTAATCGGCGCGTAAACGCTTAAAAAGGCGAAGGGTCCGTGCCCTTCGCCTTTCGTCCGATGACGCCTTTCGGGGCTGACTGGATTCGGACGGATAACAAGATTCCATTAGCCACGCCCGCTGACACCGGGCCAACGAAGACCTTTGAACCATGGCCACTATCCACGTAGACGGCAAAGCGCTCGAAGTCGACGGGGCAGACAACCTGTTACAGGCATGTCTGTCGCTGGGCCTCGACATCCCTTATTTCTGCTGGCACCCCGCGCTTGGTAGCGTCGGGGCCTGCCGCCAGTGCGCGGTCAAGCAGTACACCGACGAGAACGACACCCGTGGTCGCATCGTCATGTCCTGCATGACCCCGGCCACCGACAACACCTGGATCTCCATCGAAGATGAAGAATCCAAAGCGTTCCGCGCCAGTGTTGTTGAATGGCTGATGACCAACCACCCGCACGACTGCCCTGTGTGCGAAGAAGGCGGTCATTGCCACCTGCAAGACATGACAGTGATGACCGGCCACAACGAGCGCCGTTATCGCTTCACCAAACGCACCCACCAGAACCAGCAACTGGGCCCGTTCATTTCCCACGAAATGAACCGCTGCATCGCTTGCTATCGCTGCGTGCGCTTCTACAAGGATTACGCTGGCGGCACCGACCTCGGTGTGTTCGGCGCCCACGACAACGTGTACTTCGGTCGCGTTGAAGACGGCACCCTCGAAAGCGAGTTCTCCGGCAACCTCACCGAGGTCTGCCCGACCGGTGTGTTCACCGACAAGACTCACTCCGAGCGCTACAACCGTAAGTGGGACATGCAGTTCGCGCCGAGCATCTGCCATGGCTGCTCGAGCGGTTGCAACATCTCCCCGGGCGAGCGTTACGGCGAACTGCGTCGCATCGAAAACCGTTTCAACGGTTCGGTGAACCAGTACTTCCTGTGCGACCGTGGCCGTTTCGGTTATGGCTACGTCAACCGTACCGACCGTCCACGTCAGCCGCTGCTGGCCGACGGCACCAAGCTCGGTCTGGATGCCGCGCTGGATAAAGCCGCTGACCTGCTGCGCGGTCGCAACATCGTCGGTATCGGTTCGCCGCGCGCCAGCCTCGAAAGCAACTATGCGTTGCGCGAACTGGTCGGCGCCGAGCACTTCTACTCGGGTATCGAAGCGTCCGAACTGGAGCGCATCCGTCTGGTCCTGCAAGTGCTGAAAGACAGCCCGTTGCCTGTGCCGAACATGCGCGACATCGAAGACCACGATGCGATTTTCGTCCTCGGTGAAGACCTGACCCAGACCGCCGCCCGTGTGGCGCTGTCCCTGCGTCAATCGGTCAAGGGCAAAGCTGAAGACATGGCCGAAGCCATGCGCGTTCAGCCTTGGCTCGACGCCGCCGTGAAGAACATCGGTCAGCACGCGCTGAACCCGCTGTTCATCGCCAGCCTGGCTGAAACCAAGCTCGACGACATCGCTGAAGAATGCGTACACGCTGCTCCGGATGACTTGGCACGCATCGGTTTCGCCGTTGCTCACGCACTGGACGCCAGCGCGCCGGCCGTTGAAGGTCTGGACGCCGAAGCACTGGAACTGGCTCAGCGTATTGCTGACGCCCTGCTCGCTGCCAAACGTCCGCTGATCATCGCCGGTACTTCGCTGGGCTCCAAAGCCTTGATCGAAGCCGCTGCCAACATCGCCAAGGCCCTAAAGCTGCGCGAGAAAAACGGTTCGATCAGCCTGATCGTGCCGGAAGCCAACAGCCTTGGTCTGGCCATGCTCGGTGGCGAATCGGTGGATGCGGCGCTGCAAGCCGTCATCGACGGTAAGGCTGACGCGATCGTTGTGCTGGAAAACGATCTGTACACCCGCACCGCCAAAGACAAGGTCGATGCTGCACTGAACGCTGCGCAAGTGGTGATCGTTGCTGACCATCAGAAGACGGCTACCAGCGACCGCGCGCACCTGGTGCTGCCAGCCGCAAGCTTCGCTGAAGGCGACGGTACTTTGGTCAGCCAGGAAGGTCGCGCCCAGCGCTTCTTCCAGGTTTTCGACCCGCAATACATGGATGCGAGCATTCTGGTTCACGAAGGCTGGCGCTGGCTGCACGCCCTGCGCGCGACCCTGCTGAACCAGCCGATCGACTGGACGCAACTCGACCACGTCACCGCTGCCGTTGCTTCGAGCACCGAGCAACTGGCGCGTATCGTCGACGCTGCACCATCGGCGGCGTTCCGCATCAAGGGTCTGAAACTGGCGCGTGAGCCGCTGCGTTATTCCGGTCGCACCGCGATGCGCGCCGACATCAGCGTTCACGAACCACGCACCCCGCAAGACAAAGACACCGCGTTCGCCTTCTCCATGGAAGGTTATTCGGGCTCTGCCGAACCGCGTCAGCAGGTGCCATTTGCATGGTCGCCGGGCTGGAACTCGCCACAAGCGTGGAACAAGTTCCAGGACGAAGTCGGCGGTCACATCCGTGCTGGCGACCCGGGCACCCGCCTGATCGAAAGCACTGGCGATTCGCTGAACTGGTTCGCTGCAGCACCACGTGCGTTCAACCCGGCGCCGGGCACCTGGCAAGCCGTGCCGTTCTTCCACTTGTTCGGCAGCGAAGAGAACTCTTCGAAAGCCGCACCGGTTCAAGAGCGCATTCCGGCTCCGTACGTGGCTCTGGCCAAGTCGGAAGCGGATCGTCTGGGCGTCAATGACGGTGCCCTGCTGAGCCTGAACGTGGCCGGTCAGACCCTGCGTCTGCCGCTGCGTATCAATGAAGAACTGGGCGCAGGTCTGGTGGCATTGCCTGCGGGCATCGCCGGCATTCCACCGGCATTCGCCGGCGTATCCGTCGACGGTCTGCAGGAGGCAGCGCAATGACCTGGTTCACCCCTGAAGTGATCGATGTGATCCTCTCGGTCGTCAAAGCCATCGTGATTTTGCTGGCCGTTGTGGTGGCAGGCGCGTTGCTCAGCTTTGTCGAACGTCGCCTGCTGGGCTGGTGGCAGGACCGTTACGGTCCGAACCGCGTTGGCCCGTTTGGTATGTTCCAGATCGCCGCCGACATGCTGAAGATGTTCTTCAAGGAAGACTGGACCCCGCCGTTTGCCGACAAAGTGATCTTCACTTTGGCGCCGGTGGTGGCCATGTCCGCCCTGCTGATCGCCTTTGCGATCATCCCGATCACCCCGACCTGGGGCGTCGCGGATCTGAACATCGGCCTGCTGTTCTTCTTCGCCATGGCCGGTCTGTCGGTCTACGCGGTGCTGTTCGCCGGCTGGTCGAGTAACAACAAGTTCGCCCTGCTCGGCAGCTTGCGTGCTTCGGCACAGACCGTGTCCTACGAAGTGTTCATGGGCCTGGCCCTGATGGGCATCGTGGTCCAGGTCGGCTCGTTCAACATGCGCGACATCGTCGAGTACCAGGCGCAGAACCTGTGGTTCATCATTCCGCAGTTCTTCGGCTTCTGTACCTTCTTCATCGCCGGCGTCGCCGTGACTCACCGTCACCCGTTCGACCAGCCGGAAGCGGAACAGGAACTGGCCGACGGTTACCACATTGAATACGCCGGTATGAAATGGGGCATGTTCTTCGTAGGTGAATACATCGGCATCATCCTGATCTCGGCGCTGCTGGTCACCCTGTTCTTCGGTGGCTGGCACGGTCCGTTCGGCATTCTGCCGCAACTGGCCTTCGTCTGGTTCGCACTGAAGACCGCGTTCTTCATCATGCTGTTCATCCTGCTGCGCGCTTCCATTCCGCGTCCGCGTTATGACCAGGTGATGGATTTCAGCTGGAAATTCTGCCTGCCACTGACCCTGATCAATTTGCTGGTGACCGCTGCGGTCGTGTTGTGGAACACGCCTGCAGTCGCGGTTCAGTGAGGATTTGACCCATGTTCAAATATATTGGCGACATCGTTAAGGGTACTGGTACCCAGTTGCGCAGCCTGGTCATGGTCTTCGGCCATGGCTTTCGCAAGCGCGACACCCTGCAATACCCGGAAGAAGCGGTCTACCTGCCACCACGCTACCGTGGTCGCATCGTCCTGACCCGTGACCCCGATGGCGAAGAGCGTTGCGTGGCCTGCAACCTCTGCGCCGTGGCTTGCCCGGTGGGTTGCATCTCGCTGCAGAAAGCGGAAACCGAAGACGGTCGCTGGTACCCGGACTTCTTCCGTATCAACTTCTCGCGCTGCATTTTCTGCGGTCTCTGCGAGGAAGCCTGTCCGACCACCGCAATCCAGTTGACTCCGGATTTCGAGATGGCCGAGTTCAAACGTCAGGACCTGGTGTACGAGAAAGAAGATCTGTTGATCTCCGGCCCCGGCAAAAACCCTGATTACAACTTCTATCGTGTTGCAGGTATGGCAATCGCTGGCAAGCCGAAAGGCTCCGCGCAGAACGAAGCCGAACCGATCAACGTGAAGAGCTTGCTGCCTTAAGGAAGAACGATGGAATTCGCTTTCTATTTCGCATCGGGTATCGCTGTTGTGTCCACGCTTCGCGTAGTCACCAACACCAACCCTGTGCACGCCCTGCTCTACCTGATCATCTCGTTGATCGCCGTGGCCATGACCTTCTTCGCACTCGGCGCACCGTTCGCCGGCGTGCTGGAAGTGATCGCCTACGCCGGCGCCATCATGGTGCTGTTCGTGTTCGTGGTGATGATGCTCAACCTCGGCCCGGCCTCGGTTCAGCAAGAACGCGTCTGGCTCAAGCCCGGCATCTGGGCCGGCCCGGTGATTCTCGCCGCGCTGCTGCTGGCCGAACTGCTGTATGTGCTGTTCGCTCACCAGAGCGGCCAAGCCATCGGCCACACCACCGTAGACGCGAAAGCCGTGGGCATCAGCCTGTTCGGCCCGTACCTGCTGGTGGTCGAACTCGCCTCGATGCTGCTGCTTGCTGCAGCCGTCACGGCGTTCCATTTGGGCCGTAACGAGGCGAAGGAGTAAGACATGCCTGCTATCCCTCTCGAACATGGTCTGGCGGTTGCCGGCATCCTGTTCTGCCTTGGTCTGGTCGGCCTGATGGTCCGCCGCAACATTTTGTTCGTGTTGATGAGTCTGGAAGTAATGATGAACGCCTCTGCACTGGCGTTCATTGTTGCAGGCGCCCGTTGGGGCCAGCCGGATGGACAGATCATGTTCATCCTGGTGATCAGCCTTGCAGCCGCCGAGGCCAGTATTGGTCTGGCGATCCTGCTGCAACTGTATCGCCGCTTCCACACGCTCGATATCGACGCTGCCAGTGAGATGCGCGGATGAACCTGATCTTTCTGACTTTCGTATTCCCTCTGATCGGTTTCCTGCTGCTGTCGTTCTCCCGTGGACGCTGGTCGGAAAACCTCTCGGCGCTGATCGGCGTGGGTTCCATTGGCTTGTCGGCGATCGTCGCCGCCTACGTCATCTGGCAATTCAACGTCGCACCTCCCGAAGGCGGTCACTACACCCTGGTGCTGTGGAAGTGGATGGCGGTCGAAGGCTTCAAGCCTGACTTCGCCCTCTACGTTGACGGCCTGTCGATCACCATGCTTGGCGTGGTCGTTGGCGTGGGTTTCCTGATCCACCTGTTCGCGTCCTGGTACATGCGCGGTGAAGCGGGCTACTCGCGCTTCTTCTCGTACACCAACCTGTTTATCGCCAGCATGCTGTTCCTGGTGCTCGGCGATAACCTGTTGTTCCTGTACTTCGGCTGGGAAGGCGTGGGCCTGTGCTCGTACCTGTTGATCGGTTTCTACTACAGCAACCGCAACAACGGTAACGCCGCACTCAAGGCTTTCATCGTGACCCGGATCGGCGACGTGTTCATGGCCATCGGCCTGTTCATCCTGTTCCAGCAAGTGGGCACGTTGAATATCCAGGAACTGCTGGTGCTGGCACCGCAGAAATTCCAGGTCGGCGACTTCTGGATCACGCTGGCAACGCTGATGCTGCTGGGTGGTGCGGTCGGTAAATCGGCACAACTGCCGCTGCAAACCTGGCTCGCGGACGCGATGGCCGGCCCGACCCCGGTGTCGGCACTGATCCACGCCGCAACCATGGTTACTGCCGGTGTTTACCTGATCGCCCGTACCCACGGTCTGTTCACCCTGGCGCCGGAAATCCTGCACTTGGTCGGCATCGTTGGTGGTGTGACGCTGGTGCTCGCTGGTTTCGCCGCTCTGGTTCAGACCGACATCAAACGTATCCTCGCCTACTCGACCATGAGCCAGATCGGCTACATGTTCCTGGCGCTGGGCGTTGGTGCATGGGATGGCGCGATTTTCCACCTGATGACCCACGCCTTCTTCAAGGCCTTGCTGTTCCTTGCTTCCGGTGCGGTGATCGTTGCCTGCCACCACGAGCAGAACATCTTCAAGATGGGCGGTCTGTGGAAAAAACTGCCACTGGCCTACGCCAGCTTCATCGTCGGCGGCGCGGCACTGGCTGCTCTGCCTCTGGTCACCGCCGGCTTCTACTCCAAGGACGAAATCCTTTGGGAAGCGTTCGCCAGCGGCAACCACGGTCTGCTTTACGCAGGTCTGGTCGGCGCGTTCATGACGTCGCTGTACACCTTCCGCCTGATCTTCATCACGTTCCACGGTGAAGCCAAGACCGAAGCCCACGCCGGTCACGGCATCGCTCACTGGCTGCCGTTGTCGGTGCTGATCGTATTGTCCACCGCCATTGGCGCGATGATCGTTCCGCCACTGCACGGCGTGCTGCCAGAAAGCGTTGGCCATGCCGGTGGCGAAGCCAAGCACAGTCTGGAAATCGCCTCGGGCGCCATCGCCCTGGCCGGTATCCTGCTGGCAGCGCTGCTGTTCCTCGGCAAGCGTCGCTTCGTCACGGCCATCGCCAACAGCGGCATCGGCCGTTTCCTTTCGGCCTGGTGGTTCGCTGCCTGGGGCTTCGACTGGATCTACGACAAACTGTTCGTCAAGCCTTACCTGGCGATCAGCCACGTACTGCGCAAAGACCCGCTCGACCAGACCATCGGTCTGATCCCGCGTATGGCCAAGGGTGGTCACACCGCCCTGAGCCGCACCGAGACCGGTCAACTGCGTTGGTACGCTGCTTCGATGGCTGCTGGTGCCGTGCTGGTCATTGGCGCCATCGTGCTGGTAGCGGTCTGATATGAACCTTGCGAATTTGCGAAAGGAAACGAGCCCGTCATGATTCTGCCTTGGCTAATCCTGATCCCCTTCATCGGCGGCCTGCTGTGCTGGATGGGTGAGCGCTTCGGCGCTACCCTCCCTCGCTGGATTGCGCTGTTGACCATGACCCTGGAACTCGCCCTCGGCCTCTGGCTGTGGGCCCACGGTGACTATTCATTTGCCCCGGCGCCTGGCGCCGATCCGACCTGGGCGCTTGAGTTCAAGCATGTCTGGATCCAGCGCTTCGGCATCAACGTGCACCTGGCCCTCGACGGCCTGTCGCTGTTGATGATTCTGCTGACCGGTCTGCTGGGTATCCTCTCGGTACTCTGCTCGTGGAAAGAGATTCAACGTCACGTTGGCTTCTTCCACCTGAACCTGATGTGGATCCTGGGCGGCGTTGTCGGCGTGTTCCTCGCCCTCGACCTGTTCATGTTCTTCTTCTTCTGGGAAATGATGCTGGTGCCGATGTACTTCCTCATCGCGCTCTGGGGTCACAGTTCTTCGGACGGCAAGAAAACCCGGATCTACGCGGCGACCAAGTTCTTCATCTTCACTCAGGCGTCCGGCCTGATCATGCTGGTGGCGATCCTCGGTCTGGTGCTGGTCAACTTCAACAACACTGGCGTGATTACCTTCAACTACGCCGACCTGTTGAAAACCAAGATGTCGATGACCACCGAGTACATCCTGATGCTCGGCTTCTTCATCGCCTTCGCGGTCAAGCTGCCGGTCGTACCGTTCCACTCGTGGTTGCCTGATGCCCACGCCCAGGCGCCGACTGCCGGTTCCGTCGACCTCGCCGGTATCTTGCTGAAAACCGCTGCCTACGGTCTGCTGCGTTTCGCCCTGCCATTGTTCCCGAACGCTTCGGCCGAGTTTGCGCCGATCGCCATGACCCTCGGTCTGGTCGGGATCTTCTACGGTGCGTTCCTCGCTTTCGCACAAACCGACATCAAGCGTCTGATCGCCTTCTCGTCCGTTTCCCACATGGGTTTCGTGTTGATCGGCATCTACTCCGGCAGCCAACTGGCCCTGCAAGGTGCAGTGATCCAGATGCTCGCGCACGGTGTGTCGGCGGCGGCACTGTTTATCCTCAGCGGTCAGTTGTACGAGCGTTTGCACACTCGTGACATGCGTGAGATGGGCGGTGTGTGGTCGCGTATCGCTTACCTGCCAGCAATCAGCCTGTTCTTTGCAGCCGCTTCGCTGGGTCTGCCAGGTACCGGTAACTTTGTCGGTGAGTTCCTGATCCTGATCGGCTCCTTCGCCAGCTGGCCGTGGATCACTGCGATTGCCACCTCCGGTCTGGTGTTCGGTTCGGTCTACTCGCTGATCATGATCCACCGTGCCTACTTCGGTCCGGCGAAATCGGATTCGATCCTGCACGGTATGGACGCTCGCGAACTGATCATGGTGCTGGGCCTTGCGGTGTTGCTGATCTACATCGGCGTCTACCCGCAACCGTTCCTCGACACTTCTGCCGCCACGATGCATGGCGTTCAGCAGTGGCTCGGCACCGCCTTCACTCAACTCGCTTCGGCCCGGTAAGAGCGCTATGGAATTCACGATTCAACACTTTATTGCGCTTGCGCCACTGTTGATCACCAGCCTCACCATTATTGTGGTGATGCTGGCAATCGCCTGGCGCCGCAACCACTCGCAGACTTTCCTGATCTCGGTCGCCGGTCTGAACCTGGCCTTGCTGTCGATCCTCCCAGCCCTGAAAGTCGCGCCTCTGGCCGTGACTCCACTGCTGCAAATCGACACGTTCGCTTGCCTGTACATGGCGCTGATCCTGGTCGCCACCCTCGCCTGTGTCACCCTCGCCCACGCCTATCTGGGCGATGGCGGTTCGGGTTACCCGGGCAACCGTGAAGAACTCTACCTGCTGATCCTGATGGCCGCCGCCGGTGGTCTGGTTCTGGTCAGCGCGCAGCACCTGGCCGGTTTGTTCATCGGTCTGGAACTGCTCTCGGTACCGGTCTACGGTCTGGTGGCTTACGCCTTCTTCAACAAGCGTTCGCTGGAAGCCGGCATCAAATACATGGTGCTGTCGGCCGCTGGTTCCGCGTTCCTGTTGTTCGGTATGGCGCTGCTGTACGCCGACTCGGGTTCGCTGAGCTTCGTCGGTATCGGTCAGGCTCTGGCTGCGACTGGCCTGCCTAGCTCGCTGGCGCAACTGGGTCTGGGCATGATGCTGATCGGTCTGGCGTTCAAGCTCTCGCTGGTACCGTTCCACCTGTGGACGCCGGATGTCTACGAAGGTGCTCCGGCACCGGTGGCGGCGTTCCTCGCGACCGCTTCCAAGGTTGCGGTGTTTGCAGTGATGGTGCGTCTGTTCCAGATCTCCCCTGCCGCCAGCAGTGGCGTACTGAGCGACGTGCTGACCGTCATCGCCATCGCCTCGATCCTGTTCGGTAACCTGCTGGCCCTGACCCAGAGCAACCTCAAGCGTCTGCTCGGTTACTCGTCCATCGCGCACTTCGGCTACCTGCTGATCGCGCTGGTGGCGAGCAAGGGTCTGGCGGTGGAAGCCATCGGCGTGTACCTGGTGACTTATGTGATCACCAGCCTCGGCGCCTTCGGCGTGATCACCCTGATGTCCTCGCCGTACAACGGCCGTGACGCGGATGCCCTGTACGAATACCGCGGCCTGTTCTGGCGCCGTCCGTACCTGACCGCCGTGCTGACCGTGATGATGCTGTCGCTGGCCGGTATCCCGCTGACTGCAGGCTTCATCGGCAAGTTCTACATCATCGCTACCGGTGTTGAATCGCATCAATGGTGGCTGGTCGGCTCGCTGGTGCTGGGCAGCGCCATCGGCGTCTTCTACTACCTGCGCGTGATGGTCACCTTGTACCTGATCGAGCCAAACCTGCGTCGCCACGACGCCCAGCTGCACTGGGAACAGAAGGCAGGCGGCGTGATGCTGCTGGCCATCGCCCTGGTCGCGTTCTTCCTGGGTGTGTACCCGCAGCCATTGCTGACACTGGTTCAGCAGGCGGGTCTGGCGGGCTGATAGCTTGGCTGGCTAGAAATGAAAACGGCACCTTCGGGTGCCGTTTTTGTTTTTGTGCGATCTTTTGACTTACTACGCTCCCCCCTTTTTAGGAATTTGCCTGCAAACCCGTGAGCAACGGCTGACATTCCGTAGAAGACATTTGTAGTTAAATTTGAGGATCACCTATCAAGTGGAGATCCACGAACCATGAAGCGGGATATTTTTTCAGAGTTGATGGATGGCATTGGTGCGATAGCCAGAGAACGCCAAGGCAAAATCACATTGAAGAAGACGCGTGTAAAACGGATCGGCGACACGAAGGGCAAACTCATACTTCCCGCCGAAACTGATGCCTCTCTATCACACGGTTTGCTGGATACCTTCGAACGATAAAAAGCCACATCTGCACTCATGCGACCTATCAGACTCACTCAGACTACTGTGGGAGTGAGCCTGCTCGCGATGGCGTAGGCACTTTCAACATCTTGATTGGCTGACACTCCGCTTTCGTCGGAACGCCGCCCGGAGCAGGCTCGCTCCCACAGTTTTGTGTGGCGTTCACTCAATTCATATAACCACATGACGAAATTGTAATTCCCTCATCACCTTGGCGTTATCCGCAGCTTGCAACGATGTGACCCGGCGACCATGCCGGCGGGCCCTGCCCCGTCGAACAATAAAACCCACGCCGAAGCACGTTCCCGTTCTGCCGAACCCAAGGAGTGTTTGATGGTTAACCCTACAAAAATATCGATGGCCGCTTTAGCGGTGGTGGTCAGCGCCGGGCCGTCCATGGTGTTTGCAGAAGACAAGCCTGAAGGCTTTGTCGAAGGCAGCAGCCTGACACTGCTCAACCGCAAC
This sequence comes from Pseudomonas sp. R84, assembly GCF_009834515.1. NCBI lineage: Bacteria > Pseudomonadati > Pseudomonadota > Gammaproteobacteria > Pseudomonadales > Pseudomonadaceae > Pseudomonas > Pseudomonas sp. R84. The sequence continues at coordinate 4,153,621 of NZ_CP019426.1, forward strand.
TTCTACTTCAATCGTGATCATCGCAATGGCCAGTCCAGCCCCACCGGCAAAGGTTATTCCGAAGCCTGGTCGCATGCGGTGATCAGCAAGTTCGAATCCGGTTTCACCCAAGGCACCGTCGGGGTCGGGGTTGATGCGTTTGCGATGATCGGACTGAAACTCGACACAGGTGACGGCCGTAATGGCGGGCGCAGTTCGTTTGATGTATTGCCGGTCAACAGCGACGGCGAAGCGCGGGACGAATACACCAAGGTCGGTGGCGCTGCGAAAATTCGGGCGTTCGATACGGTGGTGAGGATTGGCGATGTGTTCCCGGCCAATCCGGTGGTTGCGGCGGGTGACTCGCGCTTGTTGCCGGAGAGCTTTCGCGGGGTGACGGCGAGCAACACCAGCATTGAAGGTCTGTCGGTGCAGGGCGGTCGATTGCATGCGATGAGCCAGCCGGCGTCCAGCGACATGCGCGAGAACTTCGCCACATTCTACGCCGGGCCGGTCAATTCGCCGTGGATCGCGTATGGCGGCGGCGATTATGTGCTGAACAAGAATCTCAGTTTCAGCCTGTACTCCAGCCGTCTCAAGGATGCGTGGAATCAGTATTACGCCGGCACTGCCTGGACGTATCCGCTCTCGGACGACCTGTCGCTGTTCGGTGGTCTGAACTATTACAAAGCCGTCGATGAAGGCAAACAACTGCTCGGCGAGTTCGACAACAACATCTGGAGCGGCCGTGTCGGCGTAAAACTCGGCGCCCATTCGGTCGCCCTCTCCCACCAACGCAATAACGGCAATGACGACTTCGATTACCTGCGCCAGTCCGACTCGATCTTCCTCGACAACTCGATCCAGTACAGCGATTTCAACTCGCCGAAAGAACGCTCGTGGATGGTGCGTTATGACCTCGACATGAGCACTTATGGCGTACCCGGTTTGTCGTTCATGACCCGTTACGCGCGCGGCACCGACGCCGACTATTCCAACGCCAACGCCGTGTACATGCGCCGCGATGCCGAGGGCAATCCGCTGACCGATCAGAAACGTTGGGAGCGCGACATCGAAGTCAAATACGTGGTGCAAAGCGGTTCGATGAAAGACCTGTCACTGCGCTTGCGCCAGGCGACGACACGCGCCACGGCGTTCGAGTCGGATCTGGATGAAGTGCGGGTGATTGTCGAGTATCCGTTGGCGATTCTTTGATTGCGCGGTTGATGCAAATTCACCTTTAGAAGCTCCTTGCTCCTTTGGTAAGAGGTGAATCTTTTGGCGTCCTTCGGGGCGCCTTTTTTTGCGCTGCGGTCGCGACATAATCAACCCGCTATCAAGACAACCTAGCGGGTAGCTGAAAGCCAAGCTTTAGCGTAGAGGCAGCATCAGGGTTATAGGGGAAATGTCGGGGCACGGAATGAATCCCGCGTACTTGATATAAAAGCTCGACAGCCGATCATTCAAGGGATGAACAATTATTGCGCTGGATCCGATCGACTGAGACGCGTTGAGGGCTCTTTCAATCGCATCTTGCAGTAAATCGACAGCGAAACCTTGGCCCTGAGCTTCGCGCGTTACCCCCATACGCCCCAATAGAGTTACCGGATGGACACTGGGCGAATTGCGTTGACTGCTCTTCGGCATGACGCTGGCACGGGCGACTGATCCGCTGGAGAGAGTGTAATAGGCCATCACATTCGACGTGCCTTTGAGGCAACTGACGTACACAACAGCCTGCTTGGTGGATTGGGCTTTTCGCGCCTTCCTCTGCAGGTAATGGTCAATGGTCACCTCACCAGAATCGAAAGCATTGAGCTCGTGTAGGTCGTTGAGCTTCTCGGGGGCGGTCAACTCCAACGTTTTGGACGTGCGAGCAGTTGGTGCAGGCATTCGTTACCTCGAGCCGGATTGGCTTCAATAGCCTGTTCGAATGCATCAAATGCGCTGTCGTCGAGAAGGAACAGTCGTTTATCCAGAATCACCTCTTCAGCTTTTTGGCAGGCAGCTTCCAGGATAAAACTTGTGCGATCACGACCAGACATGGCGGCTGCCAAATCGATCAGATTACGTTTCTTTTCGTCCGCTCTCATGTTGATTGGAACGGGTTTGGATTTTTCAACGCTTTCAGTTGTGGACATTTGTTCTGTTTCCCATCTGGGTAGGTGATGTTGGAACTGGAGCCTCCTTATGGCGTTAGCACATCAGCTTTTGTTTACTTTTCATTTTCTGACTCCTTGAGTGGCCCGGAGAGGTTTAGGCCATGCTCTTAACGTGAGATCTAACGTTTGAGGTGCGAAGCCATGTGAGCAGCTTCGGAGTCGATTCTATACCGACCGTGTAGCTAATGCATATACGCGTATAGCTTTCAGATACACGGTCATTTTATTTAGTCTGGCGAGAAAGAGATCCTCGCCAAAGGACCTTTGCCTACGTCGTGACCTCCACGTTATCCAGCGCTTTGTTCACCGCCAGTTCACCGAGCATGACCACCTGCGCGATACCCAGCAGGGTCTTGCGATGGGTGCCGCCCAGCAATGCGGCGAAGTCACCGAGCATCACCGTGGCCGAGGCCAGGGATTCGCTGGCGTTGGCCAGTAGTGATTCGGTGTCGGCTTTGGGATTGACCAGGAACATCTGGTTGGGGATGTACGGTGCGGACATGATGGCGGCTGAGGGTTTGAGGTAGAAGTCGAGGGCGCGGTCGGCGGCTTCGTGGAGTTTTCGGGTGTCGACGGAGGCGTAGGGGGATGTTGAGTTGGCGTCGGGGATTGCGTCTGCTTCGGGGGGATTTGGGGTTGGCTTTTTCATAAGGTTCATCTTCTGTTCTGAAAGTGGAGCTGGCCCATTCGGTTCCAATCGAAAGGGTGGCAGCTGTACGCAGGTTGGAACCCGGGGAACAGAAAACCCGACAGACTCGAAGTCTCCCGCGCACAGCTGCCATAACGAACTGCATACCATCAAAGGTGTGCAAGCATACGTCATGAAAAGTGCTTTCGCTTTCTGTAAAGCCACGGGGTTCCAATCCCGATCGCTGAATTGGCAGCGACCCCCACAGGCTAGAGAGCTGACGTCCGACGGACAACCTGAAAACATTGTGGGAAGGTTCCGCACTTCCCACACAACCTTTAAACATCACGAATTGAAATACGCATCGTGATATTGCAATTCGACCCCTGTAGATACTCTGTTCACGGTCAAGCTTTTGCGAGATCTTTTGCGCAAAAAAGCTTGGCCGTATTGAAATCTTCGCCGGCTCGCATGCAGGCCCACAAGCCGGTCAGGTATTTGCGCATGACGGCGACGATAGCCTGCATCTTTCTCTTCCCTCGCCCGATCAACGCTTCGTAAAAGGCTTTCACGTTGCTGTCGCAACGTATGGCAGTCAGCGCTGGCATGTACATCGCTGAACGTAGGTAGGTGTTTCCGCCCTTACTTATCCGCCCAGGTTTATCGATGCTGGTACCTGATTGCGTAAGCCGCACATCGAGTCCTGCATGTCGGCTGACCTGCGCGGACTTAAGTGTCACTGGCAAGGTCGTCAATTCAGCCAGTGCCGCAAATACTGAAATTTCGCCCATGCCCGGCGCTGCGATCATGTGCCCAAACTGGGCGCTTAGCGTCGGGCAGTTGTCGATCAGCGCCCGACCTGCGAGCCTGAAACGCTCGATTCGCTTGTCAAAAGCTTCAATGGCTTCTTCTTCGTCTTCAATCAGCATTTTCACGGTTGTTTGAGTAGCTTTCAGCGCATGCAGCTCGTTCTTGGCTCGGGTGCGATGACACGTCAAACGATTGATATGCCTTCCGATAGCCCGCAGTTCCAACTGTATGGTCGTGGGCGGCGTCCACAATTTTGGGCTCATGCGTTCGCCGTATTCGGCTAGCAACTGGGCATCGATCGCATCGGTTTTGCTGTTTTTCAGCATCAGCTTGGCAAAGTTATGAAAGCTCTTCGGGTTGATAACCGAAACGGGCAAACCCGCCGCGGTGAGCTCCATGGCCAAATCCAGGTAATAGATGCCGGTGGCCTCCATCACTACGGATAAAGGCTTGAGCTCGAGCAACCTGTTGACCGCTGCTTTGCGCCCGGCGGGTGTTTGGTCGATGTTGCAGGCCCCTGCAAAACGGCCGTCGTTGCGCCAGCCCATGGCGGTCGTGCGAGACCCCACATCCAAACCGACATGCATGCTCATGCTTTCAACTCCGAGTGAACTGGGTTAGAAATGCATCCTGGTTCCCCTGACCTCGAACTTCATGCCACTGCAACCTTGTAATGCGAAGTCCGACTTGTCGGCTTCTCGATACTCTTCGTGGTGGGCAATGAGGCGGGGGGACCTCTCTACAGACAAGGTCAGGAGCAAGTCCTGCCTTTAGGAGCGATCGGTCTCCCCCAGAAACACATCTTCGTATGTCCGCACCAGCGAGCTTAGATCTCAATTGACTGGTGTGAGGGCAACATACAAGGAGCTGCCGAAGGCTGCGATCTTTTGATCTTGATCTTTAGAATCAAAGTCAAAAGATCGCAGCCTTCGGCAGCTCCTACACGGGGCCGCGTTCTGGCGTGGCGGATTCAGCTCCCGCCGTTTCGGCACACGCCCATCACGTTGTACTTGATGGTATTGATCTGACCTTTGGAGTCCTCGTAGGTCATCGCGGTGGGCACCACTTTGCACGCAGGCTGCGGCTTCACCACACTCACCACTTTGACCACGTCCAGCTTCATTCCGTATTCGTAATCCTTCACCGCCGGCGGCGCTTTGCCCTGGTTGGCGGCGTACTGTTCCATGGCTTTGCTGTTGGCGCTGAGCGCGCGTTCAAAGGTGCGGTCACCACCGCCTTCGGCCAGCACATTCGCAGACATCGCCATTACGCCGACGAACGCGATCCACTTGAGCATGTTCATATCCATTTCCTTCCCGTCCGGGCTTGAAAAAAAAGCCCGGCATCGATGCGCGATGAAGGGCTTGTTCAGGTGCAGCAGGCTTACAGATCGCGGGTTTTGTCGTCTTTCTTGTCGTTGACGACAACCGGGTTGCCAGCGGCTTTTTCCTTGGCGACGAACAACTCCATGGAGCGGTCGTTGCTGGTCATCATCCGTTCGAAAGTGCGGTCGCCACCGCCTTCGGCCAAGGCCACGGAAGAGATCGCCAACGCCACAACAAAAGTACCCATCTGTACGATTTTCATCTTTGATTCCTCGTTTAAGTAACTGACGGGATCAAGGTAACAATCCGAACCTATCGTCACGGTGGCGGGGAAATTACATATCCGTTATCTCCCGGACACACTTCTGAAGTCGAACACAAAACCTGTAGGAGTGAGCCTGCTCGCGATAGCGGTGGGTCAGTCAATGTAGATCTGCCTGATAGACCGCTATCGCGATCAGGCTCACTCCTACAGAGGGGATTACCTATTTAGTTGGAACGGTGTCTTCTTCCCGGCGATGGGCGAGTTGGTAGAGCGCCGGCAAGATCAGCAGCGTGAGGATCGTGGAGGACAGGATTCCGCCGATCACCACGGTTGCCAGTGGTCGCTGCACCTCCGCACCTGTGCCGGTCGCAAGCGCCATCGGAATAAAGCCCAGCGAAGCCACCAACGCCGTCATCAACACAGGTCGCAAACGCGTCAGCGCACCTTCGTGAATGGCATCCGAAAGCGACCGCCCCTCCTCGCGCAAATTACGAATAAACGCAATCATCACCAAGCCGTTCAACACCGCCACCCCGGACAACGCGATAAACCCGACCCCCGCCGAAATCGACAGCGGAATATCCCGCAACCACAACGCCATGACCCCACCGGTCAAGGCAAACGGAATCCCGGTAAACACCAGCAAGCCGTCCTTGAGGTTGTTGAACATCATGAACAACAAGCCGAACACCAGCAGCAGCGCCACTGGCACGACAATCTGCAAACGCTTGGCCGCCGATTGCAGTTGTTCAAACTGGCCGCCCCAACTGGTCCAGTAACCGGCCGGGACTTGCACATCACGCTCGATCACCTCACCGGCCTCGCTGACAAACGAACCAATGTCACGCCCACGCACGTTGGCGCTGACGATCACCAGACGCTTGCCGTTCTCACGGCTGACCTGATTCGGGCCGAGCACCAGGTCGAGGCTGGCGACGTCTTGCAGCGCGACGAAGCCGATCTGATTCGCAGCGCCACTCAGTGCCGGCACCGGGATCAGCAGTGCCGACAAGCCGTCGATGTCCTTGCGCATGGCATCGGACAACCGCACAACCATATCGAAACGCCGGTCGCCCTCATACAACGTCCCGGCCTGACGCCCGCCCACTGCCACGGCAATGGTGTCCTGCACATCACCGACGTTGAGCCAGTAGCGCGCGGCTTTATCGCGATCAATGTTGATAGTCAGCACCGGCAGCCCGGTAGTTTGCTCGACCTTCACTTCGGATGCGCCGTTGACCTTTTGCATGGCAGCAGCGATTTTCGCAGCGGTGGCATTGAGCACGTCCATGTCATCACCGAACACCTTCACCGCGACATCACTGCGCACGCCGGAAATCAGTTCGTTGAAGCGCAGTTGAATCGGCTGCGACAGTTCATAGTTGCTGCCCGGCAACGTCGCGGCGGAAGCTTGCAGTTCGGCCATCAGGGTTTCGCGGGACTTGCCTGGATCCGGCCACTGTTCCTTGGGTTTGAGCATCACGTAGCTGTCGGAGATATTCGGCGGCATCGGGTCGGAGGCGATTTCGGCGGTGCCGGTGCGAGCAAAAACACGTTCGACTTCCGGCACTTTCGCCAAAATCAACGTCTCCAACCGCTGCTGCATATCCACCGATTGCGTCAGGCTGGTGCCCGGCACACGCAACGCTTGCAAAGCAAAATCACCTTCGCTGAGGCTCGGTACAAACTCGCTGCCCATGCGGCTAGTAAGCACGCCGCTAAGCACGATCACGCCCAACGCCGCGCCCACTGCGATTGCGCGATGGGACATGACCCAGGCCAGCGCCGGCGCATACACGCGACGTGCGCCACGCATCACCGCGCCCTCTTCTTCCTTGACCTTGCCCGTGACGAACAACGCAATCGCCGCTGGCACGAACGTGACGGAAAGCAACATCGCGCCAAGCAAAGCAATCACCACGGTAAACGCCATCGGGTGAAACATTTTCCCTTCGACGCCACTCAAGGCGAAAATCGGCAGGTACACGACCATGATGATCAACTGCCCGAAAATCAGTGGTCTCCGCGCCTCTTTCGCTGCGGCAAAGACTTCCTTGAAACGCTCGGCACGGGTCAGCAAACGGCCGTGATGCTGCTGCGCATGGGCCAGTCGACGCAGGGTGTTTTCAACGATCACCACCGCACCGTCGACGATGATGCCGAAGTCCAGCGCGCCGAGGCTCATCAAGTTGGCGCTGACCTTGTTGCTGAACATCCCGGTGAAGGTGAACAGCATCGACAGCGGAATCACCATCGCGGTAATCAGCGCCGCGCGGATGTTGCCGAGGAACAGAAACAGAATCGCGATCACCAGAATCGCGCCTTCGATGAGGTTCTTTTTCACCGTGGCAATGGCTTTGTCGACCAGGTGCGTGCGGTCGTACACAGGCACCGCGATCACGCCTTGCGGCAAGGATTTGTTGATCTGTTCGAGCTTGCTGGCGACCGCTTGCGAAACTGTGCGGCTGTTCTCGCCGATCAGCATGAACACCGTGCCGAGCACTACTTCGCGGCCGTTTTCCGTGGCCGCGCCACTGCGCAATTCGCGGCCGATTTCCACGCTGGCGACGTTCTTCACCCGGATCGGCGTGCCGTCAACGTTGGCCATGACAATGTTGGCGATGTCCTCGGTGCTCGCCACTTGGCCCGGCGCGCGAATCAGCAATTGCTCGCCGCTGCGCTCGATGTAACCGGCGCCGACGTTGGCGTTGTTGCGCTCCAGCGCGGTGACCAGATCGGTGAGGGTCAGCTTGTATCCGGCCAGGCGTTTCGGGTCCGGAGCGATCTGATATTCCTTGGCGAAACCGCCGATAGTGTTGATCTCGGCGACACCGGGCACGTTGCGCAATTGCGGCTTGATGATCCAGTCCTGAATCACCCGCAGGTCGGTCGGCGTGTAGGCTGTGCCGTCGTCCTTGAGTGCGCCCTCCTTGGCTTCCACTGTCCATAAAAAGATCTCGCCGAGGCCGGTGGAAATCGGCCCCATCACCGCTTCGGCGCCTTCGGGCAATTGCTCCTTGGCGATCTGCAAACGCTCGTTGACCAATTGGCGGGCGAAGAACAGGTCAGTGCCGTCCTTGAAGATCACCGTGACCTGCGACAGCCCCGAGCGCGACAGCGAACGGGTCTGCTCCAGTGCCGGCAAACCGGCCATCGCGGTTTCAATCGGAAAGGTGATGCGCTGCTCGGTTTCCAGCGGCGAGAACCCGGCGGCGCCGGTGTTGATTTGCACCTGGACGTTGGTGATGTCCGGCACGGCGTCGATCGGCAGTTTTTGATAACTGGCGATGCCGAGGCCGGCCATGAGCAGAACGGCGAGCAGCACAATGATGCGCTGCTCGATGGCAAACTGGATCAGGCGTTCGAACATGGGAGTCTTCCGGATCAGTGGCTGTGCTCGGCTGAGGCTTTGCCCAGTTCCGACTTGAGGACGAAGCTGCCGGCGCTGGCGACTTGCGCGCCCGGTTCCAGCCCTTGAGTGATTTCCACATGGCCGGCGGCGCGGCTGCCCAGCTCTACTGCCCGGGCTTCGAAACCGTCGTCGGTACGCACGAAAACCGTGGGTTTGTCCTCGACGGTCTGGATCGCGGATTCCGGTACGGCGACTATCGCTTCGCGGCTGTCGGTAGCGACCAGCGCGGTGACGAACAGGCCGGGACGCCACGAGCCTTGCGGGTTTTCCAGGGTGACGCGGACGGTCGCGGTGCGGGTTTGTTCGCCGAGCAAGCTGCCGACGTAAGCCACGCTGCCGACCACTTCTGCGTTGAGTTCCGGGGCGCTGACGGTGACCGCTTTGCCTACTTGAACCTTGTTCAGATCCTTCGGTGAAACGCCGAACGTTACCCACACTCGCGACAGATCCGAGAGGGTGAACGCCGCTGTGCTTTCATCAACGACCTCGCCCGGCGTCAGGTGTTTTTCCACCACCACGCCATCGAACGGCGCGCGCAATTCGTAGCGATTGCCGCCGGTGGCGACCACGCTGCCGCTGAGCACGCTGATCTTTTGCCGCGCATTGCTCACGGCGATTTCCGCCTCTTGCAGTGCCTGGCGCGCCTGGAGGAAATCCTGCTCGGCGGAAATCTTGTCCTGCCAGAGCTTTTTCTCACGCTCGTAGGTGGTGCGCGCCAACGCCAGGCGACGCTGCGCGGCGGCTTGTTCGCTGCGTTGATCGGAGATCTGCTGACTGGCGATCACCGCCAGTAACTGACCCTTCTTCACCGTTTGCCCGAGGTTGATCGCCACCGTCTCGACCACGCCCGGAACGCGCGGTACAACGTGGGCGGTGCGGTCTTCGTCGAAGCGCACTTCGCCGGGGAACGGCAGGCCAAGACTGATGTTTTGCGGCTTTGCTTCGGCAAGTTGAATGCCGGCGGCAGTGATTTGCTCGGCACTCAATTCGATGTGGCCTTCTTCGGCATGTTCAGCCGCTGCACCTTCTTCGGCGTGATCGGCATGCTCAGAAGTCTCGTCGGCATGCGCGTCGATGCTTGCGTTACCTGACCACTGCGAGCCGATACCAATGCCCAGCGCCAACGTCGCCACCGCGACAATCATCAATTTTTTATCCATGGAAACTCCTCTGCGCCGAGCCATCGCGCAGTTGTCTGAAAAGTGAAATTCAACGGCCGACGCTGAGGTCGCCGAAGATCCGTTCGATGCGTACGCGGGCGTCGGTGGCTTCGCTGACGGCCTGGATGTACTGGCTACGAGCGCTGATCAATGTTCGTTGCGCATCGAGCACATCGAGGAAGCCGAACTTGCCCATTTCGAATCCGCGTGTGGCGCTGTCGACCGCACTTTGCGCGGCGGGCAGGATGGTCTGGTTGAACGCAGTGACTTCGCCGTTGGCGGTCTGCCATTGCTCAAGGCTGGTCTGGACTTCCGTGCGCAATCGCAGCTCGGTGGCGTTGCGCAGATCCCGCGCCTGATCGGTGCGGCGCGCGGCCGCGAGCACATTGCCCTGATTGCGGTTGAACAGCGGAATCGGCATCGACAGCCCGACGACGTTGACGCGTTCGCGCTCGGTTTCGCTGTATTGGCTGCCGATGCTCACGGTGAGGTCGGGAATGCGCTGGGACTTTTCCAGGCCCAACGATGCTTCACGCTGATCGATCTGCAGTTTGGCCAGACGCAGTTCGGCGGTCTCGTTCAAGCGCTCGAGCAATCGTGTCGGTGGAGGAACGGCCGGCATGCTTTGCGTGGGTGCCTGCACCTTGGCCGACGTCGGCAACGGTGCGCCCATGACCTGCGCCAACTGCTGATAGGCAGTGGCCTGATCGCGTTCGGCGCGGCTCAGCTCCAAGCGCACTTCCGAAAGTTGCACTTGTGCTCGAGTACCTTCGACCGGCGACGACTTACCCGCCTCGATTCGCCCCTGCGCCACACGCAAACCGTGCTCGGCCAATTGCAGGGATTGCCGGGACAGCTGCAAGCGTTGCTGCGCGGTTTGGGCGCTGTTGAACGCCTGAATCACATCGGCGCGCAATGCATTGCGTTTGCGCTCCAGTTCGATGCCGGCAGCATCCTGCGCACGGCTGGCGACATCGATGCGTGCGCCGCGTTTGCCGCCCAGTTCGATCGGCTGACTGAGCATGACCGTGGTGGTGCGTGAGTCACGGCGGGTGTCTTCGGCTTCCCACGACACTTCAGGGTTGGGGATCAGGCCGGCCTGTTGGCGGTCACCTTCGGCGATGCCGATTTCCCACTGCGCAGCGGCCAGTTCCGGGTTGCCGGTGAAGGCGCTTTGCAGGGCTTGGTCCAGCGTCAGGGTCGATGCGTTTGCAAGGCCGGCGCTGGCCAACAACACCAGGCCGCTGACTGTTTTTTTCAGGCGTGATTGCGCCGTCAGTTTTATTAAACCGGGCAATGGAAGACTTCCTTTATTCAAGAATCTCGGATGCCGCCACGGTAGGGTTTTGAACTTATCGACAAGGTGACTGGAACATTACAAATCCGTTATCCACGGTTTGCCGAAGTTGTTTTGTTCTAGGATGCGAAGTGCTGGCGGCGTTATCGAAATACATCGAAACAAATGCGCGTTAGTTATCTGCTGAATTGCACTTGTGTGAATCGAAGTCATGGGATTTTTGCGGCTCGCGCTGCGACCGACTGTCGCAGATCACTGGTTTAGAGCGTTTGATCGTTGACCCTGTAGCCGCTACAACCTTTATTGTGCCGCCTCCCCTCACCCCAGCTCTCTCCCGGAGGGAGAGGGAGCCGACCGAGGTGTCTGACACTTTCCATCGACCTGTTACATCAAATCGATTATGGATTCAGTGAGGTTTTTTCACGTCGGCGTAGTTCCGAAATATCCCACGCTCAGTCCCCTCTCCTTCTGGGAGAGGGTTAGGGTGAGGGCCTTTTGTAATTAAATACCCATTAAATAAAAGTGGTGAAAGATCATGCGAATCCTTGTCGTCGAGGACGAGCTTAAAGCTGCCGAATACTTGCATCAGGGTTTGACCGAAAGTGGCTATGTCGTTGACCACGCCGCCACCGGCGCCGATGGTTTACACTTGGCGCAACAGCAGGCCTATGACCTGATTATTCTCGACGTGAACCTGCCGGAACTCGATGGTTGGGGCGTGCTGGAACAACTGCGTCGCACCCACTCCACACGGGTGATGATGCTCACCGCGCGCGGGCGTCTGGCCGACAAGATTCGTGGCCTCGATCTGGGCGCCGACGATTATCTGGTCAAGCCGTTCGAGTTTCCCGAACTGCTGGCGCGGGTGCGCACCTTGATGCGTCGCAGCGAAAACATCCCGGTGCCGCAGGTCCTGAAAGTCGCTGATCTGGAACTCGATCCGGGCCGCCATCGCGCGTTTCGCGGCGCGCAGCGTATTGACCTGACCACCAAGGAGTTCGCCCTGCTGCATTTGCTGATGCGCCAGTCCGGCGAAGTGCTGACGCGCACGCAGATCATCTCGCTGGTGTGGGACATGAATTTCGACTGCGACACCAATGTGGTCGAGGTGTCGATCCGCCGTTTGCGGGCGAAGATCGACGACCCGTTCAACAGCAAACTGATTCACACCCTGCGCGGTGTCGGCTACGTGCTGGAGGCACGGGAATGAAGCCCTCCAGCCTGTCGATGCGTCTCGGTTTGACGGTGAGTATTCTCGGCGCGCTGCTGGTGGTGTTCCTGGCGATCCTTGCCTATTTCGCGTTGACCCATGAGCTCAATGCGCTGTCGCGCGACAGTCTCGAAAAGAAGATGGCGCAGGTCGAACACAGCTTGTCGCTGTACGTCGATGCCAATGAGATCAGCGGCAAGCCGCACATTTTGCTCGATCAGGTCATGGGCCATGACAACCTGACGTTGACGATTTATGACCGCTTGAACCTGCGCTCGCCGCTGCTCAAATCCGGCAGCGGTTTGACCGATCCACGAGTTGAATTGAAAGCGGTGCGCTCGACCACTGATCAATTGACTTACTCCGACAGCATCGATGCCGAAGGGGCGAAATTCCTCACCGTGTCCAAGCTGATTCGTCTCAAGGACGGCAACAGCGTGCCGGTGCTGCTGTCGATGGACAATGCCCATGATCAGGCTTTGCTCAGCGCGTATCTGCGCTCGACGCTGATTGCCTTGCCGTTGTTGCTGGTGTTTATCGGCCTGACCGCGTGGGGCGCGGTGCAGCGTGGTTTGGCGCCGCTGCGCGAGTTTCGCAAAGTGGCGGCGATGGTCTCGACCCAGGATCTGGAACACCGGCTGTCCGTGGTGAACATGCCGCAGGAACTGAGTGAACTGGCGCAGGGCATCAACTTCATGCTGCATCGGCTGGACGCCGGGGTGCAGCAGTTGTCGCAGTTCTCTGATGACCTGGCGCATGAGTTGCGCACGCCGATCAACAATCTGATGGGCAAGGCGCAGGTCACGCTGTCGCGCGAGCGCTCGGTTGAGGAATACAAAGATGTGCTGGTGTCGTGCACCGAGGAGCTGGAGCGCGTGGCGCGGATTGTTTCGGACATGCTGTTTCTGGCGCAGGTCAGTCATCCGTCGGCGCTGGCACCGTTTGAAGCGGTGGCGCTGGAGGTTGAAGTCGCGAAAGTGGCCGAGATGTTTTCGTTGTCGGCGCAGGATAAGAACATTCATTTGAATGTCGTTGGCAGTGCGACGGTGATGGGCGATCGGCTGATGATTCAGCGGGCGATTTCCAATCTGCTGTCCAACGCGCTGCGCCATTGCCCGAACGGAAAAACCGTGACGCTGCTGATTGAACAGAGTGCGACGCAGGCCTCCCTGCTGGTCAGCAACCCCGGCGCCGGGATTGAAGCGCAGCATTTGCCACATCTGTTCGACCGCTTCTACCGCGTCGACAGCAGCCGCTCGCGCTCGCAGGGCAGCACCGGGTTGGGACTGGCCATCGTCCGTTCGATCATGAGCCTGCATCAGGGCGTGGCGGAGGTGAAGAGTTTGCCGGGTGCGATGACCGTGTTCCGGCTTGGGTTTCCTGCGGTGCCGACAATGGCCCCTTCGCTTGCAGGCAAGCTCCCACAGTGATTTGCGGGGTACTCAGGTTTGTGGGCACCACTGAAACCTGCAGGCCTTCGCCCGCTTGCGATGGCGGTGGGTCAGTCGACATTTTTGTACGATTTTTTACCGATTTGCTCCCGTCCCCACACAAACGCCGAAAGCTCTCGCCGCAACCTCCGTTTTGTCCTACAGCCAGTTTTGAGTAGATAGCTCTATGGTGGAGGCCTTGGCAGATGGAATACCGACGAGAGGCTAAAAATGAACAGGGATATCGTTTGCGAATGGGCTGAAGAAGTCTATGGTTTGGCAGCGTTGAAATATTCTGGCTATATTTGTCCAGAATACAGGGGTGAGCTGATGATCATCGTTCCGCTGGCTGAAGCCAAAAACAATTTATCCAAACTCGTCGATGATGCCGCTGCTGGCCAAGTCATCACGATTGCCAAGCATGGGCGGGCGATGGCTCGCCTCGTTCCCGTAGGAAAACCCAGCGCTCAGCGTATTGGCGCAATGAAAGGCAAACTGGTGTTGCCCGACGATTTCGACTCACCACTGCCCGATGACATGCTTGATACATTTGAGGGCACTCAAGCATGAGGCTTCTGCTCGACACGCACATTTTGCTCTGGACGCTCAGTGATGACGCCAGATTGTCCGGCAAAGCCAGAAAATTGATTGAGAACGCCGCCGAAATCTACATCAGCGCCGCCACTTTCTGGGAAATGGCAATCAAGGTCGGGCTCGGCAAGCTGAATGTTGATCTGGAAGAAGTCCGCCAATATTGTCTCGACAGTGGCTTTATCGAACTGCCAGTGACTGCAGAGCACGCCATCGCCGTGAAGGATCTTGAGCACCATCATCGCGATCCGTTTGACCGCATTATCATCGCCACAGCAATGACCGAGCCGATGAAGTTGCTCACGGCTGATGCTTTGGTTGCTCGTTACACAGATCTGGCTGTTCTGGTCTGATCAAGACACATCCAGTACCGGCACACATCAATGATGGCGGCGGGTCGGTCGATATCTTTTTCGTCTGACACACCGCTATCGCGAGCAGGCTCACTCCTACAGGTTTTTGTGTCGTTCACAGATGCGGTGTACGCCGCGAACCTCTGTGGGAGTGAGCCTGCTCGCGATAGCAATCGCAGCGGCACCAACAAAAACGGCACCTTCCGGTGCCGTTCGCCTTTCACAGTTCCCCTATCACTTACGCGCATCCGCCCAGGATTTCAGCAGTTCGTTGTAGCTCACGGTCTCGCCTTTCGGCTTCTCGTTGGCCAGTTTCGGTTTCGGTGCGCCCGGTTGATCAAACCAGTACTGGGCATCGCGCTCCGGATTCATCTTCGGTGCACAAACAGCCTGGGCCTTGGAGCGTTCGAGGCGGGTCATTATCGCGTCCTGATCCTTGGCCAAACCATCCAGCGCCTGTTGCGGGGTCTTCTCGCCGCTAGCCGCTTCGGCGATGTGGCTCCACCATAGTTGCGCCAGACGCGGATAGTCCGGCACGTTGGTGCCGGTCGGGGTCCATTGCACGCGGGCCGGGCTGCGGTAGAACTCGACCAGACCACCGAGCTTCGGCGCCAGATCGGTCATCGCTTGCGAGTTGATGTCCGACTCGCGAATCGGCGTCAGGCCGACGATGGTTTTCTTCAACGAGACAGTTTTCGAGGTCACAAACTGCGCATACAGCCACGCTGCCAGTTTCTGTTTCTCAGGCGTGGACTTCATAAACGTCCACGAACCCACGTCCTGATACCCAAGCTTCATGCCCTCTTCCCAATACGGCCCGCGCGGCGATGGCGCCATGCGCCATTTCGGTGTGCCGTCGGCGTTGACCACCGGCAGGCCCGGTTTGGTCATGTCGGCGGTGAACGCGGTGTACCAGAAGATTTGCTGCGCAATGTTGCCCTGCGACGGCACCGGGCCGGACTCGGAGAAGGTCATGCCCGCCGCTTCCGGTGGCGCGTACTTCTTCAACCAGTCGACATATTTGGTGGTGGCGAACACCGCCGCCGGGCCGTTGGTGTCACCGCCTCGGGTCACGCTGGAGCCGACCGGGTGGCAGTCCTCGACGCGAATCCCCCACTCGTCCACCGGCAAGCCATTCGGAATGCCTTTGTCGCCGCCACCGGCCATGGAGAACCAGGCATCGGTGAAGCGCCAGCCCAGCGACGGGTCTTTCTTGCCGTAGTCCATGTGCCCGTACACGCGTTTGCCGTCGATTTCCTTGACGTCTTCGCTGAAGAATTTGGCGATTTCTTCATAGGCCGACCAGTTCACCGGCACGCCCAATTCGTAGCCGTACTTTTCCTTGAACTTGGCTTTCAGATCGGCACGTTCGAACCAGTCGGCGCGGAACCAATAGAGGTTGGCGAATTGCTGGTCAGGCAGTTGATAGATCTTGCCGTCCGGCGCGGTGGTGAAGGAGATGCCGATGAAGTCCTTGATGTCGAGCGTCGGCGAGGTGAAGTTCTTGCCTTCGTTGGCCATCAGGTCAGTGATCGATTCGGTCTTGCCGTAGCGAAAGTGCGTACCGATCAGGTCCGAGTCGTTGACCCAGCCGTCATAGATGTTCTTGTCCGACTGCATCACCGTCTGCATTTTCTCGACCACGTCGCCTTCTTGCAGCAGGTCGTGGGTGAGCTTGATCCCGGTGATTTCGCTGAACGCCTTGGCCAGCACTTTCGACTCGTATTCGTGGGTGGTCAGGGTCTCGGAAACGACCTTGATGTCCATGCCGCGAAACGGCTCGGCGGCCTTGATGAACCACTTCAACTCTTCGAGTTGCTGCTCGGCCGTCAGGGTCGACGGTTTGAATTCACTGCCGATCCATTTTTTCGCCGCGTCCTCGTAGGCATCGGCCCAGGCGGATGCGCTCAAACCGCTGAGTGCCAGCATGGCTGCCAATGAAATGCTATGTCGCAGCTTATTGTTTTTGTCGAACATAGAGACCTCCTGTTTAAGTTGTGGAGCCGCGTTGCCGAACGACTCGACTAGCCCCAACGCATCACAGCCAACAGCCACACCAGGGACAACGCGGACGCCACCCAGATGCTCCAGTCGGTGGCGCCGATCACCAGCAAATGCAGGTAGGCGCTGCCGAGAAGACCGATAAACAAACGATCGCCACGGGTGGTGGCAATCGGCAGAAAACCTCGCCGCAGGATGCTCGGCGAGCGCAATTCCCAAGTGGTCATGCCGACCAGAATCAGGCCGATGACGATGAAGAATGCGGCTGTCGGGGTGGTCCAACTCATCCATTCCATCATCAGCTCCTCAGACCCGACCGAGGGCAAAGCCCTTGGCCACGTGGTTGCGAACAAACCAGATCACCAGCATGCCCGGCAGAATGGTCAACACCCCCGCCGCCGCCAGCACGCCCCAATCAATACCCGAAGCGGATACCGTGCGCGTCATCACCGCCGCGATCGGCTTGGCGTTTACCGAGGTCAACGTGCGCGCGAGCAGCAGTTCGACCCAGGAAAACATGAAGCAGAAAAACGCCGTGACGCCGATACCCGAGCCGATCAGCGGGATGAAAATCTTCACGAAGAACTTGGGGAAACTGTAGCCGTCGATGTAGGCAGTTTCGTCGATTTCTTTCGGCACGCCGGACATAAATCCTTCGAGAATCCACACCGCTAGCGGCACGTTAAACAGGCAATGCGCCAAAGCCACGGCGATATGCGTGTCGAACAGGCCAATCGACGAATACAACTGAAAGAACGGCAGCAGAAACACCGCTGGCGGCGCCATGCGGTTGGTCAGCAGCCAGAAGAACAGGTGCTTGTCGCCGAGAAAGCGATAACGCGAAAACGCATAGGCCGCCGGCAGCGCCACGCTCAGCGAGATCACCGTGTTCAGGCTGACGTAATACAGCGAGTTCAGATAACCGGTGTACCAGCTCGGATCGGTAAAGATCACTTTGTAGTTCGCCAGCGTAAAGGCCTGTGGGAAAAGCGTCAGACCGCCGAGGATTTCGGTGTTGCTCTTGAACGACATGTTCAGCAGCCAGTAGATCGGCACCAGTAGGAAAAGGATGTACACCAGCAACGGAATAAGCTTTCTTTTGCTCATGGCCGGGCCTCAGCGGTTGGCGTCGGAGTGCGTCATGGCGGTGTAGAACAGCCAGGACACCAACAGGATGATCAGGAAGTACACCAGCGAAAACGCCGCTGCCGGACCGAGGTCGAATTGCCCTACGGCCATCTGGGTCAACGTCTGACTCAAGAAGGTCGTGGCGTTACCCGGCCCGCCGCCGGTGAGCACGAACGGCTCGGTGTAGATCATGAAACTGTCCATGAAGCGCAGCATCACCGCGATCAGCAGCACGCTCTTCAGCTTGGGCAACTGAATGTGCCTGAACACCGCCCAGGCTGAGGCCCGATCGATGCGCGCCGCTTGGTAATACACGTCGGGAATCGCGCGCAAACCGGAGAAGCACAGCAGCGCCACCAATGAAGTCCAGTGCCAGACGTCCATCACCAGCACCGTCACCCAGGCGTCCATGGTGTTGGCCGCGTAGTTGTAGCTGATGCCCATTGCGTTGAGGCTGGAACCGAGCAGACCAATGTCGGCACGGCCGAAAATCTGCCAGATGGTGCCGACCACGTTCCATGGGATCAGCAGCGGAATCGCCAGAATGATCAGCACCACCGACGACCAGCGACCCTTGGTCGGCATGGTCAGCGCGACGGCAATGCCCAAAGGAATTTCGATCAGCAACACGCAGGCCGAGTAGATGAACTGACGCAGCAATGAATCGTGCAGACGTGGATCGAGCAGCACTTGTTTGTACCAGTCAGCGCCGACAAAGTAGCGGCTGGACTGGTCGAAGATGTCCTGCACCGAATAGTTGACCACGGTCATCATCGGGATCACCGCACTGAACGCCACCAGCAGGAACACCGGCAACACCAGCCACCAGGCCTTGTTGTTCTGCACCTTGTTCATGGCTGCACCTCATCGTCGGCTTCGAGCAGAAACTCATCGGCATAGACCATCAGCCACTGCGCCGGGAAACTGATGTACGCGATGCCCTGTGGCACCGGTTTGTCTTCCGCCAAACGTACTTTCAACGGTGCGCCGTCGAGGTCGAGGGTCATGATCTTGTAGGTGCCGAGGTCTTCGACGTGTACGACCCTGGCCTGCATCGCGTCATCAAACGGCTCGTCCCACACATGAATAAACTCCGGGCGGATGCCGACCTTCAGATTCTTCCACTGACCGTGTTCGATATGGCGCTGCATGGCGTCGGACAGCGGCAGGTGCGTCGAGGCGAAACCGACGCCACCGGGTTGCGGCTGCACGTCGATCAGGTTCATCCCGGGGCTGCCGATGAAATAGCCGACAAAGGTGTGGCTCGGCCGCTCGAACAATTCCCGTGGTGTGCCGAACTGGACGATCTGACCGCCGTACATCACCGCAATCTTGTCGGCGAAGGTCGAGGCCTCCAGTTGATCGTGGGTGACGTAGACCATGGTGATGTTGAACTGCTCGTGGATCTGCTTGAGCTTGCGTCGCAATTTCCATTTCAGGTGCGGGTCGATCACCGTCAGCGGTTCGTCGAAGAGGATCGCCGAAACGTCGTCGCGGACCAGACCCCGGCCCATCGAGACTTTCTGTTTTTCGTCAGCGGTGAGGTTGCGCGCCTTCTTGCTCAGGAGGTTTTGCAGGTCGAGGACTTCGGCAATTTCCTGCACCTTGCTGTGCACTTTCGCCTCGGCCATGCCCTGATTTCGCAGGGGGAAAGCGAGGTTGTCGAACACGGTCATGGTGTCGTACACCACCGGAAACTGGAAAACCTGGGCGATGTTGCGCTTCTCCGGCGTCAGGTCGTTGACCGCTTTGCCGTCGAACAACACATGGCCCTGCGAGGGGCTGAGCAGTCCGGAGATGATGTTGAGCAAAGTCGACTTGCCGCAACCCGATGGCCCGAGCAAGGCATAGGCGCCGCCCTGCTCCCAGACGTGATCCATCTCGCGGATCGCATAGTCCTCGGCGCCGCTCGGGGTTTTGCTGTAGCTGTGGGCGAGGTGCTGCAAACGGATTTCGGCCATCAGGCAACCCTCGCGACACGCCGGCCCGGTGCTTGCACCAGACGGCCCTGCGCATCGAAAACAAACAGTTTGTGGGTCGGGATATAGATGCGGATCGGCGCATCGACGTCGTATTCATGAACGCCGGGCAAGTGCAGCACCAGCAGGAAATGCTCGTTGCGCACATGCAGGAAGGTTTCCGAGCCGCTGATCTCGGCGACTTCGACAGTGACGGCCAGTTCGAGGTCGTCATCGTTGCTCGGCACCAGCGAGATGTGGCTGGGGCGCACGCCGAAGCGGAACTCGCCCTCGCCCACCGGGCGCAGATCGACGTTCAACGGGAAGTGCACAAAATTGGCGAAACTGACTTCGTTGCCGGCGATGCGCCCGGGCATCAGGTTGATCGGTGGCTCGGAGAATAATTCGGCAGCGAGCACGGTTTGCGGCTGGTGATACACCGAGGTCGACGGGCCACTTTGAATCACCCGGCCCTCGTGAAGAATCGTCGTGGTGCCGCCGAGTGCCAGCGCTTCGTTGGGTTCGGTGGTGGCATAAATGGCGATGGTGTGGCGCGCCTTGAACAGCTCGCGCATTTCCTGACGCAATTCTTCGCGCAGTTTGTAGTCGAGGTTGACCAGCGGCTCATCGAAGAGGATCAGCTCGGCATCCTTGACCAGTGCGCGGGCCATGGCGGTGCGTTGCTGTTGGCCGCCGGACAGCTCCAGCGGATAGCGTTGCAGAAACTTCTCGATGCGCAGCATCTTCGCGGTTTCTTGCACTTTGCTGTGGATGATCTCTTTCGAGACACCGGCCTGACGCAGTGGCGAGGCGATGTTCTCGAACACGGTCATGGTCGGGTAATTGATGAACTGCTGATAGACCATCGACACGTTGCGCAACCGCACCGGGCGCTGGGTGACGTCGACGCCGTTCATCAGGATGCGGCCGCTGTCCGGTTTGTCCAGACCGGCCATTAAACGCATGAGGCTGGTTTTGCCGGACAGGGTGCGGCCGAGCAAAACGTTGAACGAACCGGGTTCGAATTTCAGGCACGCATCGTCGATCCAGGTCTGGCCCTCGACGGTGCGGCTGACGTGCTCCAGGGTGAGTGACATGGCTCGGCCTTTTTATTATTGGAGTCAAGCGACCTGTGCACGGGAGCGAGTTTCGTGCCAGAAATGGCAAGTGGTTGATTTGGCGTGAAAATCGTTGAAACAGTGGGGAACAGGCGTTCATTGCTGAACACATTTGAACAGTCGGGCGATTGACAATGAACAATAGTGAACAACACTCTATGAACGCTTTTTGCCCGATCTCGTAAACACGGAAGATCCATTGTAGGAGTGAGCCTGCTCGCGATAGCGGTGTGTCAGTCGATGCAAACATGTCTGACACACCGCTATCGCGAGCAGGCTCACTCCTACAGGGGATCTGTGCAGGTTTCGAAGATCGGGTTCATAACAACAATAAAAATCGCTGCATCAGAGGCCCACTGCCATGGCCGCACCTGCCCCGCCGCTGTCCCACGACGCGATCGTCCAGACTTCCTGGCAACGTTGCCGCGCGTTCGGTCTCGACCACCAAAGCACGCCGGCCTTCGATCAACTGCCCGCCGCTAGCATCGCGCAGCTGCTCGACAGTCATCATTCGCTGGTGCAGACCACGCACCAGGAAGTCCTGCCCTATTACGAAAACATCCTCAGCAACTCCAACTGCCTGATCATGCTCGCCGACAATCAGGGCCAGGTCCTGACCTCGTGGGGCACGCAACGCTTTATCGAGCCGAATCTGGCGCGGGGGTTTCAGGCCGGTGCGAGTTGGGTCGAGCGCACCAGCGGCACCAACGCGATCGGCACGGCGCTGGCGTGTGAACAAGCGGTGCACATCGAACACGATGAACACTTTCTCAAGGCCAACCGTTTCATGACCGGTTCCGCCGCGCCGATTTTCGACGCCGAGCGCAAAGTCATCGCGGTGCTTGATGTGTCCAGCGACAGCTATCTGCCGCCCTCGCACACTTTGGGCATGGTCAAGATGATGAGCCAGACCGTGGAGAACCGGCTGATCCTCAACCTGTTCCATGGCCAGCACTTTCAACTTACCTTCAACACCGGGTTGAACAACCTCGACAGTCAGTGGGCGGGGTTGTTGATTTTCGATGAGAGTGGGCAGGTGTTGTCGGCCAACCGCCGGGCGGACAATCTGCTCGGTGTGCGTTTGTCGCGGGTAAGCGTTGAGAGCCTGTTCAAAGTGTCGCTGCTGGAGTTGATCAACCAGCCGGACGGGTTGCCGTTTGCCTTGCAGACGTCCGGGCGTAACCGTTTTCAGTGTTTGTTGAAGCGGCCGAAGCAGGCGTCGGTTCAGCCGCGCGTTTTTGCTGCTGAACCTAAAACCGCCGCGCCCACTGCCATCAGTCTCAACACCCTGCACTTCGGCGACAGTCGCGTGGAAAAAGCCGTGCGTCAGGCTGAGCGGTTACTGGAGAAAGACATTCCGCTGCTGATCCATGGCGAAACCGGGGTCGGCAAGGAAGTTTTCGTCAAAGCCCTGCATCAGGCCAGTTCACGTAGCAAACAGGCGTTCATTGCCGTCAACTGCGCGGCGATCCCCGCCGAACTTGTCGAATCCGAGTTATTTGGCTACGAGAAAGGTGCGTTCACCGGCGCGAATCAGAAAGGCAGTATCGGGCTGATTCGCAAGGCGGATAAAGGCACGCTGTTTCTCGACGAGATTGGCGATATGCCATTGCCGACTCAGGCGCGGTTGTTGCGGGTGTTGCAGGAGCGTTGCGTGCAACCGGTGGGCAGTAGCGAGTTGTTCCCGGTGGATTTGCGGATTATCTCGGCGACTAACCGTTCCTTGCGCGAACAAGTGCAATTGGGACGGTTTCGTGAGGATTTGTATTACCGCATTGGTGGACTGACGCTGGAGCTGCCGCCGCTGCGGGAGCGCAGTGATAAGGAGGCGTTGTTCAAGCGGTTGTGGGAGCAGCATCGTGAACCGACGCAGTGGGCGGGGTTGAGCCAGGAGGTGCTGGAGTTGTTCAGCCGTCATCCTTGGCCGGGGAATTTGCGTCAGGTGAGTAGCGTGATGCAGGTGGCGTTGGCGATGGCTGAGGAGCAGCCGGTGAGGCTTGAGCATTTGCCGGATGATTTTTTTGTTGATCTGGAGATGGAGCCGGTGGAGAGCGCGGCGCCGTTGGCGGTTGATTTGAATGATGTGGAGGCGTTGAACCGGGAGTTGAAGGCTTCCGGGGGGAATATTTCGCATTTGGCTCGGCGGTTGGGGGTGAGTCGGAATACGCTTTATAAGCGGTTGCGGCAGATTGAAGGTTGAGTGAATCCCGTTCCCCTCACCCCAGCCCTCTCCCCCAGGAGAGGGAGCCGACCGAGGTGTCTGGCGCTGGACATCGACCTGAAAAAACCAGTCGATTATGGATTCAGAGCATCACGTTCAAGTCGGTGTATCTCTCGAACATCCCCCATTCAGTCCCCTCTCCTGGGGGAGAGGGCTAGGGTGAGGGCGAAAATTCCGGCTCAACATGCGCAACCGAAGCCGCCTCCAATGTGCGCAGCCCCACCAGTACAACAACCACCATCATGATCCCAGCGCCAATCGCCACACCGAACCCGGCCCGTGCACCCCAGCCATCAATGACCAACCCCGCGAGCATGCCGCCCAGCGCAACGCCGATGCTGATACCCGTGGTCATCCACGTCAGCCCTTCGGTGATCCGCGATGGCGGGATGATGATCGTTCCCAGCTTCATGACCACGACCATCGTTGGCGCAAACGAAATCCCGGCAATAAACAGCGTCGCTGACAGGACATAAACGTCCGCTGCAAAAATCGGCAACACGCCGGTGAACGCCGTGACCAGGATCCCGATCAGGAACTGTTTTTCGATCGCCAGCGAAACCCTCATTGCACCGAAGGTCAGGCCCGCGACCAGTGAGCCAAACGCATAGGCGGCGAGGATGAAGGTTGCGGAGGCTGGCCAGCCTTGCGCATTGGCGAACGCCACGACGGCGACATCGATTGCTCCGCCAATGACCCCCATCGCCAACAACGCGAGGACAATGGTGCGAACGCCGGGAATCAGCAGAGTTGAACCACTGTGGCTGGCGTGGCCCACGACAACTTTAGGTTCAGTCTGGCGTTGCAGGAGAAACGCCGTCACCCCGAAGGCCAACAGCCCGACTGCAACCAGTGGCCCGGCTTCGGCAAAGAAACTCACGCTCAAACCGATCGCCAGTGGCGGGCCGACGATGTAGGCCATTTCGGTGAGGACCGTGTCCAGCGAGAACGCCGTGTGCAACTGCGGCTTGCCCCGGAACAATTGCGTCCACCGCGCACGGATCATCGACGGCATGCTCGGCATCGTCCCCGCCAATGCCGCCAGAACAAACAGCAGTGCGGCAGGTGCGCGCAAGTAGACGGCGGTGATCAGCGCCAGCAGCATGGCAATGCTGAACGCCGTGACGACGGGCAGCACGCGGCTCTGGCCATGTTGATCGACCAGTCTGGAGATGTACGGGCCGAGCAGTGCATTGGCCAGGGTGAACGTCCCGGCGACGGTGCCGGCCAGCCAGTACACACCGGTTTGCTGGACCAGCATGGTGATGATGCCGATGCCGATCATTGCTTGCGGTAATCGCGCGATAGAGCTCGCGAGCACTAACCCCGTGGCACCTGGGGTTGTCAGCAGTTCGCGATAGTGATTAGCCATGGTGTCTCCATTCCATAATCGTCGCCGCTCAGCATCCGGCTGAACGCGTTGCCGACATCAAGACCTACGCGAACGTCAAAAGCAACCCTCACCCCAGCCCTCTCCCAGAGGGAGAGGGAGCTGACCGAGGTGTCTGGCGTTGTGCATCGACCTGAAAAAACCAGTCGATTATGGATTCGAAGCAGGTTCAAGTCGGCGTATCTCTTTGACACGCACCCCTCACCCCAGCCCTCTCCCGGAGGTAGAGGGAGCTGACCGAGGTGTCTGGCGTTGTGCATCGACCTGAAAAAACCGAGTTGATTATGGATTCGGCAAACATCGCTCAGGTCGGCGTATTTCTTGAGCATCCCCCATTTAGTCCCCTCTCCCTCTGGGAGAGGGTTAGGGTGAGGGGCTCTTCTTCGCAGCCAAACAAAAACCCGCACACGGCGGGTTTTGTTGATCGTTCCCACGCTCCGCGTGGGAATGCAGCCCGGGACGCTCCGCGTCCCTGATCTCAATCAGCCAGACGCCAGGTAGTCCCACCCTTGCCGTCTTCCAGCACAACGCCCATCGCCGTGAGCTGATCACGAATCCGATCCGACTCAGCCCAATCCTTACCCGCACGTGCCGCCAGACGCGCCGCAATCAGCGCATCAACCTCAGCCGCATCGACACGCCCTTCAGCGCCCGCCTGCAGGAAGTCATCCGCCTCCAGCTGCAACACACCCAGCACACTCGCCAGCTCTTTCAGACGCGCCGCCAGACCTGCCGCCGCATCAAGATCGCTCTCACGCAGACGGTTGATCTCACGCACCATCTCGAACAGCACCGCGCAGGCTTCCGGCGTGCCGAAGTCGTCGTTCATCACCGTGGTGAAACGCTCGACGAAGGCTTCGCCGCCAGCCGGCGCTACAGTCGGCAGGCCTTTCAACGCGTGGTAGAAACGCTCGAGTGCGCCTTTGGCGTCCTTGAGGTTGTCTTCCGAGTAGTTGATCGCGCTGCGGTAGTGGCTCGACACCAGCAGGTAACGCACGACTTCCGGGTGGTACTTTTCCAGCACGTCGCGAATGGTGAAGAAGTTGTTCAAGGACTTGGACATCTTCTCGCCATTGATGCGAATCATGCCGCAATGCATCCACGCGTTGGCGTAGGTCTTGCCGGTGGCCGCTTCGCTCTGGGCGATTTCGTTTTCGTGGTGCGGGAACTCCAGATCGCTGCCGCCGCCATGAATGTCGAAAGTCTCGCCGAGGCAGCAGGTAGACATCACCGAGCATTCGATGTGCCAGCCCGGACGCCCGGCGCCCCATGGCGATTCCCAGCTCGGCTCACCCGGTTTGGCGGCTTTCCACAGCACGAAGTCGAGCGGGTCCTGTTTCGACTCGTCAACTTCGATCCGCGCGCCGATGCGCAGGTCTTCAATCTTCTTGCGCGACAGCTTGCCGTAGCCCATGAAGTTGGCGACGCGGTAGTACACGTCGCCATTGCCCGGGGCGTAGGCGTAACCCTTGTCGATCAAGGTCTGGATCATGGCGTGCATGCCCGGAATGTGATCCGTGGCGCGCGGTTCCATGTCCGGCTTCTTGATGTTCAGGCGCGCTTCGTCTTCGTGCATCGCGGCGATCATGCGCTCGGTCAACGCTTCGAACGACTCACCGTTCTCGTTGGCGCGGTTGATGATCTTGTCGTCGATGTCGGTGATATTGCGCACGTAGGTCAGGTCGTAACCGCTGAACCGCAACCAGCGGGTCACCAGGTCGAACGCGACCATGCTGCGGCCGTGGCCAAGGTGGCAGTAGTCGTACACGGTCATCCCGCAGACGTACATGCGCACCTTGTTGCCATCGAGCGGCTTGAAGACTTCTTTGCTCTTGGTGAGCGTGTTGTAGATCGTTAGCACGTTATTTCCCTTGACGCTGAATCACTGGCCCCACGAATCACGCAGGGTCACGGTACGGTTGAATACCGGCTGACCTGGTTTCGAGTCCTTCAAATCAGCGACGAAGTAGCCTTCGCGCTCGAACTGGAAACGGTCTTCCGGCTGTGCAGTGCCAAGCGATGGCTCGGCACGACAACCGGTGAGTACCTGCAGCGAATCAGGGTTGATGTTGTCGAGGAAACTCGCGCTGTCTTCGGCCTTCTCAGGGTTCGGAGAGCGGAACAGACGATCGTACAGACGCACTTCGCACTCGACGCTGGCGGCAGCCGGCACCCAGTGGATCACGCCTTTGACCTTGCGGCCTTCAGGGTTCTTGCCCAGGGTTTCCGGATCGTACGAGCAACGCAGTTCGACGATGTTGCCGTCGGCGTCCTTGATCGCTTCGTCGGCACGGATCACGTAGCTGCCGCGCAGACGCACTTCACCGGCCGGTTCCAGGCGCTTGTAGCCCTTCGGCGGCTCTTCCATGAAGTCGTCACGGTCGATGTAGATTTCCCGAGCGAATGGCAGCGCGCGCACGCCCATGTCTTCTTTCGGGTGGCGCGGCAGTTCGAGGTTTTCGACCTGGCCTTCCGGGTAGTTGGTGATGACGACTTTCAGCGGACGCAGCACGCACATGGCGCGCGGTGCGGTGTGGTCGAGGTCGTCACGGATGCTGAATTCGAGCATGCCGAAGTCGACCACGCCGTCGGAACGGTTGGTGCCGACCATTTCGCAGAAGTTGCGGATCGATTTCGGCGTGTAGCCACGGCGGCGGAAGCCCGACAGCGTGGACATGCGCGGATCGTCCCAGCCATGCACGTGCTTTTCATCGACCAGCTGTTTGAGCTTGCGCTTGCTGGTGATGGTGTAGTTGAGGTTCAGACGGCTGAACTCGTACTGACGCGGGTGCGCAGGCACTGGCAATGCGTCGAGGAACCACTCGTACAGCGGACGATGGCTTTCGAACTCGAGGGTGCAGATCGAGTGGGTGATGCCTTCGATGGCGTCCGACTGACCGTGGGTGAAGTCGTAGTTCGGATAGATGCACCACTTGTCGCCGGTCTGGTGGTGATGCGCGTGGCGAATGCGATACATGATCGGGTCGCGCAGGTTCATGTTCGGCGAAGCCATGTCGATCTTCGCGCGCAGCACGCGGGCGCCGTCCGGGAATTCACCGGCGCGCATCCGGGCGAACCAGTCGAGGTTCTCTTCAACCGAACGGTCGCGGAACGGGCTGTTCTTGCCCGGCTCGGTCAGGCTGCCACGGTATTCCTTGGCTTGCTCTGGGGTCAGGTCGTCAACGTAGGCCTTGCCGGCCTTGATCAGCTCGACGGCCCAGTCGTGCAACTGGTCAAAATACTGTGAGGCGTAGCGCACTTCGCCGGACCATTCGAAGCCCAGCCATTTGACGTCGCTTTCGATCGCGTCGATGTATTCCTGGTCTTCCTTGGCCGGGTTGGTGTCGTCGAAACGCAAGTGCGTAACGCCGCCGAACTCCTGGGCCAGGCCGAAGTTCACGCAGATCGACTTGGCGTGACCGATGTGCAGGTAGCCGTTGGGCTCAGGCGGGAAACGGGTAACGATCTGGGTGTGCTTGCCCGAGTCCAGGTCTGCCTGGATGATCGGCCGCAGGAAATTGACCGGCACGGCAGGGCCGGACTTGGCATTCGAGGTAGGGTCGACAGTGGGCTTGCTCATAGGATCCTTGACTTACATGTGCGCGGCCGCAGAGGGGGCCAGACAAAACAAAGCCGCTATCATAGCCGATGCTGTCAAGGGGCTGACAGAGCACGGCCTATAAAGGAGCGCATTTAATCGCAGGGATTTGGAAAAACAGCCTCGAAATTCGCGCCTGTCACGCTAAACTGCGCACCTTGGCCCACGGGCTGAACCGGTAACGGGCGCAAATGTCCCATTGCCCACGAATTCCTTATAAAGAGTAGCGATCATGACTCAAGTTAAATTGACCACCAATCATGGCGACATCGTCATCGAACTGAACGCTGAAAAGGCGCCGATCACCGTCGCCAACTTCATCGAGTACGTCAACGCCGGTCACTACGAAAACACCGTTTTCCACCGCGTCATCGGTAACTTCATGATCCAGGGCGGCGGTTTCGAGCCAGGCATGAAGGAAAAGAAAGACAAGCGTCCAAGCATCCAGAACGAAGCCGACAACGGTCTTTCCAACGAGAAATACACCGTTGCCATGGCCCGCACCATGGAGCCGCATTCGGCGTCCGCGCAGTTCTTCATCAACGTTGCCGACAACACTTTCCTTAACCACAGCGGCAAGAACGTGCAAGGCTGGGGCTACGCAGTATTCGGTAAAGTGACCGCCGGTACCGACGTTGTCGACAAGATCAAAGGCGTGTCGACCACTTCCAAGGCCGGCCACCAGGACGTACCAGCAGACGACGTGATCATCGAGAAAGCCGAGATCATCGAAGCGTGATATTGCTGATTTCAGACTTGCATCTGGAAGAGGAGCGCCCGGACATTACCCGGGCGTTTCTGGATTTGCTCGCCGGACGCGCCCGCTCGGCGAGTGCGTTGTACATTCTTGGCGACTTCTTCGAAGCGTGGATTGGCGACGACGCCATGACGCCTTTCCAGCGTTCCATCTGCCAGGCCCTGCGCGAATTGAGCGACAGCGGCACGGCGATTTTTCTGATGCACGGCAATCGCGACTTCATGCTCGGCAAGGCCTTCTGCAAGCAGGCCGGCTGTACGTTGTTGAAGGACCCGAGTGTCGTGCAGTTTTACGGCGAGCCGGTGCTGTTGATGCACGGCGACAGCCTGTGCACCCGCGATGTCGGCTATATGAAGCTGCGGCGTTATCTGCGCAATCCGGTCACGCTGTTTATCCTGCGCAATCTGCCCTTGAGCAGCCGCCACAAACTGGCGCGCAAGTTGCGCAGCGAGAGCAAGGCGCAGACGCGGATGAAGGCTAATGACATTGTCGATGTCACGCCGGAGGAGATTCCGCGAATCATGCAGGAATATGGCGTGAAAACCCTGATTCACGGACACACTCACCGCCCGGCGATTCACAAGTTGCAGCTCGGTGAGCAAGCGGCGAAGCGGATTGTGCTGGGGGATTGGGATCGTCAGGGGTGGGCGTTGCAGGTGGATGAGAGCGGCTACGCGTTGGCGCCGTTCGACTTCGCCCCGCCGCTGGCTTTGCCGCACGGCTGAAGATCGTTACCCCCTCACCCCAGCCCTCTCCCCCTGGGGGGCGAGGGGGAAAGGGAGCTGACCGCATGCAGTTCAAAACCTGAGTTCAACTCGGTATCGCAAGTCGGTGTACCTCAAACAGTCAACTCGGTCAGTCCCCTCTCCCTCCGGGAGAGGGCTAGGGTGAGGGGCTCTTGACCTTAATGCCCGGAAGCAGCAGGCCCTGCCTTCGCGGCAAACGGCGGCTTCGCCAGCCACACAATCAGAATCAAACCCATAAAACCCCAGCCCAACAGCGTGAAGTAATCCACGGTGGAGAGCATGTACGCCTGGCTCGTCAAAATCTGATCCATCTGCGCATACGCCGACTGGCTCGCCCCGCCCAAATGATTCAAAGTCTCGCGCGTCGCCGGCTCAAAGGTACTGATGCTCTCACTCATATACGCATGATGCTGATCGGCCCGACGAATCCAGATCCACGTGGTCAGCGATGCCGCAAAGCTACCGCCCAGCGTCCGCAAGAATGTGGCAAGACCGGCACCATCGGCAATCTGGCTCGGCGGCAGGTCCGACATGAGGATGCTCAAGGTCGGCATAAAGAACAGCGCCACACCAATACCCATGAACAACTGCACCAGCGCGATGTGCTGGAAATCGACTTCATTGGTGAATCCCGCCCGCATGAAGCAACTCAGACCAATCGCCAGAAACGCCAGCCCGGCCAGCAAGCGCAGGTCGAACTTGTTCGCGTACTTGCCGACAAACGGCGACAGCAGCACCGGCAGAATGCCGATCGGCGCCACGGCCAAGCCGGCCCAGGTCGCGGTGTAACCCATCTGCGTCTGCAACCATTGCGGGAGGATTAGGTTGATGCCGAAGAATCCGGCGTAACCCAGCACCAACACCAGCGTGCCGATGCGGAAGTTGCGATAGGCAAACAGCCGCAGATTCACCACCGGATGCTGGTCGGTCATTTCCCAGATGACAAACACCGCCAGCGCGATCACCGAAATCGCCGCGCCGATGATGATGAAGTTCGACTCAAACCAATCCAGGTCATTGCCTTTGTCGAGGATCACCTGCAACGCGCCGACGCCAATGATCAGCGTGATCAGGCCGACGTAATCCATCGGTTGACGGCTGGTTTCCACCGGACGTTTGGCCAGTTGCGAACGCACCACCATCACCGCAAAAATCCCGATCGGCACGTTGATGAAGAAGATCCACGGCCAGCTGTAGCTGTCGGTAATCCAGCCACCGAGAATCGGCCCGGCAATCGGCGCGACCACCGTGACCATCGCCAGTAACGCCAGGGCCATGCCTCGCCTGGCGGGCGGATAGACGGCGATCAACAGGGTTTGTGTCATCGGGTACAGCGGCCCGGCCACCAGACCTTGCAGCACGCGAAAGCCAATCAGTTCCGGCATCGACGTGGAGATACCGCAGAGAAACGAGGCCAGCACAAACAGAATGGCGGCCCAGAGAAACAGCTTCACCTCGCCGAAACGGCGGCTGAGCCAACCGGTCAGCGGCAGCGCAATCGCGTTGCTCACGGCGAACGAGGTAATCACCCAAGTGCCCTGCTCCGAACTCACCCCGAGGTTGCCGGATATGGTCGGCAGCGCCACGTTGGCGATGGTGGTGTCGAGCACTTGCATGAACGTCGCCAGCGACAGGCCGATGGTGCTGAGCAACAGGCTGGGCGGCGTGAAAGAGGCGTTATTGCTCATTGTGAATCCTATGAAACCTGATGGTCGCCGCAGCCCTGTAGGAGTGAGCCTGCTCGCGATAGCGGTGTGTCAGACCCAATTTCCTCGACAGATACACCGTTATCGCGAGCAGGCTCACTCCTACAAGGTCAGTGCAGGTCAGCGTTGCGCGGTTTTGCTCACCGCAGCGCTGTTGTCGTGGATCAGCTGCGCAATCATCGCGTCGGCTTCGGCCAGTTGGCGGTCGTAGACGTTGGTGCTGAACGACGCTTTCTGCGGTGGCTGCTGTGCGAGCACCGGGCCGCTCTGGTCATGCAGATTCACTTCAACGTTGGTCGACAGGCCAACGCGCAGCGGATGCTTGGCCAGTTCTTCGGCGTTGATGTGGATACGCACCGGCACTCGCTGGACGATCTTGATCCAGTTGCCGGTGGCGTTCTGCGCTGGCAGCAAGGCAAACGCACTACCGGTGCCGGCGCCGAGGCTGTCGACGGTGCCGCTGTATTTCACGTCGCTGCCGTAGATATCGGATTCGATATCGACCGGCTGACCGATGCGCATGTCACGCAGTTGGGTTTCTTTGAAATTGGCGTCGATCCACAGCTGATCCAGCGGAATCACCGCCATCAACGCCGTGCCCGGCTGCACACGCTGACCGAGTTGCACGGTGCGCTTGGCCACGTAACCGGTAACCGGCGCGATCAAGGTGCTGCGGGCATTGGTCAGGTACGCCTGACGCAGGTCGGCAGCGGCCGACATCACGTCTGGATGCGACGAGACCACGGTGTCATCGACCAGTGCGCTGGTGGTTTTCAGTTGCTGTTTGGCGTTGGCCAGGGCGTTTTGCGCCGAGGTCAGGTCGTCGCGAGCGTGGGACAGTTCTTCCTGGGAAATCGCCCCGCCCTGCGCGAGGTTTTTCCGGCGGTTGTAGTTGTCCTGGGCTTTCTGCACTTCGGCCTGTTGCGCATTGACCTGGGCTTTCATGCCATCAACGTTGCTGTACAAGCCGCGCACCTGACGCACAGTGCGCGCCAGTTTCGCCTGGGCGCTTTGCAGACCGACTTCGGCATCGTTGGGGTCGAAGTTGATCAGCACCTGACCTTCGTGAACCAGATCACCATCGTCAGCACCGATGCTGACCACCGTGCCGGTGACCAACGGGGTGATTTCCACAACGTTGCCGTTGACGTAGGCGTCGTCGGTGCTTTCGTTAAAGCGCCCGATGAACTCGTGATACGCCCAGACGCCGGCGCAGGCGAGTGCAACGACAACGGCCAGCACCAGCAGCATGACTTTGCGTTTGCGCGGGTTGCCGGTGTCCGGGGTGTTGCCTTGAGCTTGGGTGTTTTCGGCAGTGGCCATGACAAGTACCTTGAATTAGTTGTGCGGCGTGGCTGGAGTGGCGTTGGCTGCGGTCAGGGTTTGCCCCTGGAAGCCGCCGCCCAGCGCTTGCATCAGTTGAATCGACAGGTCGATCTGCTCGGCATTGAAGTTGGCCAGTTGACGCTGGGCCTGCAGCAATTGCTGCTCAATGCTGAGCACGTCCAGGTAGTTGCCGATGCCGGAACCGTAACGCTGGACGACGGTGTTGTAAGAATCCTGAGCAATGTCGGTGGCGTGTTGCTGCGCACCGATCTGCCGGCCGATGTCACGCAACTGGTTGATCGTGTCACTGACATCGCCCAGGGCTTTCACCAGACTTTTGTTGTACTGCGCCACCGCCAGATCGTAATCGGCGTCACGCGCATCGAGGTTGGCGCGCAGGCGTCCGCCGTCGAAGATCGGCACCGAAATGGTCGGGGCAATATTGAAGAAGCGACTGGCGGAACCGAACATCGCATCACCCAACAAGGATTCGGCACCGGCCGAAGCCGTGAGATTCAAGTTGGGATAGAAGCGGGTTTTCGCCGAGTCGATGTCTTTGCTCGCCGCTTCGACGCGCCAGCGCGCAGCGACCAGATCCGGGCGACGACCGAGCAATTCCGCTGGCAATACCGACGGCACGGCGACAGCGCTGGCTTGCAGGACTTTCGGTCGGGCGATTTCGTTGCCGCGATCCGGGCCTTTGCCGAGCAGTACGGCCAAGGCGATCTTGGCGCTGTTCAGGCGTTTTTCTGCGTCGATCAGGCTGGCTTCGGAACTGGCTTCCAGACTTTGCGTTTGCTGAAACTGGTACTGGCTATCGATCCCTGAACTCAGGCGACGCTGGCTCAAATCGAGCATCTGCCTGGTGCGCTTGAGGTCTTCATTCGCGAGGTCATAAACGATGTGCGCCTGACCGAGATCGCTGTAGGCACGAGCGACATCGGCAGCAAGCGTCAACTGCGCAGCCTGACGATCAACTTCAGCGGCGCGGGCCTGACCGAGTGCGGCTTCCCAGGCATCACGCTGACCGCCCCACAGGTCGAAGTTGTAATTGAAACCGGCGCTGACGTTCCGCACGGTGGCGTAGGCATCGCCCTGCCCTCGCGGGTCTTGATCCTTGGCCAGACGCGAACGGCTGATGCCGGCGCTGGCGTCGAGGGTCGGATAACGTTCGGCATCGGCGGCATACGCGGCGGCGCTGGCCTGATGGGCGCGCGCTGCGGCGATCTGCATGTCCGGGCTGTCGTGCAGCGCTTCACGAATCAGACCGTCGAGTTGCGGATCGCCAAGGCTGGTCCACCAATCGCTTTTCGGCCATGCGGCTGGCGACAGGGTCACGCCGTTGAGGGATTGGCCGACTTTCAGGCTTTTCGCATCAAGGCTTTTGCCTTGAGTGTCGAGGCCACTGTAGTTGGCGCAACCGGCGAGGATCATCGCCGACAGCACCAGCGTCAGGCTGCTGCGCAAGGTTTTACCGCTCATTGTGTTCACCTAAGCGCTGGATGGTGATCGGGTCACCGGCTGCCAGCAGAATTTTCTTGAGGATGTATTCCAGGGTCTTCAACTCGTCCGGAGTGACGGCGCCGGCCAGTTCATTCATCGCATCGGCGCCGATGTGCGGCAGGCGATCGGCCAGTTGCTGGCCTTGCTCGGTCAGCTTGAGTTGCACCTGACGGCGATCGCCTTCGCTGCGCTGGCGAGCCAGAAAACCTTTCTGCTCCAGACGATCGAGCATGCGCGTCATCGAACCGCTGTCCAGCGACAAGTGCCGGCACAGTTCGGCCGGGGTATCGACGCCGAACTGGGCCATGATGATCAACACCTTGAACTGCGCGGCGGTGATTCCGTGGGGTTCCATGTGGGTGTCGATGATCCGGTCCTTGAGCAGCGCAGCACGGCCAAGCAACAGGCCGAGATGGCAATGTTTGAATTCGTCCGGGGTGAAATGCTTCATTTGCTCACCTAATAACTGCCTAGGCAGTGAATGTATGTCGAGATGTTACTGCCTAGGCAGCGAATGTCAACGCAATAGTTAGGAGGCTTGGTAGTTAGTTGACCAGTGGAGTGGGTTTTTGTGTTGCATGGGCGACCGCATTCTAGGAATCGCCTGATGTCCAGGCTCGAGTGCCGTGGCTAACGTACGCCGCTCATCGGCCGACACGTAAAGCCCTACTAATGAAGCGTTTCAAACTCCACCGCCCGCTCCTGCTCTCTATCGCAGTCACTCTGTTTGCCTGCGCTTCGAACGCGATGGCCGGCAGTTGTGTGGTAGTCGACTCAAAACTCGACA
This sequence comes from Pseudomonas sp. R84, assembly GCF_009834515.1. Classification (NCBI taxonomy): domain Bacteria; kingdom Pseudomonadati; phylum Pseudomonadota; class Gammaproteobacteria; order Pseudomonadales; family Pseudomonadaceae; genus Pseudomonas; species Pseudomonas sp. R84. The sequence continues at coordinate 4,188,482 of NZ_CP019426.1, forward strand.
CGCTCAACTTCGGCGCCAGCCTGGCCAGTTCAACCCTGACCATTCCTGCCGACACACCCAATGGCACCGTGGTTTATCAGGACACCGTGCAGTCGACCGCTCACATCTGGAGCTGCTCAAAGACGTCCATGTTCGGCATTCTGATGAATCCGAAGTTAGGCACCGCCAGCGGTACGGAAACTCTTTTTCCGTTAGGCAAAAGCGGGCTTTCCTACCGGGTCTGGTTTGCCGCGCTAGACCGCTACCAATCAGCGCCGCAGGCCATCGCGCCCAACACCAGCTATGGCTTCGGTGCAAACTCGGTGCGCCTGGAAATCGTCAAGACCGGCGAGCTGGCGTCGAAAGTCAACATCGATGCGGGGTATCTGGGCAGCCTGCAGGACGATGATCTGATCCTGAAAAAACTCAACCTGATGAACCCCATCGTACTGAACGCCGCCTCCTGCGAGACACCTTCCGTCCCGGTGGCCATGGGCGACGATTATCAACTTCATGAATTTCGCGAAGCCGGCGCCAAGCCGCGCACGGTGCGCTTCGATATCGCCCTGAACCAATGCCAGACCGGCATCAAGAAAGTCACCTATTCGCTCAAGGCCAACACGCCAGTGATCGACGCGACCAAGGGCATCGTCGCACTGAATGCCGGGTCCACCGCCAAAGGCATCGGCCTGCAAGTGATGAATGAAGCGGGCCAGCCGATCGCTTTCGACACGACCTACCCGTTCGATGCTTTCAACACCACCGGGCTCAACTTCAAGATCCCGTTGTCAGCCGCTTATTACCGCCTGGGCAATGAAGAACTCAGCGCGGGCAGCGCCAATACCGAAGTGACTTTCATCGTCAATTACTTGTGAAGTCTTTAAGAATCGTCTGATTTTCGCCGCCCCCGGCCACCCCTACTGTGCCGGCATGCGATTGAAGAATTACCTCCACCAGATCAGCCCGGTCCTGTCCACGCCCCATGCTGCGCGACGTTTGTTGCGCATTTTTGCGTGGGTGTTGCTGGTGGGCATCCTCGGTGGCGTGTACAGCTTTCTGCTGTTCACCTTCAACAATGAGATCTCCCAGCGGCGCAGCTACATGAGCAGCGCCATTGCCGAGGCGCATACGTTTTTCACTACGCGCGAGGCGCTGCTGGAAAGCCTGAGTTTGTCGGCGACTCGGCAGACTGCGTTAAGCGCGCCGCTGTCCGAAGAGGAAATTCGACTGTTGCTCGGACAACCCCCGGGCAAGCAATGGAGCATCTGGCTGACCCAGCGCATGCGCGACTACCTGCAGGCGCGCAAACTGAACCTGCTCTACGTCAGCAGCGGCGCCAAGGTGCAGGTCTGGCGTCTGTACAACACGACGCCCATGGCCGGCGATTTTCCGCGTGCGATGCTTGATCGCCTGGAAACCCTCAAGCGTGACAACACCAGCGCCCTCAAAGAAATCTGGCTGACCCACAATTCGCAAGGGCACTCGCAGCTGTACATTTTTATTCGTCTGGATGATCGCGACCTCGATTCCGGCTGGCTCGGTCTGGAAATGGACGACCGCGAAGTCTCCAGCGCATTGAGCGACCATAGCGCCGGCGAGTTCACCATGTTCAACTCGCAAGGCATGCCACTCTTCAGCAACAGCCACAAGCCGCCGCCCGGGCAGGATCTGCCGCTGTTGCGCCAACAGGATTTCTTCGGCTTCGTCGGAGACGGCTGGCTGCCCGAGCAATTGGTGTTGCGCAAACAGCTGAAATCGTCGGACTGGCAGTTGACCTATTCCATCGACTTGCTCGCAGTGTTGTGGGCGTTGTGGCCACAGATGCTTGGCGCGCTGGCCTTCTGCGTGGCCAGTATCAGCTTGGTCTGGCTGCTGATCCGGCGTCTGGAACATCGCTTCATCATGCCGACCCTGCAACGCATTCAAGCGTTGGTCGAAAGTGAGCTGTTCAGCCGCGACGTGATCCAGACCGCGCCAGTGGCGCTCTGCGTATTACGCCGCAGCGATGCTCAAGTGGTGCTGGAAAATACCCTCGCGCAGCAATGGCTGGGCGCCTGCAGCGAACAACTCGGCCCCGGCTGGATCCGGGCTGCATTCGCGGAAAACGCGCCATGCCTGACCGACTACTTCGAGACCGCCGACGGTCGCCACCTGTACCTGAGCTGCGCGCCGACCCGCTACAAGGGCGAAGACGTGTTGCTTTGCGCCTTCAGCGACATCAGCGCACGCCGACAGATCGAAGCGGCGCTGGAGCAGGCGCGCCAGTCGGCCGATGCCGCCAACGAAGCGAAAACCCTGTTTCTGGCGACCATGAGCCACGAAATCCGCACGCCGCTGTATGGCGTGCTCGGCACTCTGGAGTTGCTCGCTCGGACCCGGCTCGACGCTCAGCAGAAAGGTTACTTGCGAGCGATCGAAGGATCGTCGGCGACCCTGCTGCAATTGATCTGCGACGTGCTCGATGTGTCGAAAATCGAGGCCGGGCAATTGGCGCTGGAACTGAGTGATTTTTCCGTCGTGGCGCTCGCCCAAGAAGCCGTTCAAGGATACGCGGCGGCGGCACAGAGCAAAGGCTTGCAGCTGTACGCCTGCTTTGACCCGCAATTGCCCGACAGCTTGATCGGCGATGTCAGTCGCTTACGGCAGATCCTCAATAATCTGTTGAGTAACGCGGTCAAATTCACCGATTCCGGGCGCGTGGTGTTGCGGGTCAAAGTGCTGACCCGCGAAGGCGAACGCGTTTGCGTGCAATGGCAGGTCTCGGACACCGGGCGCGGGATTGCCCACGCGGATCAGGCCTTCATCTTCGAACCGTTCTACCAGACCCAAGGCAACAGCCATGAGGTTGCCGGTACCGGGCTGGGCCTGCCGATTTGCCTGCGCCTGACCCATCTGATGGATGGCACCCTGCGCATGGTCAGCGAGCCGGGGCTGGGCAGCAGTTTTTCCCTGACCTTGCCGCTGGAGCAGCGCTCGGGTAATGCGCAGCCTGAGGGCAAGGCGAAGCTCGCGGCCGATACCGTTTACGTGGTGTCGCCAGTGCGCGAGCTGGCCGAAAGCCTCGCTGGCTGGTTGCGCCGCTGGGGCGCTCTGCCGCATATCGGCGCACCGGCCAGCCACGACGGTGCCGACGATGGCGTGTTGCTTGAGTTGTGGCCTGCGCCGATGGAACAGCGCCGAGAACTGCGCTGGGCAGGGCCACGTATTCTGGCGAGCGGCGATGGCGCGTGGGAGTCGCTGAGCAAAGGCGACGGCTGGCTCGTCAACCTGAACGATCTGGCCGCGATCCGCCAGGCGGTGTGCCAAGCGCAGGGCGGTCCCGTCATCGAGCATCAACACCCCGCTCAAACCCAGGTGCTGGCGGCGTTACACCTGCACATCCTCGTCGCCGAAGACAATGCGATCAACCAACTGATCCTGCGTGACCAATTGCAGGAACTGGGCTGCACGGTGACGTTGGCCAGCGATGGCGAAGAAGCCTTGTCACTCTGGCAGGACGACAGCTTCGATGTCGTCCTGACTGACGTGAACATGCCACATCTCAACGGCTACGAACTGGCCAAGGCCCTGCGACACCTGGGCTGCACCACGCCGATCATCGGCGCCACCGCCAACGCCCTGCGCGGTGAAGAGGCGTTGTGCCTGGCCGCCGGCATGAATCACTGCCTGATCAAACCTTTCACGTTGCGAGCCTTGTCGACCGCACTGGCTCCCTACCAACGAGTCGCCGATGAAGTCCTCTAGCCTACTGATTGTCGAAGATCACCCATTTCAGCATCTGTACTTGCAGAACCTGTTCAATGCGCTGGGCGTGTTCGATCTGGAATTTGCCCGGGACGGCGAAGAAGCCCTGCACCGCCTGCAAAATCGCGAATTCGATCTGGTGCTTACCGATCTGTTGATGCCGGGCATGGACGGCGTGCAGTTCATTCAGGGCCTCGCGATGCAGAAATCGCGCCCGGCACTGGCGATCATGAGCGCCGCCTCGCGGCGCATGCTGATGGGTGCGAGCCTGGTGGCGAGCAATCTGCAGGTGAAGGTCATCGGGCTGATTTCCAAACCGGTCAACAGCGCGGCATTGCACTGCCTGATCGAGCAGTTGCAGGCGTTGCGTCAGGACGCGCCTGTTGCCGCGCATACCGGTATTGATCGGCAGAGCATTTTGCGCGCGCTGGACAACGGTGAGCTGCAAGCCTGGTTTCAACCCAAGAAGGCGCTGGACAATGGCCGCATCGTCGCCGCCGAAGCACTGGTGCGCTGGGTGCACCCCGAACATGGCATGTTGTTACCGGGGTTATTTCTGCCGGTGCTGATCGCCCACGACCTTGAAGAACATCTGCTCTGGCGCATGCTGGAACAGGCGATTGCCGCCCAGGCAATATGGCGCCAGCAAGGCTATGACATTCCGGTGTCGATCAATCTGCCCACGCACTTGCTCAACAGCCACGACCTGCCCGATCGCATCCTCGCCTTTGTCCTGCAACACAACGGTCTGCCGGCGCGGATCTGTTTCGAGCTGATGGAATGCTCGGTGCCCGACGACATCAGCAATTTCTACGCCGGAGCCTGTCGCTTGCGGATCAAGGGTTTCGGCTTGTCTCAGGATGATTTCGGCAAAGGCTACAGCGCCTACATGAACCTGGTGTCGGCGCCGTTTACCGAGCTGAAAATCGACCGTGCACTGGTCCAGGGTTGCAACAGCAACGCCGAACTGGCGCAAGCGCTGACCAGCATCGTCACCCTGGGTCGGCAACTGGGCCTGACGGTGGTGGCCGAAGGCGTGGAAACCGCGCAAGAACTTGCTCTGTTGCGTAAGATCGACTGCACTCAGGTTCAGGGTTTCCTGATTTCCCACGCAGTGTCTTCGGAGCAGTTCCAGCAGTTGCTCAGCCACGACGGCCCGGCGAATGTCTGGTGACCGGCACAATGCAGTGGACAATCACCACTTGCCATCGAGGCCATCCATGTTCACTCGCGTAATCACTTTCTTTGACCGGGCGTGTTGATGCCGCATCCCAATGCCTTGCTGGAAAAACTCGCCAGCAGTTCACTGCGCCTGAACAAGGGCTTGCTGATCCTCGGCGCGCTGGTTTTGCTGTTGCTGGGCATCAGCTATCTCGGCGTGCAGCGCATGGTCGAAGAACAGCGCGATACCATGCAGTTCCACTTCGCCCGGCTGATGGAAAACATTCGCGAGCAGGAAGCGTTTCTCGGCGATATCTCACGGGCCAGCGACAAGGGCGAGTACTTCCCGGAAACCGTGGCGCCGCCGGTGGTGCAAAAGCGTTTGCCCGAAGAAGGGCCGAACATTTATGAAGGCCGTGGGCTGCCGTTCTCGCTGCCATTCAGCGTCAAGATCGACCCCGAGCGAATCGCTCCCAGCCAACACCCCAAGGTGTTTGCCCTCGGCAGCTATCTGGCAGCGTATTACAGCGCCTTCTGGGCGGCCTCGCATTACCAGTCGCCGCAGGTGATCCTGCTCAACGGCCCGGACAATTTCGATATCGCCGTGCCCGCCGCCGGTCGTCTGCGAGGTGCGGGGCCAACGCAAATCAGCACCTTCGTCGAGATCATGACCCAGAAGAATCTGCAACGGCGCGCGCAGACTTCAGCGCAAGTGCAGTGGGCGCCCTACCCGTTCGCTGCGGACGACAACGTGACGCCGAGCCTGCTCGCTTATGTACGGATCAACCTGAGCAAACCGACGCTGACCATTGAAGGGGCGAATTCCTGGGTAGTGCTCGGCTCGCTGCTGAAGCTCTCGCAAGTCAACAATATCGAGCGTTTGATGAAATGGTCGATCTACGATGACTTCACCCTGATCACGCCCAGCGGCACAGTGTTGATCGGCGAACTCAAGCCTGATCGGGTGCTCAATGAAGGCGCAAACCTGACCCGCGACGGTCTGGTGTTCAAGCTGAGCAGCCCCGGTGAACGGCACTGGACGGCGATCTATGTGATCAGCGTGCAGAGTTTTCTCGATTACGCATTATGGCCATTGCTGTGTCTGCTGGGCTTGGTGCTGGTAGTGCTCGGCAGTGGCCGAGCGCTGAATCGCTGGTACGCGCAACGGGTGATTTTGCCCGCACAAAGTGCCCACGCAAGCATCGCCGAAAGTGAAGCGTTCAGCCGTGCGGTCATCGATACCGCACCGACCGGCCTGTGCGTGATCAGCCGTCGTGATCATCAGGTCTTGCTGGAAAACCAGCGCGCCCAGCAATGGCACGACACCCAGGAATTGATCAGCCTGCTCGAACAACAAGGCGCGACCGGCCATGGCCACGCGGAGCTTGAGATCGACGGCCGGCATTTGCACGTGGCCTTCATCGCCACCCGTTATCAGGGCCAGGACGCGTGGCTGTGTGCGCTGCACGATGTCACCCGCCATGTCGAAGATGCAGCGGCACTGGAAGTCGCCCGTCAGGCGGCCGATTCGGCCAATCAGGCAAAAAGCCGTTTTCTGGCAACCATGAGCCATGAAATCCGCACGCCGCTGTATGGCGTGCTCGGCACCCTGGAACTGCTTGGCCTGACCGATCTCGCGCCGCGTCAGCAGGCCTATCTGGAAACCATTCAGCGCTCGTCCGCCAGCCTGTTCAAACTGATCAGCGACGTGCTGGATGTGTCGAAAATCGAGGCCGGGCAGATGAACCTTGAGCTTCAGCCGTTCTGCCCGCTGGAGCTGACCGAAGACGTGGTGCGCAGCTACGGCGCGTTTGCCCGAGGCAAAGGTCTGCAACTGTACGCCTGCATTGATGCGGCATTGCCGGATCAACTGCTCGGTGATGCGCAACGCATTCGCCAGATCCTCAACAACCTGCTGAGCAACGCGATCAAGTTCACCGATAACGGGCGCGTTGTGGTGCGCGTTGTGGTGCTGCAAAGCACTGGCGGCCGCGCCGAGGTGCAGTGGCAGGTCAGCGATTCCGGCGTGGGTATTTCCCAGGCACAGCAAGAGCAATTGTTCGACCCTTTCTATCAAGTCAATGAAGCCGATAGTCATGCCGGTGCGGGTCTCGGTCTGGCCATTTGCAAATGGCTGTGCGAGTTGATGCATGGCGAGTTGAATGTGGTCAGCGAACCGGGCCTGGGCAGTCGCTTCAACCTGCAACTGGCGCTGGATTGCGCGCCGGGCAGGCTCGCCGATTGCCCGGCCTTCGAGGCCGGCAGCGCCGCCGTTTACGTGCGCGCACCGGTCGCCGAACTGGCGCAGCATCTGCTCGGCTGGCTGCACCGCTTTGGTCTGGATTGCCGTCTGGTGACGCACGAGTTGCCGTCGTCTTCCGCGCTGCTGGTGGATCTTGCGCCGCTGACCCACGCCACGGTTTTCGATGGCCAGCGAATCGTCGCAATACCGGGCGGCCCCAACCCGGCACAGATCAGCGGCAGCGGCTGGCAGGTCGATGCCGACGATGTGCGCGCGATTGGCTGGGCGATCGCGCTGGCAAGGCACGACGCCCATCAGCGGCGCGTACCCGAGCAGCAGGAAAATACCCGAGCACTGAACCTGCGCGTGCTGGTGGCCGAGGATAATGTGATCAACGCAGCGGTCATCCAGGAACAACTGGAGGCACTAGGCTGCTCGGTGGTTGTCACTACCAACGGCGAACAGGCGCTGGAGCGATGGGCGCCGGGGCGCTTCGATATGCTGCTGACCGACGTCAACATGCCGATCATGAACGGCTATGAGCTGACCACAGCCTTGCGCGAACAGGATGCAACGCTGCCGATCATCGGTGTTACCGCCAACGCCTTGCGCGAAGAAGGCGAACGCTGCGCCGCTGTGGGTATGAACGCATGGTTGGTCAAACCGCTGAACCTGGCGACGCTGCGCGCGCAACTGCAAAGCCACTGCCAGATTCCGATCGCGCAGGTCGCTGACATCCCGCCAGCGCTATCGCCGAAGATGCGCGAGCTGTTTGTCTCGACACTGCACAAGGATATTCAGACCACCCTCAGCGCGCTGGATGCCGCCGACGCCAACAGCGTCGCGCAGCAACTGCACAGCATGGCCGGTGCGTTGGGTGCGGTGCAGGTCGAGGCGCTGGCCCAAGCTTTCGTTGCACTGGAATGCCGCCTGACCGGCATGTCGGTGACTCCCGCGCTGGCCGTAGAGGTTCGTCAACAACTGGCGCGCCTGACTGACCTGCTCGACGCCCTTGAATAATTTCACTCTGGATAAAGCACTCATGGAAACCTTCAACGTTGTCATCGCCGATGATCATCCCATCGTCCTGCTGGGGGTGCGGGAACTGGTCGAGCGCGACCGGCGCTTCAGCGTAGTCGGCGAGGCCGTGTGTTCCGATGGTTTGATCAAGCTGCTGAGGTCACAACCGGTGGATCTGCTGATCACCGACTTCAACATGCCCGGTGACTCGCCCTACGGTGATGGCCTGAAACTGGTGGAGTACGTGACCCGACACTTTCCCGCAGTGCGGGTGCTGGTGCTGACCATGATTTCCAACCCGTTGATCCTGACCCGCCTGCAAGAACTCGGCGTACTTGCAGTCATTCAGAAAAGCCAGTTGCACGTTGAAATAGAAGTGGCGCTCAAAACCATCGCCAAGGGCAAGCGCATAAGCGGCCATCGAACGACGCCGACTTCGGTGCTGGACGATGGCGCCGATCTCGATGAACGTTTCTCCCGTCTATCGCCCAAGGAACATGAAATCCTGCGCTTGTTTGTTCAGGGGCAAGGCGTCAATGAAATCGCCCGAGGTCTGAATCGAAGTGCAAAGACAATCAGCACGCAGAAGATTTCGGCCATGCGCAAACTGGATGTCAGCAGTGATCAGGAGCTGCTGACTTACTGCATCGAACGCAACTTGTTCAATTGACAGACTGTTGCCCCTCGCAACTTGCTGGTTTCTAGGGATTGTCTGATGTTGCAGCGCCCAACCGGGTTTTATCGTGTTGTCTTTACCCCACCAATGGAAAAGCAACATGAAAAAGCTGTCTCGCACGCTTCTCGCCCTGTCGATCTTCGCTGCCGCTAATGTCCTGGCGGCCGATCCGGTTGTGCCTACCAAGGCTGGCAGCGGCACCATCAACTTCACCGGCACCATCAACAACGATGCCTGCTCGGTCGAAGGCGCCGGCAAGGACAAGACCATTTCGGTGAACATGGGCGAAGTGTCGATCAAGGACATGGGCACCGCCACCGCGCCAAAAGGCAACGGCACGCTGAGCGTCGAGAACTTCGACATGAAGATCAACTGCAACGCTGGCACCAAAGTGGCAATGATCTTCGAACCAACCAAGGGCGCAGGCTCGGGTATCGAAACCGGCACCAAGGTCTTGAAACTGATCGACGGCCTGGGCTCGGCAAAAGGTATCGGTATCGCCTTGCTTGATGCCAACGGTGCAGTAATCGACCTGACTTCGCCGACTACCGCGCGCATCGAAAACACCCTGCAGGACAGCAACACCACGCTGAAATTCTCGGCCGCCTACGTGACCACCGTCGATCCGAAACTGGCCGTTGCCGGCCGTGGCGACGCGACCCTGCCGTTCACCCTGCAATACGAATAAATCGCGCGATTCATCGAGCACTGTGCGGGGCCGAACGGTCCCGCACTTTCTTTCACTCTGCGCGGTAATTCTTCATGTTTTTACGTCCTTCCCTGTCCCTTTGCGTCGGCCTTCTGGGCCTGCTCGCCGTCAATCAGGCCATGGCTGGCATTTCCCTGAGCAGCACTCGACTGATATTCGACGGCAAGCACAAAGAAGCCGGCATCACCGTGCGCAACAGCGGTGCAGACGTGTTGATTCAGTCCTGGGTCGATACCGACAGCGACGAAGCCTCTGTGCCCTTTGCCGTCACTCCACCGCTGGTGCGCGTCAGCGACGGAGAACAACAGATTCTGCGGGTCATCTACGAAGGCACCGGTATGCCCAAAGACCGCGAGTCGGTGGTGTGGTTGAACGTGCAGGAGATCCCGCAGTCGGCGAAAACCGCGAACACCCTGCAACTGGCGGTGCGCCAACGGATCAAGGTGTTCTTCCGCCCTGGCGGCCTGAACAACAACGCTTATCAGGCCCCGACCGAGCTGACCTGGCGACTGACCGAGCGCGCCGGCAAGAGCGTACTGGTGGTGAGTAATCCCGGGGTTTATCACGTCTCGATTGCCGACATCACTGTGCAATCCGGCGCCACACGCGAGCATCCGTTCGACTCGATGATGATCGCCCCTGGCGAAGAAAAAGAGTTTGTTCTCAAACAACTTCACACGGCAGGTTCCCCGCGCCTGTTGTTCAGCAGCATCAACGACTACGGCGCCAGAGACCGTTATGTCGCGCAACTTTCCGGCAGCGCCGCAGTAAGCGCCAGCCTGGATAAAGAATCGCCATGACTCGCGTGCTGCTTTAACAGCCGCACTTTCACTGTATTTCTCTTCGCTCCGTTAGTTCGTATCGGAGGTGATATAGGGTTCCTGCATGTTTTTATTCAAGCGCGATGGCCTGGCACCGTTTTCGGTTGCTCTGGTCTTCAGCACAACCTGTCTGGCTGACGCCGAAGAGCAATTCAATACCTCGTTTCTGCAAGGCGCGACGTCTGCCATCGACCTGCAATCGCTGCTCGCCGGCAGCCGCGTGCTCCCCGGCACTTACCGGGTCGATCTGTATGGCAACGATATGCTGGTGGGCCGCCGCGATATCGCCTTTCGGCGTCTCCCCGACAGTCACAAGGTCCAAGCCTGTCTGACTCTGGACATGCTCAAGCAACTGGGCGTGGATATTGGCAAGCTGCAAGCCAGCGGCAAACTCGACGTCGCCGATGCGGATGCCTGCCTCGACCTGCCAGCGCTGATCGATCATGCCACCGTGCGCTATGACGTGCCGCGCCTGCGTTTGCTGGTCAGCGTGCCGCAAAGTGCCATGGAGCGTGGCCGCCGTGGTTATGTCGATCCGGCGCTGTGGGACGAAGGCGTACCCGCAGCGTTCATCAATTATCAGGTGAGCAGCAACCGCAACAGCACCGATGCCCAGACCACGATTGCCAATAACGTCGGCCTGCGCAACGGCATAAACCTTGGCGGCTGGCGCCTGCGTAACGAGTCGAACTTCAACAGCAGCACCGGCCAGCCAAGTACGTTCAAGAGTAACCGCAGCTACCTGCAACATGACGTCACCGCGCTGAAGGGCCAGTTCAGTGCCGGGGATATTTTCTCCGACGCCGACCTGTTCGACAGCGTGCGTTATCGCGGCCTGAAACTGGCCTCCGACGACGGCATGCGCGCCGACAGTGAGCGCGGCTATGCGCCGGTGATTCGCGGCATTGCGCAATCCAGCGCCACGGTAGAGATTCGCCAGAACAATTACATTCTGTACACCGCCAACGTACCGCCCGGGCCGTTCGAGATCAGCGACATTTACCCCAGCGGCTCCAACGGCGATCTGGAAATCACCGTAATCGAAGCCGATGGCCGGCGCCGGGTCACGGTGCAGGCTTTTTCAAGCCTGCCGATCATGGTGCGCGAAGGCCAGTTGAAGTACAGCGTTTCGGCGGGCCGCTACAACAGCAACAGCGATGACCAGCAAACGCCGGAATTTATCAGCAGCACCGTGGCTTATGGCGTCAGCAGTAACCTGTCGGCGATTGTCGGCACTCAGGCCACCGAGGATTTTCAGGCACTGTCGATCGGCGCCGGTCGCAACACTGCCATCGGGGCGATCTCGCTCGATCTGACCCACTCCAGCAGTCGCACCTTCGGCCAGACGCTCAAGGGCAACAGCCTGCGCGCGTTGTACGCCAAGACCTTTACCGGTACTGACACCAACTTCACCCTCGCCGCTTATCGCTATTCGACCGAGGGCTATCGCACCTTGAGCGAACACGTCGAAGAGCTAAGCCGTGAGGGTGAGCAGCGTAGCGGCAACTCGAAAACCCGCACCGACCTCACTGTCAACCAGAGCCTGGGGCGCAATCAGCAGTTCGGCAGCATCTACCTCAACGCCAGTGATCAGCGCTATTGGGGCCGCGGCGGTTCGCAGAGCCTGTCGGCCGGTTACAGCAATTATTGGGCTGACGTCAGCTACAACCTCAGCGCGACTTACACCAAGGATGTCGGCAACTACGGCCCGGCGAACAACGACACTTTGTTCAATCTCTCAGTGTCGTTTCCGCTGGGCTCAAAGCCCCGCGCGCCGCGAGCGTTCGTTTCGGCCAGCACGCAGAAAGATGACAGCAGCACCCAGGTCGGCATCAACGGTTACCTGTCCGAAGACAGCGACACCTATTACTCAGTGCAGGGAGGCAACAGTCGCACCGGCGGCAGTACGGGGTCGGCCAACCTCAGCACGCGAACCCCAGTGATGGACATCAGCGCCGGCTACAGTCAGGGCCGTGGCTACAACTCGCAGAGTCTCAACGTGGCCGGATCGATTGTCGGCCACGCGGGCGGGATCAACCTGGGGCAGACCGTCGGTGAGACTTTTGCGCTGGCGCAGGTCGACGGTGTCAAAGACGTGAAGATTGCCAGTTTCTCGGGCGCGAAAACCGCCGGTAATGGATTCGCTGTGGTGTCCAATGCGCAGCCGTATCGGGTCAACTGGATCAGCCTCGACACCCGCGACCTGGGCGGCGACTTTGAAATTGAAAACGCCACCCAGCAAGTGGTACCGCGCCGTGGTGCCGTGGTGCTAGCGCGCTACGCGAGCAAAACCGGACGCCGGGTGCAGTTTTCTCTGTTCGACGCGCACCACCAGCCGATCCCGTTTGGCGCCGCACTGGAGGACGCCGCCGGCAAACAACTGGCGATCTCCGACCCGAGCGGCAAGGCACTGGCGCTGGTCGCGGACGACGCCGGCACCCTGACCATCAATTGGCAAGGCCAGCGCTGCGAGGCGTCGTATGCACTGCCCGAGCGGGACAAGGCGTTGAACTACGAGCGGGCCTCCCTGGTGTGCCGCGCGCCAGTGGCTGACTGAGAAGACGCCATCGCTGGCAAGCCAGCTCCCACAAAGTCCTTGGCGCACACAACAATCATGTACGCCACAGAAGCTTGTGGGAGCTGGCTTGCCAGCGATTGAAGCGACTCGGTTCAGGAGAAAGCGCGATCTAGAAATCGCGCTTGTAGAAAATATCCAGCGAACTGGCCACGCCACTGGCCGCTTCGACGTAAACCTTCTTGCTCAGCTTATAGCGCAGCGCAATGGTGCTGGCTGGTTCAAACACGCCAACGCCATAACGCAAACTGAGCTTCTCAGTAATATTGCCGCTGGCCACAACACTGGTGGCATCGCCGCTGCCTGCGGTATCGAGCTGGAAGTCCTGAATTCCCAGATCCTTGGCCAGGCTGCTGGTGACTCCGGAGCTGCCCATCAAGCCCAGACCCAACGCCGCTTGCGCGAGCATGTTGTTGTCTTCGCCGTTGGTGCTCAGCGGTCGCCCGAGGACCAGATAGGACAGCGCCTGCTCCTGACTCATCGCCGGCTCGGAGAAGATCTGCGTGGTCGGCTGTTCGGCGCTGCCGCTCAGGCGAATACCGGCGATCACGTCGTCGGTCTGGCGGATCGCTTCGATGTCCAGATACGGCTGATCGAGGGGGCCGGCGAACAACAGACGCGCACGCCGCACTTGCAGGCGCTGACCGTAAGCACTGTAGCGACCGTCGTTAAGCCACAGCTCGCCACGGGTGTCCATGTTGTCGCCGATGTGCACGTGACCTTGCACGTTGGCGGTCAGACCAAATCCGGCGAAGGCGAGTTTGTCTTCGCCGACCACCACGTCGATGTCCATCTTCATGGCCATCGGCGGTTTGCCCTCTTCGGTCTGCGCCCCGACGATGATCGTGTCATCGGAGACTTTCACCGTTGACGGCGGCAGTTCACGCACGGTGATTTCACCTTTGGGCACCTGCACTTTGCCGGCGATTTTCAGTTCGTCGCCAGCCATGGAAATCTTCAGGTCCGGCGCCACTTCAAGTTTCGCGTACGGCTCGACGGTGACCGGCAATTGCGTACCTTTCAGCGCCAGATCGACAACCAGCGCCTGACCCCAGGCTACGTTACCGTTCAGGCTGCCCTGCCCGCTCTTGCCACTCTTCCAGCCGCCGTCGAGGCGTACCGATTCGCCGGCAATCAGGGCGGTGAGTTGCAGGTTCTGCAGCTCCATCGGCAACTCGGCGCCGGACACTTCGCCGTCGCTGAGTTGCACAGTGCCGTTGACCAAAGGCGCGAGCAATCCGCCGGAAATCGTCCCGCTGCCGTTCAGGCGCCCGGTGAGCTTCTCGACCATTGGCACAAACGGCCGCGCCACCGACAGATCCAGCCCACTCAGACGGAACGAGCCGCTCAGCGGTTTGTTTTTTGGCAGCGGATTGAGCTGCGCCTGCACCAGCAACTCGCCGAGTTTGCCGCCGACGAAGTTGAGTTCGGTGTCGACGCGTTTCGGGGTGAGTTTGCTGGTCAGTTTCAGTGTCTGGTAGGGGAAATCCAGCCACTGATCTTTCTCTCGCATACGCAAGGTGCCGCCACTGGCGTCGATGCTGACCACGCCATTCGGGCCGCTGGCCGGCAGATCCAGTTGCAGATCGGCGTTGAGTTTGCCTTGCCAGGCGAAGTCTTTCGGCAACCATTGCGCCAGACTTTCGATCGGGAATTGCTTGAGGTGGTAGCGCAGTTTCGGCTCTGGCATCAGGCGCTGATCTTCACCGCACAGGCTGGCATTGCCGGACATCCAGCAATGCGCACCGAAGTTGATTTTACCGTCGGCCAGACGTTCGAGCTTGGCCGGGCTTTGCAGTTTCCAATCCTGGCCACCCGCCTGAATATCGCCACTGGCCAGACGACCACGCCAGTTGCCCTTGTCCAGATTGCCATCCAGACCGAGGGCTAGTTTCAGCTTCGGCCCGATCAGGTCGAGGTTGAGTTTCTGGTTCTTGATGTCGCCCTGAGCGCTGGCAGTCAGCGTGCCCAATGAAGTGTCACCGGCCTGAATGCCGGCACCTTTCAGATCGATCTTCGCCCGTTGCGCACTGTCGAGGGTGGCGTCGAGGTTGAGGCTTTGCAGGCGATTGTCCTGGAAGGCCAGTTGCGAACCTTGCAGGTCGAGTTTGCCCTGCGGTGCTTTCAACGTGCCGGCGACATTGACCTGCCCGTTGACCTGCCCGCGCAGTTGCGGCCAGAGCTGAGCCAGACGCGACAGCTTGATATCAATCTGCCCGGTGAGTTTCTGTTGCAGACTGCCCTTGCCGCTGATGCTGTTGTCGCCGAGACGGATTTGCAGGGCATTCAGATTCCACTGTTCGCCAGCGCCATCAGCCTTGGCCTGGAGGATCGCCGGTTGCCCACGCAATTTGCCTTTCAAGTCGAGGTCGGCGGTGAGGCTCAGGCGTTCGTTTTTCATTTCGCCTTGGCTTTTCAGCGGTCCAGCTAACGTGCCCGGCAATTCGGCGACCCAGTACGCCGGGTTGAGCGCCGACAGTTCCAGCGCGGTGTCCCAGGCGATACCGTCGGCGAACTGCACATTCACATGGCCTTCAGCCTTGCCCTGCCCGGCTTCCATTTTCAGTTGCGGCAAGGCGACCTGTTTCAGGCTGCCGCTGAACGGACTGCTCAGGGTAAACGCGCCCGCCGGGCCATCCAGTGCGGCGGCGAAGTTGCCGAGGTACTGACCATCGGTGTAGGAGACTTCGCCGGTGAAGGTGCGCAAAGCGACCTCAGGTTCGTCGATTTCGTTGTAGAGCCGATGCCACGGAAAGTCCTGCCAGTTGATTTTGGCTTGGGCGCTGAGGCCTTTACTCCAGTCGACGCTACCGGTGAGTTTCAGGCTTTGTTTGTCGTTGGCTGTCAGATCAAGGCCGGCGATCTGCGCGCCGCTGGCGTCGACTTTGCCTTGGAGCAGCAGCGCCACTGGGCCTTTGTCGGCGGGCAGCGTGGCGTTGCCGTTGAGCTGGTAACCGTTTTTCAGGTCGCCTTCACCCGTCAACAGCAATTGATTGAGTTGCAGGGTGTCGGGCAGGTCGGCGCTCGGTTTGAACGCCTCGCTAGTGATGCGCACCTTGGCTGGCAGGTTTTCCGCCAGCGGTTGCAATTCACCACTCAACTGGCCGTCGAGGTAACCACGACTGTCGGCGTGCAGGTTGAGGGTTTTCAACAGGTCGCCGTCGATCTTCAACGCCAGCGCCCACAGCCCCGTGCCCGGCGACGGCAATGTCAGGTCACCGGCGATGTTCAGCGGCCAGTTGCCGGTCGGCGTGAGTGTGCCGGACAGGTTCAGGCTGAGGTCGTCGCGCTGCAATTTCACGCTGTCGATCTGCATGCCCTGGGCGGTCCAGTGCGCCGCCAGTTGCAAGCCCTTGAGCTGTTCGCTGCCGTTGAACAACAGGCTGCCGACCTGTACGTCGCCCAGCTCGATGGCCACCGGCAATTGCAGATCCGGCAATTTGATCGGGCCGCTTTCGGTGGTTTCTTCGCTCGGCGGGAATTGCAGAATGACCTGATCAGCCTTGAGCTGTTCGATGCACAGGGTCATGCGCGTCAGGCACAGCGGCGACCAGGCGAAGATTGCCTGGTTCAGTTCGACGCGACTGCTGTCCTGCTGCCACAACAGATGATCGGCGCTCCATTGCCCGCCAAGGCGCCCCTGGAAATTCTCGACGCTGAGCCCCGGCACAAGGCCCAGTACCCAACGGCTGCCAGCCGCCGTGCCGAGTACGGCGGTGACGCTCAATACAATCAACAACACCAGCGCCAGCAGCGTCAGCGCCGTAATTTTCAAACCACGCTTCACAGCTCAGGCCCCATGGAAAAGTGCAGCCGGATGCCGCCATCGTCGTCGAGTGCGTGGGCCAGGTCGAGGCGGATCGGCCCCACCGGCGAGACCCAGCGCACACCAATGCCGACCCCGGTCTTGAGGTTCGGCAGTTCGAGTTTGTTGAAGGAGTTGCCCTGGTCGACGAACGTCGCCACGCGCCATTTTTCGGCGATCGAGTATTGATACTCGACGCTGCCAGCGACCATGTAACGGCCGCCGATTCGGTCGCCATCGGAGTTTTTCGGCGACAGACTCTGGTAATCGTAACCGCGCACGCTCTGATCGCCACCGGCAAAGAAGCGCAGCGACGGCGGCACCGAGTTGTAGCCGTTGGTGGCGCTACCGCCGACCTGCACGCGACCGAGCAAGCGATGTTTGTCGAACACCGTGGTCAGGCCTTTGACCAGCGCGGTGCCATACAGAAGGTTGTTGTCCGAGCCGAGGCCTTCCTTCGCCACTTTGCTTTCGAAGCTCAGGCGATAGCCGTTGTGCGGGTCGATGCGGTTGTCGCTTTTCAGGTACGAGTAACTGATGCCGGGCATCAGCAAGGTGCTCAGGCCGGAGTCATCGCCGAGTTCATATTCTTCACGCTGCCATTTCAGCGAAATCACCCGCTGCCAGCCGCTCGGCAATTTGCTGTGCCATTCCGGGCCGAAGGTCAGCAGTTTGCTGAGCGTGTCGGAACCGTCGATGTCTTCGAACTGATAACCGCCGGCCCAACGCAGTTTGTCGGTCAGCGGCGGGTCAAGCGGGATGTCGTAGAACAGCCCGACGTTTTGCCGTGGCGCCGAGAGTTCGGCTTCCCAACCGTAGCTGTCGCCTTGCGGGTTGACCCAATGGCGCGTCCAGTTGGCTTTGATGCGCGGGCCGACGTCGGTCGAATAACCGAGGCCCAGGCCCATGGTCCGTGGCTTGCGCGTGTCGAGTTTGACGTCCACCGGGATCACGTCATTTTTCGCTGTCGTCGGTGCGGCATCGACGCGCACGCCTTCGAAATAGCCGCTCGATTGCAGGTCGCGATTGAGTTCGGCGATCAGCTCGGAGTCGTACGGCTCGCCTTCCTTGAACGGCACCATGCGTTGCAGCAGGTCTTCGTCGAACGGCGTATCACCTTCGAATTTGACTTTGCCCAGCGCATAACGCGGGCCGCTGTCGTAGATCAGTTCGATGTCGGCCACCCCGGCGCGCGGGTCGACCATAAGTTTTTGACGGGTGAAATGGCCACTGAAAAAACCGAAGCGCGAGGCCTGATTCTGAATAAGTCTTTTGGCGTCTTCGTAACGGCCATGGTTGAGCACCGCACCGGACTTGAGCGCGTCGCTTTTCGGTACACGAAAAGATTTGAGGGAGGCAGCCGGGCCGTCGACACGAATGGTGACGTTGCGCAGATGAATCGGCTCGCCGGGATCGATGTTCAACACCAGGCGCGGCTTGTCGCCGCCCTTGACGTCACTTTCGATCTGCGGCTGGTAGTAGCCCAACGCCTGGGCCGCTTTGCGCGCCTGCTCTTCGGCACCGCGACTGAAGCGCTGCAGGGCTTCTTCGTCACGATCGCCGAGGCTGCCGATATAGCCTTCTATATTGGCCTTGAGTTCATCGTTGGACGGTTTGATCCGCACATCCAATTCACTTTGCGCCAGCGCCGCGCAGCTGGTTAACAGCACGAGCACGCCACTGGTAAATCTTCCTGGAAACTTCATAGGCGCGGATGCTATCACGGGCTTGGGAGCGTGATAGAACAGGAAATTTCCCAAGAAGTTCGATTGTCATGCTGTTGCAGTTTGTAACACCTGCGGATTGGCGTGGAAAAATACGTGTTCACGCACCGGCCCGACGGCAACCTCGCCGATCTCCTCGTAACCCTGCCTTTTATAGAATTCCAGGTAACGCGGGTTGCCGGTGTCGAGCACCACGCCCTGCGACGTTTCATCCACCGCGCACCAGTTGTGCACGGCGGTCAGCAGTTGCTCGCCAAAGTGCTTGCCCTGAAATTGTGGGTGAATGCCCAGCAACGGCAGCATGTGCACCGAATCGCTGGGCACGCAGGCAGCAACGGCATCATGGTATTCCAGATAACGGCGGGTGCAGCGGAAACCGGTGCTGAGCACCATGCGCAAACGCCACGCCCAACTTTCGGTGATGCCCAGACGGCGTTGCGGCGGCGCGATCAGGGCGATGCCGATCAGACGGTCGTTGACCAGCAGGCCGATGGCGGGCAGATCCTGCAGAAAGTGTTGTTTGACCAGCTCCCGCACCGTCGCCCGCACGCGCTGTTCGTAGCCGGGGCGTTCGGCTTCGAACAGATAGCCGAAGGTCGGCTCGTGGCGATAGGCCTGATAGAGCAGCGAGCGGGCTTCGCGGGAATAACCGCGGTCGAGCATATGAATGTCGGCGATGGCGGTCTGGGTTTCAGGCATGACGGTGAATCTCCCCGGGGCGCGTTCAAATGGCGGCGCTCTTGTTGGTACGAACCTTTTGCGGGTGGCGTGGTTCCCCACAGGTATAGACCAACCTTGGATCTTCATCGATTTTGCCGACCTCTTCGCGAGCAAGCTCGCTCCCACATTTCGATCGCGTTCCCCTGTGGGAGCGAGCTTGCTCGCGAAGAGGCACTTACCCGCAACACAAATCCCACAGACCAAAATGATTTCTCCCACACTGGCCCATCTCCCCCATGTCAGCTAGCATCGCCCTTTTGCCAGGACTGCCGACCATGAAGATCGTTTCCTTCAACATCAACGGACTGCGCGCCCGTCCGCATCAGCTGGCAGCGCTGATCGAAAAACACCAGCCGGACGTGATCGGCCTGCAGGAAACCAAGGTCCACGACGACCAGTTCCCGCTCGAAGAAGTCCGCGCCCTCGGCTACCACGTGTATTTCCACGGCCAGAAAGGCCATTACGGCGTGGCCATGCTCTCGCGCAAGGCGCCCATCGCCATCCACAAAGGTTTCGCCACCGACGAAGAAGACGCTCAGCGTCGCTTTATCTGGGGTACCTTCGCCGACGCCAATGGTGTGCCGGTGACCATCATGAACGGCTATTTCCCCCAAGGCGAAAGCCGCGACCATCCAACCAAATTCCCCGCCAAGCAGCGTTTCTACAGCGATCTGCAAGCGCTGCTGGAAAGCCAGTTTCACAATGAACAGCCCGTGGTGGTGATGGGCGATGTAAACATTTCCCCGGAAGACTGTGACATTGGCATCGGCCCGGACAACATGAAGCGCTGGCTGAAAACCGGTAAATGCAGCTTCCTGCCGGAAGAGCGCGAGTGGATGGCACGCCTGAAGAACTGGGGTTTGACCGACAGTTATCGTCACCTGAACCCGGACGTGACCGACATGTTCAGTTGGTTCGATTACCGCAGCCGTGGCTTTGAAGATGAGCCGAAGCGTGGCCTGCGCATCGATGTGATTCTGGCGTCACATGGTTTGTTGCCGCGAGTCAAAGCCGCCGGTGTTGACTATGAATTGCGCGGAATGGAAAAGCCGTCCGATCATGCGCCGATCTGGCTTGAACTCAGCTGATCCCAAGCCTTACGCAATACCTGTAGGAGTGAGCCTGCTCGCGATAGCGGTGAATCAGTCGACATAAATGTTGACCGGTACACCGCTATCGCGAGCAGGCTCACTCCTACATTGGATAGCTGTCATCTTTCGGTCATGCGCCTGACTTAATCTCCCCGGCAATCCCCTTGGCTTGATCCGGTGCCGGCATGACCCTGCGTGTTCTGTGCGTTTTTCTCTTGAGTGCGTGGCTGACGGTTTCTGCCGCTGCCCTGCCCCTTCCTGAAAACGGCCCGGCGCTGCGTATTCAAGGCTCCAACACCATCGGCGCCGAACTCGGCCCGGCGCTGGTCGAAGGGTTGCTGCAAGAGCAGGGTTTGCTGAAAATCCACCGCGAAACCCCGGACACGGCCAACGAACTGCGCATCGTCGGCCAGACCGCCCAAGGCAAACGCGTGGTCGTGGAAGTGGCCGCGCACGGTTCCAGCACCGGTTTTACCGCGTTGAAAAACGCCAGCGCCGACCTGGCCGCGTCTTCCCGCGAGATCAAGGACAGTGAGTTGCAGACCCTGCAATCACTGGGCGATCTGAAAAGCCCCGCCGCCGAACAAGTCATCGCCATCGATGGCCTGGCGATCATTCTTCATCCCGACAATCCCCTCCAACAACTGGACACCGAGCAACTGGCGCGGATCTTCAGTGGCGAAGTGAAAACCTGGGAAGACCTTGGCGGGCGTGGCGGTGCGATTCATTTATATGCGCGCGATGATCAATCCGGCACCTACGACACGTTTAAAGAACTGGTCCTCAGCCGTCGTGGGAAAAGTCTGAGCAGCAACGCGAAAAGGTTTGAGTCCAGCGAGCAACTGTCCGACGCCGTCAGCGCGGATCCACAGGGCATCGGCTTCATCGGTTTGCCCTACGTGCGTCAGGCCAAAGCCGTGGCCATCGCCGATGGCGCATCGCAATCGATGTTGCCTCTGAACAGTCTGATCGCCACCGAGGACTATCCACTGTCGCGGCGCTTGTTCTTCTATCTGCCACCCGACAGTAACAATCCTTGGGCGAAGGCGTTGGTGACATTTGCGCAAAGTCGTCAGGGTCAGGCGATTGTCGCCGCCAACGGTTTTATCAGCCAGACCGTGCACGCTATGAGCGTCGCGCCGAACGCGTTGATGCCCGAGGGTTATCAATCACTCAGCCGCCACGCCCAGCGTCTGACGGTGAACTTCCGTTTTGAAGAAGGCAGCGCGAGTCTGGATAACAAAGCGCGTCAGGATCTGGCGCGGGTGATCGACTATATAAAGCGGCGGGACAAAACTGAACGCGCGGTGACATTGGTCGGGTTTGGTGATGCCAAGGATGACCCCGCACGCGCGGACCTGCTGTCGAAGCTGCGCGCGATGGCGGTGCGCCGGGAGCTGGTGAAGAACGGCCTGGTTCTGCGTGAGGTTCGCGGCTTTGGCGCGTTGATGCCGGTGGCGGCGAACAATGTGGATGAGGGCAGGATCAAGAATCGGCGGGTTGAGGTTTGGGTGTATTGAGCCTGATGGTTATGTACTGAATGGGCCGACCCCTTCGCGAGCAAGCTCGCTCCCACAGGGATCGCATTCTTCCATTTGGAATGCGCTTTAATGTGGGAGCGAGCTTGCTCGCGAAGCAGGCGACGCGGTCTTAATGACCGCTACGCAGCATTTCCTTCGGCACATACTTGCCGATCTCGAACTTGCCGATTGCCGCACGATGCACTTCGTCCGGGCCGTCGGCCAGGCGCAGGGTGCGTTGCATGGCGTACATGTACGCCAGCGGGAAATCGTTCGATACCCCGGCGCCGCCATGCATCTGGATCGCCCGATCGATCACTCGCAGCGCGACGTTCGGCGCGACTACCTTGATCTGCGCAATCTCGCTTTTCGCCACTTTGTTACCGACGGTGTCCATCATGTATGCCGCTTTCAACGTCAGCAGGCGCGCCATGTCGATCTCCATCCGCGAGTCGGCGATCTTGTCGACGTTACCGCCCAGACGCGCCAGCGGTTTGCCGAATGCCGTGCGGCTCACCGAGCGTTTGCACATCAATTCCAATGCACGTTCGGCCATGCCGATCGAACGCATGCAGTGGTGAATCCGGCCTGGGCCAAGACGACCCTGGGCAATTTCAAAGCCGCGTCCTTCACCCAACAGGACGTTTTCATACGGCACGCGCACGTTGTCGAACAGTACTTCGGCGTGGCCGTGTGGCGCATCGTCGTAACCGAACACCGGCAACGGACGGACAATCTTCACGCCGGGGGTGTCGACTGGCACAAGGATCATCGAGTGCTGCGCATGACGCGGTGCATCGGGATTGCTCAGGCCCATGAAGATGAGGATCTTGCAGCGCGGATCGCAAGCACCGGAGGTCCACCATTTTTTGCCGTTGATCACCCACTCGTCACCATTGCGCTCGGCGCGGGCGGCCATGTTGGTGGCGTCGGACGAGGCTACGTCAGGTTCGGTCATGGCGAACGCCGAGCGGATCTCGCCGCGCAGCAGTGGTTCGAGCCAGCGTTGTTTCTGTTCTTCGTTGGCGTAGCGCACCAGCACTTCCATGTTGCCGGTGTCCGGCGCCGAGCAGTTGAACGGCTCGGGGCCGAGCAGCGAGCGGCCCATGATTTCCGCGAGCGGCGCGTATTCAAGGTTGGTCAGACCGGCACCGAGCTCCGATTCCGGCAGAAACAGATTCCACAGGCCTTCGGCCTTGGCCTTGGCTTTGAGCTCTTCCATGATCGCCGTCGGCTGCCACCGATCGCCTTCGGCAACCTGGCGCTCGAACACGGCTTCGGCCGGGTAAACGTAAGTGTCCATGAACGCGGTCACGCGCTCACGCAGTTCTTGCACCTTGGGCGAATAAGCGAAATCCATGATCAATTACCTTCTTGGGCAGAGGTTGTTTAAGTCATGCAATCGATGCTAGAACAGCGTTGATAATTTACCTAGCCTATTCTCGGCGTGTATAAACATTCATCACCGATATATGATCGGCTGATTGCCAGCCCCTAAAACACCGCCCTAAATAACAAGAGAAGCCGCGTTATGAATCTGAGTAAGGTCGACCTCAACCTTTTCATCGTCTTCGACGCGATCTATACCGAAGCCAACCTGACCCGCGCCGGGCAGATTGTCGGCATCACTCAGCCGGCGGTGTCCAACGCCTTGGCGCGGTTGCGCGAGACCTTCAACGACCCGCTGTTCGTGCGTACCGCTCAGGGCATGGTGCCGACGCCGATGGCGCAGAACATCATCGGCCCGGTGCGCAACGCTTTGTCGCTGCTGCGTGTGTCGGTTCAGGAAAGCCGCATTTTCAACCCGGCGCAGGCGGTCAAGACCTACCGCATCAGCATGACCGACCTCACCGAAGCGGTAATTCTGCCGCCGCTGTTCCAGCGCCTGCGCCGCTTGGCGCCGACCGTGATCATCGAAAGTTTTCTGTCAAAACGTCGGGAGACCACCAAGGAACTGGCGGCCGGGCGTCTGGATTTTGCCGTGGATGCGCCACTTAACACCGACCCGCAGGTGCGTCATGTCAAGCTGATGGAAGACCGTTACGTGTGTGCGATGCGCAAGGGTCATCCGATGGCGGGCAAGGAAAAGCTCTCGCTGGATGATTATTTGTCGCTGACGCATATCCACATTTCCAGCCGCCGCAGTGGTCTGGGTTATGTCGATCTGGCGCTGGGCAAAATGGGTATTCAGCGCAAGATTGCCCTGCGTTCGCAGCATTACTTGATGGCGTCACAGGTGATGCAGCAGACCGACATGGTCATGACCGTGCCGGAGCGCTTTGCCCGTCGACATGAGTTGCAGGCGTTTAATTTGCCGGTGAATGATGTGCCGCCCGTGGAGACGCACCTGTATTGGCATGAAAGCACTGACCAGGATCCGGCGAATCGCTGGATGCGCGAGCAAATGATCGAGTTGTGCCAGCAGGTGACGGCACAGGAGAAGAAGCTCGATAAGCAGGTGGTGTAAGGAAAGATCAAAAGATCGCAGCCTGCGGGAGCTCCTACAGAGATCGGTGTAGGAGCTGCCGCAGGCTACGATCTTTTTCTTGCTTGACGTAAACGTCAACCTGCCATTAGCTTAGCGCCAAGACCTTTTTCCGAGCGCTTCCATGAGCAGCCAGACTTACAGCATCTCCGACCTCGCCCGCGAGCTGGACATCACCACCCGGGCGATCCGCTTTTATGAAGAGCAAGGCCTGCTCAGTCCTGAGCGCCGTGGCCAGGAACGTATCTATTCGCCACGCGACAAGGTCAGCCTGAAGCTGATCCTGCGTGGCAAACGCATCGGCTTCTCGCTGGCCGAATGCCGCGAACTGATCGAGCTTTACGACCCCTCCAGCGGTAACACCAAACAGCTCAACAGCATGCTGGCGAAAATCGCCGAGCGCCGCGAGCAGCTGGAGCAGCAGTTGCTGGATATCGAACAGATGAAGCTGGAACTCGATACCGCTGAAGAGCGCTGCGTGCAGGCGTTGGAGCAGACGCTCAAGAGCCAGCAGGCCATTCAGTAACAACCCCATCCCCTGTGGGAGCGAGCCTGCTCGCGAATGCAATTTGTCATTCGACATCTATGGTGATTGACCCGGCGCATTCGCGAGCAGGCTCGCTCCCACAGGGGGATATCCGCAGATTTCAGATAACTACAACAGGTCAACCGCCATGTCCCTCCCCTCCCAAGTACGCCTGATCGAAGTCGGCCCGCGCGATGGCCTGCAGAACGAAGCCCAACCGATCAGCGTTGCCGACAAGGTGCAACTGGTCGACGCCCTCAGCGCCGCCGGTCTCGGCTATATAGAAGTCGGCAGTTTCGTTTCGCCGAAATGGGTACCGCAAATGGCCGGTTCTGCCGAGGTGTTCGCACAAATCCAGCGCAAACCCGGCGTGACCTACGGTGCACTGGCGCCAAACCTGCGCGGCTTCGAAGACGCCATAGCCGCTGGGGTCAGGGAAGTCGCGGTGTTCGCCGCGGCCTCCGAAGCCTTCTCGCAACGCAACATCAACTGCTCGATCAGCGAAAGCCTGGCGCGCTTTGCGCCGATCATGGAAGCGGCGAAACAGCACGGCGTTACCGTGCGCGGTTACGTGTCCTGCGTGCTCGGTTGCCCGTACGAAGGCACGGTCGCGCCGGAGAAAGTGGCGATGGTCGCGCGCGAGTTGTATGCGATGGGCTGCTATGAAGTCTCGCTGGGCGACACCATCGGCACTGGCACTGCGGGCGCGACTCGCCGCTTGTTTGAAGTGGTTTCGGCGCAGGTGCCACGGGACAAGCTCGCCGGGCATTTCCACGACACTTACGGCCAGGCCATGGCCAATATCTATGCCAGCCTGCTCGAAGGCATTTCGGTGTTCGACAGCTCTATCGCGGGCCTCGGCGGCTGCCCGTACGCCAAAGGCGCGAGCGGTAACGTTGCTACCGAAGATGTGGTGTACCTGCTCAACGGCCTCGGCATCGAGACCGGTATCGACCTGGACGCCTTGATTGCTGCGGGTCAGCAGATCAGCGCGGTGCTCGGCCGCCCGAGCGGTTCGCGCGTGGCCAAGGCTCGCAGCGCACAGTGAGGGAACAAGGTGTTACCGCTGTGTCCGGAATGTGGGTTTAAGCGAGTAACACGGAAACAAATTGTCTGGTTTCGCTGGAGTGAAAATTTACTGAAATCTCCAAATCATTGATTTATAAGGATTTTTAAAAGTTGGCACGGCTTCTGCTATCTCTATGGCATAACAAGAATAAAAAGCAGCAAACCAATAAAAATAAGACGTACCGACTCTGACATAACAAAAACAACACGGCAGAGACGCAGCTAACAGATTTTTTTGGAGAAGGTGTGCTTTTCAGGGTGCTCTCAGGAGTGACCCGCAACCGGGCAGAGAACAATAAAACTACCTTCAGGTAGCTCCCGAATCGGTTGGATCGCTTAGCGAGAAAGCAGATCAGCGCTCAAAAAAATACGTTTGCTCTTGACCCCGGATGGGGGTCGCCAAAAACAGCGGTAAAGGGCCACGGTTGCCAAAAACAACAACAGACCGACCCTCAATAATAAAAAAGAGCACGCGACGACAAAATTAAAGGGGAGCTTCGGCTCCCCTTTGTGCTTTCTGTGATTCCTCTTTCCAACACCGCTAATCCCTGTGGGAGCGAGCCTGCTCGCGAAAGCGGTGTATCAGACACATCTGCGCTGAATGACACACTGCATTCGCGAGCAGGCTCGCTCCCACATTAGATTGTCATCACATTAAGTTTTGTGTCAGGCCTGCTTTTCGCGCAGCTCTTCGATACTGATCTCACGCATCCTGAATTTCTGAATCTTGCCCGTGACCGTCATCGGAAACTCTTCAACGAATTTGAAGTGCCGTGGCGTCTTGAAGTGCGCGATGCGCTCCTTGCACCAGGTTTGCAGCTCCAGTTCGGAAGCGTTGTGACCAGGGTGGAATTTGATCCAGGCGACAATCTCCTCGCCGTAACGCGAGCACGGAATGCCAATCACCTGAACGTCCGCCACCGCCGGATGGGTGAAGAAAAACTCTTCCAGCTCACGCGGATAAATGTTCTCGCCACCACGGATGATCATGTCTTTGTTACGCCCGGCGATGTTGACGTAACCCTCCTCGTTCATGCTCGCCAGGTCTCCGGTGTGCATCCAGCCCGCCTCATCGATGGCTTCAGCGGTGGCCTGCGGATTGCTCCAGTAGCCGAGCATCACGCTGTAGCCACGGGTGCACAGTTCGCCGATGGTGCCGCGCAGCACGAGGTTGCCGGCCTCGTCGATGATCTTGCTTTCCAGCTGTGGCTGGGTGCGGCCGACGGTTGTCACGCGTAACTCCAGCTCATCGTTCGGACCGGTTTGCAGCGACACCGGGCTGGTTTCGGTCATGCCGTAGGCGATCTGCACTTCGCTCATGTGCATCTCGCTGATGACCCGACGCATCACTTCGATCGGGCACGTCGCACCGGCCATGATGCCGGTGCGCAGGCTCGACAGATCGAATTCGCCGCGTTGCGGCTGGTCGAGCATGGCGATGAACATGGTCGGTACGCCATAAAGGCCGGTGGCTTTTTCTTCGGCGACGGTTTGCAGGGTCAGCAATGGATCGAACGCGTCGTTGGGGTAAATCATCGTGCTGCCGTGGGTGATGCAGCCGAGGTTGCCCATGACCATGCCGAAGCAGTGGTACAGCGGCACCGGGATCACCAGGCGATCGCTCGGGGTCAGGCCGATGCTTTCACCGACCATGTAACCGTTATTGAGGATGTTGTAGTGGCTGAGGGTTGCGCCTTTGGGGAAACCGGTGGTGCCGGAGGTGTACTGGATGTTCACCGGCTGATCGAAGTGCAGACTGTCGCTGCATTCGTGTAGTTGATCGGGAGAGATTCTGGTGGCCAGATCGGCCAGTTGCGACCACGGCAGAAAACCTGACGGTGGTTGCGCGTCAAGGCTGATTACCCCACGCAGTTCGGGGAGGCGTTCGCTGCGCAATTGGCCGATGGGTTGCTCGGCCAGTTCCGGCACCAGTCCCTGCAACATGCCGTGGTAATTGGAGGACTTGAACGCCCCGGCGCAGACCAGCCATTGGCAGCCGGATTGTTTGAGTACGTATTCGAGTTCAGAGCTGCGATAGGCCGGGTTGACGTTAACCAGTATCACGCCGATTTTCGCCGTGGCGAATTGAGTGATGCACCACTGCGCGCAGTTCGGCGCCCAGATACCGAGGCGATCGCCGACCTGCAAACCCAAAGCCAGCAGCGCTCTGGCGTGCAGATCGACTGCGTCGGCCAGTTGTCGCCAGGAATAGCGCAGCTGCTGATGGCGCACCACCAGCGCTTCACCGTCGGGGTATTGCGCGGCCGTGTGATCGAACTTCTGCCCGATGGTCATCGCCAGCAAAGCTTTGTCCTGTGAACCACGGGTGTAGCTGCGCTGCGGGTTTGCACTGGGTTGATCCATGACGACCCCTATTGTCTTTATTAGTGGGTTTTGCCGGATTTAACCCTGTGGGAACGAGCCTGCTCGCGAAGAGGCCAGCGGATTCAACATCCATGTTGCCTGATCTGACGCTTTCGCGAGCAGGCTCGCTCCCACAAGGCCTGCTCCGTTTCAATCTTGAACGGCCCCTACTCTCGCTCAAGTTGCCGTTAACGTAAAGGGCGATTGACAGCCATCCGTCACAGGCTTACGTTAACGTAAAGGTGAGAGCCAAGTGACTGCCCTCCCCACCCTACAAAAAAGCCAAAAGGTGACCCATGAGCTACCCATCCCTGAACTTCGCCCTCGGTGAAACCATCGACATGCTGCGCGATCAGGTTCAGTCCTTTGTCGCCAAGGAGATCGCTCCGCGCGCCGCGCAGATCGACAGCGACAACCTGTTCCCTGCCGACATGTGGCGCAAGTTCGGTGACATGGGCCTGCTCGGCATCACCGTGCCGGAAGAGTACGGCGGCGCGGGCCTGGGTTACCTGGCGCACGTGGTGGCGATGGAAGAAATCAGTCGCGGTTCGGCTTCGGTGGCGCTGTCTTATGGCGCGCATTCCAACCTCTGCGTCAACCAGATCAACCGCAACGGTAACCACGAACAGAAAAGCAAATACCTGCCGAAGCTGATCAGCGGCGAGCACGTCGGCGCATTGGCGATGAGCGAACCGAATGCCGGTTCTGACGTGGTCTCGATGAAATTGCGCGCGGACAAACGCGGCGACCGTTACGTCCTTAATGGCAGCAAAACCTGGATCACCAACGGCCCAGACGCCAACACCTACGTGATCTACGCCAAGACCGAACTGGAAAAAGGCGCGCACGGCATCACCGCCTTCATCGTCGAGCGCGACTGGACAGGCTTCAGCCGCAGCAACAAGTTCGACAAACTCGGCATGCGCGGCTCCAACACCTGCGAACTGTTTTTCGATGACGTTGAAGTGCCGGAAGAAAACATCCTCGGCGTGCTCAACGGCGGCGTGAAAGTGCTGATGAGCGGCCTCGATTACGAACGCGTCGTACTGTCCGGCGGCCCGACCGGGATCATGCAGTCGTGCATGGACCTGATCGTGCCGTACATCCACGACCGCAAACAGTTCGGCCAGAGCATCGGCGAATTCCAGCTGATCCAGGGCAAAGTCGCCGACATGTACACCCAACTCAACGCCAGCCGCGCCTACCTCTATGCAGTCGCCCAAGCTTGCGAACGCGGCGAAACCACCCGCAAGGATGCCGCCGGGGTGATCCTCTACACCGCCGAACGCGCCACACAAATGGCCCTCGACGCGATCCAGATTCTCGGCGGTAACGGTTACATCAATGAATTCCCGGCTGGCCGCTTGCTGCGTGACGCCAAGCTGTACGAAATCGGCGCCGGCACCAGTGAGATCCGTCGCATGCTGATCGGTCGCGAACTGTTCAACGAAACGAAATGAATTTCGTCAGCGGCGAGCTGCAAGTTTCAAGCTGCAAGAGAACAGCTTTAACTTGCCGCTCCAAGCTTGCAACTCGTAGCTGCTTACGGAGTAAGCCATGATTCTGCACACTCAGCTCAATCCCCGTTCAGCGGAGTTCGCTGCCAACAGCGCGGCGATGCTCAAACAGGTCGACGCCCTGCACACGCTGCTCGCCCAAGTGGCGCAGGGTGGCGGCGCGAAAGCTCAGGAACGTCACACCTCGCGCGGCAAATTGCTGCCGCGTGAGCGCATCAATCGCTTGCTCGATCCGGGCTCGCCGTTTCTCGAAATCAGCCAACTTGCCGCCCACGCCGTATATGGCGAAGACGTGCCGGCTGCCGGTGTGATTGCCGGGATCGGTCGGGTAGAAGGCGTCGAATGCATGATCGTCGCCAACGATGCGACGGTTAAGGGTGGTTCGTATTATCCGCTGACCGTGAAGAAACACCTGCGCGCACAAACCATCGCTCAGCAGAATCGTCTGCCATGTATTTATCTGGTGGACTCCGGCGGCGCCAACCTGCCGCGTCAGGACGAAGTGTTTCCGGATCGCGAGCATTTCGGGCGGATCTTCTTCAACCAGGCCAACATGAGCGCAATGGGCATTCCGCAGATTGCCGTGGTCATGGGCTCTTGCACTGCGGGTGGTGCTTATGTGCCGGCGATGGCCGACGAAGCAATCATGGTGCGCAATCAGGCGACGATTTTCCTCGCCGGCCCGCCGCTGGTGAAAGCTGCGACCGGCGAAGTGGTCAGCGCCGAAGA
Organism: Pseudomonas sp. R84; assembly: GCF_009834515.1. Lineage (NCBI taxonomy): Bacteria > Pseudomonadati > Pseudomonadota > Gammaproteobacteria > Pseudomonadales > Pseudomonadaceae > Pseudomonas > Pseudomonas sp. R84. The sequence continues at coordinate 4,218,958 of NZ_CP019426.1, forward strand.
TCTGGGCGGCGCCGATGTGCACTGCAAGATTTCCGGGGTCGCCGACCATTACGCCGAGAGCGACGAACATGCCCTCGCCCTCGCCCGCCGCAGCGTCGCCAACCTCAACTGGCGCAAGCTCGGTGAAGTGCAGCAACGTACGCCGATTGCGCCGCTGTACGCCGCTGACGAGTTATATGGCGTGGTTTCCGCCGATGCCAAGCAGCCGTTCGATGTGCGCGAAGTGATTGCGCGACTGGTCGACGGTTCGGTGTTCGATGAATTCAAGGCTTTGTTCGGCACCACGCTGGTGTGTGGCTTTGCGCATCTGCACGGTTACCCGATCGCGATTCTGGCGAACAACGGCATTCTCTTCGCCGAAGCCGCACAGAAAGGTGCGCACTTTATCGAACTGGCCTGCCAGCGCGGTATTCCGCTGCTGTTTTTGCAGAACATCACCGGTTTCATGGTCGGCCAGAAATACGAGGCCGGCGGTATCGCAAAACATGGCGCCAAACTGGTAACCGCCGTGGCTTGCGCGAAAGTGCCGAAATTCACCGTGATCATCGGCGGCAGCTTTGGTGCCGGGAACTACGGCATGTGCGGGCGCGCATACGATCCGCGTTTCCTGTGGATGTGGCCAAACGCGCGAATCGGCGTGATGGGTGCCGAACAGGCGGCGGGCGTGTTGGTGCAGGTCAAGCGTGAACAGGCTGAACGCAGTGGCCAAAACTTCAGTGCCGAGCAAGAAACAGAGATCAAACAACCGATCCTCGACCAGTACGAAGAGCAGGGTCACCCCTACTATTCCAGCGCTCGGCTGTGGGACGACGGCGTCATCGACCCGGCGCAGACCCGCGATGTGCTGGCCCTGGCCTTGTCCGCGTCGCTGAACGCGCCAATCGAACCGAGCCGCTTCGGCGTGTTCCGGATGTGATCGGGAGAATCTCATGAGTGATTTCAACACCCTCGAACTGCAAAACGACCCACGGGGTTTCGCGACGCTGTGGCTCAACCGCGCGGAAAAGAACAACGCGTTCAACGCCGAGATGATCCGCGAGCTGATCCTCGCACTCGACAAGGTCGCCAGTGATGCCAGCCTGCGTTTCCTGCTGGTGCGTGGCCGTGGCAAGCACTTCAGTGCCGGCGCCGATCTGGCGTGGATGCAGCAATCGGCCGAACTCGATTACCACACCAACCTCGACGACGCCCGCGAACTCGCGGAGCTGATGTACAACCTCGCCAAACTGAAAATCCCGACCGTGGCCGTCGTTCAAGGCGCAGCATTCGGTGGCGCGCTGGGGTTGATCAGTTGCTGCGACATGGCGATTGGCGCCGATGATGCGCAATTCTGCCTGTCGGAAGTGCGAATTGGTCTGGCGCCGGCAGTCATCAGTCCGTTTGTGGTGCAAGCGATTGGCGAGCGCGCTGCGCGGCGTTATGCGCTGACCGCCGAACGTTTTGGCGGTCAGCGTGCGCGGGAAATCGGTTTGTTGTCCGACAGCTATCCGGCCGCTGAACTGGATCAGCAAGTCGAACAGTGGACCAACAACCTGCTGCTCAACAGCCCCGCCGCGATGCGCGCCAGCAAGGATTTGCTGCGTGAAGTCGGCAACGGCGCGCTGACCCCGGCGCTGCGCCGCTACACCGAGAACGCCATCGCCCGCATCCGCGTCAGCCCGGAAGGCCAGGAAGGTCTGCGCGCTTTTCTGCAAAAACGTCCGCCGAGCTGGCAAGCCGCAACCACCACCAAGGAGCCGCGTTGATGAGCGCACCTGTTATCACCACTCTGCTGGTGGCCAACCGTGGCGAAATTGCTTGCCGCGTAATGCGCACCGCCAAAGCGCTGGGCCTGACCACGGTCGCCGTGCACAGCGCCACCGACCGTGAAGCGCGGCACAGCCGTGAAGCGGACGTTCGCGTCGATCTCGGTGGTAGCAAAGCGGCCGACAGTTATCTGCAAATCGACAAACTGATCGCGGCGGCCAAGGCCAGTGGCGCGCAGGCGATTCATCCGGGTTACGGGTTTCTCTCGGAAAATGCCGGATTCGCTCGCGCCATTGAAGCGGCCGGTTTGATTTTCCTCGGCCCGCCGGCCTCGGCCATTGATGCGATGGGCAGCAAGTCCGCCGCCAAAGCGCTGATGGAAACTGCCGGCGTGCCACTGGTGCCGGGTTATCACGGCGAAGCCCAGGATCTCGAGACCTTCCGCGATGCCTGCGAACGCATCGGTTATCCGGTGCTGCTCAAAGCCACGGCCGGCGGTGGCGGCAAGGGCATGAAAGTCGTCGAGGACGTCAGCCAATTGGCCGAAGCCCTCGCCTCGGCCCAGCGTGAAGCGCAGTCGTCGTTTGGCGATTCGCGGATGCTGGTGGAAAAATATCTGCTGAAACCGCGTCATGTGGAAATTCAGGTGTTCGCCGATCAGCATGGCAACTGCTTGTATCTGAATGAGCGTGACTGCTCGATTCAGCGCCGTCACCAGAAAGTCGTCGAAGAAGCGCCGGCACCGGGCCTGTCCCCGGAACTGCGTCGGGCGATGGGCGAAGCGGCGGTGCGTTCGGCGCAGGCAATCGGTTATGTCGGCGCCGGTACGGTGGAGTTTTTGCTGGATGCGCGGGGCGAATTCTTCTTTATGGAGATGAACACGCGCCTGCAGGTGGAGCACCCGGTGACCGAGGCCATCACCGGCCTGGATCTGGTTGCTTGGCAAATCCGCGTTGCCCGCGGTGAAGCGTTGCCGATCACTCAGGAACAGGTGCCGCTTAACGGCCATGCAATTGAAGTGCGCTTGTATGCCGAAGATCCTTCAAATGACTTTCTGCCGGCAACCGGACGTTTGGATTTGTATCGCGAGTCCGATGAAGGGCCCGGGCGTCGAGTCGATAGCGGGGTTGAGGAAGGCGATGAGATTTCGCCGTTCTACGACCCGATGCTCGGCAAGCTGATTGCCTGGGGCGAGGATCGCGAACAGGCCCGGTTGCGCTTGTTGAGCATGCTCGACGAGTTTGCGATTGGCGGATTGAAAACCAACATCAACTTCTTGCGGCGGATCATCGCGCACCCGGCGTTTGCGGCAGCGGAACTGGATACCGGGTTTATTCCGCGTTATCAGGAGCAATTGCTGCCTGCTCCGGGCACGTTGAGCGATGCGTTCTGGAACGCGGCGGCGCAGGCCGTGGCGCAGAGTCTGGCGCAATTGGCGCGTCAGGATGATCCTGCTTCACCATGGTCTGTCAACACCGGACTGCGTGCGGGTCTGCCACGAGAAATCACCCTGCATTTGAGCTGCGAGGGGCAGGATCGAGCGCTGACGCTGAGTACCGATGATCAGACCAGACTGTCCGGCGAAGCACTCATCGTCGAACACGACGGCGTTCGTCGTACGTTACGTGCCATCCGCCAGGGCGATTCTCTGTACCTGCAATGGGAAGGCGAGTTGCGGCGCATCGAAACGTACGACCCGATCAGCGCCGTCGAAGCCAGTCACAGCCATGAGGGCGGACTGACCGCGCCAATGAACGGCAGCATTGTCCGTGTGCTGGTCGAGGCTGGGCAATCGGTCGAGGCCGGTGCACAACTGGTGGTGCTGGAAGCAATGAAGATGGAACACAGCATCCGTGCGCCGCATGCCGGGGTGATCAAAGCGCTGTATTGCCAGGAAGGCGAAATGGTCGGCGAAGGCAGCGCTTTGGTTGAACTGGAAGCAGTGTGAACGGGAGATCGATCCTACGCCAGGCGAGGATCGATCTGACTAGTAACGCGCCGTTGCCTGAACCACAACACCGATGATTCGACACTCATCGGTCAGTAGGGCTTTCGGCCAGGTCGGATTGAGCGGCACCAGGTAACGCTGGCCGCCCTCTTCGTCGAGTTTGCGAAAAATCGCCTCAGCGCTGTCGGGCCACTGGGCGATCACCAGTTTGCCGGGCACCGCTTCGGCCGCCGGGTCGACCAGAATCAGCATGCCTTCGGCGATGCTCTGGCCACTGGGAGCGGTCATCGAATCGCCCGTCACCGTCAGCCAGAACGCCGGGCCTCGCGCGTGGTAATCCGTCAGTTCGAAACGCTGCTTGCCTGATGCCTTCGTGTAGGACGCCGGATCGCTTTCGCGAACCTCGCAGGTCGTTTGCCAATCGCTGACCGGGTAACGGAAGTACGGGTTGTACTTCTGCGCCAGCGGCATGTCGTCGTCAGGTGTTATTTGCGGTTCCCGGATCACCAACACCACTTCAAGGAAATCCATGCCCAGCGCCTGCAGCACGCGGTTCATTTCAGTGATGCCGGGTTCGCGACGCTTGTTCAGCCAATGGCCGATCCCGCCCTGGGACATGCCGACGCGCTCTCCGAGCTCTGTTTGAGTGATTTTGAGCTCACTCATCTTGGCCTTGACCAACTCAATCCATTTATCCATGTGCAGCACCTTACGTCGACGCCTTCGGCCAGCAAAACACATATTGTAGTATTTAAATTCTGGTCACAACTACACAGAGTACTATTCTGAAAGCACGGATTTTCAATCGCCCAAGGAGTGCTTCTTCATCATGAATATCAGCAGCAAAGACTTGCCCGACCTGCAAATGGACACCAACTTCACCTCTCCCCAGGGCAATGCGGCAGCGCAGCGAGCTCTGGACTATTACTTGAAACCAGCTGTGTCAGAACCGGAGGTCGACGAGCGTTTTTTCGATGTCAGGCGCCATCTCAGTGGCGAAGAAGCTCTGGTGCACGCCTCGGACCTGCTGCGCTGTGCGGCAGCCACTGCGTTCAAGGCAGCCGAAAACCTGCAAGGCGCGAGTCGCGATCTGGCATTTTCAGTGGTGCACATGGTGGATATGGCGCGGGCGATGGTTGACCATTCGCTCGATGGCAATGAAGCCTGAGAGGAACGCGAGCGCGGGCGGGCGGGCGGGCGGGAAAGAATTTCCCCATCGCGCAGATAAAAACATTTGACTTGCAAATGATAATGATTATTATTGCATGCAGCTGGTCGCGAGATCAGTCGATGGACCAGAGACCTTAGGTCGGTCTTCTGGACTATCTCCTCATCAGGCTAATCACGGTTTTTGACCCGGCTTTTTGCCGGGTCTTTTTTTGCCCGTTTTTCGGGCTTGTGTCTTCAGGCTAATGAAGTCTTTAAGTGCTGCAAATTCGATGGCGCGGATAATATCAAAAGAATATCGCTTGGCAAGCCGGGCCCCGCCACATTGGGGCAAACTAATGACAATTAGCACTTGAGAATCAATCGCACAGTCTCTAAGCTGCTTGCGCGTCATGGAGGACGCCCCCCGCCACACCCCGCAATTCCCCTCGGTTTCAGCCCTGCCTGCGTGTAAAGTAACGGCCATAAAAATCATATTCAGGAATCGATTATGACCGTGGCCAAATCTTCGTTCGACATCAGCGCCAACTTCGACAGCGGCAACATCCAAGTCATCGACATCAGCAACCCGCTCAATCCGGTCCTGGCCATTCGCCCGGACACACGCAGCGCCCATTTTCAGTGGTTCCACTTCAAGGCCAGCGGTCTGCATGTTCATCAGGAGCACTGGTTTCGCCTGGTCAACGCGAGTCAATCTTCCTATAACAAAGCCTGGACTGGCTATCAGGCGGTCGCCTCCTACGACCACGTCAACTGGTTCCGCATTCCAACCAGCTTTGAAGGTGACAGCCTGCGCTTTTGCCTCGAAGCCGAGCAAACCCACGCCTGGTTCGCCTACTTCGAACCCTATAGCCGTGGCCGTCACGACTGGCTGATCGACCAGGCCCTGAGCAAGGCCGGCACCGAATTGCTGGCGACCGGCAAGAGTATCGAAGGTCGCGATATTCAGTTGCTGCGTAAAGGCAGCGGCGCCGAAGGCCAGCGCAAAGTCTGGATCATTGCTCAACAGCATCCGGGCGAACACATGGCCGAATGGTTTATGGAAGGCGTGATCGAACGCTTGGAAAGACACGACGATCCTGTGCTGAACAAACTGCTGGCAAGCGCTGATTTGTACCTGGTGCCGAACATGAATCCCGACGGTGCGTTCCATGGACACTTGCGCACCAACGCGATGGGCCAGGACTTGAATCGCGCCTGGCAGAACGCCAGTCAGGACATCAGCCCCGAGGTACTTTTCGTACAACAGCAGATGGAAAAGTATGGCGTCGATCTGTTCCTCGACGTACATGGTGACGAAGAAATCCCTCACGTGTTCACCGCCGGTTGCGAAGGCAATCCGGGTTACACGCCGCGTATCGAAAAGCTCGAAGAGCATTTCCGCAGCCACTTGAAACACACCACCAAAGACTTCCAGACCAAGCACGGCTACACCCGCGACGAACCGGGCCAGGCCAACATGACCCTGGCGTGCAACAGCGTCGGGCAGAAATACGACTGCCTGTCGTTGACTCTGGAGATGCCGTTCAAGGATCACGACGACCATCCCGACAAAGTAACCGGGTGGTCGGGCAAGCGCTCAAAACAGTTGGGCAAAGATGTGCTGACGACCATCGCTGACATGGTCGATACCCTGCGCTGATAACCTCCTCCCTCCCTGAAAAGATCGCAGCTTGTCTGCGATCTTTTGCTTTCTGCCATTCGTACTTTCGCGCAAACAGGTTGCAAAATAAAACCTGAATCAATACCGTGATCGAGGTTTTATTTTGAAACCTAAAAGGATGCGGGATATGAAACCTCTCAAAAGCAGCGCCGTTTTGCTTTTCTCTGTGGCCTGCGGTCTGGCCGTAGGCAATGTGTATTACGCACAGCCATTGCTGGACGCCATGGCCGAGGCGTTTGCGATGTCGCCGGCGACCATCGGCATCGTCATAACCCTGACGCAAATCGGCTACGGCATCGGCCTGGTGTTACTGGTGCCCCTCGGCGATCTGCTCAATCGACGCCGATTGATCGTCACTCAAACCCTGCTGTCGGCAGCGTCCTTGTTGATGATCGCGCTGGCGCCCAGCAGTGTCTGGCTGTTGCTCGGCATGACGTTGACGGGGCTGCTCGCCGTAGTGACGCAGGTGTTGGTGGCTTACGCCGCCACACTGGCGATCCCTACACAACGCGGGCGCGTGGTCGGTGTGGTCACCAGCGGTATCGTCGTCGGCATCTTGCTGGCACGCACGGTCGCCGGCGGCATGGCCGATCTGGCCGGATGGCGAGCGATCTACTTTCTATCAGCCGGGCTGACCCTGGTGATGGCGTTGCTGCTGTTTCGAGTTCTACCCAAGCATGAATCGCCACAACCGGCGACTGGCTACATTGCACTGATCGCCTCGGTTTTCAGTTTGTTCAAAGAAGAACCAGTGCTGCGCCATCGCGCAATCCTTGCCCTGCTGACCTTCGCCAGCGCGATGGTGCTGTGGACGCCGATGGTGTTGCCGCTGGCCGCGCCGCCACTGTCCTTGTCGCACAGTGAAATCGGACTGTTCGGGCTGGCCGGTGCCGCCGGTGCGCTGGCCGCCGCACGGGCCGGGCATCTGGCGGATCGCGGTCTCGGGCAATGGGTCAGCGGTCTTTCGCTGTTGCTGATGCTCGCCTCGTGGCTGCCGATCGCCCTCACTCAATCCTCGCTGTGGGCCTTGCTGCTCGGCGTGATAACCCTCGATCTGGGTTTGCAAGCCGTGCACGTCACCAGCCAGAGCATGATCTACAGCGTGCGTCCCGAAGCGCAAAGCCGTCTCACCGCCGGTTACATGCTGTTCTACTCGATCGGCAGCGCACTCGGCTCCATCGGCTCGACCGCGATTTACGCGTGGGCCGGCTGGATCGGCGTGTGTCTGCTCGGCGCCAGCATCAACGCAGTGGCGCTGGCGTACTGGTGGCTGACCCTGAAAAGCGGCGCACCGGCTCGATGCGCCACGCAAACGGGTTAGCCGCGATCGCGACCGCGCAACATGCTGTCGAGCACCTCGTCGCGGCGAATCCAGCCATGAAACAGCGCCGCCGCCAGATGCAACAGCACCGTCAGGAACAACAGATAGGCCAGATACCCGTGAGCCTTGCGCAGAAACGCGAATAGCTGCGCGTCGGCCGGAACGATCGATGGCAACTGCAACGATGTGCTGAGCATCACCGGTTCACCCGAAGCGCTGATCATCGCCCAGCCCAGCAACGGCAACACCAGCATCAACGCATACAACAGCAGATGCGAAGCCTTGGCCGCCAGCACCTGCCAGCCCGGGAGATCCGCTGGCAACGGTGGCTGGCGCGTGGTCAGCCGCACGAGCAAACGCACAATCACCAGCGCCAGTATCGCGATGCCCAGCGGTTTGTGTAGATGGATCAGCCATTCATGCCGCTCGGAAACCGAGGTGACCATGCCGGCACCGATAAACAGCATGGCAATGATCATCAGTGCCATCAGCCAATGCAGCAGCCGCGCCAACAGGGCGAAATGCGTCGGTTGGGTTCTCATGGACGAGCCTCCTGTTTGGCAGCGGGCAACTGGCTGACTTCGCTGGTGCGACGCAGATAGGAATCGGCGTAACCGGCGGAACGGGCCGCGAGTAACGGGTCGTCGGAGCCTTGAATCCCGGCCGGCAACACCAACGGGTCGTAGTTGATATCACGGCATTCGCCGCTCAGTTGCGGCTGGGTTTTCTCCAGCACCAGCGTGCCGGCGTTCAACACTCTGCGCCCGGCTGGCCAGGTCTTGCTGGCGTCGTTCACCGGATCCTCAGGGTTGGCCAGGGTGATATTCAACTGAAAACGCAGCGGCGCGGACGCCAATCGTTGCACCAGATCCTTCTCGAGAAAATCGCCGCCCTCAGGTGCACTGGCGCCCGCAGCGTCCCTTGCCAACGGCGTCATGCTCCAGCGTACGGCCTGTTTTTTACCGCTGGCGTCGACCAGATAAAACGCATTGACGCTGTTGTAAGTTTCAGTGGCATAACTGGCCGAGGGTTTGGCGGTTTTCACCCAGGTCAGAAACGGCACGGCTTCCGGGTGCGAGGCAAAGAATGCCGGGACCTTGCTCGGATCAGGTTTACCAGTGGCCGGATCCGGCGACTGCGCCTGCTGCAATTGATAAAACGCCTCAGGCGTACCGACCGGGAACACCGGCATGCTGTTCATCCCGGTGCGCCACTGCTGCCCATTGGCCTGGGTGAAACGCAGCGCCAGACTGCGAATCGGCACGCTGCTGTCCGGCGCATAGGGATTGCCCGCGGGCAGCGCAAAGCGCCCGACCACCGGAGTTTGCGGCTCGTTGAACACCTGCGCAGTGGAAAACACCCGCGCCTCACCACTGCTCTCGAAATGCCCGATCACGCACACGCCTTTGGCGTGGTTGCGGCGAAACCCGGGATGCACGCCGTTGTTCTTCTCCAGCACATCGACCAGCGCTTTTGGCGTCAGCCGTTGTGGGTCAAAGCTACCGTGAACGTAGGCAAACGCCCCGGCCACAGCAGCGACTACCACGGCAATGCCGCCCAGACGCAGAATCAGGCTCGCCGCACTCAGTGGCGGGCGCTGCGGCCCGCCGGGCGTTGCCGAATCGGGTGATGAACGATCAACCATGAAAAACTCCAGGGCCATCGGCCACAAGTAGGAAGAATCAGCAAGACGCGCCTCGTCCGGGTTTATTCCACACGACGGTATTTATTTTTCCGAACGTGGAATAACCTCCAACGGCGGGCGTCTCCCTAGTCCACAGCGTAGTGACTAGCAGAATTTCATGAGCGAATTCGACGAACAGTTGAGAGAAATCATTCCCAGATTGCGCCGCTTTGCCGTGTCACTGACACGCAACAGCAGCAGCGCCGACGATCTGGTGCAGGCCAGCCTTGAGCGGGCGCTGTCGAGTTGGGGTGATAAACGCGCCGACGGCGACTTGCGCGCCTGGCTGTTTGCGATCCTCTATCGACAGTTTCTCGACGCCCATCGCCGCTCGCGACGCTATGCGCGCATGCTCGAGTTTTTCACCGGTCGCGACGATGCCGAACCTTCGGTGGAGCGTACCGTCATCGCCCAGTCGACCCTGCAAGCCTTCGACCGTCTGCCCAGCGAACAGCGCGCCCTGCTGCTGATGGTTTCGGTGGAAGGCCTTTCCTATAAAGAGGTCGCCGAGATTCTCGGCGCCCCGATCGGCACCGTGATGTCGCGCCTGTCCCGTGCCCGTCAGGCCTTGCGCCAACTCAGCGACGGCGAAATCAGCAGCCCTTCTTTGCGGATACTCAAATGATCAGCCTGCCTCCCAACGAGCGTGACCTGCACGCCTATGTCGACCACCAGCTCAGCGACGCCGACCGGCGTGTGCTGGAGACCTGGTTGGCCAGTCACCCGGATGAAGCGGCGCAGGTTCGCGCCTGGCAACAGGATGCCCAGCAATTGCGCGCGGCACTAAGCGGCGCGTTGCAGCAACCGGCCAATCCAGCGCTTGATCCGGCGATGATCCGCCAGCGCCGCCAGCGTCAGTCACGTCGTCATCTGGCCAGCGCCGCGGTGTTGCTGATCGCGGTCAGCGTCGGCGGCTTCAGTGGCTGGCAGGTGCGGGAAATGACCCTCGTGCGCTCGACAATGCTGCCGATGACCGACGCCTTGCAGGCTTATCGCTTGATTGCTCAGCAAGGCATGCTGCCAGCGGATTACAAAGTCGACAGCGACGGCGACATGCAACGCTGGCTCGACCGCTATTTCACCCGGGCCAGTCGCTTGCCTGATCTGAAGGCGGCCGGGTATGAACCGGTCAGCGGCCGTCTGCTCAGCACTGACGAAGGTCCGGCGGCGATGGTCATGTATGAAGATGGCAGCGGGCATAAGGTGAGCTTTTACGTACGCCCGCCGGGACCGAAGAACACCTTTTTGCCCCGTGGAAGTCGCAGTGATGGCGACTTGCAGGCCGAATACTGGTCGGGCGGCGGGTACAACTACGCCATGGTCAGCCCGGTCGATACGCCGGCGGCGCAACAGCTCAAGCAATCGCTGCAATTCTGAAAACACCGCTGTTCTATGTAGGAGCTGCGGCACGCTGCGATCTTTTGATCTTGTTCTTAAGGGCAAGATCAAAAGATCGCAGCCTCGTTTCACTCGATAGCTCCTACAAAGGATAGTGTCAGCTCAGAAACCCACGTCGAGCACCACATTGTCCAGATAAGTGCCCGCCGGCGGCGTGGTCTGGTCGGTGTAGATTTTCGCGTTGTAGTTGAAAATCTGGCTGCCCGTGCCCAACCCGTTACCCGGATTGACCTCGGCATCGGTACTCGCCCGCCGTGCCGTGCCGACACTGCCCCAGCGCGTGGTACCGGCGCTTTTGAAAATATCGTAGGCCAGATAATTGCTCCCGGAAATCATCCGTCGCCGCCCGCCGACACTCACCGCGTTCTGCCCGTCGCTCAATCCCACGGTGTAAGCGCTGCCCTTGGTGCAGGCCAGATTGATCGTCTGTCCGGTCACCGGCGTAAAAGCGCTGACCACCGGCGCGCTGCCGAAGGCAATGTTCGGCGCGGTAATCGTGCAGTCGTTGGACACCGTCAGATTCACCGTCAGCGAGGTCGTGCCGTTGGCAATATCGCGCCCGAGGCAGATGGCACCGATGCCGATCCCCGAACAGTAATTCCAGCTCCAGAAAATGCTCAGGGTCTCGGTATACACCCCGGCGGCGACGTTGCTGCCAATGGTTGTACCGAGATAGAGCGGCACGGTTTTCGGCGTCGTACCGTTGAGCAGGCCCAGAGCATCGATGATGCCGTTGCGCGCAAAGTCATAGGCCGTGCCGCGCGTCAGCGGGTAACTGGTGCTGTTATTGGCGTAGATCGTGTAATTGATGACATCGCCGGTCGGCCCGACCAAACCACTCTGGGTCGATGAAACGGTGCCCCAGAAGTGGTCGTTGCTGGTCAGCAGGGACAGCAACGAACCGGTGCAACTCAAACCGGCATTCAGTGTGGAACTGGGTTGCGAAGTCGTGCGCACGGCGATCGAACTGAGCATACCGAACGCCGCCGGCGTGGTGCTGACTACCGAACACGCAGCCTGCACCGCCGCCGGCAACATCAGCGCCAGCAACAGAAGCAAGCGCGCGCGGATCATTGACACACCAGCGGGCCAATCAACGGCACCTGATCCTGATTCAGATCGACACTGAACTGCGCCTGACAGGTTTTGCCGTCGGCCAGCGTCACTTGCAGCGAGTTCTGCGCCTGCAGGTTTTCCAGATAGACCAGCCCGTCCCAGCCAACCACCGTCCGCGCGCCACTTTGCTCGTGCAGCACGCCCGCGCCCAGTGGCAACTCGCGCTGCTGCGCATCGACCAGAACGATGCTCGCGGCAATCACCCGACTCAGCGGAAACTCCAGCAGATAACCGCTGCCTCGGCGCACGGCAATGCGTTGTTCGACGTTGGGGCTGCGCACGTTGGCCGGCAGATTAAGGGGATCGATTTCATACTTGCCGCGGTAATAAGCGCTGCTCCACGGCACCAGCAAATGCCCGTTCTTGTCGGTCTGGCCGACCTGCTGGTTTTCGTAGCGCACCGGAATGTCGGCAAAGCCATCGGTGCTGACTACCACAAAGGCGTCGTCGATGCGGTTGGCAGCAAACACCTGACGGTCCATCCACACCAGTGAACCACTGGCATCGGCCCAACGGGTTTCGGCGTCGGAAGTGCCGTAGACACCGGCCTGCAACTGGACGGATTGCAGACGCCAGGTGACGTCGGCCTGACGATAATCAGCGCCGTCACCCTTGGCGTAACCCAGATTGAAACCCACGCCGCCCTCGGTCGGCACCGCGCGGCTGTAGTTGACTCGCTGCTGGCTCTGCCCGGTTTTACCGCGATCACTGCTGATCGCCAGGCTGCCGCGCAAATCGAACGGAATCACCAGTTGCGCCTGCACCGCCCAGTTGCTGTCGCCGATCTCACGGTTGGCCGACAAGTAGAAACTGCTGTTGCGCCACAACGGTTTGCTCCAGCTGAGGTTGAGCAGCCGCGTGCGCGAATCGTCCGCCGCGCGCACATCGAAATAACCCGCGCCGAGACTGCCCCATCGTTCGAGGTTAAGGCTCAGGGTCGCTTGCTCGCTGCGCCGGCTAAGACTGATGTACGGGCTGTCGACCACGCTCAGATCGGCGTATTGATCATGACGTTGCAGCCGCTGATAGGAAAAGCTGAAACGCTGGTTGCTGTACTGATAGCCCAGGCTTAATTGCTGACCGCCCTCGCCGTCGAAACGGCTTTGACTCACAGCGCTGTTGAGTACACCGAAGTTACCGAGCTGCCAATTGCCGCCGAGGCCGCCCAGTGTCAGCGAATCGGCCGCTTCGGCATGGCTTTCCAGGGTGAAACTGTCGCTGAAGCCATAGCGCAGGCTGCCGGAGGTGACTCCCGGGCCGTAGTTGAAATCCTTCAAACCATAGTCGCGGCGCAGCGTACCGGCGGCCACGGAAAAATCGCTCAAGCCTTTTTGCAGCAAAGTGCTGGTGACATAGAACGGCACCGTGGTCGAGACCTGCCGACCGAGCGCATCAGTGGTCACTACGACGGCTTCGCCCGCACCGTTGATGAACGGAATATTGGTCAGCGTGTACGGTCCGGGCTGTAAATCTGCGCTGCTGGACTTGTAGCCATTGATAAACAGATCCACCGAGGACGGCACCGCCGCTTCACCGGCAAATTGCGGTAATGGATAGGTCACCAGATCCGGGCGTACGGCAAAGTCCCGAGAAAACTGCACGCCGCCCAGACGCACCGAACTGCTCCACGGCAAAGCACCGCTGATGACGTCACCGGCCTCGTAGGTGAGCATTCGCTCGTCGTCGGAGTAACGCCAGGTGGTGTCGTATCGCAAGTAGCCGTTGTCCAGCGTGTTGAGTGAATCACTGGACAAGGTTTGCCGGTATTGCCCGGTGTTGGACAGCGTGCCCCAACTGTCGAACAGCCGCACTTCGTTCCACGCCGCCAGATAAGTGCCGGCATCGTCGGTGTCATTGAGGTACAGGTCATAGTTGAACAGCGCGCCGAAACTGCTCAGCGCCGGGGTGCGCGGGTAAGCCTGACGATTGCCGATGAATTGTTCCGGCAGCCAGTCCGGCGGCACGTCCAGCAGCAAGCGTTGACCAACACTGTCGTAGTCACTGTGCAGCCCCGCCAGACTGTCGAGATCGACCTCGGCGCCGAGGCTGTCAGGCAGTTTCATGCCGGTTTCGCGCAACGCCGTCGCTGGCAAAAACAAGCGCCCGTCGCGCTGCTGCACCGCCACTACGCGCCCGGTATTCATCTGGTTGACCACCAGTTCCAGAAACAACTGTGCATCACTCACGGCCTCCATGCCGCTGGGTGGCGGCGGCAGATCACCGGCCCCGGATGGTTGAATGAACATCAGGCAACACGCGCCGGTGATGAGCCACAACGGACGCTGAATACGGCGAACCCGTCCTGGGTTCATACGCGTTTTACGTCCGTCAATGGACTGAATCCTCCTGATACCGCTTGCGTCGACGCCAGATGCCCGCGCTACGACTCACTCACTTGGCGGGCGTGATGCTCTGCACCTGTGCCGCGCCATTTACTCGTACCTGCAACGCCGAATCACCGGCCAACGGCCCCGGTGCCGGCCAGCGCATCACCGCGCCGGGCAGCACATAACCCAACAACCCTTCGGCCAATGGCTTGCTCTGCCCGGCCTGCTTGATCGCCACGTCGGTCAACCGCGCATGCACCGCGCCCTGATTGCGCACTTCGACATAAGGCTTGCCATCCACTGCCACCGTGCGCCAGCTCAACTGCGGCAGGCCAACGCCCTTGGGATCACGCGCACGGCTGCTGTCCTCTTTGCTCCATAACCCGGCGCCATAGGCAAACAGCGGCACCGAATAACGCATCTGGAAGCGGATCGCTGCGGCGGTTTTGCCGCCGTCAGCGGTCGCGGGTTGTGCGGAAGGAATTTCGTCGATGATGATCCGGTAGGCCAGTTCCTGGCCCGGCGGTACGTCCTTGGTGCGGGTCAGACGCACCAGTTGTTTCTGTCCCGGTTCGATTTTCGCCACCGGTGGGCTGCCGATCACGTCGCGCTGGTTCTGGTATTGCTCGGCGAAACCACTCTGGCTCCAGCCGAACACGCGGATCTGCAGATTGGCGGTTTCGCTGCCGCGGTTTTCCAGCCACAGCGCACTGGCCTGTTGATCAGCCTCCAGCACCGGATCGATCGGCCAGATCAGCACCGAACTCGCCGCGTGTGCCTGGCT
The DNA here is from genome assembly GCF_009834515.1 of Pseudomonas sp. R84. Taxonomy (NCBI): domain Bacteria; kingdom Pseudomonadati; phylum Pseudomonadota; class Gammaproteobacteria; order Pseudomonadales; family Pseudomonadaceae; genus Pseudomonas; species Pseudomonas sp. R84. Next base: position 4,234,112 of record NZ_CP019426.1, read on the forward strand.
TGCCCCAAGCATGACCATCGTCCACATCACACAGCGCACGAAAGAATGCCGTGACCTAACTGCCCCCATAAAACTGCTCCTTGTCGGCCATTCAACTTCGCCTTACCACGACAGTTGCACCTGCAACACGTCGCTGTACGTCCCCCCAGGCTGATTGCCCGGCAATTGCACCTGACCGTAAATCGGCAGGCTGATGTTGTTCGCATCGCTGTAAGCCACCGCCACACTCTGGCCAATGCCCAGGCTCTGGCTGTAAGCCGCATCACGAAACAGTGCATACGCTACCCGCGCGCTGCCGCTGTTGACCTGCATGTGCCGGCCGCTGCTGTTGTACTGGCCACCATCGACGCTCATACTCAGCGTTACGCCCGGCGTGCATTGCAATTGCACTCCACCGGTCAGCGCGACCTGCACGGTACCGGTGGCCAGCGCCGAACGTGAACCGAAGTTCAGCCCGCCATAATTCGACACCCCGCCCACCACCAGACACCCGGCAGTGACCGTGGCGCTGACCTGAAAGCTCTGGCTCGTCGCTGCGGTCAGCGGCAGCGGCGCACTGCCGGCACAGAGCAGGAGCAGCGCGGCACAGCCATGGCGGCGCATGGCATCAGAACGTCAGTTCAACAGCGACGGTGTCGGTGTAAGTCCCCGCCGGCAAACCGGCCTTGCCCACCGCCTGACCGTAGAGGTTCACCGTCTGCGCGACACCGGTGCTGGCGGCGAGATTGATCGTCCCGTCGATCGCCAGCAGTTGCGAGTGCCCGGCATCGGTGTACAAGTCGTACGGCACGTAATTGGCGACACCGTCGTACAACGCTCGCGTGCCGCCCGGCGACATGCCGTCATGGGAACCGGCGCGCACCTTGACCGTCGGCGTGGTGCCACTGGAACAGAGAATCGACAGTGCCCCGCCGCCACCGCCCAGCACTTGCCCGGTGGCCGTGGTGAACAGGCTGTTGGCGGTGCCGAAGTTCAACGCACCGAAGTTCAGCCCGGTGGAACCGCCAGCGCCGTTGACCTGACAACTGCTGATCAGAATCAGGCTGGAGGTGATCTGGCCAGTGACCGTGGTGGCGGCGTTGGCACTGGAAACCAGCGCCAGGCCAAGCAACGACAAACCTATCCTTGATGCAAACGTATGCATGGTGTCCGTCCTCTACGGGTTTACCAGTCGAGCGTCACCGTCAGGGTGTCGGTATAGACCCCTGCCGACACCGCGCGGGTATTCGCCACCACCGAGCCGAATACCGGAATGGGTATCTGCGCAGCGCTGGTGACAGCGAAATTGTGTTGCTGGCCGATGCTGTAGCTCCGAGCGCCGGAGGGATCGACAAACAGCTGATAGGGAATGGTCTGGCGGCCGTTGCTCAGGCGCCGGGTGTTGCCGTCACCGTGGGCGCCGCCGTCAATGGTGACGGTGAAGCCGGTGACCGAAGGGTTGCAGGCGACATTGAGTTTGCCGCTGCTGTCGCCATCCAGACTGGCCTTGATCGGCGCGTTCCAGGTGGGTCCCTGAAGGCCAAAATCGAGGGTGCCGAGGGCGCTGACCGGGCTGTCGGGGGTGCTGGTGTTGGTGACTTCGCAGCCTGCAATCAGGATCAGCCGCGCGTTGATCTGCCCACTGACCGCCGCTTGCGCCTCGTCTGCGAGCAATGCCAGCGTACCTGCCGCCACTACCATCCAGTGTTTGCCTGTCATTGCGCCCGTCCCTGCTCCTTCGCGTTGACTTGATCTCCGCGCTCATCATCGAACGCCTTCCTTGCACACCCGTGTCCATCGGCTGCCTTGAAACCACGATCACCAGGTGACCGTCACCTTGACCAGATCCGAATATCGGCTGACTCGCGGCACCTCAGCCAATCGCTCGATGCGCGCGTACAGCGGTAATTCCACCGTGCCGCTGTCCGGCACCCGCCCGCTGACCGGCACATCCACCACCAGCGGCACCCGGCGCGCCGCGTCCTGATACAAGCGATACGGAATCGGTTTGCTGCCGACCGAACCGGTCATGTAGCGGACTTCACCGACACCGCCATGCAAACCGCCATCAACACGCATCTGGTACGGCGTGTCGGGGTTGCACTCCAGCCGTGGCAGGCGCTGATTGGTCAACGCGGCAGCCAACGGCCCGGCGGGATCATCGAGGCGTGCGGTGCTGCCAAAGTCGAGCACACCCAGTTGCTCAATGCCGGCGCCACGCTGCTGGCCGATCAACTGGCAGCCGCGTTGCACATCGACGCGCACTTCGACTTGAAGATCTGCCGCATGAACAGGTGCAAAGAGTGCTCCCAGCAGGCCCATGACCACATGTACATTCACTGCGCCGTTCCTTGTCAGTGATCACTTGCGACGTCGTTTCTGTGATTGAGGTTAGCAACGGTCGACGATTCCGCCAGTCGATTGGATCCAGGGATCGCCCGGGATATGTTTCGAAAGGTTGGCAAGTGGTCGGGCCAAGTCGCTAAAAATAGCTGTACGTGCCGTACGATTTTGTCCAATAACCGCCCACTGTCGAATCGTCGCGGTGGCTGGCCAGGTCGGCGTCTGGTTACACTGTGTCGCCGCGCTCCCGGGAGCCGGTTTTGACGATCACGGAGACGCCCACAGTGCCTGCCCATCTGCCGAAACGATCGCGACTGATCCAGCGCTGGCCGGCGTTGCGCCATTGGTTGGGCAAGGGTTTGCCGGCCAGTGTCGGGCATGACGCCAGCGCCCAGTCGATCCATGATTACTTCCGGCACAAGGCCAGCAGTCAGGGTTACACCCTCAGCCATAGCCAGCAGCGCGTCATCGATTGCATGGCGCAGCAGGCCAGCCTGTTGTTGGGCGCAAGCGGCCGAACTGCGCCAAGCCTCTATCTGTTCGGCGCCGTCGGACGCGGCAAGAGCTGGTTGCTCGATGGTTTCTTTCAGGCCTTGCCGATCACCCAGAAACGGCGCCTGCATTTCCATCAGTTTTTCGCGCAATTGCATCAGGGCATGTTCAGCCATCGCGAGCAGGACGATGCCCTCGAAGTGACCCTCGACGAATTGCTGGAGGATTGTCGGGTGCTGTGTTTCGACGAGTTTCATGTGCATGACATCGGCGATGCCATGCTCATCACCCGGCTGTTCAAAGCATTGTTCAAACGGCGGATTCTGCTGCTGGTGACCTCCAACTATGCGCCGGAAGGCCTGCTGCCCAATCCGCTCTATCACGCCCGCTTCAAACCGGTGATCGAGCTGATCAATACGCACATGCAGGTGATGGAAGTCGGCGGGCCGCACGATTACCGCAGTCACACGCGCCACTCTGCGCAGCAGATATTCACTCAGGGGCATTACGTGTGGCCAGCCACGCCAGCGCAACGTGCCACTCTGGAGCTGCCGCCTGCGGATGCTCCGGGCGTTGCACTAACCGTCGGCACCCGGCAGATTCGGGCTCGCTGGTATAAAGAGCGAAGTGTCGGTTTTACCTTCAACGATCTGTGTGAACAGCCAACGGCGGTCATGGATTATCTGGAGCTGTGCCGACGTTTCGACCGCTGGATCATTGACGATCTACCGGAACTGGCGGAGTGCTCAATCGCCGCGCAACAACGCTTCATCAACCTGATCGACGTGCTGTACGACCAGGACAAGCACCTGACGTTGATTGGTCGCCTGCCCTTGCGCGAAAGCCTCGACGGCCACGCCATTGACCTGGCACGTACGCGCAGCCGATTGGGGCAGTTGCAAGAGATGCACAACGACGACTGACCACACTGCCCCTGTGGGAGCGAGCTTGCTCGCGAAAGCGCCCTATCAGTCAAAACATCAGCTTCTGACACTCCGCCTTCGCGAGCAGGCTCGCTCCCACCAAGGGCAACTGAAGTTTCGCCGCCTATACAATTCAATCCCGGGCTTTGCCGTTATCATGTCGCCCATTCCCAGCGCCCCAGCGGCGCGCCCCTGATCAATAGCGAACACCCAACATGCACACCCTTGCTCAATTGCGCGCCGGCGAGTTGTCGGGCATCACGCGGCTGGATCTGTCCTGTGGACTGACCGAGTTTCCGACCGAGATTTTCGAGCTGGCCGACACCCTGGAAATCCTCAACCTCAGCGGCAACGCTCTGAGCAGCCTACCGGATGACTTGCACCGTCTGACACGCCTGCGCGTGCTGTTCTGCTCCGACAACCCGTTCACCGAACTGCCGGCCTGCCTCGGCCAGTGCGCTGCCCTGACGATGATCGGCTTCAAGGCCAACCGCATCGTCAACGTACCCGGCAGCGCTCTGCCACCCGCGTTGCGCTGGCTGATCCTGACCGACAACTGCATCGAAAGCCTGCCGAGCGAACTCGGTGAGCGCCCGGCCCTGCAAAAGCTCATGCTCTCCGGCAATCGTCTGCAAGCGCTGCCGCCTTCACTGAGCAACTGCCATCGACTTGAGTTGCTGCGCATTTCCGCCAACCGCCTGACCGAACTGCCGCAGTGGCTGCTCGCGCTGCCGAGCCTGACCTGGCTGGCCTACGCCGGTAACCCGCTGGAAACCGAGGCAGACGCCGCCGCGCTGGAGGCGACGCCGCAAATCCTTTGGTCGGCACTGCGTCTGGAACAGCGGTTGGGTGAAGGTGCCTCGGGAGTGATTTCCCGGGCGAGCTGGCAACGCGACGATGGCTCAGTGACGTCGGTTGCGGTGAAGTTGTACAAAGGTGAAATGACCAGCGATGGCTCGCCGCTGCACGAAATGAATGCCTGTATCACCGCCGGCCTGCATCCCAATCTGATCCGCATCGAGGGGCGCATCAGTGGCCATCCCGACGGCCAGCAAGGCTTGGTGATGCAACTGATCGATCCGTCCTTCCATAACCTCGCCGACCTGCCAAGCCTGGCGTCCTGCTCGCGCGATGTGTACGCCGATGATTGCCGATTCGGCGCCGAGGTTGCGCTGAACATTGCCAAAGGCATCGCTTCGGCAGCGGAGCATCTGCATCAGCAAGGCATCACCCACGGTGATCTCTACGGGCACAACATCCTGTTGAACGAGCGCGGCGATTGCCTGCTTGGGGATTTTGGCGGGGCTTCGTTCCATGCGATTGCCGACACGGCGCAAACGCGCGCGCTGCAACGTATCGAAGTACGTGCGTTCGGGATTCTGCTGGGTGAGTTGCTGGCGCGCATCGACTCGGGGTTGAGTGATGAACTGCGTGCGGTGCTTGAAGAGCTGGAGCGGCGTTGCTGCCAGGCGGAGGTGCTGGCGCGGCCGGGATTCGGAGAGGTCATGAAGCAACTTGAAGATCTGTGACCGCTGCGCGGTCAATCGCTAGCAGGCTAGCTCCCACACTGGATCTGTGGCGTTCACAAATCCCCTGTGGGATCTAGCCTGCTAGCAATGAGGCCATCACTGACGCAGCCGATCAGCCCGCCAGGCCGACAAACATGTCCTGCACGTCATCATGGTTGTCGAGGCCTTCGAGGAACGCTTCAACCTCAGCCATTTGCTCGTCGCTCAAACCGCTGACCGGGTTCTTCGGCTGGTAGCCGAGTTTCGCCGACAGCACGGTGAAGCCTTGCTCTGGCAGCGCTTTCTGCACCGCATCCAGATCGGTAGGATCGGTCAGGAACAGCGTTGCGCCGTCTTCGCCCGGCTCGAAATCCTGAGCACCGGCTTCGATGGCGGCCATTTCCGGATCGGCGGCCGGGGTGTCCGGCGAAGCTTCGATCATGCCGACGTGGTTGAAGTCCCAGGCCACGGAGCCGGAAGCCCCCAGTTGGCCTTTACGGAACGCCACGCGGATTTCGGCGACGGTACGGTTGATGTTGTCGGTCACGCACTCGACGATCAGCGGCACCTGGTGCGGGGCGAACCCTTCGTAGGTCACGCGATGGTATTGCACGGTTTCACCCAGCAGACCGGCGCCTTTCTTGATCGCGCGATCCAGGGTTTCTTTTGGCATCGAGGCTTTCTTGGCCTGTTCGACCACCAGACGCAGGTGTGCGTTGGTGGTGGTATCGGCACCGTTGCGGGCAGCGATGGTGATTTCCTTCACCAGTTTGCCGAAGATCTTGCCCTTGGCGTTGGCTGCCGCTTCTTTGTGTTTAACCTTCCACTGTGCGCCCATTACTCACTCTCTTGATCTGTGGCGCCGAGACATCTATTGGCCGACGCGTGGCGCCAAGTTTATACGGCCTAAAGTCGGCAATCGACCAAAAAAACACAATGCAGAATCGACATCTTCACCAGTGCTTGTAGGGGGATTCTGAAAAACACCTTTGACATGACCATTCAGCGCTGTGGTTTCGTACCCTCTCAGGCCCGTATTGCCTGACAGAGCCTGTTCGAATGCTCAATGACAAGGAAAGTCCTTTTACCCTGACCCTGACCGACAGCGGCCTGTGCCTGCCGGTGGTGCGTTTTCATGGCGAGGAAGCACTCAACCAGCCCTACCGTTTCGACATCGAACTGATCGGCCTGGCCCCCGCCGTGGCGCCGGGCACCTTCCTGCATCAACCGGCATTTCTTCGCCTGGACGACCAGCATGGGATTCACGGCGTGATCGACAGTGTCAGTTGCGAACATCGCGGCACGCATCGGATCGGCTATCGACTGACCGTAGTGCCACGTCTGCAAAAGCTCGCCCAGCCGAACAAGCGCCGCGTGTTTGTGCAACGCAGCGTGCCGCAGATTCTCCAGCAATTGCTCAAGGGAAATGCCCTGCCCGTTGATAGCTACCGGATTGAAATGAGCGTCGGGCAATACCCGATCCGGCCGTTTTGCATTCAGTACGAAGAAAGTGATCTGGCGCTGCTGCACAGGCTTTGCGAGGAGGAAGGCATCCACTATCACTTCGAACACCGAATGGACGGCCACGTTGTCGTGTTTGCCGATGACAGCCTGAGCCTGCCACAAGTGCCGGTGCTACTTGCGTTCAAGGCCGGCGAACAAACGCCCTCACCCAGCGTCAGTGCGCTGTACCAGCATCACCACGCAGCCCCCATCGCCACGCTGCATGCCGTGCGTAATCGAGGGCAACAGGCGATCAGCGTCGATGCCGCCAACCACATCACGGTAAATCCCCTGCCGCCAATACCTTCTCTCGAGCAACGTCACCACGAACAACGCAGCCGTCGGCATTTGGAACGGCAACGCTGCCAGCACCGCACGATAAATGGCCGCAGTGATCGGGTCGGTTTGCTCAGTGGCCATCTGCTGCAAGTGTCGGCGCATCCGATCAGCCACTTCAACGAACAATGGCGGCTCACGTCGATCCGCCATCACGGCGAGCATCCGTCGATTCTTGACCCGAACCCTGCCCTGCACCGCTACCACAACGATTTCACTGCCCAGCCCTGGTCAACCGATTTTCGTCCCGCGCTTAGACAAACCCGCCCCGGCATTGCCGGATATCACCTGGCGCAGGTGTTCGGGCCTGCCGGGCAACCGGCACAACTCGATGAGCAGGGTCGAGTCGCCGTCAGGCTGTGGCCTTCGGAACACCCGCAAACACTTGATGACGACGCGATCTGGTTACCCATCGCCATGACGCGAGCCAATGGTCGAATCGCACTGGATGAACTGCCCTGCGCCGGCAGCGAAGTGTGGGTGAGTTTCCTCGACAGCGACCCGGATCGACCGATCCTGTGTCTGGGCAACTCGCGCAACCCCACGCCTCGCGAACCACCGCCTGCACGCGATAGCAGCTTGTTGCTCGACTGGCTGCTCAACAGCGACGCCCGCTGATCCCTTTGTACATCAGCAAAAAGCGCTCAGGCTTTGTCGGCCTTACCCGCCGCGGCGGCGAATTTGGCCAGGCGCACGTCGAGATGCCGAGGTCGTCGCCCATGATCCTCGGCGCGCTCCTTGCGGCGGATAGCGTTGCGCACCATCAGTGAACCGAGGTAGCGGATCGGCTCCGGCGGGAAATAGCCCAGCGGCCCGTTGACCAGCGGCGAGCGCGTCCACGGGTTGTCCAGGCCTTGCACCAGTGAAGCGAGAATCTGCCCGCCCATGTGGCACGGGCCGACGCCGCTGCCCGAATAGCCGAAACCGTAAAACACATTGCCGGCGCTGCTCATCTGGCCAAAGAACGGCAAGCCGGTGACCGAACGATCCGACGGCCCGTTCCAGGTGGCATCGACTTTCACATCGGCAAACGCCGGAAAAAAGTCCGCGAGGCTGTTTTTCAGCAGGCCGGCATACGGCGATGGCTGATCGAACACCGGCAGCATGCGCCCGCCAAACGCGAAGGTATTGCCACCTTTTCCGAGCATGATCCGACCGTCCGGGGTGTTGTGGTAGTAGTGCACGAAAATCCGCGAATCGAGCACTGTCACGCCGCTGGTCAAACCGATTTCCTGCAACAGCTCCGGGCGCGGTTCGGTGATCAGCATGTCGCTGGAGACAATCGCCACGCTGCGTTCGAACTGCGGAAAAGCACGGGCCATCCAGGCATTCATCGCCAGCACCACGCGATCGGCGATCACCGTGCCAGTCGGCGTCTGCAAGCGTGCCGGACGCCCTTCTTCCAGCCCGGTCATCGCGGTGTTTTCGTGAATGTTCACACCCAGTTGCAGCGCCACCCGACGCAGGCCACGCACCAGTTTGCCCGGCTGCACACTCGCCGCTGCCGGCGAGAACCAGCCTTCCAGATGCTTGCTCGAACCAGCCATGCGCTGTACATCAGCGACTGGACGCTGAGTGAACGAGTTGATGCCATTACGTTCCAGTGCGGCAATCACCGCATCGGTCGAGCCGACTTGCGCGCGGTTGGTCGCGGTGTACAGCGTGCCGTCGAGGCGGTAGTCGGCGTCGACGCCGTACTGCTCACAGAACTCGCCGATCGCATGGATGCTGCGCTCCGACTCCTTGACCAGACGTACCGCTTCCTCGACGCCAAACAGGCGCTCAAGGGTGAAATACTTCGCCGACCACGACAGCGCACAACCACCGTTGCGCCCACTGGCGCCGGCGCCGCAGATGTCCGCCTCGATCAGCAACACATCAAGTTCGGGGTTCTGTTGCTTGAGCATGATTGCCGTCCACAACCCGGTGTAGCCGCCGCCAACGATGCACACGTCGGTGCGGATTTCGCCGTGCAGCGGCGGGCAGGTTTGCGAGTTGTCGGCCTGCAAGGCCTGCTCCAGCCAAAACGGTCTCATGGGGTTTCTCCAAGTCAGATGGCCACGACCCAGCCTGCCGCGAGCGCCGCAGCAGGCCGCGAGGCAAAGGGTTTCAGGAACGCAGGGGTTTGATCGTCAGCGGGCAATTGGGGATCGAGGCACGCGGTTCCATCACGCCAACCGGACGGCTGTTCCAGTGCGGAATCAGCACCAGCGCCGAGAACAGCGCGCAACCGGCGAAGACGATGAACACCGTCACCGAATCGAAGTAACCCGGCAGCAAACCACCGAGTACCGCGCCGACCGAGCCACAGCCGTTGACGAAACCAGCCGCCGTGGCACCGGCCTTGGCTTTGCCGAAGTCGATCGCGGCGGCACCGCTGATCATTGAATCCGGGCCGTACAGGGTCAGGCCCATGACAAACAACAATGCGACCACCAGCAACACACTGCCGCTCTGCAACGCCGCCATGAACAGCGCCAGCGTCACGGTCAGCGCCAACAGGCTCAATACGCAGGCCGGCATGCGCCGGGCACCGAAGAGTTTGTCCGAGGCCAGGCCAATCAGGATCGGCCCGAGCAACCCGGCCAGTTCGAAGGACGTGGGAATGATCGCCGCGCCGACCTTGCCGACACTCGGCATCTGTTCAAAGACAATCACCGGCCCCCACAACAGAATCGCGTAACGCGCCGGTTTCAACATGAAATACGCCAGGCCCAACACCAGCACCGTGCGGTTACGCAGGATTTCCTTCAAGGGCTCCCAGACGCTGAGCTTGCTGTTGGCTTCGGTTTCTTCCGCCGTCAATTCAGGTTCCGGCTCGACCGCCGGCAAGCCGACGTCTTCCGGCTTGTTGCGCTGGAAGATAAAGAACAACACCGCGACCACGGCAACCACCACGGCGCTGGAAATGAACGCCGCGTGCCAGGTTCCCATCAAGGTATACGCCCACCAGCCGGCAAATGGCGACGCCACCAGACCACCAAACGCGTAGCAGGAACTCCATAGGCCAAGCACCCGCCCGCGCTGCTGGGAGGGGAAGAAACTGCCAAGGTTTTTGCACAATCCCGACCATCCGGTGGACTGCGCCAGGCCCTGAATCAACATGCACGTAGCGAAGATCGGCAACGTGGCGTAACTGCCCATCACCAACGCCGCGGCTGCGGAAATCAACAAACCACCGAGCACTACAACTCGCGGGCCAAAGCGGTCGGCAAGCATGCCCCAGGTGAATTGACCGAGGGCATAAGCCGCCAGATAGATCGCATCGAGGTTGGCCATGGCCATCTTGTCGAGCATGAAGGTGGGATCTTCGGCGATGCCCAGTTTGGCCACCGAAAACGCTTTGCGGGTGAAGTAGAAAGCGGCGTACGCCAGCCAGGTAATCGCGAAAATCTGCACGCGCCAACGCGCAATGGTGCCGATGTGCTTGTTCATGGTGGTTCTGACCTCAGGGTGTGAGTGTGCCGGCAGAATCGTTAAGCAAAACGCCTGTGTTTTTATTGTTGAGCACTGCGATATCACCCCGTCCCTACGGCGATATCGGTCAGATGAGTCCTGTTGTTGCACGCTCAGGCTCATGGCCACCGTGCTGCCCGAGCGGGCAGTCAGCGATGGCGTGAGCCGATCAAAGCAATTACTGTTTAATAAATAAAATCGATTTATCGTATTTCACACATAAGCTCAGCTTGTTACTGACTTATCGATCAGGTGACTTCATGTCGGTGTCTCACGCCCAACTCAAAGCCTTCCACGCCGTGGCCGTGCATGGAAGCTTCACCAAAGCCGCCGAGCGCCTTTTTCTCACGCAACCGGCGATATCCGACCAAGTGCGCAAACTCGAAGAGCGTTTCGGCGTTTTGCTGTTTCACCGCAATAAACGTTCCGTGCGCCTGACTGACTTGGGCGAGCGCTTGCTGGCGATCACCCAGCGTCTGTTTGTGATTGAAGCCGAAGCGCAGGAGTTGCTGCAGGAATCTCAGGCCTTGCAGACCGGCAGCCTGATTCTGGCAGTGGATGCGCCAGTGCACGTGCTGCCGCAGATCGCGCGGTTCTGCGAGCGCTATCCGGGGATCAGCGTGAAGATCGAAACCGGTAATACCGATGAATCGCTGTTTCGCCTGTTCAACTATCAGGCGGATTTGGCCCTGCTCGGGCGTGATGTCAGTGATGAACGCTTGCTCTGTGTGCCGCTGCGCAATGATCCGATGGTGGCGTTCGTTTCGCGCAATCATCCATGGGCCAAGCGTGAATCGATTTGCCTGCAAGACCTGGATGACACGCCGCTGGTGTTGCGTGAACACGGCTCGGTGACAAGGCAGACGCTGGAAGAGGAAATGGCCCGGGCCGGATTTCGCATTCGCCCGGCGATTCAGGTCGAGGGCCGGGAAGCGGCGCGTGAGGCGGTGGTGGTCGGGATTGGTGTCGGTGTTGTTTCGGCAGCAGAGTTTGGCGCGGATTCACGGGTGTGTGCGTTGCCGATTGTCGACTGCACACGACGGCTGACGGAGACGCTGGTGTGTTTGCGTGAACAGAGTTCGCGGCGGGTGGTGGCGACGTTTCTCGATATGGTTCGCCAGAGTCTTGTGTGAACCGTGATGGCCCCTTCGCGAGCAAGCTCGCTCCCACATTTGGAATGCATATCCCCTGTGGGAGCGAGCCTGCTCGCGAATGGAGCGCCACGGTGTATCAGACCGGCGCCAGGCCAAAGAATGCCTGAATCAAGCGCAACTCCCGACGCCGCTCCATGCAGCCGATCATGTGCCGATTGACCAACCCTGCCCCGGCGATCGGAATTGCCACCACCCGCGGGTCATGGCTGACCTCAACCGATGACACCACACCAACACCCAACTCGGCCGCGACGGCCTCGGTCACCGCCTCACGGCTGTCCAGTTCCAGCAACACGCGCGGATGGATCGACGCCTGCTCACAGGCGTCATCAAACGTACGCCGGGTGATCGAACTCGGCTCACGCAAGACCATGATCACTTGATCGAGCTCCTTGAGCTTCACTTCCCCGGCACGCACTGCCCAAGGGTGCCCCGCCGGCACCAACGCGCAGATCCGCGATTCGCTCAGTGCTTGCAGATGCAGGCCTTTGCGCGGCTCCACTTCGGTCAACACCGCCACATCCGCGTGTTCCGACAACAACGCCGCCAGGGTTTCCTGGGCATTGCCCAAGCGCAGATTCACCGTGATCCCCGGATACCGCACGCGCAGGCTGGCGAGCATCGGCATGACCATGTGCGGCCCGTCCGCCGCCACTTCCAGCCGTCCGGTCAACAGTTGCCGGTTGGCCTCGAGCATCGTCTGCGCCTCTTCCGCCAGGCCAAACATCGCGCGGGTGATCGCCGCGAGTCTGGTGCCCTCCTCGGTCAGTTCCACCCGTCGTGCGGTGCGCCGCAACAGGGTGATCTGGTAGTGCTCTTCCAACGACTTGATATGCCCGGTGACTGCCGGCTGACTGATGAACAAGCGCGCGGCGGCGCGGGTGAAGCTGCCTTCACGGGCCACGGCGTCGAACGCGCGGAGCTGAAACAGGTTCATGAATAACTCTCACTGATGGCTGGCATAACAACAAACAATTTGATTGATGCAACGGCGAATTGCAACGTATGCCTCGTAGCTTCATCCCACAGCGCAATCCGAGGACAAACGAATGAGTATCGCCGAACCCATCCTGCTCACTCCCGGCCCGTTGACCACTTCGGCCCGCACCCGCCAGGCGATGATGGTCGACTGGGGGTCATGGGATGACCGTTTCAATCAACTGACCGCCAACCTTTGCGAACAATTGCTGGCGATCCTCAACGGCGCCGCCACTCACCACTGCGTGCCATTGCAGGGCAGCGGCACCTTCGCCGTTGAAGCGGCGATCGGCACCTTGGTGCCACGTGACGGCAAAGTGCTGGTGCTGATCAACGGCGCCTACGGCAAGCGTCTGGCGAAGATCTGCGAAGTACTCGGCCGCTCGTTCAGCACCTTCGAAACCGCTGAAGACGAACCGACCACCGCCGCTGACGTCGATCGTTTGTTGCGCGCCGATAGCAACATTACCCACGTTGCGTTGATTCATTGCGAGACCAGCACCGGCATTCTTAACCCGCTGGCGGAGATTGCTCAGGTCGTTGAGCAACACGGAAAACGCTTGATCATCGACGCCATGAGTTCCTTCGGCGCCTTGCCAGTGGATGCGCAGAAAGTGCCGTTCGACGCACTGATCGCCGCTTCCGGCAAGTGTCTGGAAGGCGTACCGGGGATGGGCTTCGTGTTTGCTCGCAAAGAGTCATTGGCCGCTGCCGCCGGTAATTCGCATTCGTTGGCAATGGACCTGTTCGACCAGCACGCCTATATGATGAAAACCGGGCAATGGCGCTTCACCCCGCCGACCCACGTGGTCGCGGCGCTGCACGAAGCGCTGCTGCAATACAACGAAGAAGGTGGCCTGCCCGCGCGGCATGCGCGTTATGCCGCCAACTGTCAGGCGTTGATGGAAGAGATGGGCAAACTCGGGTTGCGCAGCTTCCTGCCGGCAGCGATTCAGGCACCGATCATTGCCACGTTCCATGCGCCGCAAGATCCGCGTTATCAGTTCAAGGATTTCTACGAACGGGTCAAGGCTAAGGGTTACATCCTCTATCCCGGCAAATTGACTCAGGTCGAAACCTTCCGTGTCGGCTGCATCGGCCATGTCAGCCCGGACGAAATGCGCCAGGCCGTGGCGGCGGTCGGCGAAGTGCTGCGCGAGATGGAAGTCCTCGAAATCTAAGCCCAAACACAAATCCCCTGTAGGAGTGAGCCTGCTCGCGATGAGGCCGTGCCAGTCAACAAAGATGTTGAATGATCAACCGCTATCGCGAGCAGGCTCACTCCTACAGTTTGAATTGCATTTCAACTCAGGAATTTGATTGCCATGAACTACATCAATCCAAACAAGCTGCAAGCCGCGATCCTCGACTGGGCCGGCACCGTGGTCGATTTCGGCTCGTTCGCGCCGACGCAGATTTTCGTCGAAGCCTTCGCCGAATTCGACGTGCAGGTCTCTATCGAAGAAGCCCGTGGCCCGATGGGCATGGGCAAGTGGGACCACATCCGCACCCTCTGCGATCAGCCACAAGTGGCCGAGCGTTATCGCAAGGCGTTCGGCCGCACGCCGACCGATGACGACGTCACCGCGATCTACAACCGCTTCATGCCGCTGCAGATCGAGAAGATCGCTGAGCATTCGGCGCTGATTCCCGGCGCCTTGGAAACCATCGCCAACCTGCGCCAGCAAGGGATCAAGATCGGTTCCTGCTCCGGTTATCCGAAACAGGTGATGGACAAGGTCGTCGAGCTGGCCGCCACCAACGGCTACGTCGCTGACCATGTGGTCGCCACCGACGAAGTGCCGAACGGCCGTCCATGGCCGGCCCAGGCATTGGCCAACGTGATCGCGCTGGGCATCGACGACGTCGGCGCCTGCGTGAAGATCGACGACACCGTGCCAGGCATCCTTGAAGGTCGCCGCGCCGGGATGTGGACGGTGGCGCTGATTTGCTCGGGCAATGCGCTGGGTCTGGATTACGCCGGTTTCCGCGCTTTGGGCAGCGATGAACTGGCCAGCGAGCGCAAGCGCATTCACGCACTGTTCGAAGGCTCGCGCCCGCACTACATGATCGACACCATCACCGATTTGCCGGAAGTGATCGCCGACATCAACAAGCGCTTGGCCAACGGTGAGATGCCGCAATCGAGCTGATCCCTGCCGCTTGCTGCCAACAAAAACGCCAGCGTCTGCACGACGCTGGCGTTTTTTATTGGCAAAGCCCTGATTCAGGGCATTGAAAATCCGATCAGCCTCAGGCAAATCTGCCAAAGCGGATTACAGTTAAAGCATGCCGTCGCACAAGAACGGCCGTTTTGACCCTGATCTGTGAGGAAACACCGTATGCCGTGGACAAGTTCCGAATCCCGCTACAGCACCGTGTCGGTCCTGTTGCACTGGCTGATGCTGGTCCTGCTGGTACTGGTCTACGCCAGCATGGAGTTGCGCGGCCTCTTTCCCAAAGGCAGTGGCGGGCGCACGCTGATCCGCGAAGTGCACTACATGCTCGGCCTGACCGTGTTTGTGCTGGTATGGTTTCGCCTGCTCGCGCGCAGCATTGGCCCGGCGCCGAAAATCTTTCCCGCCTCACCGCAATGGCAAACCGTACTGGCGCGGCTGATGCACTGGGCGTTGTACCTGTTCATGATCAGCATGCCGATTCTCGGCTGGCTGATTACCAGTGCCGAAGGGCATCAGGTGATGTTCTATGGCTTTGATCTGCCGCTGCTGGTTGCGGAGAACAAGGATTTCGCCAAACAGGTTGAGGGCTGGCATGTGCTCATTGCCACGATCGGCTACTGGTTGATCGGCCTGCATGCGCTGGCGGGGATCTATCACCATTATGTTGTGCGCGATAACACGCTGCTGCGGATGATGCCCAAGCGCGGTTGATCGTCAGGGGCTGGCGATAAAACCGCGTCGGCCCTGCAAGCCACCGGTATGAATGACGATCAGCCGCGTGCCGGATGTGAACTTGCCTGCCTCGACCTGCTGTTTGAGCGCCAGCAACGCTTTGCCGGTGTACAGCGGCTCCAGAGGAATGCCGCTGGTCTGCTCGGTTTGTTCGATGAATTCAAGCAACGTCGGATCAACCTTGGCAAAACCGCCACGGCTGGCGTCGATCAGCTCATAGTCGGCAGTGGCCAGTCCGGCTTCCTGAACAATCGACTCGACCTGCGTCGCCACGCCGTGATCCTCTGGTACCGCCAACGCGCCATAGACCGGATGCGCACCGGCCTCGGCGAGAACCAGCCCGGCGAGTGTCGTTCCGGTGCCACAAGCCAGCCACCATCCGTGATAGTCGCTCCAACCGAGCGTGGGCAATTGCGCTTGCACCTGTTCCTTGATCGCGGCACAGCCGAGCGCACCCGGTAAACCACCACCGCCCTCGGGCACGGCATGCAGTTGCGGATACAACTCGTGCCATGGCTCCCAGAACCCCGGCTCGTTTCGCGCGCGATAACCGCCATAACCCAACCAGTGCAATTGCATGCCGAACGCCTGCAGATCCCGCACCGTCGGTGTGTCCAGCGCATGTCCGCGCAACAGGCCCACGGTTTTGAACCCCAACCGTTTCCCCGCTGCCGCCAACGCGTGCAGATGATTGGAATGCGCACCGCCGAGGCTGATGATGCCTTCGGCACCCGCACGATCGGCGGCTTTGAGGTGTTCGACGAGTTTGAACCATTTGTTGCCACTGATCAGCGGGTCGATCTGATCGAGGCGCAGGATGGCGACTTCAATACCGGCGGCGGTCAGCCAGTCCAGATGGAGGTATTCGAGGGGGGCCTGGGGTAGCCAATCGGAGGGAGACAAAAGCATGGGCGGCGATTCGATCTGGACAGAGCCAGCATTCTAGTCGCTCACAAGCCGCCATCGCGAGCAGGCTCACTCCTACATTGGTTTGTGGTGCTCACCGAATCTGTGAACAACACAACCCTTGTGGGAGCGAGCCTGCTCGCGAAGGCGTCGTGTCAGTCGACATGTGTATTGGCTGACACTGCGCTTTCGCGAGCAGGCTCGCTCCCACAGGTTAAGCGGCGTTTTTTATAGCTCAGCCGCCAAGCGCGAGCCTTGGTTGATCGCACGCTTGGCATCCAGTTCGGCCGCGACATCGGCACCACCGATCAGGTGCACATTCTGCCCCGCTTCAACCAGACCATCATGCAGTTCGCGCAGCGGATCCTGCCCCGCACAAATCACGATGTTGTCCACCACCAGCACTTGCGGCTCGCCGGTTTCGCCGATGCGGATGTGCAGGCCTTGGTCATCGATGCTCAGATATTCGACGCTGTTGAGCATCTGCACCTGCTTGTTCTTCAGACCGGTCCGATGAATCCAGCCGGTGGTTTTGCCCAAGCCATCGCCAACCTTGGTTTTCTTGCGCTGCAACAGGAATACTTCGCGGGCCGGTGCATGCGGTGCGGCTTTGATCCCGGCAACGCCACCGCGTGCTTCCAGTTGCGTATCGATGCCCCACTCTTTCCAGAACGCGGCACGATCCTGACTGGTCGCTACGCCTTGGTGAACGAGGAATTCCGAGACGTCGAAACCGATGCCGCCGGCGCCGATTACCGCCACGCGTTTGCCAACCGGTTTGCGCTCAAGGATCACGTCGATGTAGCTCAACACCTTGGCGTTCTCTACGCCCGGAATCGCCGGCAGACGCGGCGCAATGCCGGTGGCGAGGATGATTTCGTCGTAACCGCCGTCAACCAGTTTCGCCACATCGACGCGGGTGTTCAGGCACACCTCAACGTGAGTGGTCTGCAGTTTGCGTTTGAAGTAACGCAGGGTTTCGAAGAATTCTTCCTTGCCAGGCACGCGTTTGGCGATGTTGAACTGACCGCCGATTTCGCTGGCCGAATCGAACAACGTCACCTGATGGCCACGTTCGGCAGCCACGGTCGCAGCAGACAAACCGGCAGGGCCGGCGCCAACCACAGCGATTTTCTTGATCTGCTGCACCGGCAGATAATTGAGTTCGGTTTCGTGGCAGGCACGCGGGTTGACCAGGCAACTGGTCAGCTTGCCGCCGAAGGTGTGATCGAGGCACGCCTGATTGCAACCGATGCAGGTGTTGATTTCGTCAGCGCGACCTTCGGCAGCCTTGTTGACGAAGTCCGGGTCGGCGAGGAACGGCCGCGCCATCGAAACCATGTCGGCATCGCCTTCGGCAAGAATCTGCTCGGCGATTTCCGGGGTGTTGATGCGGTTGGTGGTGATCAACGGGATCTTCACCGAGCCACGCAACTTGGCCGTGACCTTGCTGAACGCCGCGCGCGGTACTTTGGTGGCGATGGTTGGAATTCGCGCTTCGTGCCAGCCGATACCGGTGTTGATGATAGTCGCACCGGCCTGCTCGATGGCTTTGGCCAGGGTGACGATCTCGTCCCAGGTGCTGCCGCCCTCGACCAGATCGAGCATCGACAGACGGAAAATGATGATGAAGTTCGGGCCGACCGCTTCGCGAACGCGACGAACGATTTCCACCGGCAGGCGCATGCGGTTTTCGTAGCTGCCGCCCCAACGGTCGGTGCGGTGGTTGGTGTGCGCAGCGAGGAACTGGTTAATGAAATAACCTTCCGACCCCATGATCTCGACGCCGTCATACTCGGCGGTCTGCGCCAGTACCGAACAGGTAACGAAATCGCTGATCTGCTTCTCGATGCCTTCCTCGTCCAGCTCTTTGGGCTTGAACGGATTGATCGGTGCCTGAATCGCACTCGGTGCGACCTGTTTCGGGCTGTAGGCATAACGCCCGGCGTGAAGGATCTGCATGCAAATCTTGCCGCCCGCCTCGTGCACCGCGCGGGTAACGATGCGGTGCTTGAGCGCCTCTTCCTCGGTGGTCAGCTTGGCCGCGCCAGAGTACACGCCACCCTCGTCATTCGGGCCGATACCGCCGGTGACCATCAGACCGACACCACCAAGCGCACGTTCGGCGAAGTACGCCGCCATCCGCTCGAAACCGCCCGGTTTTTCTTCCAGGCCCGTGTGCATCGAGCCCATCAGGGTACGGTTGCGCAGCGTGGTGAAACCCAGGTCCAGCGGGGCCAACAGGTGCGGGTAATGAGCGGCGGTCATCGGTAACTCCACAACGAGCAATCACGGAAAAGTTGCGGGCGCTCTGCGGCCCCCGTCAGTCATGTGCCACAGACTAAGAGTCGCATCGCTGTCACTCAATGACCGTAACTGACAACTTATTGATCCAAATGCGCAGTGCCCCTTGGCAACCCGGTCCATGGGCCCTACCCTAGTCGCCATACCCTGTACCCGGTAGTTGTTGGTTTTCATGCGCAAACTTTTGTACCTGTTCTTTTCCATGGCCCTCGTCGCCGCCCTGACCACCTACGCCATGTGGGCGGCGGACCGGCCGGCGGGGCATTACCTGTCAGACTTACGTATAAACGTGGCAGTTGATCAGGGCACGCCCGGCGACCGTGGCAATCTGCTGGGCATCCAGCCCGAACTGTTCCCCACTGACTATCAAAGCCCCGAACGCTTGCACCGCAAACTCGCGGCGTATTTGCAGCAGGCCCAGGATCAAGGTCTGCTGAGTGAGAAAACCGTGGTGGTGTTGCCAGAGAACGTCGGCACCTGGTTGCTGCTCAGCGGCGAGAAAGACGAGTTGTACCAGGCGCCGTCCCTCGCCGAGGCGATGAACTGGCTGGCGGCGAGCAATCCGTTGTTGTTCGCCCGTGCCTGGCTCAGCGCCAACGGCAGCGACCGCCTCAACGACGCGTACCTGCGCATGAAATCCAAGGCGATGGCCAAGGATTACCAGACACTGTTCGGTGGTCTGGCCAAGGAGTTTCACGTGACGCTGGTGGCCGGCTCAATCGTGCTGCCGGAGCCGAGCATCCGCGATGGCCAACTCAAACCCGGCAGCGGTGCGCTGTTCAACAGCAGCGTGGTGTTTGGCCGTGACGGCGTGCCGCTTGGCCAGCCGCAGCGGCAGATGCACCCGGTGTTTGATCAGCGTGAAGTGATCGAAGGCGCGGATAAACACCAGATCAACGTGGTCGACACCCCGGCCGGACGCCTCGGCGTGCTGATTGGCAGTGACAGTTGGTATCCGGACAACTACCGCACACTCGACGAGCAAGACGCCCAATTGGTCGCGGTGCCGGCGCAAGTGTTCGGCCAGGGTGCGTGGAATCAACCGTGGCGCGGCTATAAAGGTTCAAGTACACCGGGCTCGATCAGCCTCAAACCCGGTGAAGTCACCGAAGGACAGGCCTGGCATCGGCTGACGCTGACTGCACAACCGCCGAGCAGTCGAGCGATTGCCGGCGTCAGTGTGTTCTTGCGCGGGCAGTTCTGGGACAAGGCCAGTTCCGGTCAGAGTTTCCTCAGCAGCAACGGTCAGCAGTTCGCCGATGGCGAGGCCCGTGGCGCGCGTTTGCTGAACATCTGGTTGTAAGCCATGAAGCCGCTGCCGATGCGCCTTGGGGATTTGTCGGTGGGCTTTGTGCACAGCCTCGCCGATGCGGTGCGCAGTCATGCCGCCGATCCGCAGCCACTGCTGGAGCAATATGGCCTGGACGCTGCACGGTTGGCTGAGGCCGGGGCACGCTTGTCGATTCCGCGCTACATGCGTCTGGGCCACGCGGCGATTCAGTTGACCGGCAATTCGGCGCTGGGCTTGCGCATGGGCCAGCTCAGCCGCCTGAGCCAGGCCGGGCTGGCCGGTGTCACTGCAGCACAAGCGCCGACCGTGCGCGAAGCCGCGCGCTGTCTGATCCGTTTCGAGGCGCTGTACGGCTCCAACTACCGTGGCCAGTCCAGTTTTCACGAAGATGCCAATGGCGCGTGGCTGCGGTTCTATTCGATCAGCCCGTACAACGCCTATAACCGCTTCGTCGTGGACTCGATCATCGCCGGGTGGCTGCATCAGCTCTCCAGTGTCAGCCGCGAGCCGTTGCGCGCCGAACGCATCGATATCGAATTCGAAGCGCCGGATTACCGTGAGGCTTACAGCGTACTGGGGGATTGCCCGATCCAGTTCGGCGCCGAACGCAATCAGCTGCGCCTGAACCTCGACAGCCTCGCACAGCGTAATCCCGAGCATTGCCCGAGTACCTGGCGGCATCTGCTGCAACTGTGTGAACGGGAGCTGGAACAATTGACCCGAACCCGCAGCCTGCGTGAACGCATCACTCAGCTGTTGGGGCCGTTGCTCAATGGTGGCCGGGAACCCGACCTGGAAGAAGTGGCGGCACGTCTGAAGCTGCCGACCTGGACGTTGCGGCGCAAACTGGCCGAGGAAGGCACGCAATTTCGCGCGATCCTCAACGACACGCGTCGGGACTTGGCGATGACCTACATCCGCGATACTGAACTGGCCTTCGGCGAAATCGCCTACTTGCTGGGCTTTGCTTCAGCCGAAGCGTTCCAGCGAGCCTTCAAACGCTGGAGCGGTCAGACGCCCGGCGAATTCCGTCGCAGCCATCGTAAATCCGCCTGACGCTTACAGCTCGGTGGCGTCTTCGGCGGGCTCCAGAGGATCCAGCTCAAAGGCGTGGTATTCGAGCAGCTCTTCTTGATATTCATCCATCGCGTAATCCCCCTGCTGCTCTCTTGAATGGGCCTGAGCAAATGCCCAGTGCCTCGAGCTTAACGTGCTCGTGTGAAGGAAAAGTGAAACCCGGCCTTCATGAATAAAACGTAGCAGACGGTCAGGAATTTATCGCGGGACTTTTGTCCGGGGAATGTAACGAAATTTGAGGCAACCCATAAACCACTGTGGGAGCGAGCCGGCTCGCGAAGGCGTCGGACCATTCAGCACACAGGTGACTGAAAGTCCGTCTTCGCGAGCAGGCTCGCTCCCACAGGGGCGGCGTTGAGGCTGGTTTACTGGCCGGACGCTGGCATCGCCGGAATCGGCTCGGATGGCGGCGGGATGTCCGGATTGGCCGGTGGCGTGATGGTTTCGGTCGCGGGTGCAGGTTCTGCGCTCGGCGCCGGGGTGATCGGCGCGGCCTCTGCCGGTGGAGCGACCGGTTCCGACGTTACTGGCGCGGTCTCGGCAGGTGCTGGCGCCGGTTCTGCAGCCGGGGCCGGCGTTGCTGCAGGTTCGGCCGCCGGAGTCGGCGTTGGCGCCAGCGCTGCCGGCGCAGCCTTCACCTCAGGCACACCCAGGTCAGCTTTCGGTTTCTCTTCGATATGCGCGGCTTTCTTCGCATCTGCCGGCAGGAACTGCTCGACCAGGGTAAAGAAACGCTCATAGAACTTCTGCGCGGTCACCGTCTCGCTGGCCACCTTGACCATCGAATCGTCCGACGAGCCGATCGGCATCGACACCGAACCCAATACACCCACGCCGAGGCTGGCCGAGTTGTTGGTCTTCTTCAGCGCGTAACGATCCTGCAAGGCGTTGGCAAACATCGTCGCATGGTGCCCGGCGCTGCCGTCATCGGCGCAAACCACGTTGAAGCTGATCTCCATGTGGGTGTCGCCGGTTTGCTGGAAACTCTTGTGGCCGCTGACCAGTTTCGGGTCGCTGCTGGTAATGATGTAGCCTTGGCTGAGCAACGCACGGCGAGCCGCTTCGCAACTGACCGAGTCGGTCACCGGGTAATTGCGCGAAAACGTACCGGAGTCATCGAAGTTCTCATGCTCATACATCGGCTTGTCTTTCGAACAGCCGGCAACAGCGGTCAACAACAGCGCCAACCCGACTACACGCATGGGAGTGGAAATCAACATTGAACATCCTGAGAGAAAACAGTCCGGGGCGTATTGTGCAACAGATCGCTGCCGCGCTGCGCATGGATTAGTGTCTTAAAGCAGTTACAACTCTATCGACCGTCAGTTGCGGGAAAAAGTCGCAACGCCAGATGATCGATGAACACCCGCAATTTCGCCGTGGCGTGACGACTCGATGGCCATAGGACCCAGAACTGACCGGTGTGTTCAAGATGTGTATCAAGCACGCGACGCAAGCGGCCTTGCGCCTCGGCCTCACGGGTCATGAAATCCGGCAGACAGGCAATGCCCATGCCGGCCAGCGCCGCGTGGCTTACCGCCTCAATCGACGTACTGACCAACCGCGTCGGCAACGTCGGCTCTGCGGCACTCTCCGCGCGAATCAGCGGCCAGGTTTCCAGTTTGCCGGTGGCATGAAACGTATGCCGAAGGCACGCATGATCCGCCAGATCGGCGGGCGTCTGCGGCACACCGCGTTGCGCCAGATAAGCCGGACTGGCTACCAGCACCATGTGAAACTCGCCCAACGCTCGCGCCATCAGTCGCGAATCCCGTGGCTTGCCGGTGCGGATCACCGCGTCGAAACCTTCTTCAACCACGTCGACCATGCGATCGGTCAAATCCAGATCCAGCTCGATCTGCGGGTACAAGGCCATGAACTCGTTCATGACCGGCATCACCAGGCCATGCACCTGCGGCAGACTGATACGCAACTTACCATGGGGTTTCGCAGCCGCGTCACATAACTCGAACTCTGCCGCCTCGACCTCCGCGAGAATTTTGCGACAGCGCTCCAGAAACAGCGCCCCTTCACTGGTCAGCGTGACACTGCGAGTGGTGCGCTGAAACAGGCGCACGCCGAGTCGCGCTTCCAGCCGCGCAATACTTTTGCCCACCGCCGACGATGACACCCCTTGCAGTCGGCCAGCCTCAGTGAAACTGCGCGTCTCGGCCACCTGCACAAACACCGAAATACTGCCAAGGCTATCCATACCAACCTCCCATTGCTGACATCCGTGTCCGATATGTTCGGAACCTTAACCCGTTTTTCACCGATGTGCAGCGCCATATCCTGTGCTCTTCGTCAACATTGCACATGGATGCCGGCTCATGAATGACACACAACTCAGTTGCCTCACAGTTGAACACCCCGTCTCTCACCGCGAACAGTTACCCCTCGGTGCGCTGCTGGCACTGGCCACCGCCGGATTCATTACGGTCATGACCGAAGCCATGCCCGCCGGCCTGTTACCGCAGATGAGCAGCGGCCTGAATGTGTCCCAGGCACTGATCGGGCAATTGGTCACGCTGTATGCGATCGGCTCGATCCTCGCGGCGATACCGCTGACAATCGCCACTCGAGGCTGGCGACGCCGACCGCTGTTGCTTTCCGCTATCGGCGGCTTTGCCATCGCCAACAGCATCACCGCCCTGTCGGAGTGGTACTGGCTCACCCTGATCGCACGCTTTATCGCCGGGATATTTGCTGGTTTGCTTTGGGCTCTGCTGGCGGGATACGCAAGCCGTATGGTCGCCCCGCACCTGCAGGGCCGCGCCATCACCGTAGCCATGCTCGGCGCGCCACTGGCGCTGTCGCTGGGAATACCCGCAGGCACCCTGCTCGGCACCCTGGTCGGCTGGCGCCTGAGCTTCGCCATCATGACCGCGCTGACCGTTGTGCTGGTGATCTGGGTACGCTGGCAAGTACCAGACTTCGCCGGTGAACGCGTGGGAAAACGCATACCACTGCGTCAGGTGTTTACCTTGCCTGGCGTGCGATCGGTATTGTTCGTCACCCTCACCTACGTCATTGCGCACAACTTGCTGTACACCTACATCGCGCCGTTCCTGCAGCCTTCCGGACTTGATGCCAACGTCGACCGCGTGCTGCTGGTATTCGGCCTCGCTTCAGTGCTGAGCCTGTGGATCGTCGGCAGCCTGATTGACCGCTGGCTGCGCGAACTGGTGTTGATCAGTGCCGGACTGTTCCTGCTGTCCGCAATAGCACTGGGCCTGTGGCGCGAATCGCCGAGCGTGGTGTACATCGCCACCGCTGTGTGGGGACTCGCGTTTGGTGCAATGCCATCGCTGCTGCAAACCGCCTCGGCGAAAACCGCGAAAGAGGCTGCCGATACGGCGCAATCGATGTTGGTTACGCTGTGGAATGTCGGGATTGCAGGTGGTGGATTGGTGGGAGGTTTGTTGCTGGGGAACCTTGGGGTGGGAGCTTTTCCGTGGATTGTTGCAGGATTGCTGGGACTGACCCTGTCAGTAGCGATCAAAGCTCGGAGACATGGTTTTCCAAGAGCCGAATGAGACCGGTCGATTGACAGGCCGCCATCGCGAGCAGGCTCGCTCCCACAGTTGGATTGATTACATCAGATAGAAAATTGGTTGGCTTTCAGGCCGCCTTCGCGAGCAGGCTCGCTCCTACAGTTGGATTGAGTACATCTGACAGAAGGTTGGTCGGCTGTCAGGCCGCCTTCGCGAGAAGGCTCGCTCCCACGTTTTAATTTGTGTGCGGCCCACGCGGCAAAGCCGCCCCACTCAACAGGATGAGCGTTAGCTCGGCTGCAGCTCTTGATCTTGATCTGAAGGCCCGTCGGCAGGCTGAGTGGAGGGATTGATCCGGGGGTGGGAGCGCAGCGACCGTTCGACGAAGTCGAACACATCGAGAGGAGGTGCAGCGAAGCAAACCGTAGGCGATGCCCCCCCGGATCAATCCCGGAGCGAAGGAACCCCGAGCCCCAGCGAGCGGGCCGAACGTCAGGGCAAGCCTTTTTGGTTACTTTTTCGGCGTCTGGAAAAAGTGACCCGCCGTAAGGGCGGAACCCTGATCAGCAACACCCGCAGCAACGGATATCCCCCCAAAACCCCAAGCACATGGTCGGCCCAAAGGCCGCCACGCCCCGGCGCCCAACGCCAAAAAAAAAGCCCCGACCTATACAGGCCGGGGCTTTCACATGACAACTCAATCAGACATCAAAAACGCTTGATCTCAGCCTGAGCTTCCAACTGCTTGCGATACGCCGCAAAGTCCTGCTGCCCCTCACGCGAAGCAAGGAAGCGACGGTACTGAACCTTCTCTTCATCCGTCGGCGCAGCCGCTTCGTTAACGCCGTTCAGACGCACGATCATCAAACTACCGTCCGGCAGGGTCACGCTGGTGAACGTCGGCTTGTCCTTGGCAGCCGGCTTCGGCATACGGAACAACGCTTGCAGCACCGCCGGATCAACACCTTCCTGACCACGGGTGGCCGCTTCAGTGGTTTTCCAGTTCTGACCCTCAACTGCCTTGTCCAACGGCGCCTTGCCATCACGCAGATCAGCAATCAGCTTCTCCGCCTTGGTCTTGGCAGCCGCGCTGGCGTGCTCTTTGGTCAGCTGAGTGCGGATCGCCGCATTCACGCTTTCCAGCGGCAGTTGCGCAGGTTTCAGGTGCTCCTTGGAACGCAGCACGATCACGGTTTCCGGATCCAGCTCGATGGCGGTGCTGTTGGCACCTTCGTCGATCACTTCAGTGCTGAACGCAGCGGTCACAACGGCACGGTTGGCCGCAACACCTTCGCCACCTTCACGGCCGAACGGCTTGGAAGTGTGCACGGTCAGTTTCAGATCCGCCGCTGGCTGAGCCAGGTCAGACGCTTCGAACGCCGAGTCTTCCAGTTGCTTGGTCGCCTCGACAAAACGCTGCTCGACCTGCGCGGCTTTCAGCTCGCGGGTGAGCTTGTCTTTCAGGCTGGCCAGGGTCGGCACTTCAGGCGCTTCGACACCCAACAGCTTGATCAAGTGGTAACCGAAGTCAGTACGAATCGGCTCGGACACCTGGTCTTTCGACAGCGAGTACAGGGCTTTTTCGAACGCAGGGTCGTAAACGCCAGGACCTGCGTAACCGAGATCACCGCCATTGTTGGCCGAACCCGGATCCTGCGAGAACTCTTTGGCCAGCGCTTCGAACTTCTCGCCCTTGGCCAGACGCGCCTGGACTTCGTCGATCTTCGCTTTGGCCTGAGCCTCGGTGGTCTTGTCGTTCACTTCGATCAGAATGTGCGCGGCACGACGCTGTTCCGACAGATTGGCGATCTCTTTCTGATACGCCGCCTGCAGGTCTTCGTCTTTCACGGCAACCTGATCGAAGAACGAAGACTTCTTCAGCTCTACGTAATCGATGATCACTTGGTCCGGAGTCATGAACTCCTTGGCGTGTTCGTCGTAGTAAGCCTTGACCTCTTCGTCGGTCAGTTTGACCGCAGCCGGATCAGCCTTGACGTTCAAGGTGGCGAAATCGCGGGTCTGTTTTTCCAGACGGGCAAATGCCAGCACTTCGGCGTCGGTGACGAAACCGCTGCCCGCCACACCGGCGCGCAGTTGGCCGATGAGCATTTCCTGAACCAGCATCTGGCGGAATTGCATACGGCTGTAACCCAGTTGACGGATTACCTGGTCGAAACGCTCGGAGCTGAACTTGCCGTCCACCTGGAATTCAGGAGTCTGCAGGATCACTTGATCCAGTGCACCTTCGGAGAAAGCGAACTTCGCTTGTTCGGCGCCTTGCAGCAGCAGCTTGCGATCGATCAGACCCTTGAGGGCCGATTCGCGCAGCATTTTCTCGTCGAGCAAGGAAGCATCGAAGTCCTTGCCCAGCTGTTGCATCAGCTGACGGCGTTGCATGTCAACGGCCTGGCTCAGCTCGTTCTGGCTGATTTCATCACCGTTGACCTTGGCCGCCTCATTCTTGTGAGTCGTGGCCTGGAAAATGGCGTCGAAACCGGTCAGAGCCATCAGTGCAACGATGACCCCGATAATGGTCTTGGCAATCCAGCCTTGTGAATTGTCCCTGATATTCTGCAGCATGCGTCCCCCAGAAACGGTTGAACTTCAAAATTAGGCAACCGTGGAGCGTGGGTAGAATCCGGATAGAAGAAAGGCGCATCCGAGGATGCGCCTTCTCGTAACTGGCGGAGCGGACAGGGCTCGAACCCTCGATCCCGGCGTTACAGGCCACTGTTTCAGCGACCTGCTCTACCGCTCCGCTGCCAAGTCAGGCATGACCCCGACCCGGATGGGTAAAAACCTGAAAACTTAGTTAACAGCTTCTTTCAGTGCTTTACCGGCTTTGAAACCTGGCTTCTTGGCAGCCGGGATTTCCAGAGTCTTGCCGGTCTGCGGGTTACGACCAGTACGAGCCGGACGATCCGTCACGGAGAAAGTACCGAAACCAACCAGAACAACGGAGTCGCCAGCCTTCAGAGCGCCAGTGACGGATTCGATTACAGCGTCCAGCGCACGGCCAGCAGCAGCTTTCGGGATATCAGCGGATGCAGCGATAGCATCAATCAGTTCCGACTTGTTCACTCTAAGTCCCCTTATATCTATTTTGAGATGATTCTAAGTTTTTTGGTGAAAGCAAAAACGAGTGCTGAATGGCCTACAGACACTTAAGAGCCGCTTTATAACAAGGGCTCTAAAAAACTGTCAAGGAAGCCCCCCAGGCAAAAGCGTATTAATGCGTGCTAATTCTTTCCTTAGAGTCAGACTCACGTTTTTCTTCCTTGGCAACTATCTCCGGAGCCACATCCGGCAAGGGCTCCGGCGCGTATTGCAGCGCAATTTGCAGGACCTCGTCAATCCATTTAACCGGTTTAATCTGCAGATCCTGCTTGATATTGTCAGGAATCTCCTTCAGATCACGCACGTTCTCTTCCGGAATAATCACGATCTTGATTCCGCCGCGGTGAGCCGCCAGCAGTTTTTCCTTCAGACCACCAATCGCCAGCACCTGACCACGCAAAGTAATTTCGCCAGTCATGGCCACATCAGCGCGCACCGGAATACCGGTCAATGCCGACACTAGCGCCGTGCACATGCCCACACCAGCGCTAGGGCCGTCCTTCGGGGTCGCCCCTTCCGGCATGTGGATGTGCGTGTCGCGCTTCTCGTGGAAGTCCAGGGGAATACCCAGGCTCTTGGCACGACTGCGGACAACGGTCAGTGCGGCAGTGATCGATTCGACCATCACGTCGCCCAGCGAACCGGTCTTGATCAATTGCCCTTTGCCCGGCACAACAGCGGCTTCGATGGTCAGCAATTCACCACCAACCTGAGTCCAGGCAAGGCCGGTCACCTGACCGATCTGATCCTGTTGCTCGGCCAGACCGTAGCGGAATTTGCGCACACCGAGGAAGTGTTCCAGCAAGTCAGCTGTCACTTTCACCGAGAAGCGTTTTTCCAGCGCATGCTCTTTAACGGCCTTGCGGCAGACCTTGGCGATCTGACGTTCGAGGCCACGCACACCGGCTTCACGGGTGTAGTAACGGATGATGTCGCGGATCGCTTCAGCGTCGAATTCCAGCTCGCCTTTCTTCAGACCATTGGCGGCGATCTGTTTTGGCGAGAGGTATTTGACGGCGATGTTGATCTTCTCGTCTTCGGTGTAGCCCGGCAGACGGATGACTTCCATCCGGTCGAGCAGTGCCGGCGGAATGTTCATCGAGTTCGAGGTGCACAGGAACATCACATCGGAAAGGTCGTAATCGACTTCCAGATAGTGGTCGTTGAAGTTGTGGTTCTGCTCTGGATCGAGCACTTCCAGCAACGCCGACGCCGGGTCACCACGCATGTCGCTGCCCATTTTGTCGATTTCATCGAGCAGGAACAGCGGGTTGCGCACACCCACTTTTGTCATCTTTTGAATCAATCTTCCCGGCATCGAACCGATGTAAGTCCGACGGTGACCGCGAATTTCCGCTTCATCACGCACGCCACCGAGGGCCATGCGCACGAATTTGCGGTTGGTAGCATGTGCGATCGACTCTGCCAGCGAGGTTTTACCTACGCCCGGAGGACCGACCAGGCACAACACCGGGCCACGGATTTTCTTCACGCGTTTTTGCACGGCGAGGTATTCAAGGATACGTTCCTTGACCTCTTCGAGACCGTAGTGATCGGCATCGAGAATGTCTTCTGCACGCGCCAGGTCCAGACGTACCTTGCTCTGCGCCTTCCACGGCACCTGCACCAGCCAGTCGATGTACGAGCGCACCACGGTGGCCTCAGCGGACATCGGCGACATTTGCTTGAGCTTGTTCAGCTCGGCCGTGGCTTTGGCCAACGCGTCTTTCGGCAGACCGGCAGCGTCGATACGCTTTTTCAGGTCTTCGATTTCGTTGTGGCCTTCGTCGCTGTCGCCGAGTTCTTTCTGAATGGCCTTCATCTGCTCATTCAGGTAGTACTCGCGCTGACTGCGCTCCATTTGCTTTTTGACACGACCACGAATGCGTTTTTCAACTTGCAGCAGGTCGATCTCGGCATCCAGCAACGCCAGAACGTGCTCGACACGAGCCGACAGGTCGATGATTTCGAGAATTTCCTGCTTCTGCTCGATTTTCAGCGCCATGTGCGCCGCCATGGTGTCGACCAGGCGGCCCGGCTCATCGATGCTGTTGAGCGACGACAGGACTTCAGCCGGGACTTTTTTGCCCAGCTGTACATATTGTTCGAATTGCGACAGCAGTGTGCGCACGAACACTTCAGATTCGCGCTCGGCGGCATCGACTTCTTCGATCAGCGACACTTCGGCACGGCAGTGGCCGTCAACTTCGCTGAAGCGCTCGACGGTGCCGCGCTGCTCACCCTCGACCAGAACCTTGACGGTGCCGTCAGGCAGCTTCAGAAGCTGTAGAACAGTAGCGATGGTACCTACGCGATAGAGAGCGTCTTCACCGGGATCATCGTCAGCCGGGTTTCTCTGGGCCAGCAGCAAGATCTGCTTGTCGCCCGTCATCGCGGCCTCGAGGGCTTCGATGGATTTCTCGCGCCCCACGAACAGCGGGATAACCATGTGCGGATAAACCACGACATCACGCAATGGCAGGAGAGGCAATTCGATGGTTGTCTTCATGATTTCGCCTCTACGGCGGCCATATGGCCGTAATCAGATGGAATTGAGCTTGAAACCAAGATGGGGGCTGCCTTGAAAAAAAACAAGCGCAAAGCGGATGTAAAAAATGACATAAAAAAAAAGAGGCCCGAAGGCCCCTTCTTTATTCCAGCAGACTAGACACTTACGCGTCCGGCGCTGCCTTGGCTGTCGGCTCACTGTTTTCGTAGATATACAGTGGCTTGGACTTGCCTTCGATCACGCTTTCATCGATCACGACTTTGCTCACCTCGGACTGCGAGGGGATTTCATACATCGTATCGAGCAGCACACCTTCGAGAATCGAGCGCAGGCCACGGGCACCGGTTTTACGTTCCAGGGCACGCTTGGCGACCGATTTCAGCGCGTCTGTGCGGAACTCCAGATCCACGCCTTCCATCTCGAACAGCTTGGCATACTGTTTGGTCAGAGCATTTTTCGGCTCGGTGAGAATCTGCATCAGCGCAGCCTCGTCGAGCTCGTCCAGTGTCGCCAGGACCGGCAAACGACCGACGAATTCCGGGATCAGACCGAACTTGACCAGATCGTCAGGCTCGACTTCACGCAGGGATTCACCGACTTTCTTGCCTTCTTCCTTGCTGCGCACTTCTGCGTTGAAGCCGATGCCGCCCTTGGTGGAACGGTTTTGAATAACCTTTTCCAGACCGGAGAACGCACCACCGCAGATGAACAGGATGTTACGGGTGTCGACCTGCAGGAATTCCTGCTGCGGGTGCTTGCGACCACCTTGCGGCGGTACGGAAGCGACCGTGCCTTCGATCAACTTCAGCAAGGCCTGTTGCACGCCTTCACCGGAAACGTCCCGGGTGATCGACGGGTTGTCGGACTTGCGGGAAATCTTGTCGATTTCATCGATGTAGACAATACCCATCTGGGCTTTTTCTACGTCGTAATCGCACTTCTGCAGCAGCTTCTGAATGATGTTCTCGACATCTTCACCCACGTAACCTGCCTCGGTGAGGGTGGTTGCGTCGGCAATGGTGAACGGAACGTTCAGCAAGCGGGCCAGTGTTTCGGCCAGCAGGGTTTTACCGGAGCCTGTCGGGCCGATCAGCAGGATGTTGCTTTTGCCGAGTTCGACGTCGTCAGCCTTTTTGTCACGCTGGTTCAGGCGTTTGTAGTGGTTGTACACCGCTACGGCCAAAACCTTTTTCGCACGCTCCTGACCAATCACGTACTGGTCAAGGATGCCGCTGATTTCTTTAGGCGAAGGCAATTTATGCGCGCTGCTTTCGGCCTGGGCTTCCTGCACCTCCTCACGGATGATGTCATTGCACAGGTCGACGCACTCGTCGCAGATAAAGACCGAGGGGCCGGCAATCAATTTGCGCACTTCATGCTGGCTTTTGCCACAGAAGGAGCAATAGAGCAGCTTGCCGTTGTCCTCGCCGTTGCGGGTGTCAGTCATTCGTTCGATCCAAATCCGATAGGCTTGCAACACAAGATGAAGGCTATTGCGGGCTTTTTCAAGCCCGCCGCTGATCAGACAAGCCGACCAAGCCTATTTTGAGCTGCTTATTTTAAGCTGGGCGCTGGTTGATCACTTCGTCGATCAGGCCATATTCCTTCGCAGCTTCTGCACTCATGAAGTTGTCGCGATTGGTATCGCGCTCGATTTCTTCCAGAGTACGCCCGCTGTGCTTGGCCATCAGCGTGTTCAGACGCTCGCGAATGAAGAGGATTTCCTTGGCGTGGATTTCGATGTCCGACGCCTGGCCCTGAAAACCGCCCAGTGGCTGGTGAATCATCACGCGCGAGTTCGGCAGGCAGAAACGCTTGCCCGGGGCACCTGCGGTCAGCAGGAATGCACCCATGCTGCAGGCCTGGCCGATGCAGGTGGTCGACACGTTCGGTTTGATGAACTGCATGGTGTCGTAGATCGACATGCCTGCAGTCACCGAACCGCCCGGAGAGTTGATATAGAGATGGATGTCCTTGTCCGGGTTTTCCGCTTCAAGGAACAGCAGTTGCGCGCAGATCAGGTTGGCCATGTAGTCCTCTACCGGACCAACCAGAAAGATCACTCGCTCCTTGAGCAGGCGCGAATAGATGTCATAGGCGCGTTCGCCACGAGCAGATTGCTCGACAACCATCGGGACCAGGCCGCCGGCGGCCTGGATATCAGAGTTCTGCTGAATATAAGAATTACGGAACATGCTCTGCAGTCGCTCCCAAATAGTTATGTCTTGAATACGCATAAGCCAGCTCGAGAGCTGGCTTATGGTGTGTACTTCTTAACGCAAAATCAATCAGTCGGCTGTTGGTGCTTCTACCGGCTTGACTGCTTCTTCGTAAGAGACCGCTTTGTCGGTCACACTAGCTTTCTGCAGAACAGTATCCACAACTTGTTCTTCCAGCACAACCGAACGCACTTCGTTCAGTTGCTGCTCGTTTTTGTAGTACCACGACACAACCTGCTCAGGCTCTTGATAAGCCGAAGCCATTTCCTGAATCATTTCGCGAACGCGAGCTTCGTCAGGCTTCAGGTCGAATTGCTTGACCACTTCAGCAACGATCAGACCCAGCACAACGCGGCGCTTGGCTTGCTCTTCGAACAGCTCGGCCGGCAGTTGATCAGGCTTGATGTTGCCGCCGAACTGCTGAACAGCCTGCACGCGCAGACGGTCAACTTCGTTGGACAGCAGGGCCTTAGGCACTTCGATCGGGTTGGTGGCCAGCAGACCGTCCATTACCTGATTCTTGACCTTGGATTTGATCGCCTGACGCAGTTCACGCTCCATGTTCTTGCGAACTTCGGTGCGGAAACCGTCGATGCCGCTTTCCTTGATACCGAATTGAGCGAAGAACTCTTCGTTCAGCTCTGGCAGCTTAGGCTCGGAAACAGTGTTGACGGTCACGGTGAACTCAGCGGTTTTGCCAGCCAGGTCCAGGTTCTGATAGTCCTCTGGGAAGGTCAGGTTCAGAACGCGCTCTTCACCGGCTTTAGCGCCAACCAGGCCTTCTTCGAAGCCCGGGATCATGCGGCCGGAACCCAGTACCAGCTGAGTGCCTTTGGCGGAGCCGCCAGCGAATACTTCGCCGTCAACCTTGCCAACGAAATCGATGTTCAGTTGGTCTTCGTTCTGGGCAGCGCGATCGGCCACTTCAAAACGGGTGTTCTGCTTGCGCAGGATGTCGAGCATTTTATCCAGGTCAGCGTCAGCCACGTCAGCGCTCAGGCGCTCAACGGTGATGCCGTCGAAACCGGCAACGGTGAACTCAGGGAACACTTCGAATACGGCAACATATTCCAGGTCTTTGCCAGCTTCGAGCGACTTAGGCTCGATCGAAGGCGAACCAGCCGGGTTCAGCTTCTGCTCAACCACAGCTTCGTAGAAGGAGGACTGGATCACGTCGCCTACAGCTTCCTGACGAGCATCAGCACCGAAACGGCGCTTGATTTCGCTCATTGGCACTTTGCCTGGACGGAAGCCAGCAATCTTGGCCTTTTGGGCGGTCTGCTGCAGACGCTTGTTGACCTGAGTCTCGATGCGCTCAGCCGGCACGGTGACGCTCATGCGGCGCTCGAGAGCAGTAGTATTTTCAACAGAAACTTGCATGGATATTCCTCGTTGCACAGACGTTAGCCGGCCGTTT
Organism: Pseudomonas sp. R84; assembly: GCF_009834515.1. NCBI lineage: Bacteria > Pseudomonadati > Pseudomonadota > Gammaproteobacteria > Pseudomonadales > Pseudomonadaceae > Pseudomonas > Pseudomonas sp. R84. Next base: position 4,268,030 of record NZ_CP019426.1, read on the forward strand.
CCGACCCCAGAATCAAGGGCATGCATTCTAGTGGGTCAAACTCAAGAAGTCACCCTACTGAAAACGGGTAAAAAAACAGCAGGCATTTTATCGGGGCCGCTACACCAATGCAGCGCGCCCCACAGGCGAATACAACCAATCACGCCAGGGCTCTGCGCCAACCGCTTCTATATATAGAAGAGACTGCCAATCACTCCCTGACGGCCGTTCTTGCAAGCAAGCCCGGCGAGCAGTGCAGCATCATCGAGCAACATAAATACGACGAAGCGCCCTACTCCTGCGTCCGGAAACCGGCCATGCCGGTTTTCAAAACCGCAAAACAAAAAAGGCGCCAGACTGTTAAATCTGGCGCCTTTCGAAATATGGGGTGGACGATGGGGATCGAACCCACGACAACGGGAGTCACAATCCCGTGCTCTACCAACTGAGCTACGCCCACCATATTGCGTAACAAAAAAGCCAAACAACTTCTTTGTTGAAACCTCACCAGCCCGAAGACATGAATGAAGCTTTAATTGGTGCGGATGAAGAGACTCGAACTCTTACGCCTCGCGGCGCTGGAACCTAAATCCAGTGTGTCTACCAATTCCACCACATCCGCAGGTGAAGCTTTAAAGCAAAGGCGCCAGACTGTTACATCTGGCGCCTTTCGAAATATGGGGTGGACGATGGGGATCGAACCCACGACAACGGGAGTCACAATCCCGTGCTCTACCAACTGAGCTACGCCCACCATATCGCGTTACTTGTGCCAAAGCTGCCTAATGGCGCACCCGGCAGGACTCGAACCTGCGACCATCCGCTTAGAAGGCGGATGCTCTATCCAGCTGAGCTACGGGCGCCTTATTAATCTGTACTCTTAAAGGACTACAAACTAAGTGCTTTCCAGTGTTGCAGAACCTTGATTCCGCTTCACCTTCTTAACCAGTGCTAGGCTGTGCCCGACAAGTGCGACGAATAGTATAGAGCGCTCCAAAGGTCGTCAAATCCTTTTTGAAAAAAATTCATTTAATTAAAGGAGTTAGAGGAATTTGCTGACCAAGCGCCTTTGCCCTCACCGCTCGACATGCGAGAATGCGTTCTCATTTTTTCCCCTCTCGATGGTTAATCACGCGCAATGACTGCACAACTAATCGACGGCAAATCGATCGCCGCCAGCCTGCGCCAGCAGATCGCCCAACGAGTTGCCGAGCGTCGCCAGCAAGGCCTGCGCACTCCCGGCCTCGCGGTGATCCTGGTCGGCAGCGATCCTGCCTCTCAGGTTTATGTCTCGCACAAGCGTAAAGACTGTGAAGAGGTTGGCTTCCTCTCTCAAGCCTACGACCTGCCCTCCGACACCACGCAAGACGCGCTGACCGATCTGATCGATCGCCTCAACGACGACCCTGCAATCGACGGCATCCTGCTTCAACTGCCGTTGCCCGAGCATCTGGACGCCTCCAAACTGCTGGAGCGTATCCGCCCGGACAAAGATGTCGACGGTTTCCACCCTTATAACGTCGGCCGCCTGGCCCAGCGCATTCCGCTACTGCGTCCATGCACCCCCAAAGGCATCATGACGCTGCTGGAAAGCACTGGCGCTGATCTTTACGGTATGGACGCAGTGGTTGTCGGCGCCTCCAACATCGTCGGTCGCCCGATGGCGATGGAGTTGTTGTTGGCCGGTTGCACCGTGACCGTGACTCACCGTTTCACCAAAGATCTGGCCGGACATGTCGGTCGTGCCGATCTGGTGGTGGTGGCCGCCGGCAAGCCGGGTCTGGTCAAAGGCGAGTGGATCAAAGAAGGCGCGATCGTGATCGACGTCGGTATCAACCGTCAGGACGACGGCAAACTGGTCGGTGACGTTGTTTACGAAACCGCCCTGCCCCGCGCTGGCTGGATCACTCCAGTGCCGGGTGGCGTCGGTCCGATGACCCGCGCTTGCCTGCTGGAAAACACCCTGTATGCGGCGGAAACCCTGCACGCCTGATCGGTACTTTCAGCAATAAGAAAAACCCGCCTTGCGCGGGTTTTTTCATGCCTGAGAAAAAACTGTAACCGTTCGCCGGAAACCCCTCTTTTTACAGGCCTTTTCACGAGATTTTCAGGTCACTCAAACAACCATCGACAGATCTTCAGCCATACTTCTAGAATGCGACGCTTTGAAGAAATAACCCGTTACAAACTAACGGAATATCCAACTTTTATGAGTTCGCCCGCGTGAAAATTCGTCTTTCGATTCTGAGCCTGTTTTTTGCAGTTTCAGGCACTTTCATCACGCCAACGATCAACGCTGCGGAAACCACCGCTGCCCCACGTGACGCTTCGAGCCTGAAGATCGCCTCCGGCAGCGCCCTGCTCATGGATATGCAGACCAACAAAGTCATCTACTCCAGCAACCCTGACGTGATCGTGCCGATCGCTTCTGTCAGCAAGTTGATGACCGGACTGGTAGTGGTTGAAGCCCGGCAGAACATGGACGAATGGATCAATGTCGATATCAGTAACACACCGGAAATGCGCGGTGTGTTCTCCCGAGTCAAACTGAAAAGTGAGCTGCCGCGCCGCGAGATGCTGCTGATCGCCCTGATGTCCTCGGAAAACCGCGCCGCCGCCAGCCTCGCGCATCACTACCCGGGGGGCTACGCCGCGTTTATCGCAGCGATGAACGCCAAGGCCAAGGCATTGGGCATGACCAGTACGCACTTCGTTGAGCCGACAGGCCTGTCGGAGCGTAACGTTTCCACCGCCCGCGACCTGAGCAAGCTGCTGGTGGCCGCGCATAAGTATCCGCTTCTCAGCGAACTCACCACCACCAAGGAAAAGACCGTGTCGTTCCGCAAACCCAACTACACCCTGGGTTTCCGTAATACCGATCACTTGGTCAATAAAGCCGACTGGGACATCAAGATCACCAAAACCGGCTTCACCAACCCCGCCGGGCATTGCCTGGTGCTGGTGACGAAAATGGGCAATCGCCCGGTTGCTTTGGTGATTCTCGACGCGTTCGGCAAGTACACCCACTTTGCCGATGCCAGCCGTATTCGCAGCTGGGTGGAAACTGGCAGGAGTGCCAACGTTCCTGCAGTGGCTCAGCAATACAAGGCCGAGAAAAACCTCAAGTCGCGCCAGAGCGGCGTGGTTGAAGCCTCCAAGTAACCCGTCGCACAAGAAAAAGCCCCGAATCCTCGGGGCTTTTTTTCATCTGCGGATCAGTCATTGGGCAGCGGCATCTTGTCGTCATCGGGAATGCCATCGCCTGCACTCGGATCCCGTGCAGGCTCGGGTGTCAGCACATTAGGCCGAGCCATCGGGTCACGCAGCGGGCTGTCCGGGTCCAGCACCGGATCAACCTCTGGCTCCGCCGTCGTAGGTACGCTGTCCGGTTTTTGGTCATCGAAGCTTGAATCGGTACTCATACGCACCTCACATCAAGGTTTCAGATTGGCTAACGGGTCATACGGCTTGGCCGGTTGCTTGTCGTCTTCGCCGGGCTTCACGTCTTTGGGGGCTTTCGCAGGGCCGACGGGATCGACTTGCGGATCATCAAGATCCGGCGAATCCGGATCAAAGCCCAGATCATGACCCGAAGAGTGCTCGGAAGAATGTGGGCCTTTCGGGGATTGGGGATCTGTCATGTTCGCCTCCTGATTCACCCGCAAACGACGGGCTATAAAGGTAAGAGGCGTGCCGGGCGAAGTCGTGCCCGGCAAATGACGAACGGAGACTCAGTGGGCGGCCAGCGCTTTCTTCGCCTGCGCCGCTTCGTTTTCCTGACCGGCCTGGGCCAGTTCATCGGCCGCTTTGAGCCAGCGTTGCCGGTCGACGGCAGCAGGAATCTGCGACGGTTTCTGAATCAGCACGGCCCAGCCACCAGACTTTTCCAGCGCCGACTCAAAGGAACTGAAACTCATCAATTCGCGGCGGTTCATGCCGGCGCGCAGCAGAACCTTCTGTTTGTTGCGGTCATAACCGGACAGGATCGCGTAACGCGGCTCGGCCCAGAATGCCGAGCCCTCGCTGAACCGGACCATCACCGGATAACCCGCCGCCACTTGGGTCAACAGCGCTGGCAGGTTGCTGTCCAGCGGATAAACCACCATGCCGTACTCACGGGCAAGGTTCTGCAGGTTCTGCTGCAATTTGTCTTCGGCACCCGGCAGATGCAGTGGTTTTTCCAGCAAGCCCGGGGTGATCACGATGCCCTGCTGCGAAAGCAGGCTGGCCAGTACTTGCGGTCCGCTCTGGTTGGCTTCTCCGCGATAGAACGTGCCGCTGAGTTCGACCCGCTCCGGCAGACGCTTGACCTCAGGCGCGACACTGCCTGCACACCCGGCCAACATGGCCGCGCACCCGGCCAGCAGCAGCGCCACACGAATTCGAGAAAATACCTGCACCATCGTTACTCTCTGTTCAGACGCCGGTCATCGTGTTCCGGCAACGCCTGCGATCATAGGGCCGCGCCAGGCTGCGGTATAGCCTTAAGCGGCAGACCCATCAATTGCATAGAGCAAACTGATTGGTCACCAGCGACCTTTGGTCAATAGCCTGAAACACCCCATTGTCTAGACTGTCACTGAAACAGAGCGAATTGAAAAAGTGGGCGCCCGATGCAGGGCGAAGAGGAGGCACTGATGAGCCTGACCATGACTATTGTGATGTTGATTGCCGGCTGGCTGGCCGTGGCTGCCGCCATGTTGTGGGGGGTGCTGCGGATTTCGCGGCGCCACCATCACCATTCGGTGCAGCCTGCTGCGGTTGAGAAAGCCGAGGAGCACCGGGTACGCCACGCGACTGCGCATTCGCATTGAGGATTAACGTCAAAAGCGAAAAGCCCCTCACCCTAGCCCTCTCCCAGAGGGAGAGGGGACTGATCAGGTTGTCTTTTCGAGTTACGCCGACCTGAAATATCGAGCCGAACTCAGGTTCGAAAACTACACAGATCGGCTCCCTCTCCCTCGGGAGAGGGCTGGGGTGAGGGGCTGGTTTTACCGGATATAGAAAACCCGAAATGAAAAAAGGCCGCTTGAACTGAGTTCAAGCGGCCGTTTTGGCTTACTGGCGGTTACACCTGCTCAGCCAGCTTCTTCTGCTTCGCCCGACGCGACATCATGTTCAGGACTTCAATCGAAGCCGAGAACGCCATCGCCGCATACACATAACCTTTCGGTACGTGGGCGCCAAAGCCTTCAGCGATCAAGGTCATACCAATCATGATCAGGAAGCCCAGGGCCAGCATCACCACAGTCGGGTTGTCGTTGATGAACTTGGCGAGCGGCTCAGCAGCGAACAGCATCACCAGTACCGACACCACCACCGCGATGATCATGATCGGCAAGTGTTCAGTCATGCCGACCGCGGTAATGATGCTGTCGATCGAGAACACCATGTCGAGCATCAGGATCTGGCCAATGGCAGCGGCAAAACCGAGGGTAACCGTCGAGGTCGCCGACTTTGGATCTTCCGGTGCCGGATCCATGCTGTGATGGATCTCGGTCGTGGCTTTCCAGACCAGGAACAGACCACCGGCAATCAGGATCATGTCCTTCCAGGAGAACGCCTGACCCAGGATTTCGATCACCGGCGCAGTCAGTTGCACGATGAAGGCGATGGTGCTCAACAGCGCTAGACGCAGGATCAACGCCATGCCGATACCGATGCGGCGCGCCTTCTGCTGATATTGCTTAGGCAGCTTGTTGGTCAGGATCGAGATAAAGATCAGGTTATCGATGCCGAGCACGATTTCCATCACCACCAATGTGGCCAAAGCAACCCAAGCGGTGGGGCTGGCGGCGAGCTGTAACAGATATTCCATGGGTCAGTCCTGACTCTGTGTAAGACGAATTAGATGGTCTTGGAGGAAGATTCGGATTGTTCCGAGTCTTTTTCCGGTGTTTCTTTTTTCTCGATCAGTCCGCCAGTGGCATCACTCAGGGCTTGTTCGGCGGCCTTGTGCGTGTCGTCGATAGCTTGCTTGGCGCTTTCGGCCGCTTTGCCCATCAATTGCTGGGCGCTTTTCTCGGCCTGATCGCAACCGGCCAAAAGCAGTAAAGACGTAAACATCAATGCTGGGATTGTGTATTTCATAAGGTTTCCTTCGAATGAACAGACAGGCTCACAGACCGGCCGTCGATGGCTGGGCATTCTAGGGAGATCAACACTTCAGGAAAATTCGTATTTTTAGCGGCTATACTTCGGTTTTCACGAACTGTAGACCGTCATGCTCAATTACCGACAACTGCATTACTTCTGGGTCGTAGCCAAGACCGGCAGCATCGTGCGCGCCTGCGAGCAACTGAATCTGACCCCACAAACCATCAGCGGGCAGATTTCTCTGCTCGAACAGACGTATGGCATCGAGTTATTCAGACGAGTCGGCCGGCAACTGGAATTGACCGAGGCTGGCCGACAAGCCCTACCCTACGCCGAGCAGATGTTCCAGCTCGGCGGCGAACTGGAACTGATGCTGCGCGCACAACCCAATGAACAGCAGATCCTGTTCCGCGTCGGCGTCGCCGACGTAGTGCCGAAATCCATCGTCTATCGCCTGATCGCGCCGACCATGGAGCTGAATGAACCGCTGCGCATCACCTGCCGCGAAGACAAACTGGAACGGTTGCTCGCCGATCTGGCCATCCAGCGTCTGGACCTGGTGATCTCCGACAGCCCGATGCCCTCGCACCTCGACATCAAAGGCTACAGCCAGAAGCTCGGCGAATGCGGGATCAGTTTCTTCGCCACCCCGGAACTGGCAGCCAGATACGGTCAGGATTTCCCGCGCAGCCTGCACGGCGCGCCACTATTGATTCCCGGCGCGGAAACCGTGGTACGCAGTCGCTTGCAGCGCTGGTTTGCCGAACAGCAGATTCAGCCGCAAATCGTCGGCGAGTTTGATGACAGTGCGTTGATGCAGGCCTTCGGCCAATCCGGCAGCGGGATTTTTATTGGCCCGAGCGTGATTGCCGATGAGGTGAGGCGCCAGTACGGCGTCGAGCTGATTGGTCAGACCGATGCGGTGACCGAGTCGTTCTATGCCATTTCGGTGGAGCGCAAGGTCAAGCACCCCGGCATCGTTGCGATTACCGAAGGTGCCCGACGCGAGCTGTTTACCGCGTTATGAGGCCTCGGCGCACATTTCGCGCGGCTTGAGCGTCATCAGCACCATGGCGAGGAACACCGAGAGCAAGATGAATCCGGCGGCGGCAAAGCCGAGGAAGCCCAGACCCGCGCTGTCGATGACCCGGCCTCCGACGATAGCGCCCAGACCGATGCCCAGATTGGCCCCAGCGATGTTCAACGAGGCGGCAAACGCCGGCGCTTCTGGCGCGGCTTTCATCAGCCGCACGTGGCTGACCAGGAACAACGCAGCCTGGGTAATGCCCCAGATCCCCATCGCCACTGCCAGCCCCAGCGGTGAGTGAATATTCGGTACCAGCGAGACCATGCCGGCAATCATGAACGCACAGAACAACACCGACGCCCCCAGCGGATGGCGGTCCACCGCACGACCGCCCAGCGAGTTGCCGATCAGCCCGACCGCACCGAAGGCCATCAGGCACCAACCCACCACAGTGCCGTTGAAACCGGCGAGGCGCTCAAGAATGTCGGCCAGATAGGTGTAAGCGGTGAACATACCGCTGAACACCAGAATCGACAGCAGGATATGGCCAATCATCAACGGGCTGCGCAGGATCTTGAATTGCGAACGGAAGCTGACCTGATGCTGGTGCAGACTGGTTTTCGGCAGGTAAACAAATAGCAGCAAGGCTTTGGCAAAAGCGATGACCGCAAGAATGCCAAAGGCACTGCGCCAGCCGAACGCGTCAGAAATCAGCGTGCCGACCGGGATGCCAAACACCGTCGCACAGACGATGCCGAAACCGATTTTGGCGATCGCGCGGCCGGCGAAATCCGGACCGACGATGTCCACTGCCGTTTCACTGGCCAAAGCCCAGAACACCGGCAGACCGAGCGCCGGGATCAACCGGGCAATCGCCATCACCCAGATGTTTGGCGCCAGCGCCGCCACGGTATTGGCCAGACCAAACATGATCAGGATGCTGATAAACAGCTTGCGCCGCTCGAAGCGGGCGAAATATGCGGTCAGGAAAGGCCCGAACATGGCCACGGTAAAAGCGAACAGCGTCACCAGCAACCCGGCCTGTGGGATGGTGACTTCAAGGTCTCGGGCAATCGCCGGCAACAGGCCGACGATGACGAATTCCGTGGTCAGCACCGTGAACCCGGCGGCGGACAACAGAAGAATGGGCAACAGCATGCGCAACTCCAGCAAAACGACGACACCAGCGTTGACCCGGAGGCCCGCTGGCGAAATTTGAAAATAAGGATGCGCAATCTTAACAGAGTGTGTCCGGGCTGACTTGCCCAAACCTGTCTATCTTGCCGACAACTCCGGTGGCAGATCGTCACAGGCCTGAAGGATAAGGCCTACGCTGTGATAAAGTCCGCGCCCTGAAAAACGTACAACCTGTTCAGCGGCCGGTTTAATGGCGTTGATGTCGCCTCAACACTTTCGGTGCGTGGCGGTGGTCTGCCCCCGTTTTGCCATCGCTATCACGCAACCCCTGCACCCTATAAAAAATCAGAGATGCCGCTATGACTGCTTCATCCCCTTCTCTACTGCACCGCCTCAAGAACCTGAGCCTGGTCACACAGATCCTCATCGGCCTGATCGCCGGTATTGCCTTGGCGATGTTTGCCCCGCAACTGGCAAAAGACACCGCGTTCATCGGCAAAGTGTTCGTGTCGGCGTTGAAAGCTGTCGCACCGATCCTGGTGTTCGTGCTGGTGATGGCTTCCATTGCCAACCACAAACACGGCCAGGAAACCCACATCCGCCCGATTCTGTTCCTCTATCTGCTGGGCACCTTCGCCGCAGCAGTGGTGGCCGTGGTCGCGAGCATGGCGTTCCCGTCGCATCTGGTGCTGTCCACCGATAACGTCGCGGTGACCGCGCCAGGTGGCATTGCCGAAGTGTTGCAGAGCCTGTTGCTGAGCGTCGTGGATAACCCGGTGAATGCACTCATCAACGCCAACTTCATTGGCATTCTGGCGTGGGCAATCGGCATGGGCGTCGCGATTCGCCATGCTGGCGACACCACCCGCGAAGTGCTCGGTGATCTGTCCAACGGCGTGACCTTGATCGTGCGTGTGGTGATTCGCTTTGCACCGCTGGGTATTTTCGGTCTGGTCGCTTCGACGCTGGCGACTTCGGGCTTCGGCGCGCTGATCGGTTATGCGCACCTGCTGGCCGTGCTGCTCGGTTGCATGCTGTTCGTGGCGCTGGTGATGAACCCGCTGATCGTGTTCTGGAAGCTGCGTCGCAACCCGTACCCGCTGACCCTCAAGTGCCTGCGTGAAAGCGGCATCACCGCGTTCTTCACCCGCAGTTCGGCAGCGAATATTCCGGTGAATCTGGAATTGAGCAAACGCCTAGGTCTGCATGAAGACACCTATTCGGTGTCGATCCCGCTGGGCGCGACCATCAACATGGCCGGTGCGGCGATCACCATTACCGTATTGACGCTGGCTGCCGTGCACACATTGGGTATTGCCGTGGACATTCCTACCGCGATTCTGCTCAGCGTTGTCGCCGCGATTTGTGCCTGTGGCGCTTCGGGTGTGGCCGGTGGTTCGTTGCTGTTGATTCCGTTGGCGTGCAGCCTGTTTGGCATTCCGAGCGAGATTGCCATGCAGGTGGTGGCGGTCGGTTTCATTATTGGGGTGCTGCAGGATTCGGCAGAGACGGCGCTGAACTCGTCGACTGATGTGTTGTTTACCGCAGCGGCGTGCCTGGGGGAAGAAGCAAAAGCCCAGCGCACTGCGTAACAATTGCCGCAATGAAAAGCCCGCCGAGGTGTGAACCCGGGCGGGCTTTTTTGTGGCTGAGATCTTTCCCCCCTCACCCCAACCCTCTCCCCCCAAGGGGGGCGAGGGGGAAAGGGAGCCGATCTTCGTCGCCTTCAAGTCTTGAGTTCGACTCGATAGATCAGGTCAGCGTATCCCGAACCAACAACGCGGTCAGTCCCCTCTCCCTCTGGGAGAGGGCTAGGGTGAGGGCTTTGACTTTTTAGAACGCGCCCATGTAATCACGCTTGCCCACTTCAACACCGTTATGACGCAGCAACGCATAAGTGGTGGTGACGTGGAAGAAGAACTGCGGCAGACCGTAAGTCAGCAGGTAAGCCTGACCGCTGAAGCGTTTTTCCTTTGGGGTGCCCGGACGAGTAACGATTTCGATGCCTTCCTTGCCATCGATCTGCTCTGGCTTGATCTCGCCAATGTAGGCCAGCACCTTGGCAATCAGGGCTTGCAGCTCGGCGAAGGTGGTTTCGGTATCGTCGTACTTCGGCACTTCGACTTCAGCCAGACGCGAGGAAACGCCTTTAGCGAAGTCCACGGCGATCTGTACCTGACGGGTCAGCGGGAACATGTCCGGGTACAGACGAGCCTGCAGGAACGCGTTCGGGTCGATGTTTTTCTCGGTGGCGTGGGCTTCAGCCTTTTTCAGTACATCGCTCAAAGCGTTGAGCATTTGTTGAAAAACCGGGACGGATGCGGCGTACAGGGAAATGGTCATGGCAGTCTCGTGTGGTGGCTGGGTGGAACAAGGAGGCGATTATAGCCATGCTTGATGACCACACGGCTTGCCTTTTGTTTGGCAAGGATTAGGCTAGGCGCCTTCGACTGCAGAGGGAACGCGCGATGACCACAGAACCAGAATCCACCTTCGACGAGCCACGGCTCAACGCCGCGGAAATCCGCATCCTCGGCTCGTTGATCGAGAAACAGGCGACCAGCCCGGAAACCTATCCGCTGACCCTAAATGCACTGGTCACGGCGTGCAATCAGAAAACCAGCCGCGAACCGGTGATGAACCTGACTCAGGGTCAGGTCGGCCAGAGTTTGCGCGCGCTCGAAGGTCGCGGTTTCGCCAAGCTGGTGATGGGCAGTCGCGCCGACCGCTGGGAGCACAAGGTCGACAAGGCGCTGGAGCTGGTGCCGGCGCAGGTGATTCTCAGCGGATTGATGTTTCTGCGCGGCCCGCAGACCATCAATGAACTGCTGACCCGCAGTGGGCGCATGCATGAATTTGAAGACACCGAGCAGGTGGTGCATCAGCTTGAGCGTTTGATTGCGCGGGGGTTGGCCGTGTTGATTCCGCGCCAGGCCGGGCAACGTGAAGATCGTTACACCCATGCGCTGGGTGATCCAGCGGATATCGAGGTGATCATGGCGGCGCGGCAGAATCCTTCGGATCGCGGTGCAAGCAGTGGCGTTTCGGTTGAACGCATCGAAGAGCTGGAGGCGCGGATCGCGGCACTGGAAGAACGCCTGGCCCGTCTGGAATAGCCACCACCGTTTTATTGTGGGAGCGAGCTTGCTCGCGAATGCGGTGTGTCATCCAACGATGATGTAACTGACACGGCCTATTCGCGAGCAAGCTCGCCCCCACAGGGGTTATTCATCAGGTTTCAGATCCTGGGGTTATTCACCATCCCAGTAATCAACGCCATCCTTCTGCCGCGCCACAGCGACAAAGCCTGAAGTATTACCTTCGGCATCCACCTGAAAGTTATCCATCACCGCGTACTTGTTCGAATCCGGGTATTCGCAAATTTCCGGCTGCTGCTGTGTACTCACGGCCAGATATCGCAATTCGCCCGAGCTGGTATTGATGATCTGATGCGCCTGCTCCGGCCCACCCGGCGGACAGGCGATCACATCACCTTGGCGAATCGGAAAACGCTCGGCGCCAAGACGCACCTCGCCCTCCCCGGCCACCACGTAGAACATCTCCTCATTGACCCGATGGCTGTGAAACGGGCTGCCACGCATGCCCGGTGGTAGCGCATATAGGCGATAACCGAGTTTTTGCGATCCCAATTGCTGGCCGATACGGGCCATGCGCTGCTGATAGCGCCCGGCGGTTTCGCCTTCCGGGGCCAGGGCTTCGGGCAGGGGTTCGAGTTCGACCTGATGCAGGTTGAGAATAGGTGGGTGCATGGGGAGCCTCGGTCACGGTTTTTGTGGTGGGCAAGTCTGTGCTTGCTGGGGAGGCAGTATAGGCATTGATGGCCGGCGTGAAACCGCGTCGCATCCTTCGCGAGCAGGCTCGCTCCCACAGGGAATCTACAGCGAACACACAATCTGTGTATGACAAAAATTCAACTGTGGGAGCGAGCTTGCTCGCGAAGAGGCCCGCCAGATCAACGCAAAAACAAAGAATCAGCTCCGGGCAAACGCTACCGCCGCCGCAAACTGCTCTTCATTCGGCCGAACGCCTGTGTACAGCACAAACTGCTCCAGCGCCTGGATCGCGATGACTTCCAGCCCGGTAATCACCTTTTTACCTTCGGCCCGAGCGCGCACGATCAGCGGAGTTTCCGACGGAATCGCCACCACATCAAAAACCGTCTCGGCCGCTGCAATAACTTCAGGCGCAAACGCCAACTGCCCCGCCTCCGGCCCCCCGTCCATACCCACCGGCGTCACATTGATCAGCATCTGCGGGCGCTCCTCGCCCAGTTCCGCCTGCCAGCGATAACCCAGCGAATCCGCCAATGCACGCCCGGCGCGCTCGTTACGGGCGACGATCGAACCGTTTTTATAACCGCCATCGCGCAAGGCGCTGGCCACCGCTTTGGCCATGCCGCCGCTGCCACGCAGGGCGAAGGTCGACTCCTTGGGCACCGCGTGGGTTTTCAGCAACTGCTCGATAGCAATGTAATCGGTGTTGTAAGCCTTGAGATGGCCGTTGGTGTTGACGATGGTGTTGATCGACTGGATCGCCGCCGCCGACGCACCCAGTTCATCGACCAGCGCAATGCACGCTTCCTTGAACGGCATCGACACGCCGCAACCGCGAATGCCCAAGGCGCGAATGCCGCCGACTGCGCCGGTCAGGTCCTGGCTGCTGAACGCCTTGTAGTAGAAATTCAGGCCCAACTGCTCATACAAATGGTTATGAAAACGCAGACCGAAATTGCCTGGCCGCCCTGACAGGGACATGCACAGCTGGGTGTCTTTGTTCGGGTTCATCTGCATGAAACTTCTCCTTCAAACGCACTTTCGGATAGACGGGATTAGCCAGCCCATCGGGTTCTGAACGATCATAGAGGCCTGTTTTAAACGTGTTCTGTGGCCCTTGCACGGCCCGGTAAAGAAGCCGGTACAGACCTTACACAAAATTTACCCAGCGGCTGTGCTGATTTTCAGAATTTCGCTGTCTTAGAAGTATCCCCGCGACAACTGTGGGCCTGGTGCAGGCCCTGCCGCCGGGTCGAAGAACCGAGGACTTATCATGATTCGTAAACTCCCCATTCTGGCCTTGTTGATTGGCGCACTCGCTGTCACAGGTCAGGCAGAAGCCGGTGGTGGCCACGGCTGGCAAGGCCCTGCGGTGTTTGGCGCGATCGTCGGCTCGGCCATCATCGGCTCGGCACTGATCAATCAGGATCGGCCGGTGTATGTGCAACAACAGCCGGTTTATGTTCAGCCGCAACCGGTCTACGTGCAGCAGCCGCCACCACCGGTCTACTATCAGCCGGCACCGGTGTATGTGCAGCAACCGGTTTACATTCAACAGGCCCCCGTCTACTACGGCCCGCCTCGCGGTTATTACGGCCGGCCACATGGCTACTACGGTGGCCCACGCTGGTAACCGAAACACAGAGCCCCGCTTTTATAGCGGGGCTTTTTTATGACCGTTGGTCGGCCAACGTCTGAAAAAATCTCGCCAAGGTCGCTGTGAGGACAGTTTCACCGGCTAAAGTCGGCATGATTGATTGACCGTAATGTACTTTTCCATAAAACGGTCATTTATTTGTCATGACGGAACCGCAATCTGAATCCGTCCGTAAACAACAGGTTGATAACAACAAGGACGACTGTATGCCAACACAAAACCCGCACCGCATTGTCGGTCTGTGCACCTCCAGCAAGGTGTACAGCGCGCTGACCGAACTCAAGCACCTGGAAGGCCATCGCTGCGCCAAGTTTCTTTCGCTGCTGGCGGAGAATCTGGTGCACAAAGGTTTGCTCAACGAACGCGAAGTCATGCACATGCTCGATCAAGTGGTCGACTGAAGCCTCAATGGCATCAATGACCACTATCGAAAGCGTTGATTGTCCGTAGAAGCGACGAATCTCTAAGGTAGCTCCATTGTTAGATGGAGGTACTCGTCATGGCTCAGGTTCAAATCATGTCCGTTATCGGTAGCGCTGTTCCCGCCTCGCTCAGGGCATCGGGCTTGCTCGCCTGCTGGTATCTGATGCGCGACGGCGAAGCCATCAGCGGCCCGCTGACCTCATTGCCCGCCGCGCAGGCACTGTCGCAAAAACTCGTCAGCGAGCCTTTTCACGCTTAAGGCAGTTGCACCTTGGGCTTGGTCTCGGCGAACAGCGCCCAACTCGACATGAACAGCGCGGCGATCAGCGGCCCGATCACAAAGCCATTCAGGCCGAATACCGCCAGACCACCCAGGGTCGAGATCAGAATCAGGTAATCGGGCATTTTGGTGTCCTTGCCCACCAGAATCGGCCGTAGCACGTTGTCCACCAGCCCAATCACAAATACCCCGAACAGGCCCAGCACCACGCCTTGCCAGATCATCCCGCTGAGCAGGAAATACACCGCCACCGGCGCCCAGACGATCCCCGCGCCGACCGCTGGCAGCAACGACAGAAACCCCATCAAGACCGCCCACAGCAATGCGCTGGGGATGTCGAGAAACCAGAAAATCGCTCCGCCCAGCGCGCCTTGAGTCACCGCGACTACGAGATTGCCCTTCACCGTCGCCCGTACCACGCGGTTGAACTTCAACTGCAAGCGCCGCTTGTGACCTTCCTCCAGTGGCACGGCAGTGCGCACCTTGCGCGCCAGTTCGGCGCCGTCACGCAGAAAGAAAAACAGCAAATACAGCATGATGAAAAAACTCACCACGAATTCGAATGTGCCCTGACCAAAACTGAATGCCTGGCTGGCCAGCACCTGGCTGCCCTGCATTGCCGATTTGACGATTTTCTCGCGCAGGCCATTGAGTTCGCCCATGCCGAAGCGGTCAAGCAAGTGCTGAAAGTACGGCGGCAAGCTGTGCTTGAATTGCGCCAGGTACGCGGCAATGTCCAGCTCACCACTTTCGATATTCTTGTAAACCGTCGCCCCTTCCTGCACCAGCAACACGCTGACGATGATCACCGGCAGAATCGCGATGACCAGACAGATGCTCAACGTGCACAGCGAGGTCAGGTTGCGTTGCCAGCCGAATTTCGCCTGCAACTTGCGTTGCATCGGCGCAAACAGGATGCCGAGGATCACCGCCCAGAACACCGCACCGTAGAACGGCAACAGGATCCAGATGAAGGCCACCGTGACCAGCACCAGCAGCACGGTCAGGGATTTGAATTGAAGACTCTTTTCGTTCATGTCCGGTCCATGTCAGTCAGGCGTCATGCACGCCCCGCTCCTTAGTCAGCCGCGGCGTGCACGAGTGCCATCTTTATTCATGGAGCATAGATCCAGATCAACAAACCCTCGCCGCATCTGACTTACCTTGCCGCGCTTTTGCGACCGACACCGCCATGACCTCGATCCTCGCCGCACCCGAACTGCTCGCCCCCGCCGGTACCCTGAAAAACATGCGCTACGCCTTCGCCTATGGCGCCGATGCGGTCTACGCGGGCCAGCCGCGTTATAGCCTGCGGGTGCGCAACAACGAGTTCGATCACGCCAACCTCGCGCTGGGCATTGGTGAGGCCCAGGCAAAGGGCAAGCGCTTCTACGTGGTGGTCAACATCGCGCCGCACAACGCCAAGCTGAAGACTTTCCTCAAGGATCTGGCGCCGGTCATCGGGATGGCGCCGGATGCGCTGATCATGTCCGACCCGGGGCTGATCATGCTGGTGCGTCGGCACTTTCCGCAGATGCCGATTCACCTCTCGGTGCAGGCCAATACGGTGAACTGGGCGAGTGTCGAGTTCTGGCAGCAGCAGGGTGTGAGCCGGATCATCCTGTCGCGGGAATTGTCGCTGGAAGAAATCGGCGAGATCCGCGAACAGGTGCCGGACATGGAGCTGGAAGTGTTCGTTCACGGCGCGCTGTGCATGGCCTATTCCGGGCGCTGTCTGCTCTCGGGCTATATGAACAAGCGCGATGCCAATCAGGGCACCTGCACCAACGCCTGTCGCTGGAAATACTCGGCGCAAGAGGCCACGGAAAATCAGCTAGGCGAAATCGTTCAGACCTTTCAGCCCGAGCCGACCCTGGGCCTCGGCGCGCCGACCGATCAGGTGTTCCTGTTACAGGAAGCCAACCGCCCCGATGAATTGATGCCCGCTTTCGAAGACGAGCACGGCACCTACATCATGAACGCCAAGGACCTGCGCGCGGTGCAACACGTCGAGCGCCTGACGCGCATGGGCGTGCATTCATTGAAGATCGAGGGCCGAACCAAATCGCACTTCTATTGCGCACGCACCACGCAGGTGTATCGAAGGGCGATAGATGATGCTGTGGCCGGGCGTGAGTTTGATCGCAGCCTGATGACGGACTTGGAGTCACTTGCGCAGCGTGGCTACACCGAGGGTTTTCTGCGTCGGCATGTGCATGACGAGTATCAGAATTATCAGAATGGCAGCTCGGTTTCGGAGCGTCAGCAGTTCGTGGGTGAGCTGACGGGGGAGCGACGGGATCGGCTGGCTGAGGTCAAGGTGAAGAATCGCTTTGCACTGGGTGATCATCTGGAATTGATGACGCCCGCAGGCAATTTTCATTTTGATTTGCATGAGTTGCAGAGCCTCAAGGGTGAGGCGATCGAGGTGGCGCCGGGGGATGGGCATACGGTTTATGTGCCGATTCCGGAGGGGGTGGATTTGCGGTTTGGGTTGTTGATGCGGGATCTGCGGGGTGCCTGAGAAGCCCCTCACCCTAGCCCTCTCCCAGAGGGAGAGGGGACTGATTGGGGGATATTGGAGAGATCCACCGACCTGAACGTACTGCGCCGAATCCATAATGAACTCTTCCGATCAAGCACACTGGACTTGGCTGAATCCATAATCGACTCGGTCGTACAGCTTGGCTGAATCCATAATCGACTCGATTGTTCAGGTCGGCGTATAACCCGAGACACCTCGGTCGGCCCCCTCTCCCTTTGGGAGAGGGCTGGGCGGGCGGCGTTCCGATGAGGGTAGCCTTTGTCAAGCAACAAACTCCTCCCGCAACATCGCCACAAACGCCTCCCGCGCCGGATGCACCCCGGCGTTTTCATGCCAGTAAAACAAGTTGTCGACGGCCGTCAGCTCCGGGAATTCATACCCCACACACCCGGCCCCTTTCGCGTACTGCTCAAACACGCCCTTGGGCACCAGTGCCACCCCCGCCCCGGCACTCACACACCCGACAATCGCGCCATAACTGGCCAGACTGACAATCGGCAACGCCTGGCCCTGACGCAACAACCAATGCTCCAGCGCCGCGCGATACGGACAACCCTGCGGCCACATGAACACGGTTTTGTCCTGCAGATCATCGATGCCGCGTACCGGCCCAAACGAGGTCGACGCGATCAACAACAGCTCTTCGCGATACATCGGCGTGCGCTTGAGCTGCGAACGCTCGACATCCACCGCGACAATCGCCCCGTCGAGACGATGGCTGACGGTGTCGTCGAGCAATTGCCCCCAAGTGCCCGTGGTGAGTTCCAGCGCCACCTGCGGATAGCGCTGGTGAAATTTCGCCAGCAAGCGCGGCAAGCGCCCGGTCGCCGAGGATTCGATCGCGCCGATACGCAACGGCCCGGACGGCTCGGCCGAAGGATCGACTGCGCGTTTGGCCTCGACGGTCAGCGCCAGAATCTTTTCCGCATAGACCAGAAACGTCTGCCCCGCCGGGCTGATGCGCAACCCGCGACCCTCACGCAGAAACAGTGCAACGCCCAACTCGGCCTCAAGTGCCTTGATCCGCGCGGTGATGTTCGACGGCACGCAGAACAGCTTTTCCGCCGCCCGGGCGATGCTGCCGACCTCGGCCACAGTCTTGAACATACGGATTTGTGCCAGTTCCATACCAATCACTCTGAGTGAGCATTCAGCGCAGTATAAGTCAGTTGTGGCGAATGATCGGGCACCCGGATACTCGGCGTATCAACACCACCGAGCGCCCGATCATGCCGCACCCTTCCCCGTTGAAAATCCTCCTGGCGATGGCATTTGTCGTCGGTTGCTGGGCCTATTCACCGACCGGCATTCACATTGGTCTGCAAGCCTACGTTCCCGGACATCTGGCGTTGCTGCGGTTTCTGTTGGCCTCGCTGTTCATGGCGCTGATTGCTGCCTTCAAAGGCGTTCGCCTGCCACACCTGCGTGATGTGCCGCTGTTGTTCGCTTTGGGTTTCTTCGCCGTGAGCCTGCATCATGTCGCGCTGAACATCGGCCAGCAAAGCGTCAGTGCCGGGGCTTCCAGTGTGTTGGCGCAATCGAGTCCGCTGTTCAGCACGCTGCTGGCGCGGTTCGTGTTCAAGGATCAGGTCAGCGCCTGGCGTTGGGGTTGTGTGTTGCTCGGTTTTGTTGGCGTGGTGATCGTAGTCAGCGGCGACAAGGGCTTGGGCGACATTGATGCGCATGCCCTGCTGATCCTGTTGGCGGCGGTGTCATGGAGCGTTTACTTCGCCCTGCAAAAACATCATGCGCGGCGATACGACGGCTTCAGCCTGGCCTGTTATGCGGTGTGGTCGGGGACGTTGATGCTGCTGATCTATCTGCCTGGGCTGGGTCAAGCTGTGCTGAATGCGCCGCTGCGGGCGCAAGGGGCGGTGTTGGCATTGGGCGTATTTCCCAGTGCGCTGGCCTATCTGGCCTGGGGCTTTGTGCTCAAGCATGTGGATCTGAGTCGGGCGACAATGACGTTGTATCTGATACCGCCGACGGCGATGGCGATTGCGTCGGTTGGTTTGGCTGAGCGGCCGACGTTACTGGTGCTGGCGGGATCGGTGGTGGTGTTGATCAGTGTGTTGGCGTTGAATCTGGAGCGGCGGGTTGGGGTGGTTAGGGCTGCCGGGGTCTGATCTGAAATCTGTTCTGAAGCGTATGCCGTCTTCGCGAGCAGGCTCGCTCCCACAGGGAAATGCGTTCCAATGTGGGAGCGAGCCTGCTCGCGAAAGGGCCGGTAAATCCAGCGCAAAACCAAGGTTCAGCGCCGATCATCGGACAACGGCGTCGGCTCATCCGCCGGCGGTACATCGTCATCAGCCGCCGGATCCTGCCAGTCTTCGGGACGATCAGCATCGCTCAGCGGATCACGCCCGGGGGGCATTCCCATCGGTGCATCGTGATCGGCCAAGGTCGGTTCATCGGTACCAGGCAGCGGCCGGGTCGGATCGGTCGGCAGCACACCGCCCTGAAACAGCAAATCATTAGCCATGACACACCTCACCAAGGAGGTCCGGAAAACCCGGGCCGTACAACTTGGAATCAGGCCGGTTGGCGGCGTGCTATCGAACAGACGAGCGGCGCTCAACCCCGCGCGGAAAAGCGGTCGCGGCTGTTGGTCAGGTGCAGCCACATTGCAGCGCGCGCGGCATCCGCATCCTGACGCTTGATCGCGTTCAGAATCGCCTCGTGCTCCAGATGGGCCAGTTGCCCGAGCTTGCTCAAATCCGCCGCGCCACGTTCAGCAGCATTGATCCGGTTACGCGGGATCATCGCACTGCCCAGGTGCTGCATGATCTCGCTGAAACAGACGTTACCCGTGGCTTCTGCAATCAGCAGATGAAAGCGTCGATCCGCCTCGACACAACTGTCGTTGTTATCCAGCAGACTTTGATAGTCGTCGAGCGCCTGACGCATTTGCAGCAATTGCGGCTCCGTGCGACGTTGCGCTGCCAACGCCGCCGCTTGGGTTTCCAGGCCCAGACGCAATTCCAGAATGCTGCGCACGCCGAGCGCGGTATCGACATTCAGGCGCAAGCCCTGCTCCGGCGCGCGCTCGATGACGAACGTGCCGATGCCGTGGCGCGTCTCCACCAGTCCCGAAGCCTGCAATTTGGAAATCGCCTCACGCACCACCGTGCGGCTGACGCCGTGTTCCTGAACGATGGAGTTTTCCGAGGGCAGTTTATCGCCGGGCGTCAGCTGACCGAGCAGGATGCTCTGGGTGAGCTTCTCCACCAAGTCATGGGCGAGGTTGTGCGCACGTTTGCGAGCAGGAGCGTCGATATCTTCTTGCATGGTCGGTTCCGGTGATCGGGGCTTGCCGATCGTAGCATTGCGAGGCTGGCTGACGGGATTGATTCTAGCGCCTCAACTTGTATGACAACATTCAAATAAATCGGAGAAGATCAGGATTCCTTGAAAATTACTCGTGCGCAGCAGGGGAAATTTATCGCGCTCCCCAAAGTATAAAACCCAATAAGCGCAAGGCTAGAATACCAAAAAGCATAAGAAACCGACCTTCCAGATAAAATTAATCGGCCCTCCCCACTTGTAGGACAAAAAATCTCAGTTGTATGATGTCTATCAACAACGCAGCACCCGCCCTACCCCGCATAAAAATAATCAGTGGGAGAAAACCAAGTGAAAACCTCCGTCTCCGGGATGAACGAGGGCGTCGATTCGACACTCGCGTCGGCCATCTCGAAAGTGAAACGCCACGTCCTGCCGCTCTTTGTGATCATGTTCATCGTCAATTACATTGACCGGGTGAACATCGGTTTCGTCCGCACCCACATGGAACACGACCTCGGCATCGGTGCCGCCGCATACGGCTTCGGCGCCGGTCTGTTCTTCATCGGTTACGCACTGTTCGAAGTACCCTCCAACATGCTGCTGCAGAAAGTCGGCGCACGCATCTGGCTGACCCGCATCATGTTCACCTGGGGCCTGGTCGCCGCCGGCATGGCGTTCATCCAGAACGAAACCCACTTCTACGTATTGCGCTTTTTGCTCGGCGTGGCCGAGGCCGGGTTCTTTCCTGGGGTGATCTACTACTTCACCCGTTGGCTGCCCGGCGCCGAACGCGGCAAAGCGATTGCGATCTTCCTCAGCGGCTCCGCCGTGGCTTCGTTGATCTCCGGCCCGTTGTCCGGCCTGCTCCTGCAGATCAACGGGCTGGGCATGCACGGCTGGCAATGGATGTACTTCATTGAAGGGATGTTCTCGGTGGGCCTGTGCGTGTTCGTCTGGTTCTGGCTCGACGCCAAACCCCACGACGCGAAATGGCTGAGCCGCGCCGAGCAGGACGCACTGGTCAATGCCATCGACGCGGAACAGAAAGCCCGCGAAGCCGCGACACCGATCCGGCCATCGATGGGCAAACTGCTCAAAGATCGCCAGATCATCCTGTTCTGCCTGATCTACTTCTTCATTCAACTGACCATCTACGCCGCTACATTCTGGCTGCCGAGCATCATCAAAAAAATGGGTGAGATGAGCGACTTCCAGGTCGGTTTGTTCAACTCGATTCCGTGGTTGCTGTCGATCATCGGCATGTACGCCTTCGCCTCGTTCTCGGCCAAGTGGAAACACCAGCAGGCGTGGGTCGCCACCGCCCTGTTGATCGCCGCTGCGGGGATGTTCATGTCGACCACCGGCGGGCCGATCTTCGCTTTCGTCGCGATCTGTTTTGCCGCGCTGGGCTTCAAATCCGCTTCGTCACTGTTCTGGCCGATTCCGCAGGCCTATCTGGATGCGCGCATCGCTGCGGCGGTGATCGCGCTGATCAACTCGGTGGGCAACCTAGGCGGCTTCGTCGCGCCGACCACGTTTGGTCTGCTCGAAGAACACACCGGCTCGATTCAGGGCGGCCTCTATGGCCTGGCCGCGACCTCAATCATCGCCGCGATCATCGTCTTCTTCGCACGCACCACACCGAAACCTGCTGCTGATATCGCCGTGGCCGATGCCGCGCCAAAGCACGCCTGACGTCCATTTTAAAGATTGCGAATAAGAAGGATAAAAACCATGACTGCACACGACATCGCCAAAGCCCCGATCATCACCGATATGCAAGTCATCCCGGTGGCCGGTCACGACGGCATGCTGCTCAACCTGAGCGGCGCCCACGGGCCGTTTTTCACCCGCAACATCGTTATCCTCAAGGACAACGCCGGCCACACCGGCGTCGGCGAGGTGCCCGGTGGCGAGCGCATTCGCCAGACCCTCGAAGATGCACGCAGTCTGGTAGTCGGCAGCCCGATCGGCACCTGGCAGAAAATCCTCAACCAAGTGCGCCAGACCTTCGCCGACCGCGATGCCGGCGGTCGTGGTCTGCAAACCTTCGATTTGCGCATCACCATTCACGCCGTTACCGGTCTCGAAGCCGCCCTGCTCGATCTGCTCGGTCAGCATCTCGATGTACCGGTGGCGGCATTGCTTGGCGAAGGTCTGCAACGCGATGAAGTGAAGATGCTCGGTTATCTGTTTTACGTCGGTGATCAGCGCGAAACCGACCTCGCCTACCGCAGCGAACCAGACGCCGACAACGACTGGTTCCGCGTACGTCACGAGAAGGCCATGACCGCCGAAGCCGTGGTGCGCCTCGCCGAAGCGGCCCACGCGAAATACGGTTTCAAGGACTTCAAACTCAAGGGCGGCGTGCTCAGCGGCGATGCCGAAATCGAAGCCGTCACAGCGCTGGCCGAACGCTTTCCCGAGGCGCGCATCACCCTTGATCCGAACGGTGCGTGGTCACTCAAAGAAGCTATTCGTTTGTGCCGCGATCAGCATCAGGTGCTCGCCTACGCCGAAGACCCGTGTGGTGCGGAAAACGGTTATTCCGGTCGCGAAGTGATGGCTGAGTTCCGCCGCGCCACCGGGCTGAAAACCGCCACCAACATGATCGCCACGGACTGGCGCGAAATGGGTCATGCGATCCAGTTGCAGTCGGTGGACATTCCACTGGCCGACCCGCACTTCTGGACCATGCAGGGTTCGGTGCGCGTGGCGCAGATGTGCCATGAATGGGGCCTGACCTGGGGTTCGCATTCCAACAATCACTTCGATATTTCCTTGGCGATGTTCACCCATGTCGCCGCTGCTGCGCCGGGGGAGATCACCGCGATCGACACTCATTGGATCTGGCAGGACGGACAGCGCCTGACCAAAGCACCGCTGCAAATTGTCGACGGTCTGGTCCAAGTGCCGAAAAAACCGGGGCTGGGTGTCGAGCTGGATATGGATCAGGTGGCCAAGGCTCACGAGCTATATAAAGGCATGGGCCTCGGCGCACGCGATGACAGCGTGGCGATGCAGTTTCTGATTCCTGGGTGGAAGTTCGATAACAAGCGGCCGTGTCTGGTGCGCTGAACCTGATCTCCAATCCACCACGGTCCCTGTAGGAGTGAGCCTGCTCGCGATAGCGGTGTGTCAGTTGATGTAAATGTTGACTGACGCATCGCTATCGTGAGCAGGCTCACTCCTACAAGGGTTTTGCATTAACCAGAGATTTGCAGCAGCCAGGTTTTGAACGCTGTCATCGCCGTCGTTTCAGGGCGCGACTGCAACCGCGTCAACCAGTAACTCCCCGTCGTAATCTCAATCGCAAACGGCTGACATATCGCCTCTGCCGCCAGTTGCCGGGCGAACATCAGCGGCGGCGCCAATGCCACCCCGCTACCCTGCAAAGCGACCTCCATCATCGCCAGCGACGAATCAAAAACGATGCTCTGCGGCGGTGCAGCCTGAGTCGCCAACCCGGCAGCCTGAAACCACTCCGGCCATTCATCGGTGCGATAGGAACGCAACAACGTCTGCTGCAACAAATCCCCCGGCGAATGCAATTGCCGAGCGATCTCCGGCACACACAACACCGACAGCGGCGCATCAAGCAAACGCGTCGCCTCAATGCCATGCCACGCCCCGGCGCCAAAGCGGATCGCGTAATCCAGCCCTTCTGCCGCGACATCCACGCGATTGTTGTTGGTCGACAGGCGCAAATCTATGAGCGGATGTTTCGAACGGAAGTCCGCCAGCCTCGGCAACAGCCAGCCCACGGCGAACGTACCCACCGCGCCAACGGTCAGCATTTCGCGATACTGTCCGCCAGCGAGGCGTTCGAGGATCTGCGCGATGTGATCGAACGACGTGCTCAGTACCGGCAACAAAGTTTCGCCCTCGCTGGTCAGCATCAGCCCACGGGGCAGGCGTTTGAACAGGGTGACGTTGAGTTGCGCTTCCAGGCTTTTGACCTGATGGCTGACGGCAGCCTGGGTGACGCACAGCTCCACGGCCGCGCGAGTGAAGCTCAAATGGCGCGCGGAGGCTTCAAAGGCGCGCAGTGCGTTGAGCGGCAATTGCGGTCGAATCATGCCCAGTCCAAAATTTTTCTAATGGCTCGTGCGAGTTTTCGTCGTTTGTCGATTGGCATCGAGCTGACTAAATTGGCGGCGCTGATCAGTCGCCCAACACAGAAATCGCCCGTAGTGTAGCGGGATAACGCTATCAACACTCATGGAGAGTGGTTCATTCATGCCATCCATTCAATCGAGCAAAGTCATTTCCTGCGCCGCTTTCGGCCTGTTTTTCGGTGCCACATCCTGCCTAGCCGCTGCGCCCGACGCTGTGCAGCTGCAAGCATTGGTCAACAACGCGGTAACGCCCGTGATGCAGCAGCAGAACATTCCCGGCCTGAGCGTTGCGCTGACCATCAACGGCAAGGCGCATTACTTTAACTACGGCGTCGCCAGCCAAGACACCGGGCAAAAAGTCAGCGAAAACACACTGTTCGAAATCGGCTCGGTGAGCAAAACCTTCACCGCTACCCTCGCCGGGTACGCCCAGGCGACTGGCAAACTCGATCTGTCGGCCAAGGCCAGCCAACTCTGGCCTGATCTGAAAGGCAGCGCCTTCGACAACATCAGCGTGCTGCAATTGGGCACCTACAGTGCCGGCGGTTTGCCGCTGCAATTCCCGGACGACTCGGATTCGTCTGACAAGATGCTCGGCTATTTCCAACAGTGGAAACTGGTATATCCCGCCGGCAGCCATCGCCAGTACTCCAACCCGAGTCTGGGCCTGTTCGGTTATCTGGCCGCGAAAAGCCTCGGCCAACCGTTTGATCAGGCGATGACACAAACTCTGCTGCCTAAACTCGGTTTGCAGCACACCTACCTCAGCGTGCCTGCCGCGCAAATGGAGCTGTATGCGCAGGGCTATGACAAAAACGGCAAACCGGTGCGCGTCACGCCCGGCGCGCTGGATGCACAAGCCTATGGCGTGAAAACCAGCGCGGTGGACATGCTGCGTTACGTACAGGCCAACCTGAAACCTGAAACGCTTGAAGCGTCCCTGCAAAAAACCATCGCCAACACCCACACCGGTTACTACACCGTCGGCGACATGACCCAAGGCCTGGGTTGGGAAATGTACCGCTACCCGATCAGCCTCGATCGTTTGCTGGCGGGCAACTCGACGGAAATGGCCATGCAGGCACACAAGGTGCAGTGGCTGAATCCGCCGCAACCGCAACCGCATGACGTGTTGATCAACAAGACTGGCTCTACCGGTGGTTTCGGGACTTACGTGGCGTTTGTGCCGAGCCAAGACATTGGCATCGTGATCATGGCCAACAAGAACTTCCCGATTCCTGAGCGGGTGAAGATCGCCCACAACATTCTTAGCGCTGTTGCTGACTGAAAATCAAAAGATCGCAGCCTGCGGCAGCTCCTACATTGACCGAGTGAAAATCCGATCCTGTAGGAGCTGCCGCAGGCTGCGATCTTTTGTCTTTAAAGCTGTGCCTGCAACTTCCAGCCGATGACATCCATCAAGTCGCAACTGTCACGCAACGGGATCGCCATCACCCGGGCGAAATCCTGTAGCAGCAAGGCATCATGTCCCTTGCCGTCACCCAACGTCAGTGTCTCCATCAACTGCGTCACACAGCGCAAACGGTAAGCCGCCGTGCCATGCAGCACATCCACCGGTGCTTCGCGGTCGATCAGCAGGCAGGGAATGGTGCAGTCGATGCCGGTTATGGGTATGTATCGAGCCATGTTTGAACCTCCCTGTTTAATGTTGCGTCGCCGCTGGTGGGTCGAGATTGTCCAGCGCGCGGTTGACCAGCAACTCGCCGAGGATTGCCAACTGCTGAATCGACAAGGCGAGACTGCGCGGCGAGCCTTGGAGCTCATCGGCCAGGTCAGTGGTCAGAACGTTCAGTGAAGCGAGGGTTTCACAAGCGTGGCAGAGCAGCGTGGGCGTATCGATATCGGGGAGGATGGTGAAGAGATGGCTGATGGGATCGGGGTGATGCGGATTGCGTAAGCGGGGGTTGTTGGCGTCGAAGGATCCTGAATCCATAGGGGATTCGGGAGGGTTTGGCGTTGGTTTTTTCATAAGTAAATGACCTCTAAACATGGGAGAAAAAACTGCCAAACTCACTTCCACGAGAGGGTGGCAGCTTTGCGCAGGGGTGGAAGTCCGGGGAGGTCGAGAGACCCGGTGCACTCGAGAGTGCTCCTGCGCATAGCTGCCATAAGCAAACAATGTTGGCATAAAAACCGCCAACATGTGTTCACAGGCGCACATGCGCTCACGACCAACACCGGACTTCCACACCCGACCACTGTGTTTTGCAGCGGCCAAAGAAGACTATCCCTCCTCCCCCAAACCCACCAGTTCACCACCGCCGCCGCGACTTGCAGGAAAAATCTGCGGGGTCTGAAGGAGCTTTGTGTAAGACATTTCGGCCGGCATATGCTGCAACGACTTTGTGCTAGCGAATGAATTTGTTGTATCTACACTGCATCGAGTCAATCTTTGGACGAGGATGGCGTCGGGCAAAAAACAGCCATTCGAAGGGCGCAATGATGGAAATCAAAAGTTTGAAGCTTGCGGATGTCGGACACTTTGGCGACATGGATATTCAGTTTGCCCCTACCCTGACACACCGCTCGAACATCACGGTGCTGGTGGGAAACAACGGCAGCGGAAAAACCACCATTCTGAAATCCCTGAATATTTGTCTGAGCTGGCTGATCGCAAAAATTCGCTCCAATAAAGGCAATGGCAAATACCTTGTCGATGAAGATATTCGCAACGGCGCCTCAGGAGCCGTCCTTTCGATTGGCATCAACGACGTTTCGCACCCGCGCGCTGTTGACAGTGATGCGGGTTCCGAAAACGAATTGTTCGTATGGGGCGCTGCCCGAAGTCGCCAGGAAGGTGCTGTCTCGGGCCGTGAATATTTAAACGACGTCAGACTGCTTGCAGACCACTACCGCACTCAACTCACCGCCGACGATAGCGCCTCACTCCCGCTGATCGCTTATTACCCGGCCGAACGTTGCGTTGTAGAAGTCCCGCTGAAAATCAGCAGCAAACAAGCCGTCGATCAACTCGACGGCTACGACACCAATTTTCACGGGGGTGCCGATTTTCGCAGTTTTTTCGAATGGTTCCGTGAACGCGAGGACAGCGAAAACGAAGGCGGGATTTCCGATACCGCACTGGCCGAAATGGCGGAAAAATTCGGTACTGACAGCGACGTATGGAAAACCCTGGCCAATGTGAAAGCCTCCACTCGCGATCGCCAATTGACTGCCGTTCGTTCGGCTCTGACTGCGTTCATGCCGGATTTCACTAACCTGCGCGTGCAACGCAAGCCGCATCTGCATATGGCAATCGAAAAGCATGGCGCGACATTCAATGTCACTCAGCTCTCGCTTGGCGAAAAGTCGATGATTGCGTTGGTGGGTGACATGGCCAGGCGTCTGGCGATGATGAATCCATCGATGGACAACCCGCTGCATGGTGACGGCATTGTTCTGATCGACGAGGTGGAATTGCGCATGGATCCGCAATGGCAGCTCGGTCTGATTGCGCAATTAAGCACGACCTTTCCCAATTGCCAGTTCGTGTTGACCACGCATTCTCCACTGGTCGTAGGTGATACCAAAGGTGTGCTGGTTTACCTGCTTGATGAGGGCGATAGCCGTGGGTAGACAAGTTGCGGTGAGGGCGTCGGTGTCCGCAAATCTGCTGGCAACGCAATAAACATTGTAGGAGTGAGCCTGCTCGCGATAGCGGTGTATCAGTCAACGCTGATGGTGACTGATACACCGCTATCGCGAGCAGGCTCACTCCTACAGGGGACGCGTTTTATTCAGTGAGTGTGCGATCAGTCATCCGGCATTTCTGGCGGCTTGGCTGGTTTTGCAGGCTTGGTGGGTTTGGCGTTCTTCGCGCCTTTTGCTGGTTCCGGCGTAGCAGCAACTGGCGCTTGAGCCGCAGCGGCCGCTTCCTTCTCAGCCATCGGCATGGCATCGATGGTGTCGAAGATCTTCTTCAAATCCACCGCTTTCGCTTCATCCCCCGACGCCGAGAGTTTGGTCTCGCCGTCCTTGCCCACTAGGAACACCTTCGGGTATGCCCCGGCACCGAGCTTCAGCGAGCGCAGCAGCGCCATGGTGTCTTGCTGACCCATGTCCTTGCCGTCGAGCTGGCCGGACATGTTGAGGATGGTGTAGACCTTGATGTTGCGGTCGGTGACGCCCTTTTTGTTGGCGGGATCCTCCAGCGACTTTTTCAGGGCTACCCACACGGGGTCGACGGTGCTTTGTGCGATCACGATCAGCGGTCGGGCGCGGCCCATGTCCCCGGCGATGGGCGAATCGTTGTCAGCGGCGAACAAGGGGCCGGCAATCGCCAGCAAGAGTGTCAGGGTCAATGACCTGATGAGCATGCGCATCTCCTTTTGATATCCACGCTCTAATGATTGCGCATCGTGGCGATTGTTCCGGGACAACCCGGCAAATATCTTCCGCCTAGTCAGAAGCTTAGGACAGGCGCGACATTGCGCAACATATCCGAGGTGATCGCAACGCGGATTTGATTACCTTTTATGACCGCATTAGGGTGGCGGTTCTGCCCATGAAATGGAGTTCACCCGCATGCACATCGATTACCTGTGCGATCACCCCGAATTGATCGAAGAACTGGCCACGCTCAACTTTCAGGAATGGGGCGAGTTTCGTCCCGGGCAAACCGTCGAGGACCGTATCGAACACATGCGCGAGTCTTGCGGCAAAGGTGCAGTGCCGAGTGTTGTGGTAGCGCTAGAGGGTTCGCGACTGCTGGGCGGCGCGCTGTTGATCGAAAGTGATCTGAAGCTGCGCCCAAATCTGACGCCATGGCTGGCGGGGGTTTACGTCAAGGCTGAGGAACGCGGTCGCGGGATTGCTTCGCAACTGGTTAATCGAGTGGTTGCAGAAGCGGCGGCGTTGGGTGTGCGGGAGTTGCATCTGTACACCGACACATCGCAGTCGCTGTATGCACGACTGGGTTGGGAGGTGGTTGAAGAGCTGGTCTACGACGATTTGCCGGTGACGGTGATGAAATACACCTTCCAACGCTGACCCGTATGGCGAGGGCGCTTACTCCCTCGCCACAGCTTGATGTTCCGTTGCAGAAATTGAAGTCGGATCAGAACGCCAGTTTGTAACCGATCAGCACCAGCATCGTCGCCAGGCACGGGCGCAGCACTTCATCGGAGATACGACCGGTAAGGTGGCTGCCGAGCCAGATGCCTGGCAGCGAGCCGACCAGCAAGAAGCCCAGCACACCCCAATCCATATTGCCCATGCTCGCGTGACCGAGACCTGCGACCAGGGTCAGCGGCACGGCGTGAGCGATTTCGGTGCCGACCAGACGGCGGGTTGGCAGCAACGGATAGAGGATAAACAGCGCAACAGTACCGAGGGCGCCCGCACCGATCGAGGTCAGGGCGACCATGGTGCCGAGGATCAGACCGGTGATGACGGTCATCATGTTCAACCGTGAACCACTCGGGTTGTAATTGCCGCCGGCGCGTTTGTGGGCGAATTCGAGCAAGCGCTTCTTGAAGAAGATCGCCAGCGCCGTGGCGAACAGGACGAAGCCCAGCGCCTGTTTGATGATGGCGTTCATCGCGTCCGGCGCGGTGTGCAGGGTGCTGAGGAACCACAAGGTCATGGCCACCGCCGGCACGCTGCCGAGGGTCAGCCAACCGGTGATGGCCCAGTCGATGTTTTTGTTCTTGCGGTGAACGAGGACGCCGCTGGATTTGGTAATGGCGGCGTACAACAGGTCAGTGCCCACCGCCGTTGCCGGGTTGATGCCGAACCACAGCAGGATCGGCGTCATCAACGAACCACCGCCGACACCGGTCATGCCGACAATAAAACCCACCACCAGCCCGGCAATCACCAGGCCGAAATTTGCCAATTCCATTAAACCGTCCAGAAAAACGACAGGAAAAATCTGGCCCGCAGCATAGCGATTTTTCTTATAACCACATATATCGATGCGGTCTATCGTTATGCCATATCGAACTCACCACCGCTTTACTGTAGGAGTGAGCCTGCTCGCGATAGCGGTGTTTCAGTCACTGAGTTCGTCACTGATAGACCGCTATCGCGAGCAGGCTCACTCCTACAGGGGATTTTTGGTGAGCCTTAGATCAATGCACTCGCCGGCCTGGCTTGAAGCTGTGGTTTTTGTTGATCCACACCGTGGCCAGGGCAATCAGCGACAGAATCAGCAGCGCCCACGGGAACGACATCGCCCCGGCCCGATCGAGCAACAAGCCACCAAACAACCCACCCCCGGCGATCGCCACGTTCCACGAAGTGGTGAGCATCGCCTGCACCACGTCAACGTGATCGCCAGCAGAGTCGGCCGCAGAGGTGAGCAATAAGGTTGCCGAGCCGCCAAACGACAAGCCCCACACCGCCATGCAGGCGTAAATGACCAGCGGCGACGGCGCTGCCAACGCCAACACCAGTGCGGTCAACGCAAACACCGCAAGGCTGATCAACGTCAGCCAGCGCAACCAGCGATCCACCAGCATGCCAATAATCCAGATTCCCACCAGCGAACACAGGCCAAACACCAGCAGCACCAGATCGACCCGGTCAGCCAGCCCGGCCTGCATCAGAAACGGTGCGATGTAGGTGTAGAGAATGTTGTGTCCGAGCATCCACGTCAGCACAACAAATAACACCGGCCGCACCCCCGGCAGGCGCAGCGATTCAAGCAGCGGCAGACGCTCCTCGCTGGTTTGCCCCGGACGATCCGGCACCGCAATGAAAATCCACGCCGCCAGCACCAGAGCCAGCGCCGACATGATCCCGAACGACGCACGCCAGCCGATCAGATTGCCCAGCCACGTCCCTGCCGGCGTGCCCAGTGACAGCGCCACCGGCGTACCGAGCATGGCAATCGCCAGCGCCCGCCCCTGTTGATGCACCGGCACGATGCCGCGCGCATAACCGGCCATGATCCCCCACGACAACCCCGCCGCCATCCCGGCGAGGAAGCGCGAGACCAGGGTCAGGCCGTAATGGCTGGAGAACGTGGTGACGGTGTTGAACAGCAGAAACCCGCCGACCGTCATCAATAAAACCCGGCGCCGAGGCCAGCCACGCGTGGCGACGGTCAGCGGAATCGCCGCGACAATCGAACCCAATGCATACAGCGTCACCAATTGCCCGGCGAGCACTTCGCTGACATTGAGGCCGGCACCTATTTGCGGCAGCAGCCCGGCGGGCAGGGTTTCGGTGAGGATGGCGATGAACCCGGTCATGGCAAACGCCAGCAACGCGGCATAGGGCAGTTTGTCCGCGCGGACGGTGCGGTCGACGCGGCTGAAATCGGCGCTGGCGGGGTCGGTCATGACGGGGGCTGCTCCTTTTGACTCAACTATGGCGGATGATTGTATACAACTTATCCCCGTGCCACGCCACCCACACCGTAAGGACTGACACAACACCAAATCCCTGTGGAGCTGCCGAAGGCTGCGATCTTTTGACCTTATAAACAGCGAGATCAAAAGATCGCAGCCTTCGACAGCTCCTACAGGGGAAAGGTGTTTGCAGACCATCGCGGTGGTTATTGCACCGGCAAGAAATTCAGGAACAGCAAACTCTGCGCGTAGTTAAGGCCGATCCGCCGGTAACGCTCATCAAGCATCTGCGTGATCAGGTCCAGTCGCGCAACGATTTTGCCGAACTCGGTGGCGAAGCTCAGGTTGCTGCCCTCCTCCGAGATCTCATTGGAAAACAGCAGCGGCTGACCTTCCTTGTTCTGTCGCTGGGACAAGATCCACGTGGCTTTTTCGATATTGCGTGCGGCGTTGTGAACGAACGTCGGGTTGATCGCGTCCGTCATATAGAACTCGGTGCGATTGCCATGGGCGGTGACCAGCATGCTGCCGATGGCATAGATGAACGCGCCGACGCGGTCACCGAGAAACTCCGGGCTCATCGCATAGCTGAGCGCGGCCAGATCCTTGCGCCCGCCAAGCACCGGCAGCGGTTGTTGCTGCTCAATGGCCTGGCGTACCTGTTTCACGGCCGCATGGATGTTGAGAAAGCCTGACTTGCGCAGCTCGTCCGGGTTGCGCAGGTACAGCTTGGCTTGCAAGCGATAGAGGCTGCTGAGGTTGTCGCGCATCGCCAGCGTGGCCATGCGGTCGACGCTGGTCTGCAGGAACTCCTGCGGCTTCCCTTCACGCATCTGATTGAAGAAGCCGTTGCCGTCCTGGTGGCTGCAACCGCTGAACAGCAGCGACGACAAACACGCCAGCAACAGGCACGGGCGGCGGAAAAAAGCAGTGATCAGGGCAAAAACTCTCGGCATAAATCTCGAACAGGCACATTCCTGTGCGGCGGGAGTCACCGCATCCTGGCCATGGATAGAGCCGCTGATTGCGAAAAAGTGCAGTGGTGCGCACGACCAGCCGACCTTCGGCAATGCCTGCCCAACCAATTAGTCTGTCTTTATTGTTGAAATAAACGATTAATCGACTATAAATCTTCACTGCGCATACAAATAGCATGACTAGTTATTCTGTAGGAGCTGCCGCAGGCTGCGATCTTTTGACTTTGTTTTTAGAGCCAAGATCAACAGATCGTCCGAACGCGGCCCGAGCCTTCGGCAGCTCCTACACAGCATCAGCAGCAATTTGAAAACAACAACAAAAAGGAAGGTCAACCATGCTTCAATCCCGTCACCTGCTCTCCGGCCTCGGACTGTCCCTGATGATCGCCACCCTCTCCGCGAACGCGGCCGGCCTCAGCGCCGAACACAAAGCCTTCGGCAAAACCAATGACGGCACGCCCGTCGAGCAATACATCCTGCGCAACAGCCACGGCATGCAAGCCACCGTCATCACCTACGGCGCGACCCTGCAATCGTTGAAAGTCGCGGACAAGCACGGCAAGTTCGACGACGTCGTGCTCGGCTTCGATGATGTGCAGGGCTACCAGAAAGGCACCGCCTATTTCGGCGCGACCATCGGCCGCTTCGGCAATCGCCTCGCCGAAGGCGCGTTCGAACTCGACGGCAAGCGCTATCAAGTGCCGCAGAACGACAAGACCAACGCGCTGCACGGCGGCACGCTGGGCTTCGACAAGAAAGTCTGGAAAGCCCAGGAAACCAAGGACAAGGATTCAGTCGGGGTGACCCTGACCTATCTCTCGGCCGACGGTGAAATGGGCTTCCCCGGCAACCTCACCACTGAGGTGACCTATCGCCTCACCGACAACAACGAACTGCGCATCGACTACAAGGCCAGCACCGACAAACCGACCGTGCTCAACCTGACCAACCACAGCTACTTCAACCTCGCCGGCGCCGGCAATGGCGACATCCTCAAACAGGTCGCCACCCTGCACGCCAGCCATTACACCCCGGTCACCGCCAAACTGATCCCGACCGGCGAACTGGCGCCCGTGGCCGGCACGCCGATGGACTTCAGTAAACCGACCGCGATCGGTACGCACATCAAGGCTGATCATCCGCAATTGAAATTCGCCGAGCCGAAACAGGGTGGGTTTGATTTCAACTGGGCGCTGGATACCAAGGGCGATATCGGCAAAGTAGCGACTGAGGTGAGTGACCCGCAGTCCGGTCGTGTGCTGCAGTTGTTCACCACGGAGCCGGGTGTGCAGTTCTATACCAGCAACTTCCTCGACGGCACGGTCAAGGGCAAGGGTGGCAAGGTGTATCCGCATTGGGGCGCGTTTACCCTGGAGACTCAGCACTATCCGGATTCGCCGAATCAGCCGGACTTCCCGAGTACTCGGCTTGATCCGGGGCAGACTTACAGCCACGCCGTGGTGTTGAAGTTCTCCGCCAAGTAAAAACGAAGATCAAAAGATCGCAGCGTGCCGCAGCTCCTACAGTTGATCGTTCCCCTGTAGCTGCGGCACGCGGCGATCTCTTTGCTTTTTGAACCCCTGAGCTATCCTGCTGCCCACTAAAAGGTATAGACACATTCAGCAAGGAGGTTTGCATGCGTACCCTCGAACTGGCCGGCGTCCAGGTTCCGATCATTGGCCAAGGCACTTGGCGCATGGGTGAAGATCGCTCGGCGCACAAGCGTGAAGTGGCGGCGCTGCGCACGGGGATAGAGCTGGGCATGACCCTGATCGACAGCGCCGAAATGTACGCCGAGGGCGGTGCCGAAACCGTGGTCGGCGAAGCCATTGCCGGCCTGCGCGATCAGGTATTTCTGGTGAGCAAGGTCTACCCGCACAACGCCAGCCGCAAAGGCATCCCGCAGGCCTGCGAGCGCAGTCTGCGGCGGCTCGACACCGATTACATCGACCTCTATCTGTTGCATTGGCGCGGCCAGTATCCGCTGGAAGAAACCGTCGAGGCCTTCGAACGCCTGCGCGAGGACGGCAAGATCGGCCGTTGGGGTGTGTCGAATTTCGATGTCGACGATCTCGAAGAGCTCTCCAGTTCAGCCTGCGCGACCAATCAGGTGCTCTACAACCTCGAAGAGCGCGGCATCGAATTCGATCTGCTGCCGTGGTGCCAACACCAACGCATGCCGCTGATGGCCTACTGTCCAATCGGCCAAGGCGGTGCCATGCTCGCCGAGCCTGTATTGAAAGACATTGCCGCTCGTCACGGTGTAACCCCCGCGCAGGTTTCGCTGGCGTGGATTCTGCGTCAGGATGGTGTGATTGCGATTCCCAAGGCTGTGCGACCGGAGCACGTGCAACTCAATGCACAAGCCCCGCAACTGCAACTGGAGGCCGGGGATCTGGCGGCGCTGGACCAGGCGTTTCAAGCGCCACAACGCAAGCAGCGGCTGGCCATGGTTTGAGCCAGCGGCTGGCGAGGGCTTCGCGATGAGAAGCACTGATCAGTACGACCCGTTCAACCTGCAACGTTTTGTCCAGGCCCAGGACCCGGTGTTCGAACGCGTGCAACGCGAACTCGATGAGGGCCGCAAACGCAGCCACTGGATGTGGTTTGTCTTCCCGCAATTAGCCGGTCTGGGCGGCAGCGAAATGTCCCGGCGCTTCGCCATCGGTTCAGCCGAGGAAGCCCGGGCCTATCTGGCCCACGAGCTGCTCGGCGCGCGCCTGCGTACCTGCACGCAGTTAGTGCTGAAGGTGCAACAGCGCTCGATCGCGGAGATTTTCGGCCATCCCGATGACCTGAAATTTCATTCCTCGATGACGCTGTTCGCTCAGTTTTGCGCGGAAGACAGCGTGTTCAATCAGGCGTTGGAACGCTACTTCCACGGTATTCTCGATGAATGGACACTGCAGTTGCTCGACTCAAAACAGGCCCAGTTGCCCACCGATCAGGGTTGAGAAATCGTCGTCGACAAACGGCAGAATCGCATCCGCGACGGGTTGCAGTTGCCGGGTGATGTAGTGGTCGTAGTCGATGGCCGCACGGCGCACTTCCAGCGGTTCCGGGCCGGCCAGGGTGATGACATAGCTGATCCAGCCACCGTTCTGGTATTGCCGTGGCCGCCCGTGTTGCGCGTTGTAGTCGTCGGCCAACCGCGCCGCGCGCACGTGCGGCGGGACATTGCGTTCGTAGTCGTCAAGGGTGCGGCGCAGGCGTTTGCGGTAGACCAGGCGATCATCGAATTCACCGGCGAGGGTTTTGCGCACGTAGTCGCGCACATAATCCTGATAAGGCTTGCGCTGGAAAATCCGTTCGTAGAGTTCCTGCTGGAATTGCCGGGCCAACAGCGACCAATCGGTGCGTACGGTTTCCAGGCCTTTGTAGACCATTTCATCGCTGCCATCGGCACGGGTGACGAGCCCGGCATAACGTTTCTTGCTGCCCTCCTCCGCGCCGCGAATGGTCGGCATCAGAAAGCGTTTGTAGTGAATTTCGAACTGCAGTTCGAGGGCGCTCTCCAGGCCATATTCATCACGCACATGCGCGCGCCACCAATCGTTGACGTGTTGGACCAACGCATGACCAATGGCCGCCGCTTCTTCCTGCCCGTGCGGACGACGCAGCCACACGAAGGTCGAGTCGGTGTCGCCGTAGATCACCGCGTGGCCCTGCTCTTCGATCAGCTTGCGCGTGCGCAGCATGATCTCGTGACCGCGCAGGGTGATCGATGACGCCAGCCGCGTATCGAAAAAGCGGCAACCACTGGAACCGAGCACGCCGTAGAAGGCGTTCATGATGATTTTCAGCGCTTGCGACAAAGGTGCGTTGTGTTCGCGCTTGGCGGTCTCACGACCCTCGGCAACGCGCGAGACAATCGACGGCAAACAATGGCGAGTGCGCGAGAACCGCGCGCCACGGAAGCCCGGCACCGAGTCAGCGTCATCAGGGTGCTGCAAACCTTCGATCAGGCCGACCGGGTCGATCAGAAAGGTGCGGATGATCGACGGATACAGACTCTTGTAATCGAGCACCAGCACCGACTCATACAGGCCCGGCTGCGAGTCCATGACGAAACCGCCGGGACTGGCCTGTGGCGGATTGGTGCCGAGGTTCGGCGCAACAAAACCCTGGCGATGCATCAACGGCATGTACAAATGTGTGAACGCGGCGACCGAGCCGCCGCTTCTGTCCGCCGGCAATCCGGTGACGCTGGCGCGCTCCAGCAGGAAGGTCAGCAATTGGGTCTTGGCGAAGATCCGCGTGACCAGTTCGCAGTCCTTGAGGTTGTACTTGGCCAGCGCCGGTTTGTCCTCGGCGAACATGCGGTTGATTTCGTCCATGCGCTGGTACGGGTTGTCGATGGCTTTGCCTTCGCCGAGCAGGGTCTGGGCGACGTTTTCCAGACTGAACGAGGGGAAACTCCAGGTCGCCGAACGCAGGGATTCGATGCCATCGATGATCAGCCGCCCCGCCGCCGAGGCGAAGTAGTGATTGCGGCTGCCGTGTTCGCGCCATTGCATCTCCTCGCCGCCACGGCCGATCTTCAGCGGCACGCCGAGGCGCCGCGCGTGTTCGTGGAGGATGCGCAGATCGAACTGCACGACGTTCCAGCCGATGATCGCGTCGGGGTCGTGCCGGGCAAACCAGTCGTTGAGCTTCTTCAGAATGACCGTGCGTGAGTCGCAGTATTCGAGGTCGAAGTCGACGATGCTGGCGTCGCCGTTCGGCGCACCGAGCATGTACACCTGACGCTCGCCGCAGCCTTCGAGGGCGATGGAGTACAGCTCGCCGGTTTCGGTGGTTTCGATGTCCAGCGAAACCAGCCGTAGTTTCGGTCGATAATCGGGGTCAGGTTTGAGCTGGGCGTTGAGCAATACGCCGTCGGCATCGGGCGTGCCACTGAACCGCACCGGCGCGGTGATAAAGCGCTCCATCAGGTAGCGCTCCGGCGGGCGCACGTCGGCTTCGAAGACGTCGACACTGTTGCGGTTGAGCGCGGTTTCCAGGCGCATCAATTGGCCGTGTTGCTGACAATACAGACCGAGCACCGGGCGATGCTCGAAATCCTGCAGGGCCAGCGGGCGCAGTTCGACGTTCTTTTCGTCGTGCAGCAGGCATTCGGCCGCTGCGCGCTGCTCGGCGGGGATAAACGCCACCGACGGCTGATGCGGCAGGCGCACACGGCGCGGCCCGGCGTCGGTCGCCAGCCAGAACTCGACTTCGGTGCCGGCCGGGGTATCGCGCCAATGTCGGGTCAGGACGAAGCCCTGCGGTAAATCCACCACTGCAACCTCAGGAATTGAATCAGAGAGGCATTCTACGCGGCATTGCCCGGGATGACCCTGACGATAAATCGGCGCCAACCACGGAAAAAACCGGCGAATGACGTTTTTTGCGTGTTATCTGCCGCTTTGCCACCTTGCCCTGCGCGCTTGCGTCTACGATGCTTGGAGAACAACGACAACACCTGAGTAACCGCCATGAAGACCGTCGCCCAACTGCTCAAGCTCAAAGATCAGAAAAATCAGGAAGTGCACCAGATCAAACCTGATCACATGGTGCTCGAAGCGCTGATGAAGATGGCCGAGAAAAACGTCGGCGCCTTGCTGGTGGTCGAAGACGATAAAGTGGTCGGCATCATCAGCGAACGCGACTACGCGCGCAAACTAGTGCTGCATGGCCGCTCATCCGTGGGCACACCGGTGCGCGACATCATGGTGGCGAACGTGATCACCGTGGACACTCATCAAACCGTCGACACCTGCCTGGGCATCATGTCCGACAAACGCCTGCGGCACTTGCCGGTGGTGGAGAACGGCAAGCTGATCGGCTTGCTGTCGATCGGTGACCTGGTCAAGGAAGCGATTGCCGAACAGGCGGAGCTGATCAAACAGCTGGAGCAGTACATTCGCGGGGAATAAATCCCAAAGACACCACCGCCCCCCTGTAGGAGTGAGCCTGCTCGCGATGGCGTTCTGTCAGCTAAAAACAAGGTGGCTGACAAACCGCTATCGCGAGCAGGCTCACTCCTACATTTGAATCTGTGGTGTGTTCAGGACGGCCAGTGCCGGGCAAACACCGGTGCCAGCACCGGATGCCGGTCAATCCGTTGCAACCACGCATAAAACCCCGGCCGCGTCTGGCGCAAATGCTCGCGGCTGCCCGCCCAGCGCGTCACCACCGCCGCCAGCACATCCAGCGCCCCCGGCGTTTCGTCATCCAGATACAACTCGGCGGAAAACTGGTCGGCAAACACCTCCCAATTCCAGTGCAAACGCTCACGCGCGCCGGCGACCAGATTCTGCCGCGAGGCGTCATCGGGCATCAGCAGCCAGCGCTCCGGATAATCGATGACGCCGATCGCCGCGTAACAGTTGCTGACGATGTAGACCAGACCGCGAATCGCCTGATCACGATCATTCGCCTTGGCTGGCAGCAGGCCGGACTTGGGAAACGTCAGGCCCAGATGAATCAGGATTGCCGCGCTTTCGGTGATGGCGCTGCCGTCGGGCAGTTGCAAGGTCGGTATCTGCTTGAGTGGATTGAGCTGGGCCAGCGCCTCGGCGGCTTCGCTGCTGGCTTCGATATCGATGAAACGGTAAGCGATCTGGCACAGCTCCAGCGCCGCTTCGATGGCGGCTGCGCCTGAATTCCTGTGCCCGTAGAGCTGGTACATATCCAATCCCCCCGAAAAGACCATTGCCACAGGGTAGATGGCTGTAGCGTGGGTGTAGAAAAAATCTGCCTGTGTATCGGTTTTGGCACGGTTTTCCCATGCACTCGCGACTTGCGAATTCAAACCTCGCAAAACAGCGCTTGCGGTGCCCATCCCGCACCAAGAGCAATCATCGAACGTTATCCGCGTTCTTGTAAGGTGCGATACCGAACCAAAAGTTCGCGTATCCGAGCTGGCAACAGGAGTTCACCGCGTGAATCTTCAAACGCTCTGCCGCATCACAGCCTCTTTGCATTTATCCGTTCGCCGCCGAGTTCATCCGAACAGTCCCGGCTGCCTTCACACTTACTTTATTACCTGACACCTAGACAGCGCACTGCGTTCGGCAATGAGTTATTGGCCGACGGCATCGTGCTATTTATTTTT
The DNA here is from genome assembly GCF_009834515.1 of Pseudomonas sp. R84. Lineage (NCBI taxonomy): Bacteria > Pseudomonadati > Pseudomonadota > Gammaproteobacteria > Pseudomonadales > Pseudomonadaceae > Pseudomonas > Pseudomonas sp. R84. The sequence continues at coordinate 4,307,763 of NZ_CP019426.1, forward strand.
TAAATAAGACTCGGACATTTACTACGCAAACGCAGTACGCATTGAGCGATAGCAGGATTGTCGAACAATAACTTTCAACGCCATTGCAAGTGCACCAAAACTGCTCCACGGGTTTGAACTATTCAGTACTTCAAACACTGATTTAATTTAACCAACAACAAGGAACATGCCCCGTGAGCCGCTAAAACATTGACCCGCACCAATTCAGTCCGCCGCGCACCAGCAAGTGCCCTGGCCGCAAGCCAAGCCGCCGCTCTATCCCGCCGATCAGCGTGATGTGGCGCACAGCCTGACTCGCCTGTGAAAAAGCTCCCTCGACTGGAGTAACGGCAATCTGCGCGCCATGGAAAAACCACGACAAGGGTAAAACTTATATAAATGCGACATGGGTAACACTCATGAAATACGCACTCTACATTTCAGCAACATATGGCACAGCGGTTGCTATGTGTAACAAGCATGAGACACCGAACGTTGTCTTAAGCAATAGAAGAACAACCAGGGAATGGCTAATGAACACTCGAAGTCGATGGCGCTAAGCCAGTAAGTTTGCAAAAGCCTTGTTACCGGATAGTTCAACTATCGGCTTCTGCTCACCTTGAAGAAAGTTGCACCCACCCACTCGAACATCTCCTGGATGTTCGGACGGCACCTTATTGCCCTTCATCAACCCGAGGGAGCTTTAATGAACGATGCGGTAAAGCACAGAACCCTGCCGGGGCCGTTGCGGGAAGCGCCAATTCCGCCGCCACCGGGCAGGCCGGCGTTTAAAGCCAATACGTCGCAACCTGGCGGGCTGAACAAACAGCAGATGGTGTTGCTGGTGGCTGTGTCGGCGCTGATACATGGCGGCGCTTGGTGGTTTCTCCAGCAATCCAAAACAGAGCCATTGCCAACGCCACCGCAGATTCCGGAAATGACCGTCGAGCTGACCAGCCCGACGCCACCGGCACCACCCACCCCAGAACCGCCGCCTCCGCCTCCTCCGCCACCACCGCCGGAGCCTGAACAACCGGTGGAAGACGAGGACGCGGTCAAGCCACCGCCAAAACCGGTGGAGAAACCCAAGCCGATCGAAAAACCGAAACCGGTCGAGAAGCCGAAACCGGTGAAAAAGGTCGAGCAGCCGAAAGCTCCACCCGCTCCGGCACAACCCGCCGCGCCTGCTGCCCCGGCCACCCCGAGCGCGCCACCGGCTCCTGCCGCCGCGCCGGGTCCGGTCAAGGAGTCGGCAGCGATTTCCGGTCTCGCCAGCCTTGGCAATCCGCCGCCGGAATACCCGTCGCTGGCGCTGCGGCGCAACTGGGAAGGCAGCGTGGTGCTGCGCATTCAGGTGCTGGCCAACGGTCGCGCCGGCTCGGTGACGGTGACCAAGTCCAGCGGCAAGCCGCAACTGGATGACGCCGCCGTCGCTGCGGTGAAGAACTGGAAATTCATTCCGGCCAAACGCGGTGACACGCCGATCGACGGCTTCGCCACGCAGACCATCGATTTCAAATTGCCGCAATAACCGAACGCTCAATCAACGCACAACCGAATAACGCAAGCGAGGTGTCACCATGAACGATTTGTCTTCGATGATTGTCCCCGGCGTGCTCTGGGGTCTGGTGCTGTTTTCCGTGGTCAGCTGGGCGATCCTGCTGGTCAAGTCGGCGCAGTACCTGCGGCAGAAAGCGCAGAACAAACAATTCACAAAAGCCTTCTGGGGCGCGCCGGATCTGCTCACCGCCGCCGAGCACGCCAGTCAATATCCGGGTTCGCTGGCGCGCATCGCCAGCAGCGGTTTCGAGGCGCTGCTGGTGGAAGATTCGCCGCGCACCACGCAGCAATTGGCGCACACCATCAACCGTTCGGATCGCCTCGAGCGCAACCTGCGCCAACAGATCCAGAAGGAACGCCGCTCGCTGGAAAACGGCCAGGCAATCCTCGCCAGTATCGGCAGCACCGCGCCGTTCATTGGCCTGTTCGGCACCGTGTGGGGAATCATGGAAGCGCTGAAAAGCATCGGCGAAACCGGTTCGGCCAGCCTTGAAGCGGTCGCCGGGCCGATCGGCCACGCGCTGATCGCCACCGGTGTCGGCATCGCCGTCGCGGTGCCGGCGGTGCTGATTTACAACTTCTTCCTGCGCCGCCTGAAACTCGCTTCGGCAGACATGGATGACTTCGCCCACGACTTCGACGCCCTCGCCTCGCGCAGTGCGTTTTCCATCAGCCGTCAGGCGATCGCCAGCAAAACCACAGCCGCCGTGCGGGAGGCCAGCTGATGTCTTTTTCTACTCAGGACAGCGATGAAGTGCTCAGCGAAATGAACGTCACGCCGCTGGTCGACGTGATGCTCGTGCTGCTGGTGGTGTTCATCGTCACCGCACCGCTGATGACCAACGCGATCAAGGTCAACCTGCCGAAAACCGACGCCGTCGCTCCCGCCGAAAAGAAGGATCCGGTGGTGGTCAGCGTCGATCAGGACGGCAAGTTCTATCTGGCGAAAACCGAGCTGGCCCCGGAGTCCCTCGAAGCCAGCCTCAAGGAGGTCAAGGCCAAGGACGCCGAAGTCCGCGTGCAGTTGCAGGCCGACTCCGCCGTCAATTATGGCCAGGTGGCCAAGGCCATGGCGTCGATCGAACGCTCGGGCATCACCAAAATATCGGTGATGACCACCCACTGAGTGCGGTGCCGGGCGCGCCTTGAGAGACGCACCCGGCACCGCTCGCTGACTCCCGTCGCAATCAGCCGACCGAAAAAACGCCATGCGTCTTCGGAGGGGATCGGCTTGCTTGAAGAAAGTGGTTTTCCGCACGCGGTATCACCGATAGCGGAGCAATGAGGGGCTCACAAGGCCAATTCGATAACGTCTAAAAAGTCGGAAATAACCATGCTGATGAACACTCCACGCTTCACGCTCAAACCTTTGGTGGCAACGATTTCTCGTCACCGTTTTGTTCCGTTGTATCTGGTGGCCATGGGGATGGGCGCCGGGAATGTGCAGGCGGCCGAGGACGACAACACCGGCGTCCCGGCGGCTGCGGCGGTGGTTGCGCCGACCACGCAACTGCAACGGGTGGAAGTGACGGGTTCGGCGATTCGCCGGGTCGATGCGGAAACGGCGGTGCCGATCACCATTCTCAAGGCCGATGAGCTGCGCAAACAAGGCGTGACCACCACCGCCGAACTGGTGCAGCGCATCACTGGCAGCCAGTCGATCAACAACAGCGCAGGCTCGGTCGGCGCGGCGACTGGCGGCGCCTCGTTCGCTGACATGCGCGGCATCGGCGCGAACAAGACGCTGGTGCTGCTCAACGGTCGACGTCTGGCCAACAACGCCTTGTCGGGGACCAACTCCGCCGGCGGCGCGGTGGATCTGAACATGATCCCGTTTGCCGCCATCGAGCGCGTCGAAGTGCTGCGCGACGGCGCCTCGGCCCTGTACGGCACCGACGCCATCGGCGGCGTGATCAACTTCATCACCAAGAAATCCCTGACCGACGGCCAGTTGACCCTCGGCGGCGAAACCCCGACCCACAGCGGTGGCGGTGCAACCAAAGACATGAGTGCCAGTTGGGGCTACGGCGATCTGGAGGAGGACCGCTTCAACGTGCTCGGCGTGTTCAACTACAACAAGCAGCAGAACCTCGACGCCAACGACCGCTCGTTCGCCACCGACTACGCCCCCGGTCGCGGCCTCGATCAGACCTCCGGCACCGCGTTCCCCGGTAACTACAGCCAGAACGGCAACGCCACCAACCCGTTGGCCAACAGCAATTGCAACGGCCCCAACCTGATCGCCCGCGATGGCTTGTGCCGTTTCAGCACCCGCGAATACATCGACCTGGTGCCGCAAACCGAGAAGACTTCGTTCTTTGGCAAAACCACCGGCAAGCTCGGCGACGATCACAACGTCAACCTCGAATACTTCTGGTCGCGCAACAACAACGCCGTCGCCGTCGGCCCTGCGCCGCTGACCGGGCTGAGTCTCGATTCCTCGTCACCCTACTACCCCGGCAACGGCATCACCCCGGCGCCGACCGATTTCGCCCTCGACCCGACGCAACCGGTCGATGTGAACTGGCGCGAAACCGCTGCCGGCCCGCGTGAATCGAAAGACCAGAATACCAGCCAGCGCTTCCTGCTCAGTTTCGATGGTCTGGTCGGCGGTTGGGATTACAACGTCGGCGCCTCGTACAACCAGAACAAAATCGTCTCCAGCGTCACCAGTGGCTATGTCAGCGATCAGGCAATGATCGACGGTCTGGCCAGCGGTTTGCTCAACCCGTTCGGCCCGCAGTCGGCCGCTGGTCAGCAGTACATCGACAACGCGGCATATCACGGCGCCTATTCGACTGCTGTGGGCCGTGTAGCCGGTTTCGATGGTCGTATCAGTCGTGAAATCGGCGACTGGTTCGGTGCCGGCCCGTCCGGTCTGGCGCTGGGTGGCGAGTACCGCAAGGAGAAATTCCATCAGGACTTCGAGTCGTTCGCCGGCGACATCCAGAGCCTCGGCATCGACCCGGCCGGCAGCGTCGAAGGCGACCGCAGCGTGAAAGCCGCCTACGCAGAAATCAACGTGCCGGTGCTCGACAGCCTCGAACTGTCCGCCGCCGTGCGTCACGACAAATACAGCGACTTCGGCAGCACCACCAACCCGAAATATTCGTTCCGTTATCAGCCATTGAAAGAGCTGGTGGTACGTGGCGCCTATAGCGAAGGTTTCCGTGCGCCGTCGCTGTACGAGCTGTATTCGCCGCGCAGCATCACCTTCACTCAGGGCTACTACAACGACCCGGTGCTATGTACCGGCGGTGTGGTGCAACCGGGCGGCAACGGCGGCCGCGATTGCGGTCAGCAGTTCCTCAACCAGATTGGCGGCAACGAAGACCTGGCCCCGGAGAAGGCACGCAACGTGACCCTCGGCTTCGTCTATCAGCCGATCAACAACCTGTCAGTAGGTCTGGATTTCTGGTGGATTCACATCTCCAACCAGATCCAGCCGTTCCCGGAGTCCACCGTGTTTGATCAGGCCGGTTCCTACCCGGACCGCTTCGTGCGCAATGCCGATGGCACGCTCAACTACATCGTCACCGGCAACGCCAACCTCGGCATCGTCGAAACCAACGGTGTCGACGTGTCGCTCGACTATCGCTTCCCGAACACGCCTTACGGTCAGTTCGGTCTGGGCCTGCAAGGCACTTACGTTGACGAGTACGACTTCCAGAGCACCATCAAAGGCCCATTCACCGACAAGGTCGGCGACTTTCAGGGTGACGGCGTGATCGCGCGCTGGAAGCACAACCTCACCGGCAGCTGGACCTTCGGCGCGGCGCGGGCGGCGCTGACCAACCGCTTCACCACCGGTTACAACGACTACGACCGCGACACCCACGCACGCGTGGCGTCGTATTCGGTGTGGGACCTGTCGGCCGGCTATACCTTCAACAAGGTGCTGGACGTCGATGCCGGGATGAAGAACGTGTTCGACCGCAACCCGCCGTTTTCCAACCAGGCTTATAACTTCCAGAGCGGCTATGACCCGCGCTATACCGATCCGCTGGGGCGTACCTTGTTTGCGCGCATGACTTACCACTTCTAACCAAGAGCACCGCAACTCCTGTAGGAGTGAGCCTGCTCGCGATAGCGTTTTTTCAGTCAACCTTGCAGGGTCTGACTTGGCCTCATCGCGAGCAGGCTCACTCCTACAGTTTTGATCTGTGTGCATTCAGGAATTGAGGAGTGATTGCATGAGTTTTTTGCGCAACATGGCGGGCCTGCTTCTGGGCAGTGCGCTGCTGTGCACCGGCACCTCGGCGCTGGCCGCTGGCAGTTATGCGCTGACGGTGTACGGCGAGGCACCGAAGTATCCGGCTAACTTCGAGCATTTCGATTTCGTCGATCCCAAGGCGCCCAAGGGCGGTTCGCTCAGTCGCGCGTCGATGGAGATCGGTCAGTACAACTACATCAGTCCGTATGCCGATCAGGGTATTTCCGTGGTGCAGGTCAACGACTGGGTGTATTCGCCGCTGGCGTTCCGCTCGCTCGACGAGCCGTACACCGTTTACGCGTTGGTCGCGCAACAGATCGAGCGCGATCCCGATGGACTCTGGGTGCGTTTCACCCTCAATCCAAAAGCACGTTTCGCTGACGGCACGCCGATCACCGCCGAAGACGTGCGCTACACCTTCAACCTGCTGATGAGCAAGGGCAGCCTGAGTTATCGCCAGCAATACGCCGACGTGCAGGACGTGCAAATCGAAGGCCCACGGCAGGTGCGCTTCACCTTCAAGAACAACCTCAACCGCACCCTCGCGCTGGACTTGGCGACGATGCGCATCGTCCCCGAGCACTGGTGGAAAACCCGCGACTTCGCCAATGGCGGCGGTTTCGAGCCGCCGCTGGGCAGCGGCCCGTACCGGGTGAGCAAAGTCGACGCCGGGCGCAGCATCAGTTTCCAGCGCGATCCGGACTGGTGGGGCAAGGACCTGCCGGTCAGTCGCGGGATGTACAACTTCGACACGCTCACGGTGAATTTCTACGGTGACACCGACGTCGCCCGGCAACTGCTGCAGGCCGGTGCGTTCGACTACAACCGCGAATTTTCCTCGTCCGGTTACGTGGTCGGTTACGACAGCCCAGCGTTGCGCGACGGTCGCTTGCAACAGTCGATCCTCGCCCCGGACAAACCCACCGCCGCTCAGGGCTTCGTGTTCAACCTGCAGAACCCGATCTTCCAGGATCGCCGCGTGCGTCAGGCGATCAGCCTGCTGTGGGATTTCGAGTGGACCAACAAACAGATGATGCGCGGCTTCTACGTGCGTCAGAACAGCTTCTGGCCAAAGAGCGAAATGGCCGCCACCGCGCTGCCCGACGCCGAGGAATTGAAGATCCTCGAACCTTTGCGTGGGCAGATTCCCAACGAGGTCTTCACCGAGGTTTATCAGGCACCGAAAACCGATGGCAGCGGCTACATCCGCGACAAGCAACTACAAGCACTGAAGCTGCTCGCCGAAGCCGGCTGGACGCCGCAACACAATCGTCTGGTCAACGCTGCCGGTGAGCCGCTGGATTTCACTTTTCTCGACGGCCAAGGCGGTTTCGACCGCATGCTGTTGCCGTTCAAACGCACCCTCGCGCAGATCGGCATCACCCTCAATCTGCGGCGGATCGATTCGGCGCAATACGTCAACCGTCTCAACGCCCGCGACTACGACATGATCGTCACCAGTTTCCCGCGCAGCGGCGATCCGATCGTCTCCCCTGGCCGCGAGTTGTACAGCCTGTACGCCTCGCAAAGTGCCACGCAAGTCGGCAGCTCCAACTCGATGGTGCTGGCCAATCCGGCGGTGGATCAACTGATCGACGGGCTGGTCCAGGCCAACAGCCGCGAAGCCATGGTGCATTACGCCCGAGCCCTCGACCGGGTGCTGCAATGGGGTTACTACATGATTCCCAACTATTACTCCAAAGGCACGCCGACGGTGTATCAGAACCGCTTCGGCATGCCGCCGGTGCAACCGGCCTACGACGAAGGCCTCAACACCTGGTGGGAGGTATCGGCCAAGGCGTTGACCACCCAGCAGATGCACACTCAGCTCGCGGGGGGCCAGTGACATGCTGCGTTATCTGAGTCGACGTTTGCTGCTGATCATCCCGACGCTGCTGTGCATTCTGGTGGTCAATTTCCTCATCGTGCAGGCCGCGCCGGGTGGGCCGGTGGAGCAAGCCATCGCGCGCCTGCAAGGCTTCGGCGGGCCCAGCATGGGTGGCGGTGGCGAGGTGGCCGCGATTGGTGGCGCAGGCCGTAGCAGCCGTGGCCTCGACCCAGCGCTGATCGAGGAAATCAAACACCATTACGGCTTCGACAAACCGCTGCACGAACGCCTGTGGCTGATGCTGAAAAACTACGCGCAGCTGGATCTGGGCAGCAGTTTCTTTCGCGGCGCCAAGGTCACCGATCTGATTGTGCAGAAGTTGCCGGTGTCGCTGTCGCTGGGTTTGTGGGCGACGTTGATCACCTACCTGATTTCGATCCCGCTGGGCATTCGCAAAGCGATCAAGAACGGCAGTGCGTTTGATGTCTGGAGCAGCACGGCGATCATCATCGGCTACGCGATGCCAGCGTTCCTCTTCGCGATTCTGTTGATCGTGGTGTTTGCCGGTGGCAGCTACGTTAACTGGTTTCCGGTGCAGGGGCTGGTGTCGGATAACTTCGACAGCCTGAGCACGCTGGGCAAGGTCGGCGACTACCTCTGGCACCTGGTGTTGCCGGTGACGGCGCTGGTGATCGGCGGCTTTGCCACGCTAACGATCCTGACCAAAAACAGCTTCCTCAACGAGATCAGCCGCCAGTACGTGATCACCGCCCGGGCCAAGGGTCTGACCGAGAGGCGCGTGCTCTACGGCCACGTGTTTCGCAACGCCATGTTGTTGGTGGTGGCCGGTGTGCCGTCGGCGCTGATCGAGGTGTTTTTTGCCGGTTCCCTGCTGATCGAAACCATCTTCAACCTCGATGGTTTGGGGCGCATGAGCTACGAAGCGGCGGTGTCGCGCGACTATCCGGTGGTATTCGGCGCGCTGTTTCTGTTCACCCTCTTCGGCCTGTTGATCAAGCTGATCGGCGACCTCTGCTACACCCTGCTCGACCCGCGCATCGACTTCTCGGCGAGGACTGCCTGATGTTCAATCTTTCTCCTCTCGGTCAGCGCCGTGTGGCGCAGTTCAAGGCCAATCGGCGTGGGCGCTGGTCGTTGTGGCTGTTTATCGGTCTGTGCCTGATTTGCCTTGGCGGTGAGTTGATCGCCAACGACAAGCCGCTGGTGATCCGTTATCACGACGCTTTCTACTTCCCGATCCTCAGCGATTACCTGGAAACCGATTTCGGCGGCGAGCTGCCGTTTCAGCCGGATTACGCCAGCAATTACGTACACAAATTGATCGAGGATCAGGGCGGCTGGATGCTGTTTCCGCCGATCCCGTTCAGCTACGACACAGTCAATTACGACCTCAGCGAACCGGCGCCGAGTCCGCCGTCATCGAGCAATTGGCTGGGCACCGATGATCAGGCGCGCGATGTGCTGGCGCGGGTGATTTTCGGCACGCGAATTTCGATTCTGTTCGCGCTGATCCTCACCGGCATCAGTGCGTTTATCGGCATCGTTGCCGGGGCGTTGCAGGGTTATTACGGCGGTTGGGTCGACCTGCTCGGGCAACGGGTGCTGGAGATCTGGTCGGGGCTGCCGGTGCTGTACCTGCTGATCATTCTGTCCGGGTTTGTCTCGCCGAGTTTCTGGTGGTTGTTGGGGATCATGGCGCTGTTTTCCTGGCTGGCGCTGGTCGATGTGGTGCGCGCCGAGTTTCTCCGTGGGCGCAATCTGGAATACGTCAAAGCCGCGCGGGCGCTGGGCCTGACCGACAACGAGCTGATGTGTCGGCACATCCTGCCCAACGCGATGACCTCCACCCTCACCTACCTGCCGTTCATTCTCACCGGCGCCATCGCCACCCTGACTGCGCTGGATTTTCTTGGTTTCGGCATGCCCGCAGGCACCGCATCGCTGGGCGAACTGATCGGTCAGGCCAAGCGCAATCTGCAAGCGCCGTGGCTGGGGCTGACGGCGTTTTTCGCCTTGGCGCTGATTTTGTCTTTGTTGGTTTTCATCGGTGAGGCTTGCCGTGATGCGTTTGATCCAAGGAGCTGAGATGAACGACAACCTGATTGAAATTCGCGATCTGCGCGTGGCCTTCGCCGGGCAGGAAGTGGTGCACGGTTTGAACCTCGATATTCGCCGTGGCGAATGTCTGGCACTGGTCGGTGAATCCGGCTCGGGCAAGTCGGTGACGGCGCATTCGATTCTGCGTTTGTTGCCGGGCAAGAACGTCAGCAGCAGCGGCACGATCCGCTACAACGGCGTCGACTTGCTGCACGCCAGCGAACAGCAAATGCGCGGCTTGCGTGGCAACCGCATTGCGATGATTTTTCAGGAGCCGATGACCTCGCTCAATCCGTTGCACACGGTGGAAAAGCAGGTCAGCGAAGTGCTGGAGATTCACAAAGGTCTGAAGGGCCGCGCCGCACGCGAACGGACATTGGAGCTGCTGGAACTGGTCGGCATTCGCCAACCTTTGCAGCGTTTGAAAGCCTATCCGCATCAGCTCTCCGGCGGTCAGCGGCAACGGGTGATGATCGCCATGGCGCTGGCCAACGAGCCGGAACTGTTGATCGCCGATGAGCCGACCACGGCGCTGGATGTGACGGTTCAGCAGAAGATTCTTGAGCTGCTGATCGAGTTGCAGCAACGCCTTGGCATGTCGCTGTTGCTGATCAGCCATGACCTCAATCTGGTGCGACGTATCGCGCAACGGGTGTGCGTGATGCGTCAGGGCGAGATCGTCGAGGAGGCCGATTGCGAAGCGTTGTTTCGGACGCCGCAGCATCCTTACAGTCGTTTGTTGATCGAAGCGGAACCCAGCGGCGCGCCGGTGCCCAGTGAGTACGATCACAACCTGCTTGAAGTCGATGATTTAAAGGTGTGGTTCCCGTTGCCCAACGCGTTGTTCAGTCGCCAGCAGGATTACATCAAAGCGGTGGACGGCGTGAGTTTCACCCTGCAACGGGGCAAGACTTTGGGGATTGTTGGCGAGTCGGGTTCGGGTAAATCGACGCTGGGTCAGGCGATCCTGCGGTTGGTCGAGTCTGAGGGCAATATCCGTTTTGGCAACAAGCAACTGAGCCTGCTCAATCAGCGCTTGATGCGCCCGTTGCGGCGGCAGATTCAAGTGGTGTTCCAGGATCCGTTCGGCAGCCTCAGCCCTCGGATGTCAGTGCAACAGATCATTGCCGAAGGTTTACTGACTCACGGTATCGGCACCGAGGCTGAGCGTGAGGTGGCGGTGATCCGGGTGCTGGAGGAAGTCGGCCTCGACCCGCAGAGCCGGCATCGTTATCCCCACGAGTTTTCCGGTGGCCAGCGCCAACGCATTTCCATCGCCCGCGCACTGGTGCTGGAACCGGCGCTGATTCTGCTCGATGAGCCGACTTCGGCGCTGGATCGCACAGTGCAGAAGCAGGTGGTGGAGTTGTTGCGGCAACTACAAATCAAACATGGGCTGACCTATTTGTTTATCAGCCATGATCTGGCGGTGGTGCATGCGTTGGCGCATGACTTGATGGTGATCAAGGATGGCAAGGTGGTTGAACAGGGTTCGTCGCGGGAAATCTTTGCCGCGCCCAAACACCCATACACCCAGGAACTCCTGAACGCCTCCCGCCTCAAGCCCGACACAAAACCCTGTAGGAGTGAGCCTGCTCGCGATAGCGGTATTCCAGTGACATAAGTTTTGACTGACCCACCGCCATCGCGAGCAGGCTCACTCCTACAAGGGATTGGGGTGGGTCATTGAAATATTTTTCATAGGCACTGCATCCAAACGCCTCCGCCACGGGTAGTCCCTGTAACAGCCCTCTTCGGCTGCCAGCGATCTACCCTTTTCGGAGAAACATACTGATGAACATCACCCAGTTGATCTGCCTCACCGGTTTGCTCACCGCCAGCGCCTCAACCTTCGCCCAAAGCAGCTATCCCGACGCGATCAAAGTCCCGGACGGCCACAAGATCGCTATGGAGACCACCGGGGTCGGCGAGATCACCTACGAATGCCGTGACAAAGCCAATACTCCAGGACAGACCGAGTGGACCTTCGTCGGCCCGAAAGCGGTGCTCAATGATCGCAGCGGCAAACAGGTCGGCACTTACTTCGGCCCGCCGGCCACCTGGCAGGCCAAGGACGGTTCGAAGGTCACCGGCACACAATTGGCCGTCGCGCCGTCGACTCCGGGCAACCTGCCCTATCAACTGGTCAAGGCCAATCCGGCCGAGGGTAAAGGCGCTATGAGCGGCGTGAGCTACATCCAGCGCGTCGCACTCAAGGGCGGCGTGGCGCCGGGCAGCGAATGCACAGCGGCGAACAAGGGCAAGCAGGAAGTGGTGAAGTATCAGGCTGATTACATTTTCTGGGCGGCGAACTGATCTCCGGAACACCACAAATCCCCTGTAGGAGTGAGCCTGCTCGCGATAGCGGTGTATCAGTGAAGAATATGCTGCTGACACACCGCTATCGCGAGCAGGCTCACTCCTACAAGGGGAATTATGTGTTCTGGATGTTTGCGGAATGTAAGCTAGATTGCACGACATGCCTTTAGCCGAATCCACATTCGATTACGAAGCCCGCCTCGCTGCCTGTGCCCGTGGCGAGCGGTCGGCCCTGCGCGATTTGTATGTGCAGGAAGGCCCGCGTCTGCTCGGTGTGGCCAAGCGCCTGGTGCGCGACACGGCGCTGGCGGAGGACGTTGTCCATGAAGCATTTATCAAGATCTGGAACGGTGCGGCAGGGTTTGACCCTGCGCGCGGTTCGGCGCGTGGCTGGATATTCAGCGTGACCCGGCATCTGGCGCTGAATCTGCTGCGTGATCACCGTCGTGAAACGTCGCTCGGCGTTGAACACGAAACAGTCGGGGATGCTGACGAATTCGATGCCCATGCGCATTCGGCACGCATTCATCGTTGCCTCGAACAACTCGAGCCACAACGCCGCCACTGCATCCTGCATGCCTATGTCGACGGCTACAGCCACGCGCAAATTGCCGCGCGCCTCGACACGCCGCTGGGCACGGTCAAGGCGTGGATCAAGCGCAGCCTCAATGCGTTGCGGGAGTGCATGGGATGACCAGCGAATCGGCGCAGGAACGTGATGAACTGGCTGGCGAATATGTGCTCGGCACATTGACTGCCGAGCAGCGCATCGAGGTGCAACGGCGCTTGCCGAATGAGCCCGAATTGCGTGCAGCGGTGGATGCCTGGGAACGGCGTCTGCTGGAGTTGACCGATCTGGCGCCCGCGCAACAACCCTCGGCGCTGTTGTGGCCACGGATCGAACGCAGCCTCGAACGGCTCACGCTAAAAGCGCCGTCGACCTCATGGTGGAATCTGCTGCCGCTCTGGCGCGGGCTGAGTGCGGCTGGACTGGCCGCCACATTGATTTTGGGCTCGATCCTGCTGACCCAGACCACGCCGAAACCAAGCTTTCTGGTGGTGCTGGTCGCGCCGCAGGACAAGGCCCCGGGCTGGGTGATTCAGGCGAGCAATTCGCGGGAGATTCAGTTGATTCCGCTCGGTGTGGTCGAAGTACCGGCGGACAAGGCGCTGGAATTCTGGACCAAGGCTGACGGCTGGCAGGGGCCGGTGTCGCTGGGGCTGGTCAAGCCAGGCGAGGCTTTATCGGTGCCGCTGGACAAGTTGCCGCCGCTGCAACCCAATCAGCTGTTCGAGCTGACACTTGAGGGCGCCAATGGCTCGCCGATTGGCAAACCGACCGGGCCGATTCAGGCGATCGGGCGCGCTGTGAAGGTGCTGTAAGGCTCTGCTCTGCGGCTCCTGGCTACCATCATCGGCATCGATGTTCACCATCACGGCAATGAAGTTCTCATAAAAAATCCCGGGCGTAACATCTGCTCCATACCAACCAACAACACCCCGGAGCACACCATCATGAAACGCCAGACTCTTCTCGGTATCGCTTTCTCGGTCTTCGCTATCAACGCTTTCGCCGCTACCCCGGCCCACACCATGATCGCCGAAGGCGGCTCGGACAAACTGATCGAAAGCCGTGTGGCTGAAGGTGGCTCGGATCGTCTGCTCGAACGTCGCGTTGCTGAAGGTGGTTCGGATCGTCTGATCGAACGTCGCGTTGCTGAAGGTGGTTCGGATCGTCTGATCGAACGTCGCGTTGCTGAAGGTGGTTCGGATCGTCTGATCGAACGTCGCGTGGCTGAAGGTGGTTCGGATCGTCTGCTGGAACGTCGCGTTGCTGAAGGTGGTTCGGATCGTCTGATCGAACGTCGCGTTGCCGAAGGTGGTTCGGATCGTCTGATCGAACGTCGCGTTGCCGAAGGTGGCTCGGATCGTCTGATCGAACGTCGCGTTGCCTGATGATTGGCTGTAAGCGCAACACCCCAGAGAAACCCGGCTCCCTCAGCCGGGTTTTTTATGTCTGTGTGTTTTATCCCGCCTTGGCCATGCAGCGTTTGTAGCGCTCGTCCACACGCTTGGCGAACCACGCTGTGGTGAGTTTGCGAGTGATCTTCGGACTCTGCAGCACGATCCCCGGCAACACCGCACGCGGCAGCTTCTTCCCCTCCGCTTGCTCTGCCAGTTCGAACACCCGCTGATAGAGCTTGGTCTCTTCGAACTCCAGGGTTTTGCCCTTCTCCAGTTGATCGCGAATGGTCGGGTTGCGCATGCCCAATGACTTGCCGAGGGTGCGCACCGCCAGTTCCGTGCCGCCGGGCATGATCGAGTCGTAGCGGATCAGATCGCCATCCAGCGCCAGCGGAATGCCCGAGGCGCGACTCACGGCATTCTGAAACGCAGCATTGCGGCTCGCGTACCAACCGGCATTGAAATCAGCAAACCGATACAGCGGCTCGCGATAACTCACCGGATAACCGAGCAGATGCGCGATACCGAAATACATGCCACCACGGCGACTGAACACCTCACGGCGGATCGTGCCGTCCACCGGGTACGGATAATCTTTCGCGTGCTGTTCGGCAAATTCGATGCTGACCTGCATCGGCCCGCCGGTGTGCACCGGGTTGAAGCCGCCGAACAGCGTGCGGCCCATCGGCACCCGGCCGATGAAGTCGTCGAAAATACCACTGAGTTCTTTTTCACTGCGCGCCGCATTCAGGCGTTCGCTGTAGGTCTTGCCGTTGGTTGAACGCACTTGCAATGCGCCGCTGACCAACAGGCTGGGGATATGCACTTTCGCGGCGCGACGGTCGATTTCGTCGCGGGCGATCTTGCCCAGGCCGGGCACGGTGGGGTCGGCCTGGAAGGTGGATTCCTGTTCGGCAACGGCCAGCACCGAGCACAGGTTTTGCGTGGTCGGGCTGATGCTCTGCGCGGCAAACGCGGCGTAGATATCGGTGGCCCAGCCTTGCCGGTCAGCAGTCTTGGCCGGCATCAGCCGCACGATCTCGGCCTTCACTTCAGCAGGCGCACGAGGTACCGGCTCGGTACTGCGTTGCCCTGCGCAACCGGCGAGCACCAGCAATGCGGCGAGCGTGATCGGTAATCGAGGGTTGTGCATGTTGCTCCATCCAGTCCAATAAGCCAGAACCACCATACACAATCCGTGTAGGAGCTGCCGCAGGCTGCGATCTTTTGACTTTAAAAAACAAGATCAAAAGATCGCAGCCTCCGGCAGCTCCTACAGAGGAATATGGGTTTTGAAGAGGTGATGACAAACCGATTGCAAACCGTTACTGAGAAAACCTATCATTTGCACCTGGAGTCGCATTTGCGCAAGGAGTTCCCGCGCCGCCCTTATTTTTCTCACCGGCCGTGCGCCTCCAGGTACATACATGCCCGCTCCAGCTCGACTCGCCGTCCCGTTTCGCCCGACGTTTCTCGCCCTGCTGTGCTCCCTGACTGTCACCGCTCACGCCGCTGAAGGCGATGCCAAAGCGCTGGTGCTGGACGACGTCAACGTCAATGCTCAAGCCCCGACGCCCAACGCCTTGCCCCCGGTTTACGCGGGTGGTCAGGTTGCCCGGGGTGGCCAGCTCGGCGTGCTCGGCAATCAGGACATGATGGACGTACCATTCAGCGCCGCCTCTTATACCGAACAACTGATCCAGGATCAGCAGGCCGAAAACGTCGCCGACGTGCTGCTCAACGATTCGTCGGTGCGTCAGGCCTCCGGTTTCTCCAACCAGGCGCAGGTCTTCATGATTCGCGGACTGCCGCTCAACGGCGACGATATTTCCTATAACGGTCTCTACGGTGTGCTGCCACGGCAGATCATTTCCACCGACGCCTTGGAGCGCGTGGAAGTGTTCAAAGGCCCGAACGCCTTTATCAATGGCGTGACCCCGACCGGTTCCGGCATCGGCGGTGGCGTCAACCTGCAACCGAAGCGCGCCGGCGACGTGCCGCTGCGGCGTTACACCACCGACATCAACAGCGAAGGCCGTATCGGTCATCACTTCGACATCGGCCAGCGCTTCGGTGAAGACAACCGCTTTGGCGCCCGGATCAACCTGGCCCAGCGTGAAGGTGACACCGGTATCGATCACGAGAATCAACGCTCGAAACTGTTCGCCATCGGCCTCGACTATCGCGGCGACGCCCTGCGCGTCTCCGGCGACTTCGCCTACCAGAAAGAGCGCGTCAACGGTGGCCGCAGCTCGGTCAACCTCGGCACCGCCACACACATTCCGGATGCGCCATCGGCCGACACCAACTACGCGCCGAAGTGGGGCTACACCGACATCGAAGACACCTTCGGCATGCTTCGCGCCGAGTACGACCTGAACGACAACTGGACCGCCTACGCGGCCGGCGGCGCCAAGCACACCCGCGAAGTCGGGCGTTACAACTCGACCACTTTGGTTGGCAACAGCGGCGCGTCGTTTACCACGGGTTCGTTCGTCCCCCACGATGAAGACAACACCAGCGTCATGGCCGGCCTCAACGGCAAATTCAATACCGGCGCGATCAGCCACAAGCTCAACTTCGGCCTGACCGGAATCTGGGCCGAGCAGCGCAGCGCCTATGATTTCGACCTGACCCAATACGCCAACAACATCTACCACCCGGTGCAGACGCCGTCGCCTGTGGGCAACTTTGCCGGTGGCGACTTGAATGATCCGGGCATCACCGGAAAGACCTTCAACCGCAGCATCGCGCTTTCCGACACCCTCGGTTTCTTCGATGATCGCCTGCTGGTCACCGCCGGCCTGCGTCGCCAGCAACTGGTGGTGCAAGGCTACAACTACGCCAGCTGGGGCAGCGGCGATCGCAAGTCGAGCTACGACGAGTCGATCACCACGCCGGTGTATGGCGTGGTGTTCAAGCCATGGGAACATGTGTCGTTCTACGCCAACCACATCGAAGGCCTGGCTCAGGGCCCGACCTCGCCGACCAGCACCGGCGGCTTCCGCGTGACCAACGGCAACGAAGTCTATGCGCCGAAACGCTCCAAGCAGACCGAAGTCGGGGTGAAAGTCGACATGGGCACTTACGGCGCGAGCCTGGGTGTCTATCGCATCGAGCAACCAAGCGATGGTTACTGCGAAATCAACAGCCCCACCACCTGCACCTACGTGCGTGAAGGCGAGCAGGTCAACAAAGGCGTGGAAATGAACGTGTTCGGCGAGCCGATCCAGGGCCTGCGCCTGATCAGCGGCCTGACCCTGATGGACACCGAACTGAAGAACACCCTCAACGGCGCCAACGACGGCAACCGTGCGATCGGGGTGCCGACCTTCCAGTTCAACGCTGGTGCGGATTGGGACGTGCCGGGCCTGCAAGGCGTAGCGCTGAATGCGCGGATGCTGCGCACCGGCGGTCAATACGCCGATGCGGCGAACAATCTGAGCCTGCCGACCTGGAACCGCTTCGATGCGGGTGCGCGTTATGCGTTCAAGGTGTCGGAGAAGAACGTGACCGTGCGGCTGGGTGTAGAGAATCTGGCGAACAAGAAGTATTGGGAATCGGCTCAGGGTGGGTATCTGACTCAGGGTGAGCCACGAGTGGCGAAGTTGTCCGGCACTATTGATTTCTAAGGCTGAAAAGCCCCTCATCGGAACGCCGCCCGCCTAACCCTCTCCCGGAGGGAGAGGGGACTGATTGCGGTGTTCTTTCGAAGTACACCGACGTGTGCCATCGAGTCGAACTCAGGTTCTGAAAAGCCCCCAAATCGGCTACCTTTCCCCCTCGCCCCCTTGGGGGCGGTCCGACGTTTCGGGAGGGCTGGGGTGAGGGGGTAAATTTCACTACCGCCAAAACCTTCCCGCCGAACACCTGAAAACAGGCCTCACTACTACGGGGCCTTTTTCCGTCTGGCCGATCCACTGGCCACCCTCGCCTGCTGATCCATACTTGCTGCACAGCAAACGGAGGACAGGCCCATGAACCGCAGCGACGTCCTGATCATCGGCGCCGGCCCGACCGGGCTGGTACTGGCCCTGTGGCTGAGCAAACTCGGCGTGCGCGTGCGCATCATCGATAAAACCTCCGCACCCGGCACCACATCGCGGGCCCTGGCGGTGCAGGCGCGCACCCTCGAGTTGTACCGGCAACTGGACCTCGCCGACACAGTGGTGCGCAACGGCCATCGGGTCGCGGCGGCGACTTTCTGGGTCAACGGCAAACCGGTCGCGCAGTTGCCACTGAACCGCATCGGCGCAGGCCTGACGCCCTACGCGTTCGTCGAAATCTTCCCGCAGGATCAACACGAACGGCTGCTGATCGAGCGTCTCGAGGACTACGGCGTCACGGTCGAGCGCGACACCACACTGGAAAGCTTCGAAGAAACCGGCGACGGCCTCACCGCGCATTTGCGCCTGCCCGATGGCGAGCAGGAAATCTGCCAGGCCTGTTATCTGGCCGGCTGTGACGGCGCCCGCTCAGTCGTGCGCAAAACCCTCGACACCGGTTTCCCCGGCGGCACTTATCAGCAGATTTTCTACGTGGCCGACGTCAAGGCCAGCGGCCCGGCAATGAACGGCGAATTGCACCTGGATCTGGATGAAGCGGACTTTCTCGCCGTGTTTCCTCTCGCCGGCGAAGGCCGCGCAAGGCTAATCGGCACCGTGCGTGATGAACGTGCGGATCGCGCCGAAACCCTGGAATTTTCCGATGTCAGCAGCCGTGCCATCGATCACTTGAAAGTGCATATCGAAGATGTGCACTGGTTCTCGACCTACCGCGTGCATCACCGCGTGGCCGAGCATTTTCGCAGTGGTCGCGCGTTTCTGCTCGGCGATGCCGCGCATGTGCACAGCCCGGCGGGTGGTCAGGGCATGAACACCGGCATCGGCGACGCGATCAATCTGGCGTGGAAACTTGCCGCTGTGCTCAGCGGCGCCGCCGAGCCGAGCCTGCTCGACAGCTACGAAACCGAACGCATTGCCTTCGCCCGCCGATTAGTGTCGACCACCGATAAAGTCTTCAGCTTCGTCACCGCCGAGGGGCGCATGGCTGACTTGCTGCGCATGCGCGTGGCACCGTTTCTGATCCCGAAAATGGCCTCGTTCGAGGCCAGTCGCGAGTTCCTTTTTCGCACTGTGTCGCAAGTCACCCTCAACTATCGCGGTATGCCGCTGAGCCAGGGCGCAGCCGGCCACGTGCACGGCGGTGACCGTTTGCCGTGGGCGCATGATGGTGAGGGGGATAATTACGAATCGCTCAGACAGCCGTGCTGGCAGGTGCATGTCTACGGCGACACCAGCGACGAAATGATTGCCTGGTGCCACGAACATCACTTGCCGCTGCATGTGTTCGACTGGCGGCCGGCGTTTGACACGGCGGGGTTGGGGCGAAACGGTTTTTACCTGCTGCGCCCGGATACCTATGTGGCGATTGCCGATAACAGTGCGGATCCGAAGGTGATCGAACGCTACTTTCGGGAGCATGGTGTCCGACCTTACTTTCCTTGAACTCGATGGCGTATTCAGCATGACACTTCAGCATGCCAGCATTATGCTACCGTCTACCGCCGTTCACTCCCGCGATGTTGCCTGATTGAAAAATCGTAGAACCGCAAAATACATCCTTATAAGGACTGATACATGCTAGGGATTTTGGTATATCTCGTCGCTGCAGTATTGATTTTATTTTTCTACGTTCTGGTATTTCCAACACAGGACTTCTTCTATCAACTGATTGGCGCGTTGATTGTTAGTCTTCTGGTCTGGGACATGACCACCAAGCGATACCTGCTAAAAATCAGCAGAATCTTCGCCATCCAATGGGAACGGCAAACCGAGCAGTTTTTCTGCGCCCCCAGCGAAACGAAACTGACAAAGCTGAAGCTTTTTCGACGTAAAAGAAACGACGAAATCACACCTGTCTATATCGAGAAGCTCTCCGTTAAATCTTCTGCAGCCATGATAGTCACGCTGCAGGGTGAAAAGAACGTCAAGCAGGCCGCGACTCTTGGCTTTCAACATTTCAAAGTCCTCGCGCAAAAAGCCGCCAAATGGCAGGCTTATCGCAAGTATCTTCTCAGGGAGGCCACCGTGGACTTCCCACTAATACACAAAATTGCCGACACACTTGCTCCTCCCTCAGAATACGTGACCGGCGACGACCTTAAACTCACCTCCGACAACGATTTCCTCAAGAGACTGGCAACAACCAGTAAAGAGGTCGTGCACATATTCACCACAACGTCGCAGCTCTCCTCGGACTTCATCACCACCGTTGCCAATCACAAGAAAGATATAAAAACCCTGCACTTTTATATTTGCAGTCCTTATATCCAGAGTCATAAGTCTCTGCTCGACCTGACGCAAGAATATGAAAATCCTGCCTTCACCCGGCAGAAGGGACAATTCGTATGCAACGACGATGACAGCGTTCATGTCGAAGCCGATATGGTTCGCCGCATGATCAAGATTCTCGGCGCGATTCGCGAACTTGCCAGGCTGACGAACCAAGTCAACATCGAACTACACTTCTTCACTCAGCGTTATCCGGGCGTCAAGATCAAGGCACTGGAGCAAAAAGGCTACGCGCAGATACAACCAGGTCCTCTTTCCTACGCCAACAACCTTTATCGGTTTGCCGTTGATGTGAAGGAGTCTGAACATAACCAGTTACTGCAAAAAGACCTGGCAGCCTTCCGCCAGAGTGGCAAGATCGAGACCATTGAGTTGAAGGCTTCGTCAGGCAAACCCGTTGGCGAGCAAGCCGTCAAAGAAATGTGCCAATGGCTTTGCAGCCGGGGCATGACGGAGAAGAAACTGCAAGCAATGCATTCGCGAATCAAGGACATTGCCAAAGACGCTGACTCGGACAAGATCATCAACGACATCTTTCTCAGGCTTGAAAAGGTAACCGACGTTCTTGCGCAAGGTGATCAGGTCTGTGAAGTGCTTGCGCCCGATGGTTCGGTGACTCATTTCTCCACAGGATTGATCATTGAAAAAGACGACAAGTTGCTGCTGATAAAAAAGGCTGACCCCTTCTACAAAGAAAAATACAGCATTGTCGCCGGACACGTGAACCGCCATGAGACGCCTGTAGAAGCGATCAAACGGGAAGTTTATGAAGAGCTGGGATTAACCCTGAGTAACCCGCGACTGATCACGCCAGCCTTCGAACTCAACGATGCCTGCCGTCATAACGCGGACCGACACCTCTGGTTTGTCTTCAAGGCCGATTTACCGGATGGTGACTATCAACTCGACAGCAGCGAAATCAGCAAGACCAAACTTGTCCCTATAGCCGACCTCAAGGCAGACCTTCTGACCCCAGGTGCACTTGGCGTAATGAAGAAATTGAGTTATATGCCATGACGATCGTCATCAAATTGCCCGGTGCAGGCATGATCAAGAAGGGGCCGTCGACCTCGAGTATCGACTGGCTAAGCTACCGCGATTATCGGATCGACGCCGACTTTTACCGTGATCTTCTCAAACTGATTTCATCTCAGGATAACACTCAACAATGGGTGATCGTTTCCGGCGGAGTGGGCTCGCACCTGCAGACCAACTTCGCCAGAGAAATGCATGCCAGCGCTGACGAGCTGAAAGCGATTGGTACCGATCACGTGCGAACGCTGCAGAAAGTCTTCCTCTCGTACTGCAGCAGATCTGGCGCCAGCGTGCATGAAGTACTGGTGCCCGTCACCGAGCTGAATGCTGTTATGGCGGACAGCCGCGCAACGATCTTCTTTGTCGATCCAGACATTCGTTATGCCTCCACCGATACTTTGGCAGCCGCAGCAGCTCAAGCCATCGCGGCAGACAAGTTGATCGTCTTCAAAGCCAAGGTTCCGGTTTTCTCAGCCGGGTTCCCCACTCCGACTCGCATCGAAAAATGGCCGATAGCCGATCTCGGAGCGCGCGCAGAATCATTCGAAGCACAGAACCCTGGGCATTACATCATGGACAGCGCATCGGTGCAGATCATCCGCAGCGCTGGAATTTCGACCTGGCTGCTTGCCCCGGATAACTATATAGCCCTGTTTGATCCCGAGCAGTGCGAGAGTGCCACGGAGATAGTGCTATGAGTGTCTGGAGCGATACCGACATCCTCAACGGGCATAATGGTGAAGATTTGCAGATAGTTGACTTCAATCCTGATTGTCTGCGCTCTTCCAGCTATCTGTTGCGCTTGCACGACCGAATGCTGGTTCGACAATCGACCGCTGTCACCATCGATAGCCGTTCGACTGACACCGCCGCGTTATTCACCGAAGTCCAAATACCGCCAGAAGGGTATGTACTCGAGCCGGGGGTGCTTTACCTCGCCTCGTCCGTGGAAAGACTGCGGCTGGGGAACAACGTATGTGCCGAGATGGGTCTGTTGTCCTGCTATGCACGCATTGGCATGAATCTGAACTTTGGCTCCAACTTTATCGCCGCGACCTTCGGCGAGCGCGAGCCCTCGAGATTGACACTCGAGATCATTAATCTGTCGCGAGATAACATTCGCCTGTATCCCGGTGTCAAGCTCTGTCACCTGCGTGTGCATCAGCAACGCTCCCCCAGCCGCACTACCTACTCAGGGATTTATGCAGCCGGGGAGCAGACACTACCGACAAACTTCAACCTCAAGCCAGCCCGCTAGGTGCTGGCGGCGGGCTATCTAGATCCCGGCCAGCGCCAGATCCATCGCAAAGTAAGTGAAGATCAGATCCGCACCCGCGCGCTTGATCGCGCCGAGGCTTTCACGGACCACGCGATCCTCATCGATCGCCCCGGCCTGTGCGCCGAACTTGATCATCGCGTACTCACCACTGACCTGATACGCCGCCAGCGGCAGGTTCGAGGCTTCGCGGATGTCGCGGATGATGTCGAGGTACGCGCCAGCCGGTTTGACCATCAGCGCGTCGGCACCTTCTTGCTCGTCGAGCAGTGATTCGCGCAAGGCTTCGCGGCGGTTCATCGGGTTCATCTGATAGCTTTTGCGGTCGCCTTTCAGCGCGCTGCCACCGGCTTCGCGGAACGGGCCGTACAGTGCCGAAGCAAATTTGGTCGAGTAGGCCATGATCGGAATCTGGGTGAAGCCGGCCGCGTCCAGTGCCTGGCGAATCGCCCGCACCTGACCGTCCATCGCCGCCGACGGCGCGATCACATCAGCACCGGCACGCGCCGCTGCCACGGCTTGTTTGCCGAGGTTGATCAGGGTCTGGTCATTGTCGACTTCATGGTTGTGCATCACGCCGCAGTGGCCGTGATCGGTGTATTCGCAGAAGCAGGTGTCGGACATCACGATCATCTCCGGCACGGCATCCTTGGCAATGCGCGACATGCGCGAGACCAGACCGTCGTCGCGCCAGGTGTCGCTGCCGTTGCTGTCCAGATGGTGGGACACGCCGAAGGTCATCACCGACTTGACGCCGGCACGGGCATAACGCTCGATTTCGCTGGCCAGTTTGCGCTCGGGAATGCGCATCACCCCGGGCATGCTCTTGATCGGCACGAAGTCATCGATTTCTTCCTCGACGAAAATCGGCAGGACCAGATCGTTCAGGCTGAATTCGGTTTCCTGGAACAGGCTGCGCAGGCTCGCATTGCGGCGCAGACGGCGGGGACGTGCTTCGGGGAACTGACTGGACATGGGGGCCTTTCCTGAAAACGGCAGATGAGACGAAAGTCGTAGGGGGCGAAGCTTATGCCTTGCGGGGGTTGGGGTACAAACCTGGATCAATCAAGAGTGCATTACTGGGGGTGTAATAATCGCTGTGACACAACAAATCCCCTGTAGGAGCTGCCGAAGGCTGCGATCTTTTGATCTTGCTTTTAAAAATCAACATCAAAAGGTCGCAGCCTTCGGCAGCTCCTACAGGGGGATGTGTGGTGTCAGGAAGGGATGGTCAGGCCGCGAATGACCGCCGGACGCGCGAGGAATCGCTCAAGCACCCGGGTGACATTCGGGAAGTTGCTGATGCCAACCAGATCACCGGCCTCGTAAAACCCGATCAAATTACGCACCCATGGGAACGTGGCGATATCGGCGATGGTGTAGCGCTCGCCCATGATCCAGTCACGGCCCTCGAGCCGACCGTCGAGCACTTTGAGCAGACGTTTGCTTTCGTCGACATAACGATCACGCGGACGCTTGTCTTCGTAGTCCTTGCCGGCAAATTTGTTGAAGAAGCCGAGCTGGCCGAACATCGGGCCGATGCCGCCCATCTGGAACATCAACCACTGGATGGTTTCGTAACGCTGCGCGCCTTCCTGGGCGAGCAACTGGCCGCTTTTGTCGGCCAGGTAAATCAGGATCGCACCGGACTCGAACAGCGGCAGCGGCTTATCTTCGGGACCATGGGGATCGAGGATCGCCGGGATCTTGTTGTTCGGGTTCAGCGACAGGAACTCGGCGGACAGCTGATCATTGCTGTCGAAAGCAACCTTGTGCGGCTCGTACGGCAGGCCGATTTCTTCGAGCATGATCGAGACTTTGACGCCGTTGGGCGTCGGCAAGGAATAGAGCTGAATCCAGTCAGGGTACTGCGCCGGCCACTTCTGGGTGATCGGGAACGCGGACAGATCGGTCATGGGAAGCATCCAGTCACAAATTAAAGTCCTGAGCATAATCCAGGATCACACGCTCTAGCGCGGGTTCTTTTTGCCAGCGTCGTTGCACCTACTTAAATCCGCAACATCCTGTCGCTAACCTGCCACCAGGCCGCTAAACGGAGCCGTTAGAGTGCTGCGCACTCGGACGATCGAACCAAACGGCCCTCAGGGGACTCTGAGCTATGCCTTTGTTGCAGAGGAAGCCGTTCATGACAGGGAAAACACCCGGTGCTGGGAGCCCGTGGTGTAAAGGTTTGTCAGCCTTAATTGAATCTGCTGAAGAACTTTCTATTTCATGACGAACCTTATGCGATTCGCCAAACGCTTCAAACACCGTGCGTATGTGGCCCTGCCTTCCCTGCTGGCCGTCAGTGCGCTGTTTCTGTCGCTTGAGTCCAGCGAAAGCCGCGCGCAACCGGCGGATGGCACCCAGACCCTGGTGTTCCTGCGCCACGCAGAAAAACCCGAGGGCGGTCTCGGCCAGCTCAACTGCCAGGGCCTGAACCGCGCCATCGACCTGTCGACGCTGCTGCCGGAAAAATTCGGCAAGGCCGATTACGTGTTCGCCGCCAACCCGACACGCAATGTCGAGGAAGGTGAGCTGGACAACTCCTACAGCTACATTCGCCCGCTGATGACCATCAGCCCTGCCGCGATCAAGCTCGGTCTGCCGGTGAACATCGAGTTCTCGGCCAACGACACCAGCGATCTGGCCCGCGAGCTGCTGGAAGACAAGTATCACAACTCGACGATTTACACCGCGTGGTCCCACGGCTATCTGCCGGAGTTGATCAACAAGGTGGCTGGCAAAGCGGTCGGCGAGAAACAGAACATCACTGAGGACTGGGCGGGCAACGATTTTGACTCGCTGTATGTACTGACCCTGACCTGGCACAACGGCAAGGCCAGTCTGCAGAGCCACAGCTACAAGCAGGGGCTGGATCATGGCAAGGAAACCTGCCCGACCTGATTCTTGTGTGGCCTGACCCGGCCCCTTCGCGAGCAGGCTCGCTCCCACATTGGATCTGCGTGAAATACAAATCCCCTGTGGGAGCGAGCCTGCTCGCGAAGAGGCCAGCCGCTACAAACTCAACCTTTCTGGCTCAGCCGCTCACGCAAATACTCAAGCACCGCCCCACGCTCCCCGGCAAACTCGATCCGCCCGCCCTTCTTCTCGCGCTGAAACACATACATCGGGTCGTAATACTCACGCAGCAACCCTTCGATCCAGCCGCGATGCAAGTCCACCGCCCCGCTACGCCCCTGCGCCGCCAACGCGTCTTCCATCAAAATCAGCAAGCGTCGATGGCGCTCGCCACCCAAGCGCTTCTGCACGTTGTTGAGGCTTTCCAGCAGACGTTCAGAAAACAGCGTAAAGCCCTCCTCGCCATGCACCGTAGAGAACTCCGCCGACAGATCGACCACATAATCGCGCAGGATCCGCTCCACACGATCCTCAAAACTGTCTTCCAGCCAGACCATCGGGTACTGCTGCATGCCCTGATACAACGGCAGCGGCAAGGCGCAACTGCCGACCACCCGGCTCTCGTCCTCCAGCACAAACTGCGTGATACCCGCGTCGCGCTTCTTGAGAATGTCGATGGCCAGACGGTTTTCAAAGTCGATGTTCGACGGCTGCCCGGTGGCGCGCTTGCCGAAGCTGGAGCCGCGATGATTGGCGTGCCCTTCAAGGTCTAGGCCGTTTTGCAGTTGCACCAGCACTTCGGTCTTGCCGGTGCCGGTCATGCCGCCGAGCAGTACGAAATCACATTGCGCGATGGCCTGCTCAAGGGTGTCGATAAGGAAGTTGCGCATTGCCTTGTAGCCGCCGCCGACACGCGGATAGTCAATGCCGGCTTCGTCACGCAGCCACTGCTGGGTGATCTGCGAGCGCAGGCCACCACGAAAACAATAGAGATAACCGTCAGGATGGGCGCGGGCAAAATCGGCCCAAGCCTCGATACGCTCGGCTTTCACCGCGCCCGACACCAATTGATGGCCCAACTCGATGGCAGCCTGCTGACCGTGCTGTTTATAGCAGGTGCCGATCTTCTGCCGTTCGACGTCGTTCATCAGCGGCAGGTTGATCACACCGGGGAACGCGCCCTTGTGAAACTCGACCGGCGCGCGGGCATCCATCAGCGGCCGGTCGTTGAGGAAAATGTCTCGGTAGTCAGTGCAGTCGCGGAGCATCAAATCACCTCGACTGCGTTCGTCTGTCGCTCAACCAGTTCGCCGATTGGCGCCAGGTTCAGACCCAGTTCGGCGGCGACGGCGAGGAATTCTTCATTGCCTTCAGGCGTCACCGCGATCAACAGACCACCGCTGGTTTGTGGGTCGCAGAGCACGCGCTTATGCAGCTCCTGCACGCGGCCGACCTTGCTGGCATAGCTGTCGAAATTACGCAGCGTACCGCCGGGCACACAGCCCTGATCGAGGTAGTACTCGACGCTGTCCAGACGCGGCACCCGGTCGTAGGCGATGCGCGCGGTGAGCTTGCTGCCATCGGCCATTTCCACCAGATGCCCGAGCAGACCAAAACCGGTGACGTCGGTCATCGCCGTAACGCCGGCGAGTTTGCCGAAGCGGCTGCCGGGTTTGTTCAAGGTGCACATCCAGTCGCGGGCCACGCCGACGTCGGCGGCGCGCAATTTGCCCTTTTTCTCGGCGGTGGTGAGGATGCCGATGCCCAGCGGTTTGGTCAGGTACAACAGGCAACCGGCGGTGGCGGTGTCGTTGCGCTTCATGTGGCGCTTCTCGACCAGACCGGTGACCGCGAGGCCGAAGATCGGCTCCGGCGCATCGATCGAATGCCCGCCCGCCAGTGGAATGCCCGCCGCGTCGCAAACCGCACGGCCACCGCGAATCACTTCACGCGCCACTTCCGGGGCCAGCACATTGACCGGCCAGCCGAGAATGGCGATCGCCATCAATGGATCACCGCCCATCGCATAGATGTCGCTGATCGCGTTGGTCGCGGCGATGCGGCCGAAGTCGAACGGGTCATCGACGATCGGCATGAAAAAGTCCGTGGTCGAGACCACACCGCGCTCGGCATCGATCTCGTATACCGCCGCGTCATCCCGCGAGGCGTTGCCGACCCACAGTTTCGGATCAAGGTTCTGCGCACCGCTGCCGGCCAGAATCACTTCCAGCACCTGCGGGGAAATCTTGCAGCCGCAACCGGCGCCGTGGCTGTATTGGGTCAGACGAATCGGCTCGCTCATGGGGGAGTCTCAGGCTGTTGATGGGGCGGATTCTAGCAGAGCACGGCCCAGCAGTTTTTTGCACTGACTGAGCGGCCCCTTCGCGAGTAGGCTCGCTCCCACATTTGCACCGCATTCCCCTGTGTGCGAGCCTGCTCGCGAAGGCAATCGAACAGTCACCACACGCATCGGGTTGCCAAAGAATTTACAGGCAAAAAAAACCGCCCTTACGGGCGGCTAAAAGTGCTTCGACCCTAAATCAGAAGCCCAGGCTGAAGCTGATGGTCATCGCATGGTCATTGCTGTCGTTCGACAGTTGCCCCGAGTAGCCAACCCCGAGTTTGCCGGTCGGGCTGATCTGGAAGTCGACTCCCGCTTCAACAATCGCGCTGTCCTTGGCGATCGGCACGCCTTGGGTGCTGAACGACGCGCCGCCGTCGATGAAGGTCAGATCAGCGTCAGGCTTGGTGTCACCAAAGGCATGGCGCCAGCCGATGGCCGCGCGCGGGGTGAATTGCCCGCCGTTGGCCAGGGTGATGACTTTGCCGGCGCGTACACCGAGGGTCGAGAAGGTGATGTCTTGATCGGCATCCGCTTCCAGGCGCCCTACTCCGCCTTTCTCCTTGGCTTTGTCAGTGTCGTAGTTGACGTAGGCGAGCCCTGCGAACGGCTCAAGGGCAATGCCGCCCGCGTCGATGGCGTAACCGACTTCACCGAACACCTGGGCGCTGCGTGCGTCGTAGTTGGCTTTCAGACGATCGTTGTAGCTGCCGACGCTGACGTTGCGTTTGGTTTCGATGTCGTGCCAGCTGTAAGCCGCGCCGAGGCGCACCGCCAGGGCATCGAACTGCGAGTTGAGGTACGCCGCCAGGTGGTAGCTTTCGACGGTGGCATCCGAGCGACGATCATGCGCATCGAGATCGCTGCGGGTGTAACCGGCGGCCATACCCACGCGCCACTGGTCATCGAGTTGCTTGTCGGTGCCGAGCATGAAGCCGCTGAGGTTGCGATCAAGTTTCGCCGCATTGCTGTCGCCATCCGACTCGCCCCAGGCGCCGAGTGCCCGCGCCCAGCCGACCATTTCGCCGTGGCAACCGTTGCTGCTCAATTGGTTGTCACTTGGCGCCAGGGCTCGGCGTGGATCATCCGCCGCGCTGCATGACGGTTGGCGCATGCGATCGTTGACCGCGTCACGCACATAACGCGAATCCTCGAGGATCGCACTGGCGGTGCTGGCGTGGATCTCACCCGACAGACTGTCGAAGGCATTACGCGCACCGGCGACACTGAGGTTGACGATCTCGTTCTGCAACGCCGCGCCCGCCGGGCCGTTGTTCGACAGCGCGGTGGCGGTTCGGAACTGGTTGCCGGTGGCAGCGACATCGGCGAAGGAATTGCCGTTGCGGCTGACCACCAGGTTCACCGCATTAGCGTCATACACCAGCGCGCTGTTAAGGAACGCGTATTGCGGCAGGTCCGCAGCGCTGAAGGTGCCGTTCACGCCACCGCCCGCCGTGATCAGCGAATACATGGTGTTGCCGGTGAACGGTGCCAGCGAATTGACTTGCAAGGCGCCGCCCAACGCCGCGGTGCCCCCGACTGCCAATGGTGTTGCGGTTGGCGAGCTGACCGTCAGTGCCAGCACACCGTCGGATGCGTTGGTCAGGTTACCGGCCACGCTCAGGGTTCCAGCCTCGGCGCCAGAAGCCACCACACCGTGGTTGACCACCGAGCCGACGCTGCCGTTACCGCTCAACCCCGCCCCATTGGCCACGGTGACTTGCCCGCCCAGCGAAGCCCGCGCCGCACGGCTGCCGACTTGCAGCACGCCTTGATCGACCGCGACCGTGCCGCTGAAGGGGTTATCACCGGCCAACAGCAAGGTGCCAGTACCGCTTTTGAGCATCGCGCCAAGTCCGCTCAGCGATCCGTTGAACAGACCATTGACGTTCTGTTGGAACACCAGCGAAGCGTTGTTGAGAATGTTGCCCTGCAAGCTGGTGGTATTACCGATCAACGTACCGCCGCTGACGGTGGTGCCTCCGCTGTAAGTGTTGGCGCCGCTCAATACCAACGTGCCGGAATCAAGTTTCTCGATGCCGCCCGTGCCCACCAGTGGCGTAGAGATTTCCGCACTCCCACCGGCATTGACCCGCACTGGCGCGAGGCTGCCGTCCGTGCCGTTGACCGGCGTCAGCGTACCGCCAGCCCCCGGAACCAGGCTATAGCCGCCGGAGAGAAATTGCAGACCGGTAAAGTTCTGATTGCCCTGCACGGTCACCGTACCGGCCTGGCCACCGAACACCGCGAACTGACCATTTGAAGCCAAGGCCTGGGTACCGCTCGGATCGGTCCAGTTAGTGCCTGGGCCCCATACACCGCTACCGCCGCCGATGCTGCCATCGGGATTGGTGGTGCCACCGTTCCAGAACTGCACCTCACCCGGCGTGCCTTGCACCAGCAGATTGATCTGATTGGCGATGGCGGTTTGCAGGGTCAGATTGGCCGCCGACACCGGCAGGCTGCCATACACCAGACCGTTGTCGGTGAGGCTGCCGCCGTAGCTGAACAGTTGATAAACCCCAGTGCCGAAACCGCCGGCGTTGCTGATGTTCAGCGTACCGTCGAGGGTCAGGTTGCCGGCGACGTTGACCACGGTGGTCGAACTGGCCGCCGAGCCGAGACTGAAGTCCAGATTGGTTCCCGAGGACAACGCCAGCGAACCGACCGACAACGGCGTCGCCGTGCCACCGCCAGCCAGCGTCGCACCGCTGGCCAGTTGCACGGCGCCGCCGAGTTGGCCGCCACCGCCGATGCTCGCGCCGCTGGCAACGTTGACGCTGGCGCTGTTGAGCACACCGTTGACGATCAGGTTGCCAGCCTGCACCGAGGTGTTGCCGGTGAAGGTGTTGTTGCCGGCCAGCAGAAGCTCACCGGTGCCGGCTTTGTTCAGCGTACCGGCGCCGGTGAGGTTGCCGGTGTAGCTGCCGTCAGCGTTCTGCTCGAAGGTCAGCGTTGCGTTGTTGACGATCGCCCCTTGCAGGCTGCTGGTGTCACCGCGCGTCGTGCCGCCGTTCAGTGTGGTGCCGCCGCTGTAGGTGTTGGCGCCACTGAGGACGAGATCGCCGCTACCGTTTTTCAGCAGACTGCCGGTGCCGGTCACCGCACCGATCAACGTGGTGTTCTGATTACCGGCCAGGGTCAGTTGAGCGCCAAGGTTGACGGCGTTGGCCAGTTGCAGCGCCGAGGTGCTGTCGAGGGTGCCGTTGCCGGTCACGTTGAGCGCGGCGCTGCTGAGTGCACTGTTGTTGCCGAGGATCAGCGTACCGCCGGCGAATTGAGTACCACCGCTGTAAGTGTTGCTGCCGTTGAGGGTCAGGCTCGATGCGCCGGCCTTGATCAGGCTGCCGCTGCCGCTGACCACGCCGCCGAGGGTCAAGGCGTTGGAGCCGGCAACGGTCAAACCACCATTGACGACCACGTCGTTGCCCAGACTGACGGCCGCGTTGCTGTCCAGCGCCGTGCCGTCAGCAGCGGTCAACACACCAGTGCCGAGCGCCGCGTTGTTGCCAACCACGATTTTGCCGCCATTGAGCGCCGTGCCGCCGGTGTAGCCGTTGGCCGCGTTGAGCACCAGCGTACCGCTGTCGTATTTGCCCAGCGTGCCGCTGCCATTGAGCGCCACACCGAGGGTTGCCGTGGCGTTCGGGTCAACCCGCACCGTGGCATTGCCCAGCGAACCGTTGACCAGATTCAGCGAGCCCGCCGTGCCGTTCACCAGGCTGTAGCCATCGGTGACGAACTGCATGCCGGTGATGGTTTGCGCGCCATTGACGGTCACCGTACCGGCCGCGCCCTGAAACACCGCAAAGTTGTTGGTCCAGGCCTGATTGGTGGTGCCGTTGACGTCGGTCCAGTTGGTGGTGCCAGTGTTCCAAGTGCCGCTGCCGCCTTCGACCGAACCGTTGGCCAGCAGTTGGTTGCCGTCCCAGAACTGCACGGTGACGCCCGGTGCGGTGACCAGCAGGTTGATCTGATTGGCCAGAGCGGTTTGCAGGGTCAGATCGCCCGGGCTGACGCTGCCCGGCAGTGTGCCGAAGAGCATGCCGTTGTCGGTCAGGCCGCCGGTGTAGTCGATCAGGCGATAGACACCGCTGCCGAAACCACCGATGTCGCTGACATTGAGGGTGCCGTCGAGTGTCAGATTACCGCCGACGCTGACCAGCGCATTGCCGCCACCGGACACCGGGGTGCCGAGGCCGACGTCGAAGTTTGAATTGCCGTTGAACAGCAGCGAACTCACGTTCAGCGTACTGCCGGTGACGCCCGCCAGATGACCGCCATCGGCCACCGTCACGGCACCGCTCAAGGTGCCGCTGCCACCGAGCGTGCCGCCGTTATTGACCAGCACGTTACCACTGGCCAGCGAACCGTTGACCTGCAGGGTGCCGGCGTTGACGTTGGTATCGCCGGTGAGGTCGCTGATGCCGCTGAGGGTCAGGGTGCCGCTGCCGAGTTTGCTCAGGCTGCCGTCACCGCTGAGGATGCCGGCGAAGGTGCTGCTGACATTGTTGCCGCCAAGGCTCAACGTATTGCCCGTGCCGATCAGCGCAGTGCCGCTGCCAGTGAGGCTGGCAAGGCTGCCCGAAGCACCGAGATTCAGCGCCGCGCCGCTCGCGAGATTAACCGTGGCGTTGTTGCCCAGTGCCGCGCCACTCAACGTGGTCAGGCTGCCGGCGAGCACATCGAAGGTGCCGCTGAAGGTGTTGCTGCCACTCAGTGTCACGTCGGCCAGACCGTTTTTGCTCAGCGTACCGGCGCCAGCGATGACACCGCCGAGTGTCAGGTTGTTGTTGCCGGCCAGGGCCAGATTGGCATTGACGTTGAGGTTGTTGGCCAGCACCAGTGGCGCGGAATTGTCGAGGGTCGAAGCGCCGGCCACGGTCAGCGCGCCGCTGCCCAGAGAGCTGCCCGTACCAAGGGTCAGCGTGCCGGCATTCAGCGTGGTACCGCCGGAGTAAGTATTGATGCCGTTGAGTGTCAGGTTCGACGCGCCGTTCTTGATCAAGCCACCCGCGCCGCTGACAACGCCGGCGAGGGTCAGGTTGTTGCTGCCGGTGTTGCTCAGGTTGGCGTTGAGCACCACGTTGTTGCCCAGGCTCAGCGCGCTGTTGCTGTCGAGCGCCGAGGCGCCAGCTACGGTGAGATTGCCCAGACCCAGTGCCGAGTTGCTGCCAGCGGTCAGGGTGCCGGCGTTCAGGGTGGTGCCGCCGAGGAAGTTGTTATTGCCGCTGAGGGTCAGGTTGGCTGCGCCGTTTTTGCTCAGGCTGCCAGCGCCGTTGACCGTGCCGGCCAGGGTCAGATCCGCCGTACCACCGATGCCGAGGTTGCCGGCCAGATTCACCGCATTGTTCAGCGAAACCGCTGTGCTCGCATCCAGCGTGGTGCCGCCCGCCGCGTTCAACGTGCCAGAACCCAGCGCCGAGTTCGACGCCAGAATCAGTCCGCCGGCGTTCAAGGCAACCGGGCCAAGGAAGGCATTGTTACCGCCGAGGGTCAGGTTCGCCGTGCCGGTTTTGATCAGACCACCCGTGCCGCCAATCACGCCGTTGAGGGTCAGTGCATTGCTGCCGACCACGGTGAGGTTGCCGTTCAGCGTCGCGGCGTTGGCCAGTGTCACCGCCGCGTTGCTGTCCAGTTGCGTGCCGGCATTCGCCGTCAACGTGCCGGTGCCGAGCGCGGTGTTACTGCCGACGATGATCTTGCCGCCGTCCAGTTGCGTGCCGCCGGTATAAGTGTTGGCACCACCCAGCACCAGGGTGCCGGCGTCGAGTTTATTAAGGATGCCGCTGCCATCGATATTGGCATTGATGGTCGCCGTCACGCCCGGATCAACGCGCAACGAAGTAGTGCCGCCGGTGCCGTTGACCGCTGTGAGTTGCCCCGCTGCACCGTTGATTACGTTGTAGCCGTCGGTGAGGAACTGCATGCCAGTGAATGCCTGCGTGCCGTTTACCGTCACCGTGCCGGCGGTGCCCTGGAACACCGCGAAATCACCCGCCCACGGCTGGTTGACCAGACCGTTGGCATCGGTCCAGTTGGTGCCGACCGCATTCCACGTGCCGCTACCGCCATCGACCACACCGTTGGCGATGGTCTGGCTGCCGTCCCAGTAACGGATGTTGCTGTTCGGCGCGGAGACTTGAATGTTGATCTGATTGGCCACGCCGGTCTGTACCAGCAGATCGCCGAGACCATAACCGACCGGCACGCTGGCGACATCGAGGCCCAGATTGGTCAGGGCGCCGGTGTAGTTGAACAGGCGATACACGCCGACGCCAAAACCGCCGGCATCGGTGACGTTGAGATTGCCGTCGAGGGTGAGGTTGCCGCCGACGTTCATCAGCGAAGTGGTCGACGGCGTGCCCAACGCCACATCGACATTGCTGCCGGCCGCGAGGGTCAGCGCACCGGCGGACAGTTGATTGCCCGACGCCAACGCCAGATGCCCGCCGCTGTTGACGTTGACGCTACCAAGCGCCGAACCGGTGCCGGTCAGCGTACCGCCGGTATTGACGTTGACCTGTGCACTGGCCAGCGAACCGCTGAGATCGACGGTGCCGCCATTGATCGCGGTGTTGCCGGTAATGCCGTTGATGCCAGTGAGGTTCAAGGTGCCGGTGCCGACTTTGACCAGGCCGCCGCTGCCGCTGAGATCACCGTCAAAGGTACTGGTGACGTTGCCACCGCCGACGGTCAGGGTGTTGCTGCCGGTCAGTTGCACACTGCCGCTGCCGGTCAGCGCGCCGAGGCTGGCGTCGCTGCCCAGATTGAGCCCGGCGCCGGCGCTGATGTTGACCCCGGAAGTGCTGCCCAGCGCATTGCTGTTGAGGGTGGTGACGCTGCCCGAGATGATGTTCAGTGCGCCGGTAAAAGTGTTATTGCCGGCGAGGGTCAGATCCGACAGACCGTTTTTGGTCAGGCTGCCAGCGCCGTCGATGATGCCGTTCAAGCTCAGATCGTTGTTGCCGGCGACGGTCAGTCCGGCATTCAGCGTAATGGCGTTGCCGATGCCGAACGAGGCGCTGTTATCCAGCGTCGCCGCACCGCCGACGATCAATCCGCCACTGCCGAGGCCGTTGGCATTGCCCAAGGTCAGCGTACCGGCATTGAGCGTGGTGCCGCCGCTGAAGGTGTTGTTGCCATTGAGGGTGAGATTGGCCGCGCCGTCCTTGATCAACTGGCCAGTGCCGCTGGTGACACCGCCGAGGGTGAGGTTCTGCGTGCCGCCAACGCTAAGCGCCGCATTCAGGGCGACGGCGTTGTTGAGGCTGACCAGTGGAGAATTGCTGTCCAGCGTTGCCGCGCCAGCGACGGTCAGCGCACCGGAACCGAGCGCCGAACTGTTGCCGACGGTCAGGGTGCCGGCGTTCAGCGTGGTGCCGCCGAGGTAATTGTTGGCCGCATTGAGAATCAGATTGGCCGCGCCGTCTTTCACCAGACTGCCGGCGCCGCTGACCAGACCGGTCAGGGTCATATTCGCCGTGCCGCCGATATTCAAGGCACCGGCGAGTGCCACGGCATTGTTCAGACTGACGGCGGTGTTGGCGTCCAGCGTGGTGTTGGCGGCCGCGTTCAACGTACCGGAACCCAGCGCGGTGTTGCTACCGACAATCAGTTTGCCGGTGTTCAACGCGGTGTTGCCAAAATAAGTGTTGGCGCCATTGAGGGTGAGGTCGGCAGCGCCGTTCTTGGTCAGCCCACCGATACCGGCGACCACGCCGCCCAAGGTCAGCGCATTGCTGCCGCCCAAGGTCAGGGTGCCGCCGAGGTTGACGTTGTTGGCCAGCGTTGCCGCAGTGCTGGCATCAAGGGTGGTGCCGTTCGAGGCGTTCAGTGTGCCGGTGCCGAGGGCCGTGCTGGAGCCGACCACCAGCGAACCGGCATTCAGCGCGGTGGTGCCGGTGTAGGTGTTGTTGCCGTTGAGGGTCAGGCTCGATGCGCCGGTCTTGATCAAACCGTTGCCGCCACTGATCACCCCGCCGAGGGTCAGTGCGTTGGCGCCGCCAGCGGTGAGGTTGGCGTTGAGAATCACGTTGTTGTTCAGGGTCACGGCCGAACTGCTGTTGAGCGTGCCCGCACCTTCCACCGACAACGCGCCAGTGCCCAGTGCGGCGCCGTTGCCGACGGTGAGGCTGCCAGCATTCAGCGTGGTGCCGCCGCTGTAGGTGTTGGTGCCGTTAAGAGTGAGATTGGCGGCGCCGTTTTTCACCAGTTGGCTGGCGCCACTGATCACCCCGCCGAGGGTCAGCGCGTTACTACCACCGATCCCCAGGCTGTTGTTGAGAATGACCGCGTTGTTCAGCGTCACCGCCGCATTGCTGTCGAGGGTGGCCACGCCGCCAACGGTGATATTGCCGCTGCCGAGCGCCGCGTTGGCACCCGCCGTAATCGTGCCCGCGTTCAACGCGACCGCACCGAGGAAGGTGTTGGCGCCGTTGAGAACCAGGTTGGCCGCGCCGTTCTTGGTCAGCCCGCCGCTGCCGCTGACAATTCCGCCCAGGGTCAGGTTGGCGCTGCCGCCGACATTGAGGTTGCCGCCGAGGGAGACCGCGTTGGTCAGCGCCACTGCCGTGCTGGCGTCGAGCGTAGTACCCGCCGCCGTGGCCAAGGCGCCAGTGCCCAGCGCAGTATTGGAACCGACAATCAACGTGCCGGCATTCAGCGCAGTACCGCCGGAGAAGGTGTTGTTGCCGCTGAGACTCAGGTTGGCGGTGCCGTTTTTGATTAGATTGCCGGCGCCACTGACGACACCACTCAGGCCCAATGCTTGCGTGCCACCAACGGTCAGCCCCCCCGCGAGCGCGACGGCATTGGCCAGGGTCACCGCCGTGGTCGCATCCAGCGTGGTGCCCGCCGCCGCATTCAGCGCGCCGGTCCCCAGCGCGGTGTTGCTGCCCACCAACAGGCTGCCGGCATTGAGCAACGTGTTGCCGCTGTTGCTGTTGTTGCCGGTCAACGTCAGGCTGGCACTGCCGGACTTGGTGATGCCGCCGGTGCCGGACAATACGCCGCCAAGGGTCAGGGCATTGCTGCCGAGCACGTTGAGCGCGCCGGTCATGCCGATGTTATTCGCCAGCGTTACGTTGGCGGTGCTATCGAGACTGGTACCGGCGGCCGTGTTCAGCGCGCCGCTACCGAGCGAGTTGTTATTGGTCACCAGCAGGCTGCCGGCGCTGAGAGTGGTGGTGCCAGTGAAACCTGTATTGGCGCCACTGACGGTCAGGCTGCCAGTACCGGTTTTGGTCAGGCCGCTGCTGCCGCTGATCAAACCGCCGAGGGTCAGTGCGCCAGTGCCGCCGGCGGTCAAGGTGCCGCCGAGGCTGATGGCGTTGGCCAGGCTGATCGTGCCCGGTGCGCTCAGCGTTGTCGCGCCGGTCACATTGAGCGTGCCGGTGCTGAACGCCTGATTGTTGCCCAACTGCACCGTGCCGCCATTGAGCGTGGTGTTACCCAGATAGGTGTTGGCGGCGCTAAGGTTTAGCTGACCGGTACCGGCCTTGGTGAAACCGCCGCTGCCGGAAATCACCCCGCTCAGGGTGGTGGCGTTGCCGCCTTGTACCGTAACGCCGCCGGCACCGAGGGAAATCAGATTGCTGATGTTCAACCCGGCATTGCTGGCTTGCAGAATCCCGCCGTTGGAGGTGATGACGCCGCTGCCGAAGGTGGCGTTGTTGTTGAAATTCGCGATACCGCCATTGAGCGTGGTCGCGCCGCTGACCAGTGGCCCCTGCAAGGTCCAGGTGCCGCTGTTGAGGGTCAGGTTGTTGAAGTTGATGTAGGTGGCGCTCGATGCCGTGCCAGTCCCGGTGATACCGCCGCCGACGCCAGCCGGGTTTTGCAGGATCAGGCTGTTGGTGCCGCCCGCACCGCCATCCACCGTACCGGTTGGGGCGAAGGTCAGGTTGATGCCGATCAAACCGCCAAGGCCGACGCTGATCTGTACACCGTCACCGACGTTGACGCTGGAGCCGGTCACCGCGGTGAAGGTGTTGGTGCTCGCCGCGCCCATCGACACGCCGCCGGTAATCGCACCGGCGTTGGTGAAGGTGTTGCCTGCCGCCGAGGTCTCGAAGGCGATCCGGCCATTGATGACACCGGTGCTGCTGTTGGTCATGTTGACCTGCGAGCCGCCGTAAACGCCGATCACCGGGGTGTCGGCCAGGGTGATGCCGCCGATCGAGAGTCCGGTCGAGGTGATGGTGCCGTTGTTGGTGATGCTGGTGGTGCCGGCCGCGGCGTTGTTCACGCCAATGGCCAGGCCGTCGATGCTGGTCAGGTTGAGCCCGAGCAGCATCCCCGTACCACGGATGATCCCGCTGGCGTTGTTGAGCACACTGACCGTGCTCGTCGCGCCAGTGCCGATGAATGCACCGCCGCTCAATACCGAGACCAGGCCGAGCAGCGCCGGGTCGATAGTGCCGGAGTTGTTCAGGGAGATGTTCACCCCGGTCAGGTCCATCACATGGCCGCCGAGGGTCGCGTTCATCTGCGCCCCACTGTTGACGTTGACCGTCAGGCCACTGGTGGCGCTGGAAAAATTATTGAGAAACAGCGGCAGGCTGGGCACACCGGTACAGGTCACCGTTGAACCCGCCGTGGAGCACGTGGCCAACGCAGGTGCGCTGACCCCGCCGAACAACAGCCCGGCAACGCTCAAGTGCACAGCAAGGGAAAGAGGGGAAAAGCGCGAAACGAGGGCGACACCAAACCTTGCTTCCACGGGCTACTCCTTGTCGTGGCCAATTTCTTCCTTGAGGGCGCGCAGAACCGTGCTTATTCCACACGCGAATCAAGACTGCGACGGTCATCACAAAACCGCGTTATTGGGGACAACGCTAGTAGACGCCCGGCAATGGGGCACGGATTAAATGGTGTTAATACTTTAATACTAGAGGGGTCTGGAATCGGCGTTTCAGCCCGCAGTCATTGACTGTGAAGAGGTTAAAAACTGTGGGAGCGAGCTTGCTCGCGAATGCGTTGTGTCAGCTTGCGGATACTTTTCTGATACCCCGCCTTCGCGAGCAAGCTCGCTCCCACAGGGAACTGTAGGGTCTGCAAACCCGCGCCTGACCGATCCATCAGGAAATACTGAAAAAGGACAGATTTTTCAGCCCATTGAAGGTTTTGGTACGCCTTATGCAAACGTTTGCGTAACGTCAATCCCAAGGTTTTCGTAACAAAACCGTACAAGCCCACGGAACACGGGCCTCGAATCCGCAAAAAAGGACTTTGAATGCACGCCGCCTCGCCTTTTCGCGCACCTTTTGCGCGCACGCTTGCTGTTTCCCTGCTACTGACCGGCGTTACCGGAGTTCTCAGCCACAGCGCTTTGGCGCAACCGCCGGCCAAGGAAGAATCCGCCCAGGGCGAAGCGCTCAGCCCGGAAGCCAGCCCGCCGAAAAAAGGTGCCTATCTGTCTGACTGGTACAACCAGGACTTGATGTTGATTGGCAGCAAAGACATCAGCTTCGGCCCGCAACCGGCCGATGACATCTATCTGGAATACGAGTACTTCGGCCGCAAAGGTCCGTTCGAACTGTACGGCTACGTTGACATCCCGAAGATCTTCAACATCGGCAACAGCCATGACAAAGGCGTGTGGGATCACGGCTCACCGGTGTTCATGGAGCACGAACCGCGCATCTCCATCGATTACCTCGCCGGCCGCAGCCTGGCCATCGGCCCGTTCAAGGAATGGTATGTAGCGTTCGACTGGATCTACGACCACGGCAGCCGCAAAGAGAACCGCGCCAACACCCTCTACAGCGGTTTCGGCACCGACATCGATACGCACTCGCGGGTCAACCTTTCGGCCAACCTCTACGGTCGCTATCAGTGGGAAAACTACGGCGCCAGCAATGAATATTCCTGGGACGGCTACCGCGCGCAGCTCAAGTACATCGTGCCGATCGACAAATTCAGCAACGGTGCCTCACTGACCTACATCGGTTTCACCAACTTCGATTTCGGTTCGGACATCCACAAGGACAACCCCGCTCGCACGGCCAACGCGACGGTGGCGACCAACGTGTTGCTCTACTCGTTCACCCACTTGCGCTTCACCCTGGTCGGCCGTTATTTCCACAACGGCGGCAACTGGGAAGACGGCAGCGAGCTGAATTTTGGCGACGGCAATTTCCGTGCGCGTTCCAACGGCTGGGGTTACTACGCCGGCGTCGGTTATCAGTTCTGAATCAAGGAGTTTTCCATGCAAGCAATGATGCGTTTGACCCTGGCCGGCGCGGCCCTGCTCTCCTCTACCGCGTGGGCCGCCGAAGCACCGATTCAACCGAAAGTCATGCTGATCACCATGTTCGCCCCCGAGGCACAAAACTGGATTGATCGCCTGGAGTTGAAGCAGGAAATCCGCGTGCCGGGCCTGTCCGCCGAGTACCCGAGCATCCGCTGCAACGCGCAGCAGGTCTGCCTGTTGACCACCGGCATGGGTCAAACCAACGCCGCCGCTTCGACATTGGCGTTGGCGCTGTCGCCGAAATTCGACCTGCGCAAAAGTTACTTCCTGATCGCTGGCATTGCCGGGATCAGCCCGAAACACGGGACCATCGGCACCGCTGCGTGGGCGCATTATCTGGTGGAATTCGGCACGCAATGGGAGATCGATTCGCGCGATGCGCCATCGAGCTGGCCGACCGGGTATCTGGGCATCAACACCAAAGGGCCGAACGAAAAACCGCCGCTGGACTACAAGACCGAAGTCTTTGAACTCAACCCGAAACTGCAGGCCAAGGCCTTCGCCCTGAGCCATAAAGTCGAGCTGAGCGAGAGCAAGGAATCGGCGGCGTGGCGCCTGAAATATCCGTCG
Organism: Pseudomonas sp. R84; assembly: GCF_009834515.1. Taxonomy (NCBI): domain Bacteria; kingdom Pseudomonadati; phylum Pseudomonadota; class Gammaproteobacteria; order Pseudomonadales; family Pseudomonadaceae; genus Pseudomonas; species Pseudomonas sp. R84. The sequence continues at coordinate 4,348,438 of NZ_CP019426.1, forward strand.
GCCCCGGCCAATCAACCACCGGTGGTGACGCGCTGCGACACGTTGGCCGGCAACACCTGGTTTTCCGGCACGCGCCTGAGCGAACGGGCCGAGGTCTGGACCAAACTGCTGACCGACAACAAGGGCGAATACTGCACGACGCAGCAGGAAGACAACTCGACCTATGAGGCCTTGCTGCGTGCAAGCCGTGAAGGTCTGGTCGACGTGCAACGCCTCGCCGTGGTGCGTGCAGGCTCCGACTTTGACCGTCCTGAGCCGGGCGGCAGTGAAGTGGACAACCTGCTCAAGTACGCCGATCAGGGCGGCTTCGTACCGGCGCTGGAGAACCTCTATCGCGCGGGTAATCCGCTGGTGCAGGACATCTTGAAAAACTGGTCGGCATGGGAAAACGGCGTCCCGCAATCCTGAGCTACACACCGATCTACTGTAGGAGTGAGCCTGCTCGCGATAGCGGTGTGTCAGTTTAATCATGAGTGACTGATACACCGCTATCGCGAGCAGGCTCACTCCTACACGGGTTTGCGGTGGGTCAGGGAATTAGGATGACCTTGTCGCCGCTGCCCTGATTGACTTCGGCGTAGCGCGCCAAGCCTTCGGCCAACGGCGCCTCGACCAACCCTTGCGGCAACGGCAACAAGGCTTCATCAAAGAACCGCCCGAACTGCTCCAGCATCGCCGCACAGGCTGCAACGCCATACAGCAGCGAATTGATCCCGACCACCGAGCCGCCCTTGCGATACAGGGCCAGCGCCGGCAGTTGCACATGCCCATCCACCGGAGCCGCGATGATCGCGATCCGGCCGAAGGTAGCCAATGCCGCCACCGACGCCGGCAGCCAGAAACCAGTGGTGTCGAAGATCACATCGGCGCCTCCGCGATACACCGCGTTGACCTGTGCACCGAGGTCTTCGGGCTTATCCAGCTGAATCGTCTGATAACCCTGAGCCTGCAAATCCGCCACCTGCTCCGGGCGCCGCGCCGCCGCCAGCAACTGCGCGCCACGCACTTTCGCCAGGGCCAATGCTGCGGTCGCTACCGCCCCACCGCCGATCACCAGCAAACGCGTTTCAGCCGTTACCAGACTGCGTTCCAAAGCATCCCACGCCGTCGTGTACGGCACGCCGAGGCTGGCGGCCTGGGTGAAACTCAGGTGCGAGGGTTTGTGTGCCACACCATTGGCCGGCAGTTTGACGAACTCGGCGTGCGAGCCATCGGCAAAAAAGCCCAGCTCACGGCCAGTGCCCCAGACTTCCTGACCGATCAACCCCTGCGGCCCTTCGACGACGACACCGGCGAAATCGCGGCCAGGAATCCGTGGCAGCGTGGTGTACGGAAAACGGCCGAGGACGTTTTTCACATCGCTGGGGTTGAGGCCAGCCGCCTTGATCTGCACCAGCACTTCGTCAGCGCCGGGCACCGGGGTCGGCACCTCGATATAGCGCAGGGCAGACAGGTCGCCGGTTTTATCGAATTGCAGTGCTTTCATGAGGACATCCACCGAAGGAAAAGAGGAAATTCAGGACAACCAACCCGCGACCAGTTGCCGGCCCATCGGCCACAACTGCTCACCGGCGAGCATGCCGAGCAAACCGACCAGGGCGATGGCCGGGGGCGCCGGAGAACGGAAATCCAGCGCGCCGTACAACAGGCCGACGCCCAGACCGATGGCCAGCGAAATCAGGTAGTTCATGGGAGTAACTCCGCCGCTTGAAGGGAATGGGCAGAGTTTAGGGAACCGGCGGGGATAGCATCGGCCAAGGACTTCTGAATTTCGGACAAGTATCGAATGCACACCACAGAACCTTGTGGGAGCGAGCCTGCTCGCGAAAGCGGTGTGTCAGTGAAGGATGAGTAAGCTGATCTACGGCACTCGCGAGCAGGCTCGCACACATTGGATCTGCGCTGGTTTGATTAATCCTGTTCCACTATGAATTGCGAGGGGGCGACACCCAATTCGCGACGAAACATGTCACTGAAACTGCTGGGCGAGTAGCCGAGCTCCCGGGCAATCACACTCACCGCCACGCCCTGAATCAGTTCCGCCACCGCCGTCGCCAGTTGCACCTGCCGCCGCCACTCGGCGAAGCCCATGCCGAGGCTGTCCTTGAACAACCGCGCCAGCGTGCGCACGCTGGCCCCGGCATTTTCCGCATGCTGCTCGAATGGAATCTCCAGCGACGGCGCCGCCATCACCGCCTGACACAGATTCATCAAGCGCCGGTCGGAGTCGTCCGGCATCGGGATCTTCAACTGCGAACGCCTTGCGCGTTTCAGCTCCAGCAACGCCAACCCGACCAGTGCCTCGTAATACGCCGGATCACCACTGTCGCCCTGCTCCACCAGCCCGACAATCAACTCGCGCAGCAACCCGCCGACCTCGATCACCTGCACCGTCTGATCCAGCGTCGCCGCCAGCGCCGGGCGCAGGTAGATATTGCGCATCTGCAAATCCGACACCACCCGAATCCCGTGCGGCACCCCCGGCGGCAACCACACCGCGCGCTGCGGCGGTACCACCAGCGCTTCGTGCGGCGTCTCGACCCACATCACCCCGCTCATCGCATACAGCAACTGTCCCCAGACATGCTCGTGCGGCTCGATAAACAGCCCACGCGGATACGTGCGTGCCAGCGGTTGCACGGGCACATCGGTATCGCTGAGATCGGGCGGTGCGGCAAGGGCCATGGCGAGCATTCATTGGGCTTGGTGGAAGCGCCATGGTAACCAGTGCGAAACGGCGTCGCCAAGGATAGATACCGTCGGACAATCCGAGTGAATTTTCCCGGTGCGCCGCGATCCCTCTATTACCACAGGGAGGAATACGGGCTTTATGAACAACGCAAAACTCTATGTCATCGACTACACCCTTCACGGCACGCCCAAGTCGTTCATTATCCGCTCGGACAAGATGGACAACGCCGAGGCGTGGCACTGGGCGAGCTGCGACGCCGGGGTCGGTCGCATTCCGCGCTTTGGTCGGGAAAAGGTGCAGAAGACCAGCAAGCCGATGGCGGAAAAATTCGGCGTGGAAAACGTTGTGTGGCGACCGACCAGCTAAGCTCGGCCTGGCGATCGGCATCATTCGGGGGAATGCACCATGAGCAACATCATCAGCCCGGCGCATCTGGACTACGGCCTCGATACGCTGTTCGGGCGGATCACCAAAAGCGTGGACTGCCGCGTTGGGCTGGAGGCGGTCGAAGATGATCCGTTTCGCTTCGCGTTGCGAGTGCCGGCACCGCTGCCGGAAGACCTTGATCAGGCGAAAACCGTGGTGGTCAGGGTTGAGGGGCGAAGGCTGCAGGGCACGGTGCGTCATACCGAACGGATGGACGATGAAAGTCTGAAACTGGAAGTGGAGCCTGATTAGGCTCCACTTTTTTATGCGTCGTTCGTCATCCGTGGGCGCATTTACAGCCCTTGGTTGAACATTCCGCACCGTTCTCATGATGATGGGCGCAAGCCTCGCAGCAAAAATGCTTGCCATGACGCACGACCGGATGCTCGCCGAGCTTGCAATTGCATTTAGGGCAGTCACAGGTTTTATCAGGCATGGGACAGACTCCTTGGGTGGTGGTTGTCTGGGGCTTGAAGGGCAAGCCGTAATATCCAGTGTAGGAGCTGCCGCAGGCGGCGATCTTTTGATTTTGTTGGGGATTGGGGATTGGGGATTGGGGGCATATCCGTTGCTGCGGGTGTTGCCACTGGCGGTTTCGCTCTTACAGCGACTCACTTTTCCAAACGCCGAAAAGTAAGCAAAAGGCTTTGCCCCTGGCGTACGGCACTTCGCTTAGGCTCAGTGTTCCCTCGCTACGGTGTCCATCCGGGGGCATCGCCTACGGTTTGCTTCGCTGCACCTCCTCTCGATGTGTGCGGCTGCGCCGCACGGCGCTGCGCGCCTAACCCCCGGGATGAACACCTCCGCTCGGCCTGCCGATGGGGCAAAAGATCAAAAGCCGAAGCAAGATCAAGAGCCAGATCAAGAGCCCCTCACCCTAGCCCTCTCCCAGAGGGAGAGGGGACTGATAGAGGTGTTTGGTAGAGGTACGCCGACGTGCAATACCGCGTTGAACTCAGGTTTTGAAACGCCCGAAAATCGGCTCCCTCTCCCTCGGGAGAGGGCTGGGGTGAGGCTCAGCAACAACGCAAATCAAAAGCCGAACGCGCCCCGCTCCTCACCACTCAATAGGCCGAGTGTCAGCTCGCCTGCTCTTGATCTGTAAGGCGACATCGGAAGGCTGAGTGGAGGGATTGATCCGGGCGTGGGAGCGCAGCGACCGTTTGGCGCAGCCAAACACAGCGGGAGTAGGTGCAGCGAAGCAAACCGGAGACGCTGCGCCCGGATCGATCCCGCAGCGAAGGAACCCCGAGCCCCAGCGAGCGGGCCGCACGTAGGAGCAAGCCTTTTTGGTTACTTTTTCGGCGTCTGGAAAAAGTGACCCGCCGTAAGGGCGGAACCCTAATCAGCAACACCCGCAGCAACGGATATGCACTCAACTCACCCAGCCTGACGCGAACTCCTGTACATAAACACCAAAGCCACCCCCAAACACACCATCGCCAAAATCCGCGAACCAGACAGCTCAATCGCCGGATTCCCCAACCAGCCAAAATTATCAATCAACATCCCCATCCCCAACTGCCCGACAATCACCGCCACCGTCGCCACAGCCGTCCCCACCACCGGCACCGCCCCGACCATCACCATCATGTACACCACGCCAAACAACGCCCCGGTCAACTGCCACTTCGGCACATCCAACAAACTCACCGCATGCGCCGGCTCAAAAAACAAAATCAACAACCCGGTCGAAACCGCACCGACAACGAATGTCAGCAGACTACTGCGCAACACCCCGACGCTCTCACCCAAACGCCCATTGATCGCCGCTTGTACACTCAACACCGCACCGGCCAACACCACCACCGCCAACAAAATAACCAGACTCATCACTCACCCCCGCGCAATCAAAACCAAAGCCACCACAATCAACCCCAACGCCAGCCACCGCTCGGCATTGACCTTCTTGCGCGTCGCCCCGAACCAGCCGAAATGGTCAATCAACACACTCTTGCCCACCTGACCCGACAGAATCGCGATCATGGTCATGGCAATACCGATATGCGGCGTCGCCAGGGTCAGCACCACCACATACATCGGCCCCAGAAACCCGCCAATCAACTGCCAGCGCGGCAGATCCGTCAGCGCCGGCCCCTTCTGCGGCCCCGCAAACAACAGCAGCAAAAACAGAATCGCCGAGCCCACACCAAAGATGCTCAAGGTCGCCCAAAGATGCCCCACCTGAACACCCAACGGCCCGAGCAATCCCGCCTCCACCGACAAACCCATGCCCGCGAGAATCACCAGCGGCAGCAACAACAAGCGCAATCCGGATTTCGTCGCCGGCGCGCTAACGCTCACCTCATCCAACGTTTGCATAAACAACATTCCACTCAAGTAAACGATGGCGCGGATTATCGGCTGGCGAAGCTTTGCGATAAATGGGAGCATCCGGACAACACTTTTGCGCAATTCGCACAGCAGGACGCATCATGCACGGGCTCAACGAACTCGGATTCAAGGCACTCAGGCTATTTGTGGCCGTGCTCGATCACGGCAGTTTTTCCGAAGTCGCTCGCCGTGAAGGCGTGGCGCCCTCCTCTATCTCGCGGCAGATTCAATTGATGGAGCAGGCGCTGAACCAGCAATTGCTCTACCGCCACACTCGCGCAGTGACGCCCACCGAAGCCGGGCGCATGCTCGGTCACCACGCGCGGTTGGTACTGGTGCAACTGGAGGAAGCCGAACAGGCGTTGCAAGAACAGCAAAGCGAACCCACAGGCCTGGTGCGCATCAACGCCCCCGTGGTGTTCGGCCAGCGCCATCTGACGCCGTGGCTGGGCAAGTTATGTGCGCGTTATCCGAAGCTGCAACTGGATATCCAGCAGACTGACCGTTACGTCGACCCGCTTCAGGAGGGTGCGGATTTACTGTTCCGCATCGGCCCGCTGCACGACTCGAGCATGCAGGCGCGGATTCTGGCGCCGCATCGCTTTCAGGTCGCGGCCAGCCCGGCGTATCTCAAACTTCATGGCTCCCCGCAGAAACCTGAAGATCTCGCGCAACACCAGTGCCTGGCCTACAAAGGCGCGACCGGCCAGCAGCGCTGGTTTTTCCGCCGCGATGGTGAGGACTGGACGCCCTATTCGGTGAAAGGCCAGATCACCGGCAACCACGCCGACACCCTCACCCAGGCCTCTGAACAGGGTTTGGGGCTGGTGATGTTTCCGTCGTGGTTGATTGGTGAAGCGGTGCGCGATGGCACGCTGGTGCCGGTGCTGGGGGACTATCAGGTGTCGAACAGCCTGGAGCCGCAGCAGATTGCGGTGTTGTGGCCGGGGAGCCGGAGGTTGTCGGTGAAGGTGCGGACGGTGATTGATTTCTTTGTCGAATGCTTTGGTGAAGTGCCGTACTGGGATCGTCCCTGAAATCTGAAGATCAAGAGCCCCTCACCCTAGCCCTCTCCCGGGGGGAGAGGGGACTGACCGAGGTGTCTCGGGTCATCCATCGACCTGAAAGATTGAGTCGATTATGGATTCGGTAAAGCTGCTTCAGGTCGGCGGAGTTCCACAGCATCCCCCAATCAGTCCCCTCTCCCTCCGGGAGAGGGCTAGGGTGAGGGGCTTTTCAGGCTGTCAGATCCGGAACTGGCCGACGAGTTTGCCCAGCCGCTGCCCAAGCTCCGCCAAACTACGCGAAGTCTGCGCACCCAACTGCGTTTCATCGGCCACGCTGTCCACCGCCACCGCAATCTGATGCACGCTGCGGTTGATCTCTTCGGCCACCGCCGTCTGCTCTTCCGCCGCGCTGGCAATCTGCGCGTTCATCGAGTTGATCGTCGCAATCAACGATGCCATCGCGTCGAGAGAAGCGCCGGCCTGATTGGCTTGCTGTGAAGTGCCGTCACCCGCCTCGCTGGATCGGCGCATCGCTTCCACCGCCTGCTGCGTACCCGCCTGCAAACGATCGATCATGCCCTGAATTTCCTGGGTACTGATCTGCGTGCGACTGGCCAATGCACGCACCTCATCCGCCACCACGGCAAAGCCGCGTCCGGCCTCGCCAGCGCGCGCCGCTTCGATCGCCGCGTTCAGCGCCAGCAGGTTGGTCTGCTCGGCGATCGAACGAATCACCCCGAGCACGCCGACAATCGACGTCACGTCCTGCTGCAGGCTGTCGAGCGACACGCCGCTGCTGCGAATGTCATCGACCAACGCATGAATCTGCTTGATGCTGCCGGCCACCACACGCTTGGCGCTCTGGCCTTCTTCATCGGTCTGCTGAGCGGCGACGGCGGCGTTCTGCGCGCTCTTGGCGACTTCCTGCGCGGCGGCAGACATCTCGTTGATCGCCGTGGCGACCTGATCGGTCTCATGGCGCTGACGCTCCATCGCCTGATCGGAACGCTGGGCCTGATCGGATACCTGCGTCACCAGCCCGGTGAGTTGCGTGGTCATCTCGGTGATCTGTCGCACTAGGCCATGGATCTTGTCGACGAAGCGGTTGAACGAACCGGCCAGTTCACCCAGTTCATCCTGGCTGGTGATATTCAGTCGACGGGTCAGATCGCCCTCGCCTGCCGCGATGTCATCGAGGTTGGCTTTCATCAGGGTCAACGGACGCAAAATGGTATTGGCCAGCAGCATTCCCGCCACCGCGATCACCAACAGCACCACCACCGCCACGCCAACGATGCTCAGCACCACGCCTTGCATGCGTTCCTGCACCTGCGCTTCGACCAACGCGACTTGCGCTTCGATGCCGTCGAGGTTGACCGAGGTACCGACGGCCATGTCCCACTTCGCCAGGTATTCGGTGTAGCCGAGTTTCGGCACCAACACCTGCGCATTGCCCGGCAACGGCGAGCTGTATTGCAGATAATGCGTGCCGTCCTTCGCCACACTTACCAGGCCACGGTTGACGTAAACGCCGTTCGGGTCACGGTTGTCCTTGAAACTTTTGCCCACGCCTTCAGGGTCATTGGCCTTGAACAGGCGCACGGTCTCGGAGTCGTAGCCGAAGAAGTAGCCGTCCTTGCCATAGCGAATGCCCGACAGCAGTTTGATCGCCTGCGCCCGCGCATCAACGTCACCGGCAGCGGCGGCGTCGTACAACGGTTTGATCGTGGTCATGGCCACGGCGACATAACTTTGCAGGGTGGCTTTGGCATCGCCGAGCAGGCGCTCGCGGGTCTGTTCGACCTCTTTGTGCGCCTGTTCCTGGAGGATGAACAGCGTGGTCAGGCTGATGACCAGCGCAAAGAGCAACACCGGGAGAACGGCGAGGGACAGGACTTTAGCCTTGAGGCTCAGGCGCATTGTGGGAGCTCACTCTTTTGGTTTTATTGGCGTGGTTAAAGGCTTTAACGGCACGCGCAAGCAAAAGTTGAGTCCGTGGTCACCCCATCCCCTGTAGGAGTGAGCCTGCTCGCGATAGCGGTGTATCTGTCAGTACATCTGCCAACTGATACACCGCTATCGCGAGCAGGCTCACTCCTACAGGGGAGACGTGGGGTTTAAAGAACCATCGCGGCCACCCAGCCGAACGCCAGCAAAGGCAGGTTGTAGTGCAGGAACGTCGGCACCACGGTGTCCCAGATGTGATGATGCTGACCGTCGATATTCAGGCCCGAGGTCGGGCCCAGCGTCGAATCCGAAGCCGGCGAACCGGCGTCACCCAATGCGCCAGCGGTGCCGACGATGCACACGATCGCAATCGGGCTGAAGCCCAGTTGCACGCACAGCGGCACGAAAATCGCCGCCAGAATCGGCACGGTGGAAAACGACGAACCGATGCCCATGGTCACCAGCAACCCGACCAGCAGCATCAATAGTGCACCGATGCCCTTGCTGTGATTGATCCACGACGCCGAGGATTCAACCAGCGTCTGCACCTCTCCGGTGGCTTTCATCACTTCAGCAAATCCGGACGCGGCGATCATGATGAAACCGATCATCGCCATCATCTTCATGCCCTCGGTGAAGAGGTCATCGGTCTCACGCCACTTGACGATGCCCGATGCCGAGAAGATCAGAAAACCGACCAGCGCCCCGATAATCATCGAGTCCAGCAGCAACTGCACAATGAACGCGGCGGCAATCGCCACACCGGCAATCATCAGACTCAGCGGGTTGTACTGCACCGCCACTTGCTCGACCTGCTCGATCTTCGCCAGGTCGTACACGCGCCGTTTGCGATAAGTGATGAACGCCATCGCCAGGCCGAAGACCATGCCCAGCGCCGGAATGCCCATGGCGTGGGTAACGTTGATGCCGCTGATGTCGACGCCGCTGCGCGCAACATTCGCCAGCAGAATTTCATTAAGGAAGATGTTACCGAAGCCCACCGGCAGGAACATGTACGGCGTGATCAGACCGAACGTCATCACGCAGGCGATCAAGCGGCGGTCGAGTTGCAGCTTGGTCAGTACATAAAGAAGCGGCGGCACCAGCAGCGGAATGAACGCAATGTGGATCGGCAGAATGTTCTGCGAGGCAATCGCCACCACCCACAACAGGCCGATCAGCAGCCATTTGACGCTGCCACCGCCGGTTGCGTGCTGACGGTCGACCATCGCCAACGCCTTGTCGGCCAGCGCATGGGCCAGGCCGGACTTGGCAATCGCCACAGCGAAAGCGCCGAGCAACGCGTAGGACAACGCCACCGTTGCGCCGCCGCCAAGGCCGCTGTTGAACGCCTTGAGCGTGGCCTCGATGCCCAGACCACCGGTCAGGCCGCCAACCAGCGCGCCAACGATCAAAGCGATCACCACATGCACGCGGGACAGGCTGAGCACCAGCATGACGCCGACTGCCGCTATGACTGCATTCATTTCACTTCCTCGAAAAACACTGCGGTGGAAAACCGACCGCCAGACAGAATGAGTCCGCCAAAGCTTAACCGGCGGATTTGCAAAGAGGGTCTTATTAGAAGGGCGCGCACTGTGAATGAAGCAGCGGCAAGCTGCAAGTCACAAGCGGCAAGCTTTTGCGTTTTTTCACTTGCAGCTTGCGGCTGGAAGCTCAAGAAAGCTGCTCTTGGGCCGTTACAGTGCAAAGTCTCAGATATTTATCGAATAAGGACGTCTCCATGTCGCTCAGACAACTTTCCATCCAATGGAAAATCACTTTGCTCGCCGGCCTCTGCCTGGCCGGTATCGTGACCCTGTTGGTCGGTCTTTCGCTGTATCGCATGGAGCACAGTTCTGCACTGGTGAAAGCTTCGAGCATGGAAATGCTCACCGAGTCGGCGCAAGCGCGCATCGAGTCGCAAGGTGAAGTGCAGGCTGCTGGCATTCGCCAGCAGTTCATGGACGCCTATCAATACGGCCACGGCTTCTCGCGGCAGGTGCTGTTCCTGCGCGAGCAGGCCGAGAAGCGTTTTCTTGATGCCTTCGACCTGCGCGAAGACATGACTCGCCAGGTCAAATCGGCGCTACAAGCCAACCCGGAGCTGCTCGGCCTGTCGCTGGTGTTCGAAGCCAACGCGCTGGACGGCAAGGATGAACTGTTCGCCGGTCAGGCTGAACTGGGCAGCAACGACAAGGGCCGTTTCGCCCTGTACTGGTCGCAACCAACGCCAGGCAAAGTCACCTCGATGGCCCTGCCGGAAAGCGACATGGCCGACACCAGCACCGGCCCCAGCGGTCAAGCCGCGAACGCCTGGTTCACCTGCCCGCGCGCTACGCTCAAACCGTGCGTGATCGAACCCTACTTCTATGTGATCGACGGCCAGAACGTGCTGATGACCAGCATCGTCTTCCCGCTGATGGTCAACGGTAAAGTCATCGCCTCGCTGTCGGTCGACATCAACCTCAACAGCCTGCAAGCGATCAGCCAGGGCGCCAGCAAAAAGCTCTATGACGGCCAGACCGCCGTGAGCATCATCAGCCCCGCCGGCCTGCTCGCCGGTTACAGCCCGGATGCCGGCAAACTCAGTCAGCGTCTGGATGCCGTCGACAAAATCAGCGGCGCCGAACTGCTGAGCAAACTTGCCTCCACCAGCAGCGTCAGCAGCCTGCACAGCAACGGCCAGTTGAAAGTGCTGTCACCGTTCCCGCCGATTCCCGGCGGCCCGTCGTGGGGCGTGTTGCTCGACGTACCGGAAAAGGTCCTGGTCAGCCGCGCCGAAGCGCTCAAGCAACAACTGGACGCGAGCAATAATTCCGGCACATTGATCGAACTGAGCCTTGGCGTGCTGGCGGCGTTGATCGGCTTGCTGCTGGTGTGGCTGATGGCGCGCAGTGTGACCAAACCGATCCTCGGTGTGGCACACATGCTCGAAGACATCGCCAGCGGCGAAGGCGACCTGACCCGCCGTCTGGCCTATGACAAAAAGGACGAACTCGGTCAGTTGGCCGGTTGGTTCAACAAGTTCCTCGACAAGTTGCAGCCGATCATCGCGGAAGTGAAACGCTCGGTGCAGGATGCGCGCAACACCGCCGATCAGTCCTCAGCGATTGCGACCCAGACCAGCGCCGGTATGGAACAGCAATACCGTCAGGTTGATCAGGTCGCCACTGCGTCCCACGAAATGAGCGCCACTGCGCAAGACGTCGCCCGCAGCGCTGCACAAGCTGCCGAAGCGGCCAAGGATGCTGATCGCGCTACCCGTCAGGGCCTGACGGTGATCGACCGCACTACCGCGAGCATCGACACCCTCGCCGCTGACATGAGCGCAGCGATGGTGCAGGTCGAAGGCCTTTCCGCCAACAGCGAGAAAATCGGCGCGGTGCTGGAAACAATCCGCGCCATCGCCGAGCAGACCAACCTGTTGGCGCTCAACGCCGCGATCGAAGCGGCCCGTGCCGGTGAGGCTGGCCGTGGTTTTGCCGTGGTCGCTGACGAGGTACGCAACCTCGCTCGCCGCACACAAGAATCCGTGGAAGAAACCCGTCAGGTCATCGAGCAGTTGCAGAGCGGTACACAGGATGTGGTCGGGGCGATGGGCAACAGCCATCGTCAGGCTCAGGGCAGTGTCGAACAGGTTGGCCAAGCCGTGACCGCGCTGCGCCAGATCGGCGATGCGGTGACGGTGATCAGCGACATGAACCTGCAGATTGCCAGTGCCGCTGAAGAGCAGAGTGCGGTGGCCGAGGAGATCAATAACAACGTGGCGACGATTCGTGACGTGACGGAGTCGTTGTCCGGGCAGGCGAATGAGTCGGCGCGGGTGAGTCAGTCGCTCAATAGCCTGGCGAATCAGCAGCAGAGTTTGATGGATCAGTTTCGGGTTTGATTTGAAGGTTGTGGGGTGTCAGCTGGATTACCCCCTCACCCCAGCCCTCTCCCCCAAGGGGGCGAGGGGGAAAGGGAGCTGATCTTCATGTCATTCAAAACCTGAGTTCGACTCGATATTTTCAGGTCACGTTGATGCTTTCAAAAACCTGAGTTCGGCTCGGTGTTTCAGGTCGGTGTAACTCGAACATACACCTCGGTCAGTCCCCTCTCCCTCCGGGAGAGGGTTAGGGTGAGGGGCTTCTCAAAGACTCACCGCCGAGGCAACTCGATCACCACCTTCAACCCACCCCACTCACTCTCGCCCAACACCAGCAACCCGCCCCAGGTCTCGACAATATCGCGGACAATCCCTAGCCCCAGGCCATGCCCATGGGTCTGTTCATCCAGCCGCGTGCCACGACTGAATACCTGAGCGCGCTGTTCTTCGGGAATCCCCGGGCCGTCATCTTCCACGCTCAGCGCAAAGCCATCCGTACGTTCGATCACACTCAAACGCACCTCGGCATCCGCCCACTTGCAGGCGTTGTCCAGCAGATTGCCGAGCAACTCGAGCAAATCCTCCCGATCCCACGGCAGTTGCAACCCCGCCGGCGCAACATAACTCAACGCCAAATGCTCGCCGTGAATCATGTTTAACGTCGCCAGCAACCCTGGCAGTTCTGCATCACAATCGAACAACGCACCGGGCAGCGCATCACCAGACAACCGTGCCCGATTGAGCTCGCGATTGAGCCGCTGCTGCACCTGCTCCAGCTGTTCCTTGAGCACCTTGCGCAACTCGGGATGGGCATCGAGTTTTTCGCTGGAGGCCAGGCTCAACAACACCGCCAACGGCGTTTTCAACGCATGCCCTAGGTTGCCCAGGGCATTGCGTGAACGCTTGAGGCTGTCTTCGGTGTGCGCGAGCAAATGGTTGATCTGCGCCACCAGCGGTTCCAGCTCCACCGGCACCTGCTCATCGAGTTGTGAACGCTGGCCCTGCTGCAATTGCGCGATCTGCTCGCGAGCCTTCTCCAGCGGTTTCAACGCGCGGCGCACGGTCAAGCGCTGCAAGAACAGAATCAGAAGCAACGCCGCCAGCCCCAAGCCCAGACCGATCTGGCGCATGCGCTGAAAACTCTCGCGCACCGGCGTGTAATCCTGCGCGACGCTGATCGAAATCGATTGGCCCAGGCGTCGATAATCTGAACGCAGCACCAGCAATTGCTGACCGTCCGGGCCCAGTTGCAGATTGCTGTGCAGACCGGGATGGTCGAGCAGCGGCAGATCCTGATCCCACAACGAGCGCGAACGCCAATGGCTGTCGGCAAAGTCGATCCGGAAATAATGCCCGGAAAACGGTCGCTGATAGGCCGGCGACAGATGCCGCTCATCCAGTTGCAGGCCTTGCGGGCCCCGCACCAATGCCACTAGCAGACTTTCGCTGTCGTTGCGCAGACCGGCTTCGAGATAACGCTGTAAACCCACTTCGAACAACCACAGGCTGGTTTGCGCGACCACCACACCGACGACCACCATTACGCTGATCAAACCCAGGCTCAAGCGGCGCTGGATCGACCTCACGAAGCTTTTCCGCCGAACAGGTAACCCTGACCGCGACGGGTTTCGATCACGCTTTTGCCGAGCTTGCGACGCAGGTGATTGACATGCACTTCGAGGACGTTGGAATCGCGCTCGGTCTCACCGTCGTAGAGGTGTTCGGCGAGGTGGCTTTTGGAAAGGATCTGTTCCGGGTGCAGCATGAAATAGCGCAGCAGGCGGAATTCGGCAGCGGTCAGTTGAATGTCGGCGCCGTCGCGCACCACGCATTGCCGACCCTCGTCCAGATGCAGACCGGCCGCCTGCAAGGTCGGCTGGTTGGCCTGGCCTTTGGAGCGGCGCAACAACGACTGAATGCGCAACTGCAGTTCTTCGGGGTGGAACGGTTTGGTCAGGTAATCGTCGGCACCGGCCTTCAGACCTTCGATGCGCTCGGCCCAGGAATCGCGCGCCGTGAGGATCAACACCGGTATCGCCAAACCACCGGCGCGCCACTGCGCCAGCACTTCAAGCCCCGGCACGCCTGGCAGGCCGAGGTCGAGAATGATCAGGTCATATGGCTCGCTGCTGCCCTGATACAGTGCATCACGACCGTCGGCCAGCCAATCCACCGCGTAACCTTGTCGCTGCAGGCTGGCGAGCAATTCGTCGGCCAACGGTACGTGGTCTTCCACCAATAGCAAACGCATCGATCAATCTTCCTTGTCTTTCACAAGTTCACCGGTATCGGCCTTCAAGTGCAGCTCACGGGCGACACCTTCGACGGTGAGCAACTCGACTTCATAAATGTAGACGTCGTGTTTTTCTTCCAGCTCGACTTCCAGCAGTTTGGCGCCGGGATAGCGATCCATCGCCTGCTGCAGCACTTGCTCCAGCGGCAGGATCACGCCCTGCTTGCGCAGATTCAGGGCTTCGTCCGGACCGAGGTCGCGGGCCATGGCCGTCGAGCAACACATCACCAGCGCCAACGCCGTGCGGCAGGTGGCGCGAACATTAACCTTCATTACGTATCCTGATGATCCTTGAGAACCTGCCCAGTCACCGCGTCTAATTCCAGATCCCACTCCAGCCCCTGCGGATCGCGCATTTCGATCTGGTAGATGTACTTGCCGTACTGCTCTTCCAGCTCAGTGTCGGTGATCGTCGAACCCGGGTGTTTGGCCAGCGCAGTGGCGTTGAGCTTCTCGAAGGAGACGATAGTACCAGCGTCGCGCAGGCGCAGGGCTTCGTCAGGGCCGAGATCGCGGGCGTGAACAGTGTTGGCAGTGAGGCCGATGATCGCGGCAATGGACAGGGCAGTCAGGGTTTTCATGGTGTCTCCGTATTTTTATGTGTTGCTTAACGGTGGGCACCTTAACGGGATGAACTTAACTGAAACTGAATTGCCATCATTGCTCCCGCTCAATACATATCCCCTTGTAGGAGTGAGCCTGCTCGCGATAGCGGTGTATCAGACAGATCATTATTCAATGACACACCGCTATCGCGAGCAGGCTCACTCCTACAAGGTTTTGTAACATGTGCTTATAATTGTTCGCTTGCTAACGATCGAGACCGGTATGACCGCCATCCACATCAAATTCCCCGCCCTCACCCTCAAGGCCGGCCCGCGTGCCATGGCGCGTATTCGTGCGCAAGGCCTGAACGCCGCCGACGTCGGTACCCTGCCCGGTGCCGCCGGTGGGCCGAAGGCGTTGGGCATTCAGGGGCTGGATCTGGCGTTGTTCGGCGAATGGCTGCCGAGCGCACCGCGTGAGCGTTCGCTGATCGGCGCCTCGGTCGGCTCTTGGCGTTTCGCCAGCGCTTGCCTGCCGGACGCCGCCGAAGGCATCCGCCGCCTCGGCCATCTGTATGCCGAGCAGAACTTCAACAAAGGCGTGACCATGGCCGAGATCAGTCAGAGCTCGCAGCGCATGCTCAATGACCTGCTCGACGGCCGCGACGCGAGCATCCTCGACAACGCGCATTACCGCTTGAACATCATGGTGGTGAAAAGTCAGGGACGTCTGGCCGATGACCATCGCGGTCGCCTCGGTCTGGCATTGGGCTCGGTGATCGCCGACAACTTGCGCGGCCGCGCGCGGCTGTCGCGACACTTCGAACGGCTGATCATCCACGACCCGCGCCTCGCCCCACCGGTGAATGCGCTGAACGACTTCCCGTCGCGCTTCGTCGCGCTGAATGCCGGTAATCTGCGCCAAGCGCTGCTGGCTTCGGGTTCGATCCCGATGGTCATGGAAGGCGTGCGCGATCTGCCCGGCGCCGGTGCCGGCACTTTCCGCGACGGCGGCCTGCTCGACTATCACCTCGACCTGCCCTACAGCGGTGACGGCATCGTCCTCTATCCGCACTTCACTGATCGGGTGATTCCCGGCTGGTTCGACAAGACCCTGCCGTGGCGCAAGGCCTCGGTGGAGCGCCTGCAGGACGTGCTGTTGCTCGCCCCCTCGAAGGAATATCTGGCGCGCCTGCCCTACGGCAAACTGCCCGACCGCAACGACTTCAAACGCTTTATGGGCGATGCGCCGAGCCGGCAGAAATACTGGCACGCGGCAATGGACGAAAGCCGCCGCCTCGGTGACGAATTCCTTGAACTGACTGCCAATGGTCGCCTCGCCGAGCGCTTGCTGACCCTTTAGTCAGCACGGCCAAAGACAAGCTGGTAAACTCGCCGCCTGCCCGAATCGCTGCGGCGAACGCCATCTGAACAGAGCCGAAAATACTGTGGAAATCTTCAAGGAATTTACTTTCGAATCCGCCCACCGCCTGCCGCACGTCCCGGACGGCCACAAGTGCGGGCGTCTGCACGGTCACTCGTTCAAAGTGGCGCTTCACCTCAGCGGCGACCTCGATCCGCACACTGGCTGGATTCGCGATTTCTCCGAGATAAAAGCAATCTTCAAGCCGCTGTACGAGCGTCTCGATCACAACTACCTGAACGACATTCCCGGTCTGGAAAACCCGACCAGTGAAGTGCTGGCCAAATTCATCTGGAATGAAATGAAGCCGTTGCTGCCGGAACTGAGCGCGATCCGCATTCACGAGACCTGCACCAGCGGTTGCATCTATCGCGGTGAGTAACCTGACGTAGATCTCCCTCGTAGGAGCTGCCGAAGGGGGATTGGTGTTTTGTCTGGGAAATAGAGAACAGCCTTCGCGGCTGTTTTTTTACGCCTATGCTTTTTGGCTCCCACCCGCCAAGAGGACAGGCCCATGACGAACTGGCTGCTGGATCAGGTCTTTGACTTCAACGGCCGACAGGTGCGCTACGCCGTACACGGCGACGGCCCGCCGCTGGTGTTCGTGCATGGCACGCCGTTTTCGTCGTACGTATGGCACCGGATCGCGCCGCATTTTTTTGCCACGCATCGTGTGCATTACTTCGACCTGCTCGGCTACGGGCGCTCCGAACAACCCGACGCCGACGTCTCCCTCGGCGTGCAAAATCAACTGCTGGCGCAGCTACTCGACCATTGGAATATTGCAAACCCCGACGTTGTCGCCCACGACTTCGGCGGCGCCACCGTACTGCGTGCACACCTGCTCAACGGCAAGGACTACCGCAGCCTCACGCTGATCGATCCGGTGGCGCTGACGCCATGGGGTTCGCCGTTCGTGCAGCACGTCCGCCAGCATGAAGCAGCGTTCAGTGGCCTGCCCGATTACATCCAGCGCGCCATCGTACCGACCTATATTCGCGGGGCGATCCACCGAGAGATTGCCGATCACGAACTGGCACCCTACGTGCAACCGTGGTTCGGTGATCCGGGGCAGGCGGCGTTCTATCGGCAGATCGCGCAGATGGACGAACGCTACACGCTGGAAGCGCAACCGCTGTACCCGACGATCCGCTGCCCGGTGCAGATTCTCTGGGGTGAAGACGATCAGTGGATTCCCATCGAGCGTGGCCGCGCATTGCACCAAATGATCCCCGGCGCGCAATTCCACGCCATCGTCAACGCCGGCCACCTCGTGCAGGAAGACGCCCCCGAAGCCATCGTTGCCGCCCTGCTGCGCTTCCTCTGAGCCAACACCTATCCACCTGTAAGAGCTGCCGAAGGCTGCGATCTTTTGATTTTGCTTTTTAAAACAAGATCAAAAGATCGCAGCCTTCGGCAGCTCCTACATTGGGGCTCCGGTGTATTCAGGTGCACTGTTTTCGTGCCGAACGACGCGGCTCGTCTATACATAACCCGCGCCACCCGGCATTTGGCACGACCACTGCAACCCTCCCCCGCGTCTCCTCTCTTCCAGCAAGGACCGCCCCATGACGCAGAACGATCCCGGCAACGATTACCCCCTCAGCGAAGTGCCGATGCATGCACGTAAAGGCCTCGCCTCCACGGCGATGGTGTTACTGGGCTTCACGTTTTTCACCGCGACCATGTTCGCCGGCGGCAAGCTCGGTGTGGCGTTCAGTTTCGGCGAGATGATGGCGGTGATCGTCGTCGGCAACCTGCTGCTCGGCCTGTATGCAGCGGGCCTGGGTTATATCGCCTTCAAAAGCGGCCTCAACTCAGTGCTGATGGGCCGTTTCTGCTTCGGCGAAGTCGGCAGCAAGCTCAGCGACCTGATTCTCGGTTTCACCCAGATCGGCTGGTACGCCTGGGGCACGGCGACGGCTGCCGTCGTGATCGGTAAATATTTCGATCTCGACGAAGGCACGGTGCTCGGCTTGATGGTGCTGTTCGGCCTGATGTTCTGCGCCACCGCTTACGTCGGTTATCGCGGGCTGGAAATCCTTTCGTACATCGCCGTGCCAGCGATGATGTTGTTGCTCATGCTGTCGATGTGGGTGGCGACGGTGAAAGTTGGCGGTTTCGAGGGTTTGCTCAGCGTCGTACCAAGCGGTTCGCTGGACTGGTCGACGGCGATTACTCTGGTGTTCGGTACCTTCGTCAGTGGCGCGACGCAAGCGACCAACTGGACACGTTTCTCGCGTTCGGCGCGGGTCGCGGTGCTAGCCAGCCTGATCGGTTTTTTCATCGGCAACGGCCTGATGGTGCTGATCGGCGCGTACGGCGCGATCGTCTATCAGCAACCGGACGTGGTTGAAGTGCTGCTGTTGCAAGGTTTCGCCATGGCCGCGATGGCCATGCTGTTGCTGAACATCTGGAGCACCCAGGACAACACCATCTACAACTTCGCTGTCGCTGGTTGCAACCTGCTGCGCACCGGCCGACGCAAAACCGTGACCCTCGCCGGTGCAGTGATCGGCACCCTGCTCGCCCTGCTCGGTATGTACGACATGCTGGTGCCCTATCTGATTCTGCTCGGCACGGTGATCCCGCCGATTGGCGGGGTGATCATGGCGGACTTTTTCTACCGCTGGCGCGGGCACTATCCACGTCTGGCCGACGCACGGTTGCCTGCGTTCAACTGGCCGGGGCTCGGGGCTTACGCGGTCGGCACCGTCGCCGCGTTCAGTTCGCCGTGGGTCGCGCCGCTGGTAGGCATCGCTGCTGCCGCGCTAACGTATGTCATCGTTACCGGCGTGCTCGGCGCTCGCAGCGCGACCGCGCCACTACAAGACCTATAAAAAAGGATTCGCCTGATGCACATCATCAACGCCCGTTTGCGCAACCAGGAAGGTTTGCACGAATTGCATCTTGAAGACGGTCTGATCCGCAGCATCGCCCGCCAGACCGAAGCGCCCACTCTCGGCCCGGACGACCTCGACGCCGGCGGCAATCTGGTGGTACCGCCCTTCGTCGAACCGCACATTCACCTCGACGCCACGCTGACCGCTGGCGAGCCGCGCTGGAACATGAGCGGCACGCTGTTCGAAGGCATCGAGTGCTGGGGCGAGCGCAAGGTCACCATCACCGAAGAAGACACCAAGGCCCGCGCCAAAAAAACCATTCAAGCGCTGGCCGCTCACGGCATTCAGCATGTGCGCACCCACGTCGACGTCACCGACCCGCAACTCACTGCGCTCAAAGCCATGCTCGAAGTGCGCGAGGAAAGCCGCCACCTCATCGATCTGCAAATCGTCGCGTTTCCGCAGGAAGGCATCGAGTCGTTCCGCAACGGTCGCGAACTGATGGAAGAGGCGATTCGCATGGGCGCGGACGTGGTTGGCGGCATTCCGCATTTCGAGTACACCCGCGATCAGGGCGTCAGCTCAGTGAAGTTCCTGATGGACCTGGCCGAGCGCACCGGTTGCCTGGTCGACGTGCATTGCGACGAGACCGACGACCCGCATTCGCGCTTCCTCGAAGTGCTCGCCGAAGAAGCGCGCAGTCGCGACATGGGCGCCCTCGTCACCGCCAGCCACACCACGGCGATGGGTTCTTACGACAATGCCTACTGCGCGAAACTGTTCCGTTTGCTGGGCCATTCCGGGATCAGTTTTGTCTCCTGCCCGACCGAGAGCATTCACCTGCAAGGACGCTTCGACAACTTCCCGAAACGCCGGGGCGTCACTCGCGTCAATGAACTGCTAGAAGCTGGGATGAACGTGTGTTTCGGTCAGGACTCGATCGTCGATCCGTGGTATCCGCTGGGCAACGGCAATATCCTGCGGGTGCTCGAAGCGGGGCTGCACATCTGCCACATGCTCGGTTATCGCAACCTGCAAAGTGCGCTGGATCTGGTCACCGACAACAGCGCCAAAGCCATGCATCTGGGTGAGCGCTATGGCCTGGAACAGGGGCGTCCGGCGAATCTGCTGATTCTGTCGGCGGACAGTGATTACGAGGTCATTCGCAGTCAGGGCTTGCCGCTGTATTCGATTCGCGGCGGCAAGGTTTTGATGAAGCGACAGATGCCGGTGGTGGAATTTGCCCCGCAACTGATCTGAACGAACCTACAAAATAAGCCCGAAAACCACCTCTTTTCGGGCTTGACTGATGGCACATCGCCAAGAAACATTCTGAATCACTTCCTTTTTACCCTTATAGACCGGGGGCCTCCTCCCATGTGCGCAACTTTTTGCGCAACTTTTTCCCTTTAACATCCAGCTCCTGTCTGCGTTCTCCAGACCGATGCAAAACGCCCGTGGATGACCGGCGTAAATCTCAAGGAGCCTGAGATGTTCAACCCCGCAAACGAAACCCACTTCAGCCTCAAAGTGGAAGACTACGTCGGCGACCTGCAAGTGCTGTCGTTCACCGGCACCGAAGGCATCAGCCAGCCGTTTCGTTTCGACCTCGAACTGGTCAGCGAAAACCCGGATCTGGACCTCGAACAACTGCTGCACAAGCAGGCGTTTCTCGCATTCGATCCACAAGGCTCGGGCATCCACGGCCAGATTTACCGCGTCGCCCAAGGCGATGCCGGCAAGCGCCTGACCCGCTACAAAGTGTCGATGGTGCCGCAACTGCAATACCTGCATCACCGCACCAACCAGCGCATCTACCAGCAGATGTCGGCGCCGAAAATCATCGCGCTGATCCTCGAAGAACACGGCATCAAGGGCAACGCCTACAGCTTCCAGCTCAGCCAGCCGTGCCCGGATCGCGACTACTGCGTGCAGTACGACGAAACCGACCTGCATTTCGTTCAGCGCCTGTGCGAAGAGGAAGGCATTCACTACCACTTCCAGCACAGCGACAAAGGCCACCTGCTGGTATTCGGTGACGACCAGACCGTGTTCCCCGACCTCGGCCAGCCAACTGCGTACGTGCAGGGCAGCGGCATGGTCGCCGAAGAACCGGTGATCAAAGGCTTCAAGCTGCGCCTGGAAACCCGCACCAGCCGCACCACACGCCGCGACTACGACTTCGAAAAGCCGCGTCTGCAAATGGAAGCGGCTTATAAGCCCGATGGCGAGAGCACCGAACCGGACCTCGAAGACTACGACTACCCGGGCCGTTTCATCGACCGCGCCCGTGGCAAGTTCCTCAGCCAGCGCGCCCTCGAACGCCACCGCGCCGACTACCGTCAGGCCGAAGGTCGCGGCGACCAGACCAAACTGGTCAGCGGCCACTTCATGGAAATGTCCGACCACCCGCGCACCGAGTGGAACGACCTGTGGCTGCTCACTGAACTCTTCCACGAAGGCAAACAGCCGCAAGTCCTCGAAGAAGGCGTGACCAGCGACACCACCGACAACAAAGACGACTTCCACCAAGGCTACCGCAACACCTTCCTCGCCACCCCGTGGGACGTGTTCTACCGTCCGGCCCTCGAACACCCGAAACCGCGCGTGCTCGGCAGCCAGACCGCCATGGTCACCGGCCCCAAAGGCGAAGAAATCCACTGCGACCAATACGGCCGCATCAAAGTCCAGTTCCACTGGGACCGCGAAGGCCAGGCCGACGACAAAACCAGCTGCTGGCTGCGCGTCTCCAGCTCCTGGGCCGGCGACCGCTACGGCGCCATCTCCATCCCGCGCATCGGCATGGAAGTCCTCGTCACCTTTCTCGAAGGCGACCCCGACCAACCGCTGGTGACCGGTTGCCTGTACCACAAGGAAAACCCGGTGCCGTACGCCTTGCCGGCGAACAAGACTCGCAGCGTGTTCAAAACCCTCAGCTCACCGGGTGGCGGCGGCTACAACGAACTGCGCATTGAAGACAAGAAAGGTGCGGAGCAGATCTACATTCATGCCCAGCGTGATTGGGATGAGAACGTTGAGCATGACCAGAAGATTCGGGTCGGGAATGAACGCCACGACACGGTGGTGAAGAACACTTACACCGAGCTCAAGGCCGAGGAACACCGCACCACGATTTCCGATCGCAAGGTTGAGGTCAAAGCCAACGATCACCTGACCGTCGGCCAGAACCAGCACGTCAAACTCGGCACCGCCCAACTGACCAGCGCCGGCCAGGAAATACACCTCAGGGCCGGCGAAAAAATGGTCATCGAGGCCGGTACGGAACTGACGATCAAGGCCGGCGGCAGCTTCATCAAACTCGATGGCGGCGGCATCACCGTGATCGGGCCAGTGGTGAAAATCAATGCCGGGGGCGCGGCGGGAAGTGGTTCGGGGATTGCGATACTGCTGCCAAAACTGCCGGTACCTCCGCCGTCAGCCAAGCCCGGCAACCTGCTCGGCAGCGCCCAACCCGGCGTGCTCGCCCCCCCGCCGGAACCCAGGGAGTATTTCTTCGACATCAAGTTGACCGATGTTCCGGGTGACGACGGTTTCCCGTTGGCGCACACAGCCTGGTCTATCGTGCAGGACGGCGAAGATGCCCCGCTGCTCGAAGGTCGGACTGACGATGACGGACGGGTCAATATCGATGATGCGCAGCGCTTGAAATTGTCCAAAGCCTACGCAACCAAGGGAGCCTTGTGGCTGTGTTATCCCGGGCAACGGGTGCCGGTGGCGCTGCACGACGAACCATCGGATGCCGACAAGGAACGCTTTGCCCTCGCCGCCCTCGACTTCCACGACAGCGCCAAAAAAGGCCGGATCAGCACCGCGAACAGTGAACGCAGCAAACAGGATCTGCTCGCCGACGGCGATCTGTACAGCCAGTTGCAAACCAGGGACGAATGAGCATGACGGACTCCGCAACGCCTTATAACGGCATTCGCCACAAAGAAATCAGCCAGATCAACACGGCCGCCGGCAAAGCCCTGCCCGCCGTCAATGCGCCAGACTTTTTCATTCAGGACACGTCCGCCTTCGCCCCCAAACGCAGTGGCAACAAGGTGCGTTTTTTCACCACTGGCGAGGACTACTACAAGGATCTGGCCAAGGAAATTGCCAAGGCTGAAACCTCGATTTTCATTACCGGTTGGCAGGTAAACTATGACGTGACCCTGGACGGCAAGCAGACCTTGTGGGAGTGCTTGTACAACGCCCTCAAAGCGCACTCGTCACTGAAAGTGTTTGTCATGCCATGGCTGAGTCCGGCGGCAAGCGTCGGCACCCATGACTTCGAAACCATGCTCGCGGTTTTCCAGCTCAACGCCGGGCTGAAGGTGCCGCGCGCCTTCTGTACACCGGCCATCCAGCAAAGCGACATGAAGGGCCTGGGCTCGACGTTTTCCCACCACCAGAAGTGCGTAGTGATCGACAACAAGATCGGTTATGTCGGCGGTATCGACCTGGCGTATGGGCGTCGCGACGACAACAACTTCAGCCTGGATGCCAGCGACCGCCAGGGCAATGACGCGTACAACCCGGGGATTCCGCATCTGGGCTGGATGGACATGAACAAGCACGTCAGTCGAGCCGGCCTGCTGTTGGGCACACTGTTCGACCTGTCCAAGCCGCTGGCCGAAACGACCATTGGCACAGAAAGCACCCACGTCACACTAGCGTTGCCGCGTCGCGATACCCTGATCAACGTCGGCGCGGCGATTCAGAACTTCTTCGCCAGCCCTCCCCTGCCCGTTCTGGATCGGATGATGAAGGCTGGCGCCAGCCTGAAGGAGTACGCGTCCTCCATCGATCCTTTGGCCAGACCCAAGGAATATCTGACCGACGCGGCCATCCGCAATATCACCGCGCTGATTAAGCACAACTGGACGCGCCTGCCGCTTGCCGAACCGCTCAAAGGTCGGGTTCAAGTGTGGATTCGTGAAGTGGAAACCAGCGCCGGCAACTTGCAAGCCGCGCTGCGCCTGAAGAGTTACGAACTGATCAACAACTGGACGAATTCGACCGATCTCGGCCGCCTTGTCGCGATGTTCTGCGACAAGGGTTACGACGCCATGCCGGCGGAGAAAATGGGTTGGCTGAACAACATCGGCCAATTGACCACTTCGTTGCTCGGGCACTTTTACGCGTTGCTGCAAGACCGTCTGGCAAATCACCGGGAGCCCTTTGTCTATCTCAAACACGAACCGCAACCGCTGGCGTCTGCAGATTACAGCCGGCTGGACAAGGATCAGCCGCGCATGCCGTGGCAGGACGTTCACAGTCGCATCGAAGGGCCGTCGGTGTACGACCTGTCGCGCAATTTCATCGACCGCTGGAACGGACAACAGGCCTACATAGCCGAAATCAAAAGCCTGGAAAAAACCACCGTCATCGTCGCCCTGATGGAGTGGGTCAACACCCTGGTCCGGGACGCCGGCCTGCCCCACCACCTAGACGTCAACAATCAGATCAACCTGAAGCTGCCAATGCCCAAACCGGTCTGGATCGATCAGGCCCCGACCCTGCCGACACCACCACAAACTGCGCAAGGCGGGGTCAGCGTGCAGGTGTTGCGCAGCGCTTCAGCCACCATGACCACTCAGGAAGCCAAGGGTCGAAACCTGGCCAAGGTGAACCTGCCGCTGCCCGAAGGCTTCAACGTTGGCGGCGTTCAGGACAACTGCCTGCGCGCCATGCTGCAGACCATTTCCAGCGCCCAGCACTTCATCTACATCGAGAACCAGTTCTTCCAGACCGATTTCGGTGATGAGGGCGAACTGGCGGAAGGCCGGCCACTGTCCGGCCCGATGGCCAGCCTGCGCGACCCGTCCACTTTGAACGAGAATTTCGTCGCCCGGATCAAATTGCGTGAAGCGCTGGAAGACGAGGACTTCACCCAAATCGACTGGAAAGAAGTCAATGCCATTAGCAAGGAGCCCGGCGAAGAGGCCCGCACCTTTCTCAAAAGTTTCCTGACGATCTGGCAGACCAACGCACAGGGCTGGCTGACGCAGAAACTGGGGAAAGAACAGAAGCTCACCAACAGCATCGGCAAGGCGCTGGCCGACCGCATAGGCCGGGCGATTGCAGAAAACCGTCCGTTTCACGTGTACCTGATTTTGCCGGTGCACCCGGAAGGCGCGCTGAATGTGCTGAACCTCATGCACCAGGTTCACCTGACCATGCAGAGTCTGGTGTTTGGCGAGCAGAGTCTGGTCAAACGCATTCAACGGCACATGGCGATGAAGGACATGATGGATCGGGGTGCGAGCAAGGAAGAGGCCGGGAAAATTATTGAGCGGGTGGATACGAATGGAGATCCCGTTTACGTACAGCAGGACTGGTCGAAATATTTGACCCTGCTGAACCTTCGAACCTGGGATACCCTTGATGATAGAGTCGTCACGGAACAGATTTATGTACATAGCAAACTGTTGATCGCAGACGACAGGGTGGCGATTCTGGGCAGCGCCAATATCAACGACCGCAGCCAGTGCGGTACGCGCGATTCAGAGCTGGCGGTGATTATTCGGGACAGTGAATCAACTGACGCAAAACTGGATGGCAAACACTTTCAAAAAGTTGGAAAAACCATAAATCAGCTACGTAAAGACTTATGGAAAAAGCATTTTGGTATGGGCCAGACCAAAAAAGGCTCTGTGCCAGCCTTTACAGGTTTGAAAGACTTGCTGGATGAGCCTGCGTCAGAAAAAACGTGGAAGAAAATTCAGGAGCAAGCCACGAACAATTCGAAGGCCTATGAAAAGTCATTCAATTTCATTCCCCGGAATTTCAATCGCTCACAAGTGATCGAATCGTCCACTGCCAGCAAATTCAAGAATGGTTTTCCAGCATCCATATGGCCTACCTGGACCTACCGCTCAACTCGCGATTTGAATCTTGGTGGTCAGATTTCAGATCCACTGCCCCATGAGCAAGGCTTTTGGGAAAGTAAAACCTTGGCTGGCGTAAAGGCATATCCAGCACCTATCGGGGTTGAAGGGTTTATCACTGCTCTACCCATTTACTGGACCAAGGGCGAAAACAATGACTCGGGCTTGAACCTGACAATCATTGCTCACACCCAAGACAAAAAGAACGACGTGCAAATCGCAAGTGTGAGCGAGACGTCCCATCGAAATGAGCACAGTTCATGAAACGTATCATCTTCTCTTTTGCCAGCCTGCTGCTATGCAACCAATCAGCCCTTGCTGAGCCCGCCTTCAAGGAATGCCTGGGACGCACCAGATTCGAGTCGCCAGAATCATTCGAATGGGCAACCTTCGCGGTTGAACGCAGTAAGATTGCATCGGCGGGAGGCCATGTTTTTTCGAAGAACGTTCACGCTGTGGGGGACTACGTCAGCTACAACTATGACGAAATGACGATCAGAGTCAGCGATGTCACTACACTCGAAAACTTTGATCGACAACGGAACGCAATCATTCACGAAACCGAAGCCTATAAAAAAATCCTTCAGGACGATCTCAAAACCAACGAGCGTCTGCTGGAAACGATCAAGAGAATGAAATACAGCGCCGACATCGTCAAAAACCAGGAATCCGAAATCAGCAAACTGGAAGACCAGATACGACAGACCAAAACCTATGAACACGACCTGGGCATCCCCGACTCCCATGTCCTGGGCAGTAAGGAAACGCCCTACGAATTCCTGCTCTGGCGCAACAACCGGGTGTTCTACTTCAACATGAACAAACCCGCCGAAAACTCCGCGCAACGTATCAAGGATCTCGCCGCCCGCTTCGAAGCCCGCGACCTCTATCAAGTACCCGAAGGACCCGGCGTCTGTATGCCTTACGGCTTTATCCATGACGATGGCAAAACCGGTTTCAGCGTCAAGAACAGCTTGCGGTTTACGAGTACACCAAACGTGATCATGAGTTTGATCAATGCCTCACAAAACGATCCGACCAAACCGACCCGTGGAACCTACGACACCGACTACCGCCCCGGCTATGACGCCGAAATCTGGAAGAAGTCGAAAATCATGGAGAAGTTTTACATCGGCGAGCGCATGACCACCCTCGAAGGCTGGCGCCTGGACCCGCGACCTGAATCCAAGGAACAGGATCGCGCCTGGTTCGCCATCGCCCATGTCGGCGGCCTGGCCAGTCCCTTGGTCGCGGCGCAGATGTTCACGTTCCAGAAAGGTACCGACGGCCTGAAAGACTTCACACCTGCGCCCGAAGCGGTGATTCCCAAGTTTCTGCAACTGACGCAGAGCATTCGCTCGCAATAGTTCTTCCTGTAAACAGCGCGCCTGCAGCGATCCGCCACCAGGGACCGCTGTAGTCACCGCATGGCAGTTGTTCTCCGTGCTTCAGTGCGCCATCCGTCGCGCGGTGCCAAACAGTCTGACGCCGCGCAATTGACCATGTTCTGCGTCAAGCAGGATCGGCGCCGTGCCGCCGGGCATCACCACCTGCACTTCACCGGCCGCCACCCACCCCACACGCCAGGCCGCGCAGGCCACGGCACTGGCACTGGTGCCAGAAGACGCCGTCGGCCCCTCGCCGCGTTCGAACACGCGGGCGAGGATTTTCTGTGCTGATTCCAGCACCGCCCATTGCAGATTGACGCCTGCCGGGCATGGATCACCGGCGCCGGCGGGGATCGCGTAAGCGATTTCGGTCAACCCCTCGTTCAGCGGTGACTCACGCATCTGTTGATTGCTCGGCAATGCCGCCCTGTCATCCAGCAGCGTCACGCAATGCGGATTGCCGATACGCACAAACTGGCTGTGTGACCATGCCGGATCGAGTGTCGCCAGTGGCTTCACCAGACTCACGTCTCGCCCATTGAAGTCGACGTTTTCGACGTTCTGCGCAGCCACCGCGCGCGGCCCGAAACCGGGTTGGCCAAGATCAAGCCAAAAGCCTTGAACACCTTCGACTTCGGCCGGTTTCACCGAAGTCTCTACCGCGTCACCCTTGTCGTGATGCACGCGCAACAACGCACCCTCCTCCGGCATCAATCCTTGCTCGGTCAGTGCCTGCGAGAAAATCGTCAGGCCGTTGCCACTGCGCTCGGCGAGTGTGCCGTCGGTGTTGACGATTAATACGTCGAACGGCGGCGACGCCTGGAACGGACCGATCAGCAGACCGTCGCTGCGGTGGGATTTGCTGTTCACCGGGCGCTGGCCTTCGGGCCAGTCGCAGCAAAGTTTGATTGCTGCTTCGCTCCACGACTGACGCGAAGAGGCGCATTCGGTGGCGCTGGCAGGCAAGGCAAGGCCCGCGTCGCGCAGTGCCTGCGGCGCAATCACCCCGTAAATATTGCCCCGTGCATCGTAAAACTGCGTCATCAGTGTTTGTCCCCTGTTGCCGAAGAAGGCCACTGTAAAACGCAATCCCTTGTGGGAGCGAGCCTGCTCGCGAATGCAGTGTGTCAGTCGATATATTTTTCAGCTGACACTGCGCCTTCGCGAGCAGGCTCGCTCCCACAGGGGATGTGCGTGACCGCTTAATGGTGAGTCTCCGTTCCCACAGGGTAGGATGTTGTCTGTACTTCCCCGAATGGCCGGCGATCGAACCTCGTCGCTGAATCACTGTCCTTCGGGGACGCGATGTTTTTTGCCAAGGATCGATATGACCAGCCTCAACCCCCAAGACACCTTCGTCCCCGGACGCCTGCAACAGATGTCCACGCGCATCGCCTTTTTCATCGCCGGGCTCGGCATCGCCGCGTGGGCACCCTTGGTGCCGTACGCCAAGGCCCGCGCCGGGCTTGATGAAGGCACGTTGGGGTTGTTGCTGTTGTGCCTCGGCGTCGGTTCGATTCTGGCGATGCCGCTGGCGGGGATTCTGGCCACGCGCTTCGGTTGTCGGCGCGTCGCCACCGGTGGCACGTTATTGATCTGCGCGGCGTTGCCGTTACTGGCGACGGTGTCGTCGATACCGGCGCTGATCGCCACGCTGTTCATGTTCGGTGCCGGCCTGGGCACGGTAGATTCGACCGTGAACCTGCAAGCGGTGATTGTCGAACGCGCCAGCGGCAAGAACATGATGTCGGGCTTCCACGGTTTGTTCAGTCTGGGCGGGATTGTCGGCGCGGCGGGGGTCAGTGCCTTGCTCGGACTGGGTTTGACGCCACTGGCCGCCATGCTGGTGGTCGTCGTCGTGCTGATCGCGGCATTGTTCAAATGCGTGCCGCACATGTTGCCCTACGGCAGTGAAAGCTCGGGCCCGGCATTTGCTATCCCGCACGGCATCGTGCTGTTTATCGGCGGGATGTGCTTCATCGTGTTTCTCACTGAAGGCGCGGCGCTGGACTGGAGTGCAGTGTTTCTGGCGCAGGAACGCGGGATCGACACGGCGTACGCGGGGTTGGGTTATGCGGCGTTTGCATTGACCATGACGGCTGGACGCTTGATGGGTGACCGCATTGTGCGGATTGTCGGTGCCACGCGGATCATTTTGTTTGGTGGTCTGCTGGCGGCGGCCGGTTTGTTTCTGGCGACATTTGCACCGAGCTGGGAAGCGGCGCTGGTCGGTTATGCGCTGGTCGGCGCTGGCTGCTCGAATATCGTGCCGGTGCTGTACACGGCGGTGGGCAAGCAGACCGTCATGCCGGAAAGCATCGCGGTGCCGGCGATTACCACTTTGGGGTATGCAGGGATTCTGGCCGGTCCGGCGGTGATCGGCTTTGTCGCGCATGCCAGCAGTCTGAGTTTTGCTTTTGGCTTGATGGCGGTGCTGCTGGTGGCGGTGGCCATTGGCGGGAAAGTTCTTAAAGTCTAAAAGCTTCGCGAGCAGGCTCGCTCCCACAGGATCTCAGTGATCCATGTGGGAGCGAGCCTGCTCGCGAAGAAGTTGATGCGGTCTATCAGAAACCAACGCTAGCCTGCACAAAGAACGTACGCGGTGCGCCGACATACATCCCCGAGTTGTTGTCGCTGGAGCGGGTGAAGTACTGCTTGTCGAAGACGTTCTTCACCCCGGCGCCCAGTTTCAAATTCGACACCTGCGGCCCGAAGTCATAACCCCCACGCACGTTCCAGGTCACGTAACCCGGAATGTCGCCATACTGCCCGTCCGCTGTGCCTTCGGTGATGTAGTTGCCGTTGAAACTGCCGTCGGCATTCACACCGGTACCCGGCGAGCGCTGTTTGGACTGGGCGAAACCGTCGAGGTTGTAGGTCCAGCGGTTAATGTCGTAACGCAAACCGACGGTTGCCACCTGTCGCGAATAGAACGGCAGATCACGGCCCTTGAAGCCCGGAATCTCGCCTTCATAAGTCGCGCGGGTGTAAGTGAAACCGGCGTTGGCGGTCAAGCCATCGAGACGCGGATCCAGTGCCGCCATGTCGTAGTGCACCGAGGCTTCGATGCCCTGGTGCTTGGTCGCGCCAAGGTTGGTCCAGCCCACGTCATTGCTGATGTATTGCAGCTCGTCGTCGAAGTCGATGTAGAACAGCGTCACTTCACCGCCCCACACGTCATCGTTGTAGCGCGTGCCGATCTCGTAGGTCTTGGCCTTTTCCGGCTCCAGACCGTTGGCGGTCTGATCACCCGAGCCGCCCTGGCCGAGCTGGAAATACTGCAGGCTGCCGAACGAGGTTTCGTAGTTGGCGAACAGTTTCCATGCGTCCGACAGGTGATACATCACGCTCAGCGCCGGCAACGGTTCGTTGCTCTCGATGCTGCGGTTTTTCGCCTGCACCGGTTTGCCGGCCGTGTCGAGCACAGCGCGGTCATGCCAGTCGGTGCTGATGTGTTCGAAGCGAATGCCCGGGGTGATGGTCCAGTTGCCGACGTCGACTTTGTTGTCGATGTAGACCGAGTTGGCCTCGGTGCCGCCCGTGCGATCCTGAAACACATGGCCGTCGGAGGTCGGCGTGAGCACTGGCTGGTTGTTGACCAGCGCCACACGGCTCGACGACTCGTGCATCGCCTCTTTCAGGTAGCGATAACCGACGCTGACTTCCTGCGTGGTCGGGCCGACATCGAAAACCCGCGACACCCGTGGCTCGATGCCCAACGTGTAATACGAGCGCGGGTAGGAGCTGAGGGTTTTCTGGTCGCGAGCGGCGATGGTGCTGCCACGGAAGCTGTCGGTGTAATACGTCAGAATTTCCGCTTGAGTGCGCTCGTCGATCTGGCGGATCCACTTGAACGACACGTCTTTGCGCCGACCGGTGAACTGATCGTAGTCACGCACCGAGTCATACGGTTTGTCGTCGTACTGCTTTTGCGTCAGGCCGCCGGGCATGTCGGCTGTGGCGTCGTAGTAGTGGAAGTTGAGACTGAAATCGTCCTGATCGGTCGGCGCCCAGTGCGTCTTGAGCAGCACGTCGTCGATGTCGTTGCCGTTGTTGCGCTCGCGGTAGCCGTTGCCATTGACGCCGGAATACAGCAACGCCACGCCCATGCCGTTGTCGGCGGTGCCGCCGAGGAACGCGGTGTCGATGTGCTTCCAGCCACCGTACCGGGTGGTTTCCAGCGTAGTGCCGATTTCACCGGTGGCTTTTTCCGGGATCGCGCGGGTGACGAAGTTGATCACCCCGCCAACGTTCTGCGGCCCATAACGCACCGAACCGGCGCCGCGCACCACGTCGATGCTGTCGAGGTTGCCCGAGGAAATCGGCGCCATCGACAGTTGCGGCTGACCGTACGGGGCGAACGCTGCCGGTACACCATCGATCAACACGGTGGAGCGCGGCGACAGACGCGAGGTCAGACCGCGTACGCCGACGTTGAGGGAAATATCGCTGCCGCCGGTGCCGTTGGAATCCTGCACCTGCACACCCGGCACACGCTTGAGCACGTCGCTGACGTTCATCGCGCCCTGCTCGACCATCGCTTCGCGGCGGATCACCGTACGTGCGCCCGGATGGTTCTGCACCACGGCGGCGTTGGCATCACCGAGCCAGTCGCCGACCACCTTGATGTCGGTCACGCCCAGTTCCAGCGGGCCGTTTCCGGCGGCGGAAGTTGCGGCCGGCGACAGCGTCACCGAGCCTTCGTTGATCTGATAATCCAGACCACTGCCTTGCAGCAATTGGCGCAAGGCCTGCTCCGGGGAGATATCACCGTCGACCGCCGGGGCCTGTTTGCCGGCGACCAGGTCCGGGCTGAAAAACACTTGCAGCGCAGTTTGCTGGCCCAGTTCACTCAGGGCCTGACCCAACGGCTGCGCACGGATATGAATGGCTTCACCGGCAAACGCCAGCGGCACGGCAGCATTGACCGCCAACGCGAGAGCCAGCGGCAACCAAGGGGATTTTTTGTTGTTGGCAGGGGTGTTTTTCACGTCGTACGTATTCCTGTGGATCGCAAGAGTGTGCGGCTGTTAATGCAAACCAGTTGCAGTTGAACAGGAAGACGATGAACTCGAAAAAAACCTGAATTTTATTTTGCGATTATTTCCTGACTGCCATCGGCGAGGCTGCGAACGGCCACCGGCAGGATGCTCGGCAAGGCTTTGAGCAAGGCGTCGGTGTTGTCGGATTTGAACACGCTGGTCAGGCGCAGACTGGCCACGGCAGGGTTGGCAACGGTCAGCGGTTTATCGCGATAGCGCGACACTTCGGCTGCTACTTCACTGAGGCTGGCATTATTGAAGACCAGTTTGCCGCTGCGCCACGCCGTCAGTTCCGTCGGGTTGACTGCATAGGCTGCGGCGACTTTGCCTTGCGCATCGACATGAGTGCCGAGGCCCGCGGTCAGGCTGATGAACTGATTATCCGCTGCATCACGCCCCTGCACTTTCACTGTGCCCTGCTCAACTGCCACACGGGTTTGCGTGACATCGCGGCGCACATCGAAACGCGTGCCGGTGACTGTGACTTTGCCGCTGCCCGCCTCGACCACGAACGGTCGCGCGGCATCGTGCGCGACGCTGAACATCGCCTCGCCTTCGCTCAACTCGATGAGCCGACGATCCTTTTCATAGCGCACCTGCAAACGGCTGCGGCTGTTCAGATCGATCACCGAACCGTCCGGCAGCGCCACATGTTTACGCTCGCCCAACGCTGTGGCGAATTCGGCACGGTAACCGCCCGGATGATTCAAACCGCTGAACAGTCCCAGCCCGAGCGCCACCGCCAGCACACTGGCGGCCACGGCATAACGCAACATCGGACGGCGCTCGCGGCGGGTTGGCGGTGTTTCAACGAGGGCTTTGAGACGTGGCGTCGGGAGCAGATCGGCCGCCGACCACAAGCCTTGCAGCAACTGAAATTCGTCACGATGCTGCGGATGTTGATTCAGCCAGGCATCGAAGCGCTGCTGTTCGTCGGCATCAATGGCCGGCTCCTGCAAACGCACAAACCAGCGAGCCGCGTCATCGCGCACCGTTGTTTGCCCGCACGCGCAATCACGCGTATCCATCATGGAATGTCCTGTTTGGCCGGGAATATAAAGACACACAGCCCTCTGTAGGAGCTGCCGAAGGCTGCGATCTTTTTGCCATGCCGCACGTTCACGATTGCAACCCGTCGAGGCGATCGCGCAGATGCCGCAGGGTGCGGATCATATACTTTTCGACCATGTTCTTGGACAGGCCCAGGCGCTCGGCGATTTCGGCCTGGGTCAGGCCTTCGATTTTCTGCCAGACAAAAATCTTCCGGCAATTGACCGGCAACTCGGCGAGCGCCCGTTCGATGGAGTCGGCCAACTGGATCGCCTGCATGTAATGCTCCGGGTCGCCAATCGACGACTCACTGTGATCGATGGCCTGCGACTCCATGGCGCCGCGCCGGTCCTCACGCCGATAACCGTCGACCGCAATATTGCGCGCGGTCTGGTGCAAATACGCCCGTGGCTGCTGCACCGCCGCCGAATCGGACTCAAGCACCCGCACAAAGGTGTCGTGCGCCAGATCCTCGGCCTGCGCGCGATTGCGCAGGCGACGAGTCCAGGTGCCGATCAACTCTTCGTAATGCTCGAAAAAGCCGGGTCTGCGGGGACGCATGGGGGTATGGGTGGCGTGCTGAGGAAAGGGGCGTGAATAGTAATGGTTACCATTAAGCCGAAGCAATGGATTCCTCGACCGACTGTCCGGGTCACCTCTGCAGCTCAGCGTTTTATCGAAATCACACCGCTCATGTATTCATGCAGATCGCGCAGATCCTTAACGCTCCAGGCATGCGGCGGTATTTTTACCCCGTTCTCCTGCAACGTTTTCGGAATCAGGTTGCCGTTCGGCCGAAGGATGATCGACGACACAATCACGCCCGGATATTCATTCAGGCGTTTTTTGAACGCGGACGTTGTCAGGTCAGGTGTGGGCGGATTGCTTTTGTGCGCCAGTGGCCCGGTGCCCTTTATATCGGCGCCGTGGCATACAGCGCAGCGCTGCACATAGAGGTTTTTGCCGTTGCTGTTATCCGCGAAGGACACGGATGGTTGAGTGATCAACAAAGCACCGAGTACAGCGATGAATGTTGTTTTCATTGTTTGCCTCCCTGGCGTTTTTAAGGTCGCGCATGATGCGCGAGATTTAGCGCCTGGCGCAAAACAATGTGGGAGCGAGCTTGCTCGCGAAGGCGGTACATCAGTCACTTAATGCATTGACTGATCGGACGCTTTCGCGAGCAGGCTCGCTCCCACAGGGTTGGGTGGTGAATGCAGGTTCAAGTGCATCCACCACTGGCCATTGGATCAGCCTTTTTCGTCCATCCCGGCTTGCAGGGTCTGGGTGTCCAGATGCCCGCTCAGGGTGACAGGGCCGACTTTCAGGTTGCCGTTTTCCAGGGAAACCTTCGGTGCGTTTTCCTCGGCTTTATGCGGCAGATCAAGGCCCGCGTTCACGCCGTAGTCCCGGTTGCTCAAATCAGTGCTGCTGACCTTCGAACCACCCAGATCGACCTTCCCTTGTGTCGCCGAAATCCGCGCACCGGTCAGTTGTGTCGCGCCGCCAACGGTAAGGTTTACACCTTGGCTGGCACTGATCCCGGACGCCTGCACAACGCTGTCCTTGTGTGCGTACTCACCCTGCGCTTTCAGTGTCGGTTTGTAATCAGTGCCGGCGAGCTTATCTTTGTCGTTCGGTGGATTCTTCTTAGCGGTCAGGCCCAGATCGACATCGACCTTGGCGTGGTTGCTCGAGTCCTGACGGCTCTCCACGGTCAGATCACCTGCGACTTTGCCGCTGACATCTTTAGCGTCGATCCGCGCGCCCGCCAGTTGTGCATCACCAGCGCTGTTCAACACCACACTGTCAGCCTTGATCTGGCTGTTCTGCTGCGTGCTGCCTTGCAGGTAATCGACACCGACTTTCGCCCCAGCATTGAAACCGTGATCGCTGCTGGCCTTCTCATCAGCGGCGGTCGGGGTTTTGCTGCTCAGGTTGCCACCGGCATTCAGCGCGACATTCCAGTTATTGCGGTGGTCAGTGGACTGCGCCGACTCCTGCACGTAACCGCCCTTCTGCGCATCAATGCTGACGTTCGGTGCGCTGACTTGCGTGCCTTGCAGATGAATCGAATCACCGCTCACGACAATGCCGCTCTGACTGTTGAGCTGGCCACCGCTGAGGGTTTTCGAATCCTCATTGACCCGACCGATATTGAAATTGCCGCTCAGATTGCCGCCCTGATCACGGCTCTTCTCGCTGCTGGTTTTGCTGCCGCCACCCTTCAAGCCGCCGCCGAGGTTGCTGCCGGTGGTGGTGTGGGTGTCTGTGGCGGCTTGCAGATCGAGCTTGCCGTCGGCGTGCAAATCGATGGCGCCAGCGCTGTCGATCTTCGTGCCTTGCTGCACTTGGTTGCCGCCGCTGCTCAACTGCACCGGACCGTTACCAGTGATGCTCGCGACGTGGGCCTGCGTGTCAGTGCTTTGCTTGCCGGTGTGATCGAGTTGGAAACCGGCGCCGAGATCGACGTTGGTGCCATCGGTGCCCGGCAAGGTGCCAACCGTCAGCGAGCCATTGCCGCGCAGGCTGCTGTCATTGCTGGTCTGCCGGTCGTTGGCCTGATTCAGCGCCAGATCACCACCCGTCTTGATGCTCACACCGCCCTGCCCGCCATCGAAACGACTGCCTGCGAACTGCGCATCGCCGCCGACCTTGATGTTCACACCCTGGCTGCCGGCATAGGCGCCGACCACGGCGGTGGAACTGTCCTTGCTCGAAGCACTGCTGCCTCCCGCGCCGCTGCCGGCAACGTTCACGTCTTCGCCGGTCTTGGTGTAGACGCGCACGTCGACCTTGGCATCCACCGCGTTAGCGCTGCTGTTGTGCGTGTTGCTCGCGGCATCGGCAAGCAGTTGGTCAGCGCTGATGTTCACTTGGCCGGCGCTGGCGCTGTATTGCGTGCCTTGGTCGTGCAGCGTGCCGGTGGTATTCACATCGACAGTGCCGCCATCAAAACGGCTGACCACAGCGTTGTTGTTTTGCTCGGTTTTGCTGGCACTGCCATGGCCGACTGCAACGTCGATACCGACATTCGGCTGACCGAGATTGGCCAGTGCGTCCTTGTCCGGCACCTTGCCGTTGAGCACGTCTTTGACCGCGCCCGCGATCGGCCGGGCGATATCCTTGTACTCGACGTTGGCGCCGATGTCCGCCGACCAGTTGCTCTCGCTATGCGTGCTGCTGTCAGTGTTGCTGGCCGCGCGATTGTCGACTTCGCTGGCGGCAATATTCAGGCCGGTGCCAGCCTTGAGTTGCGCGCCTTCAGTGGCGAGTTTGTCGGCATTGATCGTCAGGCTGCCGCTGCTCTGTACGTTGCTGGTTTGCGCGGTGGTTTTACTGGTCGAATCCTGCGCCGTGCTGTGGGCGAAATCGACGCCACTGCCGGCACGGTCGAGGCCGCCGGTGTAGTAGAAACCGCCGCCGGTGCCGGAGGTGTCGGTGGTGGTTTTGTGACTGTCAGCTTCGGCCAGCAACGACACGTTTTGGCCGCTCAACGTCGTGTCGCCAGCGGTGGATTTCACCTCTGCGCCTTTGAGCGTAACGTCACCGCCCGCCTTCACCTGCACACTGCCACCGCTGAGGCTGGAGCCCTGCTGGGTGACGTCGTTGCGAGTAACCGTTTGCTGTTTGTCCTCGTAATGAATCCCGGCGCGATACTGCTCTGGCGTTTGCTCTTTGGCGTACGCCTCGAAGCCACGGGTTTGCGTGGTGTCAGTGCTGTCGTGAGTGTTCTGCGCCGAATGCACATTGACGTCACCCGCCGCGTCGGCCGTCAGCGCCCCGTCAGCCTTGACCGTCGAGCCGGCCACTGCAATGTCCTTGGCGCTTTTGAGCTTGAGGTTGCTGTCGGACACCAGTTCGCTGCGCACAGTGCTGCTGTCTTTGCTGTTCTGCCGCGACTCGTCCTTGCTGATGCCAAAGAACTTGCTGTCCTTGTCGTGGTTGTTGCTGTGCGAGGTGTCCTGCACACCGTCGATCACCAGCGAACCCTTGTCGCTAATCACGCTGGCGTCGGTGCCGCCACGCACTTGGCTGCCGCTGATGCGCACGTCGTCAGCCTTGACGATCAGTTTGCCGCTGGCGTTGACCTTGCTGCCCTGATGCTGGGTCTTGCCCTTGTCGGCATCGCCGGTCTTGCCGAAGAAACCACCGCCAACCAAATCACCGGAGTAACGGTTGTCGCTGCTGCGATTGGTCCGTGTGGCAGTGGTGATTTCCACCTGTTTGCCGGCCAGTTGCACGTCGCCGGCGCTGCTCAACTCTGCGCCTTCGGAGCGCAACAGCGCGGCGGTTTGCAGCGCAATGTTACCGGCCTTCAATTGGCTGGTGACGCTGCGCTGCTCTTCGCTGCTGCTGTTCCAATCGGCTTTCCACAGGTGTTTGCGG
Organism: Pseudomonas sp. R84; assembly: GCF_009834515.1. Taxonomy (NCBI): domain Bacteria; kingdom Pseudomonadati; phylum Pseudomonadota; class Gammaproteobacteria; order Pseudomonadales; family Pseudomonadaceae; genus Pseudomonas; species Pseudomonas sp. R84. The sequence goes on from NZ_CP019426.1 coordinate 4,386,581, forward strand.
TGGTTGCCCTGATCGGTTTGCGTATGGCTTTCAGTGGCGGCGGTCAAGCGCAGATCACCGCCGCTTTGCACATCGAGAGTCTTCGCCGCTTCGACCTTGGCGGCTTTCAGCTCGGTGTCTTTACCGGACGACAACTTGGCATCGCGGCTAGCGATAATCTGGCTGCCGTGCTGGCGCGATTCACTGTCGGTCTGGGTGCGGTCGTAGGTTTCCCAAGTGATGCCGATGGTGCTGTTGTTCCAGTTTTCGCGCTTTTCCTGAAGCTTGCGGCTTTCGACCGTGGATAGGGTCAGGTTGCGTTTCGCGTCAACGGCGACGTCGCGAGCACTGACATCAGTCGCGGCCAACGTAAGGTCCTTGCCGCTGTGCAAAGCGACATCGCCCTGACTGCTGCGAATACCGGCGCGGGTCACGTCGAGGCTGTTGGCCACGGCTTCACCGCTGACACTGAGGTCACCGGCGGAACGAATCTGCACGCCGTCACGCCCGGCCACTTGCACCGCGCCCACCCGCACGCCTGCGCCTTCGGCGGTGCTGACAATATTGATGCGTCCGGCCTGCATCGCGCCGAACAGGCTGGCATCAATGCGTTGATCGCCGGTGTTGCCGGCGGGGTCGACGGTTTTCACCTGACCACTGGTGTAATCGACCTGATTGCGCCCGACCGTAAGGTTCAATTGATCGCGCGCATTGATCGCGCCCTGGCTGTCGATGCGCGGCGCAATCAGGTTGATCGAGCCCTCGCCGTTGCGCAGCCCACCGCTTTGAATCTGCAACTGACCACTGGCGTCGCGGGTATTCAGGCTTTGCAGTTTGCCGTCATTCAATTCCGGGCGACCGACCAGCAGATTGGCGTTCGGCGTGTTGATGAAACTGCCGCCATTGACCGAGATGCCGTTAGGGTTGGCCAGCACATAATCGGCGGACCGGCCGAAAATTTCCTGCGCGCCATTGATCGCGGAAGGATTGCGGCTGATCACTTCATTGAGGATCACGCTCGCCGCCTGGCCTTGCAGTTGCGGGTTGGCCGCCAGTTGCCCGGCCAGTTGCGATTGCCCGGCCTGCAAGGCGTTGTTCAGCACCAGGCCCTGACGGTCGACGTTGTAGTCGAGGAACTGGTTGTGCGACAGGCCCGAACCGTTGGGCGCGACGATGTTGACGATGGGCACACCGCCCTGGGTCTGCAATTGCGCGGTGCCGCCGGGTCCCGGTGCGACCACTACACCACCGGCGAGCGCGCTCGGCAGGTGCACGGCGAAGAACAGGCTGGCAATCGCCCAGCGCAATTTGCCCCGAGGCGAAAGATGAAATGCAAAGGTGTGTGCTGGCATAAAAACGTCTCCATGTGAGTACGGCATCACGTTGCGCGTTTAGTCTTGGCCGTGGCTGACGCGCTCAGATCCGACGGCTGTTTGTTCACTGCGTTGCTCAGATTTGCAGGCCCACGCGCATCAGCCAGGTTTCAGGCTCGTGCTGCAGACCGTTCGGGGTGTTGAGGGCGCGCTGGTAATCGATGTCGACTTGCAGATTCTTCCAGCCCAGATTCAGGCCGACACTGGCGCCACTCAGGCGTTGGCCCTGCGCGCCGTGATCGGCCTTGATCCAGCCGTGGTCGAGGCCCACTCGCGGGGTGATCTGCAGCGGCCACTCACTGCGCAGCGGCAGGCGCAAGGTGTTGCGCCAGATCGCGCCGCTGGCGCCGGAGGCACTGCTGACGCGATAGCCACGCACCGCCGAATCGTCGGTGCCGAGCAATTGTTCGATGGCCGGCAACGGGTCCGGGCTGTACTGCAAATTGAGTTGGCTCTGCCACTGCCAGGCCTGCGCACCGAGTTGACCGTTGCGCCATTGGCTGAGGCCGGCGCGGTACTTGCGGAACTGCGCCTTGGGCAGATTGTTGATCTGCTGCTGAGAATCGTCGTCGGCGCCAAACCAGCGCAGGCCCTGGGCGTAATTGACGTCGAGGTTCCACACCGCGCGGTCGAGCCAGAACAGATTGAGCCCGGCCTCGGCCACCGTCAGGGTCGGGCTCTGAATACCGAGGCGAACGTCTTGCAGATAGCTGTCGACATCCTTGTGCGCCAGTTGCAGGTTGGCACTGAGCTGACGGCTCTGGTCGCGCCATAGCACACGGTCGGCGCGCAGGCTGACTTGGTCGGTGATGCCGGTGCTGTGCAAGGTCACGCTCGGCAGTTTGAATGGCGCGCGATATTCGGCGTGGCTGGCGAACACGCTGTAAGTCCAGTAGCCGTAGGGAATCGCGTAATACAGGCTGGCGTTGCGGCTGTAGCGGTCGCCCTGATTGAGGGTGTCGCTGGCACTGATGCTCAACAAATCGTTGAGTTGCAGCGGGCTGTCGAGACTCAGGCTGACGGTGTCGCGGTCGCGTCCGGTGCTGGCGCTGCCGAGGTTGTCGATCCCGGCGTTCAAGGCCCAGCGTGACGGCGCAGCGCTGCGCGAGCGCAGGATGATTCGCGAGGCGCCGGGCTGGCTGCCGGGGGCGATGTCGGCGGTGAGATCGATCGAGCGCAAGCGATTGAGTTGATCGAGGCCCTGCTCCAGATCACGCAGGTTCAACGGCTCGCCGAGCATTCCCGGGAAAGCGCCACCCAACGAAACCGGCAGACTTTGATCGGCCAGTTCAATCGACTCGATGTAGCCTTCGTCAACGCGGATATCCAGCGACTGCCCCGCTGCCGGTGCGCTGAGCAGATACGGGCGGCTGGCGATGTAGCCCTTGTCGACGTAGCTCGAAGTGATAGTCGCGAGCAGATGATTGATCTGGCCGACACCCATGCACGGCGCCAGCAGCGGTTTGATCCGTGCGTTGAGTTTGTCGCTGTCGATCAGCGTGACACCGCCGATGCGCGTGCCGCTCAGCGGCCAGCAACGTTCATCGGGGGCGACCGTTTGCGGGAGCGCCGGGGTGACCGGCGCCGGACCGAATGCGCCGCGCTCCAATTGCCGCTTTCTTTGCTCAAGCTGCAGTTGTTGCAGATCGCGCTGTTGCTGTTGTTGCTGGCGCAGCACTTCCTGACCCGGTGCAACAGGTTCGGCCGCTTCAGTCGAGGAGGCACAGACACTCAACACAAAGGCCGACAGCAGCGGGCAAAGCGCGGAACGACGACGAAAAACAGCGTGAAACGGATACGGCACGCAACATCCTTGCGATCATAAAATGGCGTAATGCCATGTCATCAATGATCGTGATAGTCGGAGCCCTCCTACACAAATGCAAGACGCTTCCTACAGCGCTTACATTTCTTAAACAATTGCTTTGCCTGGCTTTATTGTCAGCAGCAAGGCCACGGCGCTGCACACTATCAGGGTTTCCCCGAGAGCTTGAAACCAGCCCGCAAGCATCAGCCCTGTGCCGATCAGCAGGTAATACAGCAAGCCCAATAACGCCCCGGCGGTGCCCAATCGATCAGCGTAATCGGCCAGTGCCGAACCGAGAACATTGGGGATCGCCAAGCCAAACGCCAACACCACCAGCAACATCGGCAGGACGAACGCGACACTGTTCTGCAGCGACCACACGCCCACACCACCGAGCAACGCGATGCCACCCGCGAGGCGAATCAACTGCAATACCTTGAACCCTGCCGTCAATAAACGCCGGTTGAGCCATGCTCCAAAACCTGAGCCCAGCGCGAGGATCACGCCGCTGTAACCGAACACACTGGCGTCCACCCCCAGCCGCTGAAACATGAACGGAGCGAGGCTGTAATAGCTGAACAGCGCCACGTTGAACGACGCGATCCACAGCGCCGAACGCCAGATACCCAAGTCACGCAACATGCGCCCAAGGGTTTCGAACAAACCGACATGGCCGGTTGGCGCTGTCCGGGTTTCCACCAGGGTGTACCAACTCCACAGCCACAGCAGCGTTGCCAGCAACAGCAACGCGCCAAGCACACCGCGATAACCGAAAACCTGAACCAGACTGGCGCCGCTGAACAAACCAATCGCCGGACTGGCCGCCAGCGCGATGCCCACCAACGAAAACACCTGCGCAAGTTCGGCGCCTTTGAAGCGGTCGCGCAACACGGTTTGCGTGACCACCGAGCCCACCGCCGCACCGAACGCCGCCAACATCTGCGCCAGTAACAAGCCGTTGAAACTGCTGACCCGCAGGCCGAAAAGCGTGGCAATTGCATAGATTGCCAAGCCCGCGAGCATTGCCGGGCGCCGACCAATGCGATCACACAAACGCCCCCACACCACCACCCCGACGGCAAACGCGAGGAAATACACCGACAACGTCTGCGCCGCCGCTTGCGGGCCAACATTAAACACCCGCCCGATATCACCGAGCGCCGGGCTGTAAAGGGTTTGTGCGATCTGCGGAAACATCAGCAGCGCAATCGCTAGCCACAGGAAATGTCTGTTGTTCATTTTTCATCACTCCTCGCATTAAGCCGCCGAGGAGTTTAAGAATCGGTGAGTGGCGTATTATCCGAATCCTGCCAATTTATCGATGAAATCGTACAACCCATGGCCTGGCTCGACGCCCACGCAACCTTCGACGCTGATCGCTTTCAGGCACCGGTGATTGGCCTCGCCTCGACTTTGGGTGATCACGATTCCGGCCTGCACCGTCATCAACGCGGGCAACTGCTGTACACGCGACAAGGCTGCACGCGGATCACCCTGGCGCAGCAATTGTGTCTGCTGCCGCCGTCGCGGGCGGCGTGGATTCCGCCGGGTGTCAGCCATCGCGCGGTGATGCAGCAGAGTGTCGATTACCGCTCCATCTACTTGATCCCCGAACTGTGCGCTGCACTGCCGCAGCAGGTCTGCGTGATTGAAGTCAGCCCGTTGTTGCGTGCGGTGCTGGAACCGATGGCGCTGGCCGATTTCGCCAGCGATTGGCAGCAAGGCAAATTCGTCCATCTGCTCGGCCTGTGCCTGAGCGAAATCGCCGAAGCGGCGCAGCAACCGATGCTGTTACCGTTACCTCAGGACAAGCGCCTGGCGCCACTGCTGAAAACGCCCGAACAACTGCCTCCGGAACTGCAAGTGCTGGAACAGCAGATCGGCGCCAGCAACCGTACCATCGGGCGGATCTTCCAGCGCGAAACCGGCATGAGTTATCAGCAATGGCGCCAGCAGTGGCGCTTGATGCGCGCGATGGAATTGCTCGCCACAGGGCGCAGCCTGAGTTACTGCGCTTTCGAAACGGGTTTTGCCAGCGACAGCGCCTTCATCGCCTTCTTCAAATCCATGACCGGCAGTACACCGGGCCATTGGCTCAAGTGAGCAACTGACGATCGGCGCCAGAAATCATTTGCGACTAAATATTACCTGCGTCATATTACAGCCGTAATAACGGCCCGTTTGCGCAGGTAACCCGCCATGACCAGCATGCCCACCCTCGAACCTGTTGTGGTGAAGACCAAGCCGCCCCTGCTTAAACGCTTGCTGCTTCCCGGCGCCGGATTGCTCGCGTTGATCTTCGCCGGGGTCTACGCCGTGCATTGGTGGGGCGCCGGGCGTTTTCTCGAAGAAACCGACGATGCCTATATTGGTGGTGATGTCACGGTGATCGGGCCGAAAGTCGCCGGTTACATCGACGAAGTGCTGGTCAGCGACAATCAGCATGTGAAGGCCGGCGATGTGTTGATCCGCCTCGACGCCCGCGACTATCGCGCCAACCTCGCCAAAGCTGAAGGCGCCGTTGCCGCCGAAGAAGCGCTGCTGGCCAACCTCGACGCCACCGAACAACTGCAACAAGCGGTGATCGGCCAAGCCCGCGCCGGCATCGATGCCGCCGGTGCGGAAACCGCGCGCTCACGGGATGACAACGCACGCTACAAACGCTTGGTGACCACCAACGCCGTGTCCGTGGAAAGCGCACAACGTGCCGACGCCACCTTCAAAACTGCGCAAGCCCTCAGCGCCCGCGCGCAGGCCGAACTGCTGGCCGCGCAACGCCAACTGGCGGTGATCGACACCCAGAAACAACAGGCCCGCGCCGCCCTTCAACAAGCCCGCGCCGAACGTGATCTGGCGCAACTGAACCTCGGCTACACCGAACTGCGCGCACCGGTCGATGGGGTGATCGGCAACCGGCGCGCACGGGTTGGCGCCTACGCTCAGGCCGGTTCGCAACAGTTGTCGGTGGTACCGGCCAGCGGTTTGTGGGTCGACGCCAACTTCAAGGAAGACCAACTGGCGCGGATGAAACCCGGGCAGCGCGTTAGCATCCGTGCTGACGTGCTTTCCGGTCAGGAATTCCACGGTCGCCTCGACAGCCTCGCCCCCGCCACCGGCTCGCTATTCAGTGTGCTGCCGCCGGAAAACGCCACTGGCAACTTCACCAAAATCGTCCAGCGCGTGCCAGTGCGCATCCTCCTTGATCCAGCTGACGGCGTGCTCGGTCACTTGCGCCCGGGCCTGTCGGTAACAGCGGAAGTCGACACCCGCGTGCAACCGGAAACCAGCGCCGTGGCCGTCGCGCCATGAGCACCACCGTTGCCGCCCCAGCGCAACCGTTCAACGCGGCGGACATGGCGACCGCGACCAAGGTATTCGCCTTCGCGACCATGTGCATCGGCATGTTCATCGCGTTGCTCGACATCCAGATCGTCTCGGCGTCGCTGCGCGATATCGGCGGCGGACTGTCTGCCGGCACCGACGAAACCGCTTGGGTGCAGACCAGTTACCTGATCGCCGAAATCATCGTGATTCCGCTGTCCGGCTGGCTGTCGCGAGTGTTCTCCACGCGCTGGTTGTTCTGCGCTTCGGCGGTCGGTTTTACCTTGGCGAGCTTACTCTGCGGCATTGCCTGGAATATCCAGAGCATGATTGCCTTTCGCGCGCTGCAAGGTTTTCTCGGTGGTTCGATGATCCCGCTGGTGTTCACCACGGCGTTCTTTTTCTTCACCGGCAAACAACGGGTAATCGCCGCCGCGACCATCGGCGCGGTCGCGTCATTGGCGCCGACACTGGGGCCGGTGATCGGTGGCTGGATCACTGATATTTCCTCGTGGCACTGGTTGTTCTACATCAACCTGGTACCGGGGATTTTCGTTGCCGTAGCGGTGCCGATGCTGGTGAAAATCGACCAGCCGGAATTGTCCCTGCTCAAAGGCGCGGACTATCTGAGCATGGTGTTTCTTGCGCTGTTTCTCGGCTGCCTGGAATACACCCTCGAAGAAGGTCCGCGCTGGAACTGGTTCAGCGACCAGACCATTCTGACCACCGCGTGGATCAGTGGATTGGCAGGATTGGCGTTCATTGGCCGCACCTTGCATGTGGCCAATCCGATCGTTGATCTGCGCGCACTCAAGGATCGCAATTTTGCCCTCGGCTGCTTCTTCTCGTTCGTCACTGGCATCGGCCTGTTCGCGACGATTTACCTGACGCCGCTGTTCCTCGGCCGCGTACGCGGCTACAGCGCGCTGGACATTGGTCTGGCGGTTTTCTCCACCGGCGTGTTCCAGATCATGGCGATTCCGCTGTATGCCTTTCTGGCCAATCGCATGGACCTGCGCTGGATCATGATGATCGGTCTGGGTCTGTTCGCGATATCGATGTGGGAGTTCAGCCCGATCACCCACGACTGGGGCGCCGGCGAGTTGATGCTGCCGCAAGCGTTGCGCGGGATTGCCCAGCAACTGGCGGTGCCGCCAGCGGTGACGTTGACCTTGGGAGGGTTGGCACCGGCACGCCTCAAGCATGCGTCGGGGCTGTTCAATCTGATGCGCAATCTCGGCGGGGCGATTGGTATTGCGGCGTGCGCGACCATTCTCAATGACCGCACCAATCTGCACTTCACCCGGTTGGCCGAGCATCTGAACAGCAGCAATGAGGCGATGAATCAGTGGCTGGCGCAGGTCGGTGGCAACCTTGCAACGCTGGGCCAGAGCGGCGACGTCGGCGTCACCGCCAGCCTGCGCCAGTTGTGGCTGCTCACTTACCGTGAGGCGCAGACGCAGACCTACGGCGACACCTTTCTGATGATCGGGGCGTGCTTCGTCATCGCCACCGCGATGGTGCCCTTGATGCGCAAGGTGCAACCACCGGCAGCGCCGAGCGCGGATGGGCATTGATGCCTATTTTTGCAGACATCCACTTCCTCCTGTAGGAGTGAGCCTGCTCGCGATAGCGGTGTGTTAGCGAAGCAAATGTCGACTGACACATCGCCATCGCGAGCAGGCTCACTCCTACAGGGATTTGTGTGTGTTTACTCAGGCTTGTGGGATTTTGCGGAAACCTACGGCCAAACGATTCCAGCTGTTGATGGTGCTGATCGCCACGGTCAAATCGACCATTTCTTTCGGTGTGAACTGCGCGGCGACCACGTCGTAATCTTCGTCCGGGGCGTGGGTCAGGCTCAGTTGGGTCAGCGATTCAGTCCACAGCAGCGCGGCGCGTTCACGGTCGCTGAAGAACGGCGCTTCACGCCAAGCGGTGACCGCGAACAAACGGCGCGGGGTTTCGCCGCCCTTGATCGCATCAGTGGTGTGCATGTCGATGCAGAACGCGCAGCCATTGATCTGCGAAGCGCGCAGTTTGACCAGCTCGATCAGGGTCTTTTCCAGCGGCAGCTTCGAAACCGCAGTCTCCAGGGCGATCATCGCTTTCAGTGCGTCTGGCGATGCGGTGTAGAAATCGGTACGAGGTTTCATGGTAGCTCCGGGCAGCAAGTGAATGTGTGGCTACGTTAGTCCCCGCACCCGGTTCGGCAAATAGCCAATATTCCAGAAGATCAGGAGGCCACTTCGGTTTTCACGGCTGACCACTCGTCAGTCAATCGGCACCAAGGGTTCTGCGCGTCAGACCAATATCAGGTACATCCCATTTCTGGAGACGGATCATGATCACGCGCAAACTCACCTCGTTATTGCTCGCCGGCCTGCTGGCCACGGCATCGGCCGCCAGCTTCGCCGCCAATGATGGCGCTGACGCCACCGGCACCAAATCCGGTGGCCCGACCAGCACAACCACGCCGCCAGACAACACCCCGGGCGCGCCGTCGGGTGGTAGCGGTTCTTCGGGTATGGGATCCGGAACTGGCACCAATGGCGGGGCCAGCGGTTCCGGTTCCGGGGCTGGCGGCGGCACCGGTTCGGCGGGTGGCGGGACTGGCGGCGCGGGCGGTGGCACTGGCGGCTGAACGAACAAGAGCCATCCATGGTGAAAACCCTCGGTTGTATGGGTATTCACATAATCTTGGCTTAATGAAAATCCCTGTGGGAGCGAGCTTGCTCGCGAAGGCGTTAGATCGGTCAACATCTTCATCGCCTGACACTGCGCTTTCGCGAGCAAGCTCGCTCCCACAGGGTTGGTGTCAGCGTTTGAGTTAGCGGTCCGAGCGCATCAACTCGGCCAGACCGCTGTCCAGTGACAACACCGCTGCGCGATTGCGCCCGGCATTTTTCGCCTGATACAACGCCGCATCGGCGCGCTGGATAAACACTTCCAGGCTGTCATTGCCGCTCGGAATAAACGAGTAACAGCCCAGACTCACCGTCAGATACCCGGTCGGCGAGCCGCTGTGGGTGATGTGCTTGTCGATCACGCTGCGGCGGATCTGCCCGGCAATTGCCAGCGCACCGTTGATATCGGTGTCCGGCAGCAGCACTGCAAATTCCTCACCGCCGTAGCGCACCGCCAGATCAGACTTGCGCTGGCAGCAGGCCCTCAGCACCTGAGCAACCTGAGTCAGGCAATGATCCCCCGCCACATGCCCATAAGCATCGTTGTAGCGCTTGAAAAAATCGATATCGAGCATGATCAGGCTGACTGGACTGACCTGCCGCGCGCCACGGGCAAATTCGACCTCCAGCGAACGCTCGAACAAGCGTCGATTGGCCAACCCGGTCAGGCTATCGTGGGTCGCAATCTGCTCCAGCGTGCGCTGTGCCTTGCGCAGGTTTTTCTCGATCCGTTCGCCGTCGCGCACCTGATGAATGAACACCCAGCCAAACAGGCCGATGCCGAGAATCACCAAGGCGACGATCACACTCGACTGGAATGCGCGTGCGTACCAGCCCTCGAGAATCGTGTCGCGCGAGGTCGCCGCCGACACCACTAACGGATACGCCGACAAACGTCGATAACCGTACAAACGCACGACGCCATCGACCACCGAATCGATCATTGCAGTGCCGGCCGCCGCCTCAGGCAGCAACGTGCGATAAATCCGCCCTTGCGCCAGCGACGTTCCGATCAGGTTTTCATCAAACGGACGGCGGGCGAGCAACGTGCCGTCGCTCAGGCCGAGAAACATGATGCCTTGGTCATCGAGACTGAAACTTTCGAAGAAGCGATCAAAGTACGACATCTTGATCCCGGCCAGCAGCACACCCTGGAAATTGCCGGCGTGATCATTGATGCGCTTGGAGATCGGGATGATCCACTCACCGTTCTCGCGGCTGCGAATCGCCGGGCCGATGTGCGCCAGCGTCGAGGCGTTCTGCTGGTGAAACTTGAAGTACTCGCGATCGGCCACGCCATGACCACGGGGCAGATCGGCGAACGAGGTAATCACCCACTGGCCCTGCGTGTCGAAGAGAAACATGCCGTGCAACTGATCAAGTTGCTGCACGCGCCGGGCGAAGGTTTTCTGCAGCCGTGGTCTTTGCGCTGCGCCGTAACCGTCGTCCTGAATCCAGTCAACCAGGCTGGTTATCACCAGGTCCGCCGCCAGAAAGGTGTCCTCGGCCTGCTGCGCCATGGCCCGGGTCAGGTTGCTCGACGCCACTTTCGCCACCGCCAGATCCTGCCGTCGCGACTGCTCCAGTTGCAGGTACAGCAAACCGGACAGACACAACCCCACCGCAACGATAAACAGCACCGCCGCTTTGCGCAGCGGCAGGCGTTTAAGGGTGCCTCCGGGGGCCTGATGCGGATCGTGAATAGGGATAGGCAAAAGCAAGTCCTGGGCAGGTACGACAAGGGCGCCAGCGGGGAAGCCCTTATGTTTGTGAGCGTAGCCCACCGGAATCTACGGGGCAAACGCCCCGGTCCCGCCCAGGTATATCGGCGCACAACGAGTTTGGATGATCGCTGTTCGCCGATTTATTTTCGATTGCCTCTTTAGGGTTAGTCAGTTGTGAAGGGCCAGGCGCCGCATCGCACTGTGCAAGTGGGCCTGCGCACTTTGCGCATCGCCCTCGCGCATCTGCTCATAGGCCAGTTGCGCGATGGCGTGGGGTACCGGTTTCAGCTCGCGTTGCGTGGCCATCGCAAGCAGTTGCACGTGGGCGGCGCGCTCCAGGTAATAGAGGTCGTCCCAGGCTTCGGCGATGGTCGGCGCGGCGACGATCACGCCGTGGTTTTTCAGGAACAGAATGTCGGCGTCGCCCATGACCCCGGCGATACGGTCGCCTTCGGACGCGTCCAACGCCAGGCCGTTGTAGTCCTCGTCCACCGCCGTGCGCCCGTAGAACTTCAGCGCGGTCTGCCCCAGCCACAACAGCGGCGACCCTTGCAGCAGGCACAACGCCGTGGCGTGAGGCATGTGGGTGTGGAACGCGACTTTCACTCGCGGCAGTTGTTTGTGCAGGCGCGCGTGGATATAGGATGCCGTGGCTTCCGGATGGCCTTCGCCTTCAACCACATTGCCGTCGAAGTCGCAAACCAGCAGATTCTGCGCGGTGACTTCGGCGAAGGCGTAGCCATAGGGATTGACCAGAAACAGATCATCATGCCCCGGCAGCATCGCCGAAAAATGATTGCAGATGCCCTCCTCCAACCCATGCAGCGCGGCCAGTTGAAAGCACGCTGCGAGTTCGTTGCGCGCGGTGATGATCGCTTCGGTGTCGAGGTTCAGCGCTGTCGGGCGTGCGGCCGGCGCACTGGCAGTCAGGGTGTGAGCCATGACGATTCTCCGTTACCAACCAAGGGATTTGAACAGCGGCAACACTTGACCGAGGCGGTTGAGGATCGCGTCGGGGCGATAGTCCGCCAGCAACTGGCGGCCGGTGCCGCGATCGATCCACACGCAGCGAAAGCCCATGTCCCGCGCCGCCGTGTGGTCGAGCATCGGGCTGGCGCAGATGTGCACCACATCTGCGCGGCTGACGCCCAACTGCTCATGAGCGTAGTCGAACAGCCGTGGTGCCGGTTTGTAGGCGCCGGCCTGTTGCGCGGTGATCACCCGGTCGATGTGGCCGCCGAGTTGCGCGACGTTGCCGGCAATGATGTCGTCGTCGGTGTTGGAGACGATGCACAGTTTGAAACCCATGGCTTTCAATTCACGCAGGGTCTCGATCACCTCGGCAAACGGCGGCATTTTCGGGATCGCGGCGGCCAGACGCTGGCTGTCTTCGGGCAGGCTGGGCAAGCCCAATTCTTCCAGGGCCAATTGCAGGCCGAGGGTGCTTAGCTCGCGGAACGAACGGTGCGGTGGGGTCTGTTCGAGGCGATGTTCATGGCGGTCATAGACGTCAATCAGGTGCCCGACGTCGACCTGATGCTCGCCCTTCTCGCTGAGGATTTCGCCGACCACAGCTTTCAGGCCTTCGTCCCATTGAATCAACGTGCCGTAGCAATCGAAGGTCAGCCACTGCGGGCGCGGAGTGTGGATGAGTGTCATTGGTCGAATCCTCCGTCGTGAGGACTTCAGCTTATGAGCACCCGGTGATAGTGTGAAATTAAATAAATAGCCAATCGTCAGTTGAAAAAACACTATCGAGAGCATCGCCATGCTGGACCTGGAATTGCTGAAAACCTTTGTCTGCGTGGTCGACGAAGGCAGCTTCACCCGCGCCGCCGAGCGCGTGCACCGCACCCAATCGACGGTCAGCCAGCAGGTGCGCAAACTCGAGGAGTTGGTCGGCCATGCCCTGCTGCTGCGCGACCGTACCGGGCTGAATGTCGCCGTCACCGAGCACGGCGAATTGTTGATTCACTACGCGCGCCGTTTGCTCGCGCTGTCCGCCGAAGCCACTGAAGCCTTGGCCAGCGACCTCGACCTGGAAATCCTCCGTATCGGCATGCCGGAAGACTTCGACGCGCGGCGCATGGCGCTGATTCTCGCCGGCTTCACCCGCAGCCATCCGCAAGCGCGGCTGGAAACCCTCAGCGGCATGAGCCTCGATCTGCGCCAGCGCCTCGATGCCGGCGACATCGACATCGCCCTGATCAAACGCGAACCCGACAGCGGCCCGGCGTGGGCGACCTGGCCGGAACGACTGGTGTGGGTCAAAGGTGCGGAGTTTGATTCTTCCACTGACGTGTTGCCGTTGGCGTTGTTTCCGCAAGGCTGCCTGTATCGGCAGCGCGCCATTCGTTTGCTCGATGTTGCTCAGCGACCTTGGCGGGTGGCGTTCGGCAGCCACAGCCTGACCGGGATTCAAGCGGCAGTGGCGTCGGGGTTGGGGGTGTCGGTGCTGCCAGTGTCGGCGGTGTTGCCTGAGCATCAGGTGTGTATGGATTTGCCGGAACTGGCGCCGACGGAATTGGCGTTGGTTAGCCGTGAGGGGGTTTTGAGCGGGTTGCAGCGCGGTCTGGTGGAGTTTTTGCGTGGGGAGTTGGGCGTGGATGCGGGGGGATTTGCCTGAAATCCCCCTTGGTTCTGTTATCGGGGTGTGTTGATTTCCCGCAGCAGATCCGCGACGGGTATGTTCATGGTGTTGGAGTAGTAGGGTTTGTAGCCGTAGGCGGTGACGACGACTTTGCAGGGGATTTGTTGTTTGTTGGATAGGAGCTGGTTTAGTTCTGACGCTGACAAGTCTCGCTGCGAACCCCCACCGTTTGAAAGTTCACTCATGAATGTACGGGTCAAGTAGGAGAACCCCATTTTACTGCTGACGTCTTTTTCGGGTTGTATTACACCAAATGCAGTAAATCGCATAAATTTCTTAATAGAAAAATCTTGGTCATCCGACAAAGCGCACTCGAGCATGCCTGAAGCCATACCCACCCTTTCTCCTCGATCAAAAAGATTAAGGACATCGACATCCGAGTGATACCGAATGACATACAAAAGCGAACTATCATCCCTCTCAACAGAACGGAAGACCAAGTTCGCAGGTGGTTTTATATGATCTTTAGCACACCCGGAACAAATACATAGAAATACGCAAAGTAAAAACTTATTCACCCGGAAACTCCTTCATGATGGATTCAAACAAGAAGTCGCTCGCCGATTTCCTGCCTGCTATGGGCGCATTGAATAGCCCGAATGCATTGGCATGGTTCGTATCAACACTGACATTCACCGAGGGACCGCATGAAACAAGCCATTTCTCGCCAAAGTCAGCCACCCCATCTGACGGGTCTCTCTGAGTGGGTGCAGCCTTGATATTTATCCAGTCATTGGTAATTGGCTCAGGTCGCTCGCGATAAATATCCGACCCCAGCCAAACCAAAGCCCCCTCTCCTACCGGATCAAGAGTGATCAGCATCTGAACCCGGTAGCCCCATTCCGACATGATTTTTGTCAGATGAGCGCCATTCCATCCACCGAGGCTATGTCCGACGATATAAACAGGACAACTCTTGTAAGGAATAAGGCTCAAGACATGACGCTGAATATCCTGTTTACCTCTGACCTCGTTGTAGCCCAACCAATCTGACTTATATCTACCCTGCTCTTGCAACTTTCGGGTGCGGTCATCAAATGTCACCCATGCCTCTCGGATATTTTTATACGGTCCGGAAAAGTAATAACTCTCTTTGTCGCCAGCCCCACCAACAAATAGAACAATCGCCTTGGTACTCTCCACCGGCACAGGCTTGTCACTGACATCCTTCTTGTCCGTCAGCGCATGTTCCTTGTGCAGCTTGTAATTGTTGCCCTTCGCGCACGTTACCGTTTCAGCAGCCATGCCTCACTCCTCCAAAAACAACTTGATGGTTTCAGGCAGATGCGAGCTGACTTGGTGAGTAAATCCGTTCGCGTCAGACACCCCATGTTCCAGACGCCCGTCAGCGCGCTGAATAACGTAAGGATGATCAGGCATGGGCTCGCCGGTCACGTCATTGACCAGTTTCAACCTGTCAGTGAAATGCACCGGCATCGGCAGCAAACCACTGAAGGGAGCCGACGTCACCGTGTCACCGATGATGACCGTGCCTGAACCGCCGATGACGACGTTGCCGTGCCCACCGGTGCTGTCCAGTGTCGCGGCGTTCAAACCGTTGATGAACACCGTCGACGCAACAGCGCCGGTAATCGGGCTGCCGCAGGCGGATTTGTCAGTCATCCGCGCAGCCGCCAAGCCGTCGAAATTCACATTCGGGGAGCCACTGACAATGGGATTGGTGCCATGTCCCGGCAATGGGCAGGCGGTTGGATCGGTGACGCGGGCGGCGGGTTTTCCGCTCATGAACAGCTCCTTGCGATGTTACGTGGTCATCCTTTCGGGGGCGCAAGCATGCGGGAGTTCGCCGGGTACTTCAAACCTTCAGACCAAAAAAGGCGCCCGATCGGGCGCCTTTTTGATACGTGGAAACCGCTCAGGTTAGCGCGACGGCGGCACCCGGATATCCCCCGCGCGGCATTGGGTTTTCACGCCCTTGCCACAGGCGCCGAACTGCAAATCCTTGCCCATGCACACGCGCACTTCCGACAACTCCGGGCCGCTGCAAATGACCGCGATGCCATCGGCCGGAATCCCCGGGTTGGCCTTGCGGAACAGGTCGGCAATTTCCTGGGCTTCGAAGTAATAGGAACTGCTGAACGGTTGCAGCTCATCGGGGATTTTCACCGCCGCCACGGCTTTGTCCGCTTCATCCAGATAGCCCATTGCGCCGAGGCCGCTGCAGGTGCCGTGCTTGGACCATTCGTGGTCGAGCAGTTTTTTGGTCGGGAACAGCATCAGGCCCTGGCTGGTTTGCGCCGCGTTCAGCGTGGTCAGCGGTGGGCAGGATTCCGGCCAGCCACCCTTGGCGTATTGCGGCCACAAACCGTGCAGCACGAAGCCATAGCCCTTGCCCGTGCACTGCGAGTCATCTTTATGCGTAAGGCAAAAGGTCGGCGACCAGGACAACGCCAGCAGGTAGTAATCGAACACCCCCGCCACCGATTCCGCCTGCGCTTTGCTCGACTGCGATTGGCGCGCCGAACTCAAACCGATGCTACCGACCGTCAGCGCAATCACTGCCAAAATTGTAAACAGCTTTTTCATCTACCCGCTCCTTGGGACGCCTGCGTCCGTGGTTTTCGATCCTGACCAGACTTGGCCAGCGCTGATTTCGACACGCTTGTGTTGCAAGCGCATGACGCAAGGCAACACCGTACGCCGTTGAAAGGTCTACGATTATCAGGCAGACATCAAACCAAGGGATCCGAAATGAGTAAAGCAGACGAACTCGCCGCCAAACTCAAGCAAACCCGGCACACGCATGCGGATGCCGCGCTGGAGATCGATTGCTGGCCGAAGCAGGTAGACAGCCTGTTCCACCGTATCGAAGAGTGGCTGAAACCGGTGATCGAAGTCGGCCTGAAGATTCGCCGCAATCCGACCCACGTTTGCGAAACCTCACCCGATGGTGAATCCCACGATTACGCCATCGACCAACTGGTGATCGAAGCCAATCATCAAACCCTGACATTCGATCCCATTGCGCGGTTTACCGAGGATGGCGCCGGACGCGTGCAAATCATCCCGTCAGCCACGGACACCTATCTGCTGCGTACCGTGGATGAGCATGGTGAAAGCCATTGGTGGGTGCAGTCGATTGAAACAGGCCAGCAACTGGATGCCATCGCGCTGACCGAAAACAATCTTTTGCTCGCGGTGCAGGAAGGCCTCGGCCTCTAGCCGCGATTACTGCCGCCGCGCCGAGCAAAACTCGACGATCACCTGCGATAGCGCATCGATCATCTGCGGCTCAACGTGAGGCGCGACAAACAAGCGGAACTGCGCATCCGGTAACACCGGCAAGCCCTGTTCCGCGCCGAGCGCCGTCAACCCCTGCCCCAACTGACTCGCCGGCACCGGCGCCACGGCAAATCCGGACAATGCCGCCGCGCGCAACCCGGCGGTGCTCGAACACAGCATCGCGGTACGCTGAGCAATGCCCGCCTGAGCCAAACGCGTCAGCGCCGCCTCACGATACGGACACGGCTCAGGAAACAGCGCCAGCGGCAATGGCGTCGGCAGTTGAATCACGGGTTGTGCGGCCCACGCCCACACCAGCGGTTCTTGCCAAAGTAAACGCCCCGATGCGCCGGTTTCGCACTGCGAGCCGATGACCATCTCCAGATCGCCCTGCTGCATCTGGCCCAGCAGCGTTCCCGGAATATTCACCTGCACATCGAGCTCCATGCCTGGATGCTGCGCCGCGCAATCCTGCAACGCGCGCAACAAACGCGCCTCGACAAAATCCTCGGACAGGCCAATCCGCATCCGCCCCTGAAACGGTGTGCCCGTGAGCTGCGCCCAGGCATCGCGATTCAACGCCAGAATCGTCCGCGCATAGGCGATCAGGCGTTCGCCATCAGCGGTGAGTTGCTGAGAACGAGTGGTGCGCTTGAGCAGCGG
Organism: Pseudomonas sp. R84; assembly: GCF_009834515.1. Taxonomy (NCBI): domain Bacteria; kingdom Pseudomonadati; phylum Pseudomonadota; class Gammaproteobacteria; order Pseudomonadales; family Pseudomonadaceae; genus Pseudomonas; species Pseudomonas sp. R84. The sequence continues at coordinate 4,404,028 of NZ_CP019426.1, forward strand.
TTTGCCGACTTGTTCTTCGAGTCGGCGCAGATGACCGCTGACCGCCGACTGGGTCAGATGCAGTTTTTCCGCCGCACGACTGAAGCCGTCCTCATCGACAACGGTGACAAAGGTCTTGAGCAACAGGGCGTCAAACATAGTGAGATACGTGATCAATGACCGATTTATTCACGATTTATAGTTTGAAGCGCGCTATGTTGCAATGCCTCGCATTCCCCCCGACTGCCGAGGCTTATCGTGACCACCCTTCTGCACATTGAATGCTCACCGCGCAAACAACGCTCCGCGTCACTGCAAGTGGCCCGCAGCTTTATCGATCGCTATCTGCAGCATCATCCGCAGACACACGTCGAAACCCTCGACCTGTGGGGCATGCCACTGCCGGAGTTCGGCGAAGAGGCGATGAACGCCAAGTACGCAGGACTCAACGGAATAGCGCGAACACCAGCCCAACAAACGGTCTGGGAAGAACTCGAGGCACTCGCCGCCCACCTGCACCGTGCCGACATTCTGGTGATGTCAGTACCGCTGTGGAATTACAGCATTCCTTACAAACTCAAGCACTACATCGACCTGGTGTCACAGAAGGACATCCTCTTCAGCTTCGACCCGCAGCTTGGCCCGCAAGGGTTGCTGCACGGAAAAACCGCTGTGGTTGCCTATGCCCGCGGCCTGGATTTTTCTGCGCAATCGACCACGCCCGCCGGGCGGTTCGACTTTCAGAAACCCTACATGCAAGCGTGGCTCGAATTTGTCGGGATCACTGATGTGCACGCGCTGATCGTCGAAAAGACCATTCTCGGGGAAGACCTCGACCGCAACTCGCGGCTGCTGGCCTCACAACAGGCGCGGGATCTGGCAGATCGCCTGGTGCGAGCTGGGTGACACCGACGAAAGCGTTTCACTACACTGGGCCACCTTCCTTGTCGGAAACCCGATCTCAATGACAATTCTAAAAAGCACGATGATCCTTTGCGGTGCGCTCACATTCGCCTCCGCCGTTCAAGCGCAGGAAAACACGTCGCACCTCGACAGCATCCAGCAACAAGGCCAGTTGCGCGTGTGCACCACCGGCGACTATAAGCCCTACACCTTCAAACGCCCCGACGGCGACTTCGAAGGCATCGACATCGCCATGGCCCGTTCGCTGGCCGACAGCCTCGGGGTCAAAGTGCAATGGGTGCAAACCACCTGGAAAACCCTGATGCCGGACATGCAGGCCGGCAAGTGCGACATCGGCATGGGCGGCATCTCGGTGACGCTCGAACGGCAGAAAAAAGCCTACTTCAGCAACACCCTCGACACCGACGGCAAGATCCCGCTGGTGCGCTGCGCTGATGTCAGCAAGTACCAGACGGTCGAACAGATCAACCAGCCCAACGTGCGCCTGGTCGAACCCGCCGGCGGCACCAACGAAGCCTTCGTCCACGCCTTCCTGCCCAAAGCGCAACTGGCCCTGCACGACAACGTGACGATCTTCCAGCAACTGCTCGACAACCAGGCCGACGTGATGATCACCGACGCCTCGGAAGCGCTGTATCAGCAGAAACTCAAACCGGGCTTGTGCGCGGTGAATCCGCATCAGTACATGCAATATGGCGAAAAGGCTTACTTGCTGCCGCGCGATGACATCAGCTGGAAACTGTATGTCGATCAGTGGCTGCACTTGAGCAAAGTCACCGGCAAATATCAGCAAACCCTGAGCGAGTGGATTGCCGTACCTGCCGCGCAGTAATCCTCAATCGTCATGCAACATCCCGGAGCTGTACTGATTGAGACTGCTGCCGATACTGTTGCCACCAAACTTCAACGTATTGGCGTTGCGCCCCTCCGGCGACTGACAGTCGCTGGAGAAACAACTGGTGGTGGTCAAGCCACCCGCGCCCGAACAGGCACTCAACACCGACACAGCAACAATCAACAGCACTTTGACGACATTGGCGCTCATGGCACGATTCCCCTCGGGATGAACAGCGACGATCTTGTGCCAACATCCTAGGCCTGCACCGCACGCGGCAAGATGAAACTTTGCTGATCGACAGCGCCGGTTCAGAATCGCTACCCGCCGACAAGGACATCCCCATGCAATTCCTGCCCCTCACCGACGCCAGTCCCGCCATCCAGGCCCACGTGCGCACCCTGCGCAACCAGCCGGACGTGCGCAAATTCATGTACACCTCGCATGAAATCAGCGAAGCGGAACATGCCAACTGGCTGGACTCGTTGCAGGGCAACCCACGCCAGCAAGTGTTTGTGGTGATCAGGGATGAGCAGGCCGTCGGGGTTGTTTCGTTGAATGCGATCAACGTTTTGCACAAGAGCGCGGATTGGGCGTTTTATCTGGACGTCGGGTTGCAGGGTAAGGGCCTGGGCAGTGTGGTCGAGTTCTGGATGCTCGATTACGCGTTTGGCGTGGCGGGGCTGGAAAAGCTGAATTGCGAAGTGTTGGCGATGAATGCGGCAGTGGTGAAGATGCACCAGAAGTTCGGGTTTGAGATTGAAGGTGTTCGGCGGCAGAACGTGGTGAAGGATGGGGTTCGGGTCGATGTGGTGTTGTTGGGGATTACCAACGCTGAATGGCGCAACAAACGTCCAACGCTGGTCCCCGTTATCGAGCGGATCAGTGCGAGCTGAAAGCGATCATCTCTTCTGCCACGCACTTGTCGGGATCTGCGCCAGCGATTTGAAAGCGGGCTTGGCGAACCAGTACCCCTGCATCAAATAGATGCCGCAGTCGGCGAGAAAATCTCGTTCCTCGGCAACTTCTATGCCCTCGGCGATCACCTCCACGCCCAACTCGGTACACATGTTCACCACGTTACGCACAATGGTCTGGCGAACTCGGTCACGGTGAATATCGCGGATCAGCGCCATATCCAGCTTGATCAGATCCGGCTGGAAATCCGCCAATAAGTTAAGGCCGGAATAGCCTGCGCCAAAGTCGTCGATCGCCGTCTTGAAACCAAACTCACGATACTCGCGCAAGATATTCATCAAATGCTTGTTGCTCTCAACGTGCTCGCCCTCCACCGCCTCGAAGATCAGCCGCTCCAGTGGGAAGCCGTGAGCACGCGCCGCTTCCAGCGTGCTGCGAATGCACATTTCCGGACGGTAAACGGCATTCGGCAAAAAGTTGATCGACAAGAACTGCGTCATCCCTAACTCAGCCGCCGTGGAAATCGCCCGTACTCGACACAGTTGATCAAATCGGTAACGGTTTTGATCGTCGACCTGCTCCAGCACTGACAAGGCGCCCTCGCCTTTCAGGCCGCGAACCAAGGCCTCATGGGCAAAAATCGTTTGATCACGCACATCCACAATGGGCTGAAAAGCGAAGGCGAAATCCATGTCCGGCACGCTTTTGTCCTTACAGCCCTCGCAGCCTCCGCGTGACGTGAATGATTCTGGAAATTCGGTCATGACACCCCCTGATAACGGGTTGTAACCTTCCCTGACTATAGGTAAAAAACTGCTGTTGAACCGAGTCACCTGCTCACCACGCCCCAACGCTAGCCCTGCGACGCTTGAATATTCGAAATCGCTGCAGATTCATCGTTCCAAAAATCAAGTGCGAAAATGCGCCGTCATTCGCTGCAAGTCCTGCCCCAGTGACGCCAACTCAACCGTCGCAGCTGCACTCTCTTCACTGGCAACCGCCGACTGGTCAGCCACATCCCGTACGCTGACGATGCTGCGATTGATTTCGTCGGCCACGGCACTTTGCTGCTCGGCAGCGGCCGAGATCTGCAGGCTCATCTCCTGGATCGTACCAATGGACTGATTGATCTCGGTAATCGCCAACTCGGCCTTCTGCGCCAACACCACCGTATCGAGGGTGCGCTCGCGGCTGGAGGCCATCAGGGTCGAGGCCGCTTGCGCGCCTTGTTGCAGGGTGACGATCAGCGCTTCGATTTCCTTGGTCGAGTCCTGCGTGCGTTGAGCCAGCGAGCGCACCTCGTCTGCCACCACAGCGAAACCACGCCCCTGCTCTCCCGCCCGTGCGGCTTCGATAGCGGCATTCAACGCGAGCAGATTGGTCTGCTCGGCGACGGCTTTGATGACATCGATCACTTTGCCGATCTGCTCGCTGTCCTGAGACAGCACGTTCATCGCGCCGCCCAGCTCTTCGATGGCCACAGCGAGTTCACTGATCTGCAACGTCGCCTGCTTAACCACCGTACTGCCGTGGCGAGCCTGTTGATCGACCAACGTCGCGGCGGCGGACGCATCGGTGGTGTTACGCGCAACTTCCTGCACCGTCGAAGCCATTTCGTGCATCGCCGTGGCGACTTGATCCACTTCGCTTTTTTGCTGACGCACACCGGCACTGGTCTGCTCGCTCATGGCCGAGAGCTTTTGCGCAGAAGTGGAAATATGCGTGACTCCGTTGCCGATACCTTGCACCAGCGTGTTCAGGTTCTGCGCCATTTCCTGCATCGCATTTTGCAGATCGCCCAACTCGTCTTTGCGGTTTGATTTGGCCTGTACCGTCAGGTCGCCCTTGGCAATACGTCGAGCCAGTTCAACCGTCAGCGCCAGTGGCGAAGTGATCTGGCGCGAGATGACCAGCGAAGCAAACAGCCCGATCACCAGCGCCAACACGGTCAATACGGAGATCTGAACAAAGGCTGAGTGTTGATCCTCACGCGCCAGGCGCTGCTGGGTGTCCATCAGGCCATTCATGATCTTGTCCATCGCCTTGCTTTCCTGGTCGACCTGCTCGCGCATGTTCTGCTTCTGCTCAAACAGCCCGGCCACTTCCACCAATACTTCGCGATAACGACGCATGCCGGCATGCGCTTCTTCCAGTTGACTCGACAGGGTCGCCGGCAGGCTGGTACGCGCCTTGGTGATATCACTCAAGAAGGTATCGATGGTTTCCATCATCAGGTTTTTGTTCGCCTCGTTAGGCACCGCAATGTAACGACGCAACATCAGGCGAAACGTGGTCATGCCATTGCGCAAATCGGCCACCGTGCGCAGATCCCGAACGCGTTCGCCATCGGCAGACGCCAGCGCACTGGTCGTGGTGCCTTCAAGCATGCCGGCAAAAGTTTGCGCGTACTTGTCCGACAGCGCACTCAAGGGCTTCAGAGCATCGGTGGTCGACTTATCGGCAGCGATCAACCGCTTGACCTTCTGGTCGTAGGCGACAATCGTCGTTTGCAAGGCCTTCAAGGCTTGCTGGTTTTCAGCGCGAGTCAACGTTTCCAGGGCCTTGCTGACAAGGCCCTGCAAGACATTCAACTGAGCGTTATAGGCGTCGGCGAACGCTGCATCAGCGGCGGCTTCGTACTGTTTCTCGGAAAGACGCATCTCTTGCGTAGCGTCATTCAGCGTGCCGATCAGACGCGTCGTACTCAAGCGATCAACCAGCACGCTGTTGCTGTTATAGCCAATGAAGGCAACCGCCAAAACAGCCAGCAGAAGAATGCCGAAGCCGGTTCCCAGCTTGCGGGAAACTTTGATGTCACCCAGGAAATTCGATGCAACTGCCATATTCAGCCTCAACGCCCTGACGCGAAACGCCAGGCACAAAAAATTGATCTCCGGTAACCACAGTCACCGTCCAGACATTCGGGGGTCGTCATCCAAGGCGTAATACGGGACGCTCCAGCTGTCCCGAAAATGCAAAATGCAGATGCTGTCGAAGCGTCGAGAAGAAACCCGACGCGAGCATCGGCAGACAAACCCATCACGTCGCAAACAGAGGGTCTGCACGCTGGATTTATCGTTTCAGCAAAGGTGTCTGGAGGGATGCTAGTAATTTTGCGAAAACTTGTACAACTTTATATTTTTGTACAATCGTTGAACTTTTACAGCTGCGTGATGACGCATTGCCATCACGCTTTATGGCACATCGCTACTGATGTAAAACGGGGCTGAAAATGCTGATCCAGATGCCTGTCCGCTCAGTCCTTTGCCGGCTTGGGAATCGCAATCCGGCTCCCAGTCTTGACCTCGCGCAATGCCAGGCTGGACTGGATCGACGCAATCCCCACCTGACGCCGGAGCACCTGCTCGATAAAGTCGCTGTAGCTATCAAGATCCTCCGCCAACACCTGCAACACATAATCGGCATCGCCGGTGATCTTGTGGCAGGCCACCACCTGCGGCAATTGCGCAATCACCGCCTCGAAAGCGTCCGGTGCATGGTCGGCATGGGTGGAAAAACGAATGTGCACGAACGCCATGATATCCAGCCCGAGCATTCGCCGATCAAGGTTGGCCTGATAGCCCTTGATCACTCCCGCCTCCTCCATGCGCTTGCGTCGCCGCCAGCACGGCGTAAGGCTCAGCGACAGCCGCTCGCTGAGTTCAGCGTTGGAAATACTCGCGTCTTCCTGCAACAACTCAAGAATCGCCAGATCGGTCTCGTCGAGGCTGATGCGTTTGGATATTTTTTTCTGCATGACGCCATTCCTGAGTAAAAACGCCCGAATAATCGACTGAATCCCGAACACAAAGCAAAGAAAGCGCAGCCTAGCCGGAACAGAATATTTGCACTGGCTAACAATAACGGATGCGCAGAATGTTTACAGTTTTCAGTGATTCCCACCGGTTGCACCACGGCACCGAATTGAAAGACGGCGTGCTCAAGCCGTCGTTCGAACAACCGAGTCGCGCCGACACCGTGCACAACCGAGTCAAACAGGTCGGCCTCGGGCAGATCGTCGAACCGCGCGCGTTTGATCGCTCGTGCTACGTCAACGCGCACAGCGAGCGCTACGTCAGTTTTCTCGAAAGTGCCTGGAGCGAATGGTGCGCAACCGGTCGCACGCACGACGCCTTGCCGCTGGTGTGGCCGGTGCGCGATCTGGCCGGCGAAGAGGTGCCGACGTTCATCGACGGCAAGCTCGGCTTCTATGCCATGGATGCCGGTTCGCCGATCACCGCGACGACCTGGCAAGCGGTGAAAACCAGCGCCGATATTGCCCTCACCGGCCTGGCCCTGCTCGATGAAGGCCACGACAGCGCCTTCGCCCTGTGCCGCCCGCCCGGCCATCACGCCGCACGCGAATACATGGGCGGTTATTGCTACCTCAACAACGCCGCCATTGCCGCGCAACAAGCCATCACTCAGGGAGCCAAACGTGTCGCGGTGCTGGATGTCGACTTCCACCACGGCAACGGTACGCAGAACATTTTTTACCAGCGCAGCGACGTCATGTTCGTCTCGTTGCACGGCGAACCGGCGGTGTCCTATCCGTACTTCTCGGGTTACAGCCACGAAGTCGGCGCGGGCGTCGGCGAGGGTTACAACCTCAACTATCCCCTGCCGAAAAACACCACCTGGGAGAGCTATCGCAACGCCCTGGTCCACGCCTGCAAAAAACTCCAGCAATTCGCCCCTGAAGTGCTGGTGATTTCCCTCGGTGTCGACACGTTCAAGGACGACCCCATCAGCCACTTCCTGCTGGAAAGCGATGACTTCATCGGCATCGGCGAACTGATCGCCAGCGTCGGCTGCCCGACCCTGTTCGTCATGGAGGGTGGCTACATGGTCGATGAGATCGGCATCAATGCAGTCAACGTGCTGCACGGTTTCGAGAGCAAACGCAGCTGAGCCAGCCCGCGCTCTACAACCTTTCAATGACTGGATCGGAGAATAAGACCATGACGCTTTTTATTGATGTCGATGATGCTGCACGCCTGTTCACCCAAGTCGGCATCCGCCGCGCCATTCGTGAGATGGCCGGCTACATCGAAGCGGACTACGCACGCTGGGCGCAGTTTGATAAATCGCCGCGCACGGCCAATCACTCGGCAGACGGCGTGATCGAGTTGATGCCCACCGACGACGGCCAGCAGTACTCATTCAAATACGTGAATGGCCACCCGAACAACGGCCAGCAGAACTTGCTGACGGTCATGGCCTTCGGTCTTCTGGCGGATGTGCAGAGTGGCTATCCGACCCTGCTCAGCGAACTGACCTTGACCACCGCCGTGCGCACCGCAGCAACCTCGGCACTGGTCGCGAAGTCGCTGGCTCGCCCGGATTCGACCTCGATGGCCCTGATCGGCAACGGTGCGCAAAGTGAGTTTCAGGCACTGGCTTTCCATGAAATGTTGGGCATCACTGAAATCCGCATCTTCGATATTGATCGCGAAGCGTCCCTCAAACTGAAGCGCAACCTCGCCGCGTTCCCGGACATCGAAGTGATTCTGGCCAGCTCGGTGAAGGACGCGGTCAAGGGCGCGGACATCGTCACCACGGTCACCGCCGACAAAGCCTACGCAACCATTCTGACGCCGGAGATGATCGAGCCCGGCATGCACATCAATGCGGTCGGCGGTGACTGCCCGGGTAAAACCGAACTGCACGCCGACATCCTGCGCAACGCCCGGGTCATCGTCGAATTCGAACCGCAAACGCGCATTGAAGGCGACATTCAGCAACTGGAAACCGATTCCCCGGTGATCGAGTTTTTCCGCATTGTGCTGGGCGAAGTCGACGGACGCGAAAACGATGCACAGGTGACGGTGTTCGATTCGGTGGGTTTTGCCCTGGAAGACTTTTCCTCACTGCGTTACCTCAACGACCTGGCGCAGGCACAGCAAATCGGCCAGCGCATCCACTTGGTGCCGACGCCGGCCAACATCAAAAACCTCTTTCAACTGCTCGATACGCAACCGGCCAAAACCTCGCGTCTGCGCACCGTCAGTTGATCGCTAACCGCCGCCCCCAAGCCACAGGGGGCGACTCACCTCGTGATCAGCCGCTGCACCTCTAACAAGAACGCTCGACACCTACTTTCTGCCAAAACTCAAAAACATAAAATCAAGAGGTTTTGCAATGAAATCGAACCCTTCCGGGCTGCTCGAACAGCCCGCGCTGCAGCGCACGCTCAGCAATCGTCACATCCAATTAATGGCCATGGGCGGCGCCATCGGTACCGGCCTGTTTATGGGCTCCGGCAAGATCATCGCCCTCTCCGGGACGTCGATCATCCTCATCTACATGATCATCGGCCTGTTCGTGTTTTTCGTCATGCGCGCCATGGGCGAAATGCTCCTGTCCAACCTCAACTTCAAAACCTTCGCCGACTTCGCCGGCGCCTACCTCGGCCCGCGCGCGGCATTCTTCCTCGGCTGGTCGTACTGGCTGAGCTGGAGCGTGGCGGTGATCGGCGACGCCGTCGTGGTCGGCGGATTCTTCCAGTACTGGTTCCCCGACGTACCGGCGTGGATACCCGCCGTCGGCATGCTGGCGACCCTGTTCGCCCTCAACGTGCTGACCGTCAGGCTATTCGGTGAAGTGGAATTCTGGTTCGCGATCATCAAAATCATTGCCGTCGTGACTCTGATCGGCGTCAGCACCGTGCTGATTGCCAGCTCGTTCGTCTCGCCCAGTGGCGTCACCGCGTCCCTGAGTCACCTGGTGGACAAACAGGCAGCGTTCCCCAACGGCTTGTTCGGCTTCTTCGCCGGATTTCAAATGGCGATCTTCTCCTTCGCCGGCACCGAGCTGATCGGCACCGCCGCCGCTGAAACCCGCTCGCCAGAGAAGACCCTGCCCAAAGCAATCAACTCGATTCCGCTGCGGATCATCCTGTTCTACGTCCTCGCGCTGACCTGCATTATTGCCGTGACCTCGTGGCAGCAGGTTTCCCCCGTCAAAAGCCCCTTTGTCGAATTGTTCCTCGTCGCCGGGTTTCCCGCAGCGGCCGGCATCGTCAACTTCGTAGTCCTGACCTCAGCGGCCTCCTCGGCCAATAGCGGCGTGTTCTCCTCGAGCCGCATGCTGTTCGGACTGGCCAATCAAGACAACGCCCCCGGCCTATTCCGCCGACTGTCGAGCAACAGCGTGCCGCTGCTGAGCCTGGCGTTCACCACGCTGTTGATGCTGGTCGGCGTGCTGGTGCTGTTCATCGTGCCGGAAGTCATGACCGCATTCACCATCGTCTCCACCGTGTCGGCGATTCTGGTGATCTTCACCTGGTCGACCATCCTCGCGTCTTACATCGCCTACCGGAAAAAACGCCCGGATCTGCATGCGAAGTCGGCTTACAAGATGCCCGGCGGCGTGCCGATGGCTTGGTTTTCGTTGGCGTTTTTGGGCTTTGTGCTGGGGCTGCTGGCGTTGAGGCCTGATACGCGGATTGCGCTGATGGTCATGCCGGGGTGGTTTGTCTGGCTGGGGATTGCTTACCAGTTGACGCGGTTGAGGAAGCCGAAATCTGCGGTTGAGTCGGCGGGGCAGTTTGGCTAGATCTGCGAGTGAAAGCCGTCACTTGAAAGTGACGGCTTTTTTGTTATCCGTGAAAAAGCATTTCACCTGCCCATGGCGGGAAAGGCTTTACGCCTTCACCTCAACGTTATCCAACGCCTGATTCACCGCCAGCTCACCCAACATCACCACCTGCGCAATGCCCAGCGCGGTTTTGCGGTGTGAGGGTTCGAGTGCGGCGGCGAAGTTGTTGAGCATTTCCGAGGCTGAACTCAGCGTTTCACTGGCATTGGCCAGCAGGGATTCCGAGTCGTACTTTGGATTGGCGAGGTACATGCGCTCGGGTTCGTTGACGCTGGCCATGATGTGGCCGGCGGGAAGGAGGTAGTGATCGAGCGCGCGCTCGGCGGCTTCGTGGAGTTTTTTGGAGTTGAGGGATTCGTAGGGGGATGCGGGATCGGTTTCTGGTGGGTTGGGCGTTACTTTGAACATAGATGGAACTCCAGCACTTACAAAATGGGAGCCATCCACTCTCGCTACCAAACGAAGGGTGGTGACCATACACAGGTTGGTAGACCGGAGCACTGGAACCGGCGCTTCCGAAGAAGCCCTGAGCATGGCCACCATAATCCAGGCGCAAAAATGCGACTGCATGGGGTGACGCAATGCATCAGTGCTGCGGGTCTACCAAACCCGATCACTGGTTTTCAGTGACACAGGAACGATAGAGCCCGCTAGCTAGACGCACAAGCCGGCGGATTCTGTCTTAGGTGTAGGGGGTGGCGCAAGGTGGTGTAGGGCATGGATGGTGGAACCAATACGTTTTTAAACAAACGTAGAGTTATTGAAGATTTGCATTGGGAATTTGAAAAATTGAGCCCATTCCGGGTAAATAGATCCGTCCCTGAGGGATCCCCACAAACTACTCCAACACCTGCGCCTGTTGATGTACCTCGGCTCGCAAGGCGCGCTCAAGTCTCACCAAGGTTTTTCGAGAGTTTGATCCGCGTCCACTGAGCCAGTATTCCAAACCCAGTCGCCACAGCGACAACACCCGTCTGCGTTTAAGACTATTGCTTTGAAAACGATGTTCATGACCCGCTTCGCGGGCCTGTAACCCCTTTAAACAAATGATGTAATTGGCCAAAGCCGAGATCATTAAAAGCACTTCGATTCGGCGTGGAAAGTTACTCCGATGGCGAGTCCTCTATCTGCATACGCTGCTTGTAAATGGCCACGATTCTCGATGGATTCCATTGATCCTCCGGTAAGTTGCTGGCCAATAACCAAGGCTCTCGCTCACGATTGGCCGATTGCCTGCTGAGTTTGTTTTTGGCGATTGAACCGGTGACACGCTGATGCTTACAACCCTTTGCAGAATGCCTGATGCAGTACAAATGGATGAAGTGCGGAGCGCTTTGGGTCATCTCGATCCGACCCAGTGATTTTGGTGAGGACGACGCCAAGACGTAGAGGTTTTTAACCGGCAGCCAAATTTGTGCGTCGTTGCGGTAGAGGTCCCGGTTACGCACTCGACCCACGTAATACCAGCCTTGCGCCTCGATGGCTTTGACGGGAGGCGTGGCGGGGGGACGAGCGCGCGCGCCAGGTGTAAATTGACCTTGGCGAGGCCCGCGCCCGGGCATGCACTAGCCTGACGAACGGCTAAGCGGCAAGATATCGCTAGTTCCGAGCGGAGTGAGGACTCATGGGAAGAAAGAAGCCTGACGATTCATGGTTGAAGCGCAACTGGTGGTGGATCGCTGTCTTGGGGGGTGTCGTTTGGCTGATCGGAAAGGAGGGCAAGGAGTTTCTATCCAACGCATCAGATCTTCCAGCCGCAGCGGAGACGACCGTCAATAGATTCAGCAGTTGGTATCACGACGACGAGGCCTGGAGCGGCGTTTGGTCAGCGCAGCCAGAAGGATACGTCGATGCCTCTGAACTTCCCCTTTCAGCTATCGATGTCCGACTGGAGATCGATGTTAAGCAGGGTGTAATCGACGGCACTATCGCTACAAAAGCGTTGTGCGCGAGCTTCCCAATATGGGACTTCGTACTCCTAGAGGGGAAGGTCAAAGGCAGCTCGAATATCTTCGAGGGGGTTGCCTACGACTTCATTGGAGGTCAGCGACAGAATTTCGCTCGGTTGCGCTTCGAGAGAAAGGGGCTCCTCATGACAGTGACGCCACTTGAAGGTGCGAGGGGGCTGTTCCCAGAGAAAGCTACAATTGCCAAACACCCTGATGAGGCGCCAATGCAGGTCGATGTAAAGACGCCCGGCTATTGCTACAAAGAGAAGATGCTGTTCCTGAAGCACCTCAAGGAGAAAACAGACCATGAAAAGCCGGCGAAAAAGGGAACGCCATCAAACCCCAGGTAGTTCATACGGCCTGAATTGCACCACCTCCTCCCCCAGCCATTCGTTAATCTGCTGTACCCGGGCCTGCCCCGGCTCCAGCTCGTTGAGCGCCCACACCTGGGCGGCGTCGCGGATCGACCCGAAGGCCAGCGCGCAGCGGGCGATCAAGCGCGAGTGGCAGCGCATGCGTCTGACTTAAAAAACCTGCATTGCGCCGGCCTTTCAATTTTCGGTCAGGACTAAAAATTACAACGCCACCTTCTATTACGCGACCTGCAAGCTGACAGGAACGATCAGATCTTGAGAGAAAAAGAGAACTTCTTGACCTTTCATTTTACGCTGCGCACTATAGATCAGATCAATCTCAGCTACTCGGCTATTAGAGTAAAAGCGGCGAATCTGCTCTGTATCATCATAAGAAAGCAGCCAAGGGGTTTTTAGAGAAGCTACCAGCTTGCTTATACGACAATGATCATCATGCTCGTAAAAATTATCGTAAAGCCTTCTTCCGTTAACATAGTAAGGCGGGTCAATGTAAATCAACGCATCGGATAGATTCATCGCATCGACCGTCTGCAAAAATAATTCGGCATCCATATTGTAAAGAAAAATATCATCAGCCCGCCGAGAAATTCTTATCACCCTTTCAACAAGGGCATCTTTATTGAACCGAGCATCAATTTTATAATTCCCGGTCTGATCGTACCCACCAATAACCCCACCATTTATAATTCCTGACCTATTAGTTCTATTCAAATAGAAAAAAGCAAAACCGACATCAAACCCACTATGCTGATCCGGATTATTAAAAACCCCCCTCTGAAAATGCCATTCATCCATATTCAGATTACAGGAATATATCCTCTCAATGAATTGCTCAGTATGCAAAAGCACATTCATCCAAAAATTGTACACACCAACATTCAAATCATTTATGTGAATTTTTGAAACAGTATCTGTCAGCAGCAGTTCCAGAGCCACGCCGGCGCCGCCGGCATATGGTTCAACATAAACTCCACCATTAAAATTATTCTCGCGGATCAAGTCCCGAATAAAGCCACAAAGCTTTGACTTTCCCCCTGGATAGCGTAAGGGAGTAAAAAAACGATCGTACATGTTAAGAGTTTCCCTTATTTGCCTTTACCGCACGCCAAGAACTGCGAAGAAGTTCTTCATAGCAGCTTTCCCAAGCGGCTTTCAAACCCTCCATTGAGTTTGTATATCTGCCGTGCAGAAACGAATGTAAAGCTTGAGGACTAGCAAAACTATTTGGATTCGAGACCTCGCCACTTAATATCGAATTTTTCAGATCCTTTGAAATCTGCCCGTTTGAGAAAAGATGCTCAGCACAAGTTTTGATCATGTCGGGCAATGGGATTTGCCCAAAACGATTTCTCTTTTCAGCAGCAACAAGTGCAAACTCTTCAATGTATATTTGCATAGATATATCTACAAGGGCCCTGGCGGCGCAGGCAACCACCAACCCGTGCTCACTTAGCTTCAGGCTGTCTATTTGATTATACAAGCGACTACACTTGGACTCGACAGAAGGAATAGTAATACTGCTGACAAACAACTTATCCCTCTGAGCGGGATTAGGGTCTTTCCTAGTTTTTCTGGGCAGTTGTTTTTCAATCAGATGTGCCTTTTCCCCCTCCGCAGTAGGTTTCGCATTCTGATCAGCTGCAGTATGACCTGAAGCATGAGCGGGACCGTTTCTTCCAGTCGTTCTCTCCTCAGACCCCGATTTCTCGCTCAATCCAAGTGCCGTTTTCTCATGCGCAATTTTGGCCTGCTCAACAACCCGGGTAAGAAAATCAAATTTTTTATCTGAGTCATATACTTCCTTCACCTTAAAGTCAGGCAAGGAAATTTGCTCAAGGACGGCACCCAACAAAAGACGATGAATGTCCTCAGGAATGGTTAGCACTACATTCCGATCTTTATAAACAACACCTAAAGTAGTTTTGAAATCTTTATTCGAAATAAGTCGATCTAGAGTTGTGATCCGATCATTGAGTCGAGCAGCCTGTTGGTCAGCAATCAAACCATGATTTTTTGCATAGTCGATAAAATACAGCGACCGCCAGTACCTGTTTCCACCCAAGACATCTTGCGTATGCCTATCTTTCTCAACGGCCCCCCACTTAGAGGTGCCGACCCCTCCCTGTTCACCGAGATGTCGCAGCCCCATCAACCAAGCCACTCGCCGTTGATCCTTGATGTTAACACAGTCGATCTCAAATGAAAGTTGATCACTTATATTGACACTTTCAATTCTGCGCCTGAATAAATCATCATCGCAAAGAGACGGATCATTGAGTAACTTGAGCGCCGCGACCCTACGATTTCCTTCTTTTACAACATACTTATCAAGCATCCCTTTCACAGGAGTAACGAGAACTTTATCAATATCACTTTGACCATTTTCAGCCAAACTTCTCATCAAAAGTATTAGCTTTGAACCAAGATGTTCCACATGCCAATTGAGAATTTCTTTCTGCCCATTAATTTTGTCGTGCCGAGGGTTTTCCTCATCCATGAGAATTTTAGAAATAGGAAGAACGATATTTTTTGACATAAATCCCTTTACCCTACCTGAAGTATCTGTTACGGCAAAAACGGCTTGGCTATTCATGGACTCATGGCCAGAAACTTAGCCGGCAATTGTTCCCAGTTGGAACAGATCATGCCAGCCTTTTGCCATCTGCGACAACGGCCTCCAACTCCGACACACGCTGTTCGAGTGTGGTCAGGCGTTTCTTCTCTTCAGCAGCGCGCTGTATTTCTCGTTGGGCATCCTCGTCCAGCTCTCGCCATAGAGTCAACAAAGCCTGTTCGCGGGGATTCTCGGCACCCTCCGGGGCTGCTTTGCCCACCTCGCTGCGCAACATTTGACCGTCCCCAGTCAACAACCAGTCGAGACTGATGCCATGCATCTCGCAGAATTTTATGCACTCCCCATAAGGAACACTGTCTCGTTTCCGCCAGCCCGCGAGTGTTTGCCGATTCACAGGAAGCACTCTAGATAGGGCGCTATCAGTGGTAACCAAGTAGTACCCCATCATCCGGCCAAGTACGGCATCCAGTGAGTCTTTATGCATCTCAAACAAAAACCATGCTAATTTATCCTTTATGCATAATTATCTTTATGCGCAATGAGTACAGCTTACCCCCAAAGGAGGCCGCAAGCCATGAACCCCAACCAAATCCGCGCTCGCCTGATCGAGCAGGACTTGTCTTTCCGCCAGTTCGCCCTGGCCAAAGGTTACGACCCGCATACCGTACCCAGACAGTCGCTTGCTGGGCCGGCTCCGCCACCCTGCCCAACGGACGCATTGCCTTCTCGATCATGCGCGACTTGTCCCAGCAGATTGGCGCAGAGCTGCTCCCCGGCCTCCTCAACCACCCCTTCGCTAAGGCCAGCTGACCCTATCCGCCACGCCTCATCTAGCAAGTAACAACAAACGTCGCTGCCGATCTTCTGGCCGGGGTTCTTCATGTCCCGAACCCGGACGCGCTGGCCAGCCTCGTCTACGTCCGCCCAGCGAATGCGGGTGATTTCATCGAGGCGGCGGGTTGAGAACAGGGCGAAGCCTACGACCTTCAGCATGTTGGTGACGCTCCGCCGCCGCGCCTGCATGTCCTTATAGTGGGTCATGATCTTGCCCAACTCATCCAGTGTCGGACGCCGGTCCCGCTCACGACTCTTTAGGTTGTAGCCGAGTTTGCCCAGCACTCGCCGCGCACCAGCCATGGCCAGCGGATCGACCTGATAGCCCCATGCGTCCCTGGCGATGGAAAGCACGGCGCCGAGGTGCGCAAGATCATTGCCGGCGGTCTTCGCTTGGACGCCTCCCCCTTTGGCACTCATGCGCCATAGGGCGAAGTCCACTAGGCACTGCGTATTGATATCGGTATCGTTGGGCTTGCCGAAGTAGCTGGCACCGATGGCCGTAAGAGTGGCCTTTTGGGTTTTGCCCAAGGGCCGCGCTTTTTTGACCTCGCGAAGGTATTGATCAATCAACTCTTTGGCGGTAGCGCCCTTGCGGCTCGCCCGCTCGATCGCACCAGGCTCATCAAGTTCCGATTCACGCTTACGCGCCCAAGCCTGTACAGCGTGTTTCCGGGCGAAGGTCTGGCTCTCTTGGTAGACTTGCACCCCATCACGCTTGACGCGGATCTGAGCGGTATGGCTCAAAGAACCATCCCGCAAGTTTTCTTGCCCTGATAGCTGCCATATCGAAAGTGGTACGCGTCAGTTTTGAAGTGGTACATCGTACCACCGAGACCTAAAAAACGCCTGAAAACGCCCTAAAACACGCCGAAAACACGTTGAGTAAAATGGTACAGAATCAGAGCCTTAGCCCAGTAAAACCAATGCCTACGCTGTCTCGGCGCTTTAGTGTTGCACCCATGATGGATTGGACCGACCGCCATTGCCGTTTCTTCCTACGCCTCCTGTCAAAGAACGCCCTGCTCTACACCGAAATGGTCACCACCGGTGCGCTGCTCAACGGCGATCACGAACGTTTCCTCCGTCACAACGAAGCCGAGCACCCTCTCGCCTTGCAGTTAGGCGGTAGCGTTCCGTTGGATCTGGCCGCCTGCGCACGCATGGCCCAGGAGCATGGCTACGATGAAGTGAACTTGAACGTCGGCTGCCCAAGCGATCGTGTGCAGAACAACATGATCGGCGCCTGCCTGATGGGTCACCCGCAATTGGTGGCGGATTGTGTGAAGGCGATGCAAGACGCGGTGTCGATTCCAGTGACGGTGAAGCATCGCATCGGCATCAACGGTCGGGACAGTTACGCGGAGCTGTGTGATTTCGTCGGCACAGTGCGCGATGCGGGGTGTACGAGTTTCACCGTGCATGCGCGGATTGCGATTCTGGAGGGGTTGTCGCCAAAGGAGAATCGCGACATTCCGCCGTTGCGCTATGACGTGGCGGCGCAGCTGAAGGCGGATTTTCCGGAGTTGGAGATTGTGCTGAATGGCGGGATCAAGACGATGGAGGCTTGCCATGAGCATTTGCAGACGTTCGACGGTGTGATGTTGGGGCGTGAGGCTTATCACAATCCGTATTTGCTGGCGGAGGTGGATCAGCAGTTGTTTGGCAGTTCGGCGCCGGTGATCAGTCGGGCTAAGGCGTTGGCGCAGTTGCGTCCTTATATAGCCGAGCATTTGCTGGCCGGTGGGGCGATGCATCACATCACGCGCCATGTGCTGGGCCTGGGTACGGGTTTCCCGGGGGCGCGGAAATTCCGTCAGTTGTTGTCGGTGGATATTCACAAGGCCAAGGATCCGCTGGCGTTGCTGGATCAGGCAGCTGAGTTGCTTGAAGGTCGTTGATTGATGGTTTGAGTGTGCGGGCGACGCATGAGCGTTGCCCGGCGTTTTGATGTACTGACAGGATGTCTTTTGGCTATGCCCGCGCTTGAACGTGCTCTATTGAATAGCTTCATCCTCCTCGCTTTATGCTCGACGGTTTCCTCCAGCGTCTTCGCCGACTGCAATTTTGCGCGAGGGTGTGGTGAAGGGAGCGGTGGCCCTTTTGAATCAACGCAAATGTCCGGCTTTCTGGTGTTCACGGCGACGATGGTGTCGGTCGATGGAACCTCGGACGTATCCGGCCTCAAAAAACGTGTTTACTCGGCTGAGGAAATCGAAGCCGCGCGGTACTTCCTCGCCAGCGACGGCATGCTGCAGGCCGCGTATTTCACCTCGGCCTTGCAGCGCTATCGACAGGAGTCGCCGGATTCGGCGTTAAACGATCTCGCCGTTGCGGCGTTGATCAGCGCTCAGTGATCAGGCTGCCGCTGCTGCGGTCCAGTTGACCCAGCCAAACAGCCACGTTGCCAGAATCAACAAACCAAACGCGATCCGGTACCAGGCGAACGCGGCGTAGCTGTGGTTGGCGATAAATTTGAGCAGGCCACGTACGGCGATCATGGCGAAGATGAATGCGGTGACGAAGCCGAGGGCGAAGACCGGCAGGTCGTTGGGTTGGAACAGGTCGCGGTATTTGTAGCCGGAGTAGACGGCGGCGCCAACCATGGTCGGCATGGCGAGGAAGAACGAGAACTCGGTGGCGGCTTTGCGCGACAGGCCGAACAGCAGGCCGCCGATGATGGTCGAGCCGGAGCGTGAGGTGCCGGGAATCATCGCCAGGCATTGTACGAATCCGACTTTCAGTGCGTGAGACCAGCGCATGTCGTCGACGTGTTCGACGCTGATCACATGGCTGCGCTGTTCGGCCCACAGCATGATGATGCCGCCGACGACCAGTGCCACGGCGACGGTGATCGGGTTGAACAGGTATTCGTGGATGGCGTCGGCGAACAATACGCCCAAGACCACGGCGGGCAGAAAGGCGATCAGCAAATTGAGGGTGAAACGTTGTGCATTGCGTTGAGTTGGCAGGCCTTTGACGATTTCGAAGATCTTCGGTCGAAATTCCCAGACGACGGCAAGGATGGCACCCAGTTGAATAATGATGTTGAAGGCCATGGCGCGTTCACCGCCGAATTCCAGCAGGTCGGCGACGATGATCTGGTGGCCGGTACTCGAGATCGGCAAGAACTCGGTCAGGCCTTCTACCGCACCTAATATCAACACCTGGAAAAGGGTCCAGAAATCCATTAATCCTCCGACAGAGCGCTCTTGGCGAGCGACCGGGTAATAACACTCAGGGGTTGAGTATCTGCAGTGAGACCATTGACATACATAAACGCAAAAGTTCATCAGCCACAAAGATTACGTCTTATTAAAAGACACACTCAAGCCATGTTAGTAATCGTCGGCTGACGAACTACGCAGAAAATATTTAGGCCTTTTTGCAGAAAAAAGTTGCTCTGACAATAAAGTGTGATCAATATCACATTATTCAGAGATGGCCAGACAGTGGCAATTAGACATGGACATGGCTATCGCAATAAGCTCAAAATAGTGGCACCATTGCATATCGCCACCATCTAAGCAGTAGTTCACCCCTTCGAGAAAATCAACTAAAAGCTTGAAAAGCTTAATTATTGTTAGAAAACTCGGGAGCCACGTCTAAAAATCGCGTGAATGTTACCAATTGTCAGTCACAGATGAGAACCGGTGCTTTAACATCCCGATGTCAGCACTTAATTCGAGTCAATGCATGATGCTCTCAGGGAACTTAGCGACTAGAAGTCCGCGCCCGACAAACGACGAACCCGGTGTTCTTACTCTGGGTCGTACCCGTGGCGTGGCTGAACATTTCAAAGCGCTAGTCGCCCAGCATTTACGCACTGATGTGGCGCTCGAAGCCGATGCGTACACTAGTTCATATCAGTTGAACGAACAGTCTGGTTCGTATCGAGCCATCTTCCTGGTTATCGACAGCCCACAGGCCCTCGAAGACAATCTGGCGCTGGTCGAGAACCTGCGCAGCGACAACTTGAAGCCGATCATTTGCGCGGTCATCACCGGTCGCGGCGCCTTCAACAAGATCAAATATTATCTGGCTGGCGCGGATGTTTGTATCAAGCTCAATACCCTTTCCGACGATGGCGCCGAGTTGCTGGGCGAGTTCTTCAATAGTGAAGAATGGCAACGCGATATCGATCTGACGCTTGATCCGACCCGTATCTGCCTGATGGGCACCAGCAAGAAACTCGATATCTCGTTTGCCGAAATGAAGATCCTCGAAGCCTTTGCGCAAACCGGTAATCACATTCTGAGCCATGATGAAATCGCCAGCATCATGGGCCTCAATACCAATTTCTACGACCCTCGCGCACTGGAGAAATCAATCAGTCGCTTGCGTGGAAAAATCAAGGACATGTATGGTACAAACGCGATTCAGAGCATTCGCGGCTATGGCTATCGCCTGCTGCGGGGTCTGATATCGACTGCCTGACTCTCGGGCAGCCATCCCATTTGCATACGTACGAAGGATCGTCTGATGCAACCATATAGCTCCAGTTCTGCTTCACGCCTGTTTGAAATCAAGCAATTGAATGAGCGCGACAACACGACCCATAACAATAAAACTCCATAACATAGCAGCAGTTCGAGTGGAATTTATCGAGGGCCATTCTTGGGCCCAGACCCTGCCTATCGATTACTTCCGAGGAAGTCATTGCTCGCCTGCCGATTTTTCTTTTAGCCAATTTTGGTATGTATTTAGGAGAGAGACATGGAAACTAGTACAACCCTCCCAAGGAAATATTTTGTTGTCGTGACTCACAGTACAACGTCGCAACGCGAACTGGAGAGCATGCTGTCCAGTGAACGTTTCAATTCGTTTGAAGGGGTTGATTCGCCCTCTTCCGCTCCAATGGTGATGGAGTTCACATATCCAGGCATCAGTCGCAAAAATGCCCCGCGCAGTATCGAACATGATACTCAGCGGATATTGGCCACACTTGAGTCCGAATGGCGGGCAGCGCAATCGGCCAATCCCTTCCAGAATGTCCCGGCGATAAGCGCGGAAACCCGCAACATGCCGCCTGCCGTTGAAGGTGATATGCCCGGCAATGAAACCTGGCATCTCCACCCTGATCAGGGTGCACTGGTCAAAGAAGGTGTTGAAATCAGCCTGACTGGCCTGGAAACAGCATTGGTCAGGAAAATGCTCAGCCATGAAGAGCGTGTTGTCAGTCGTGACGAGCTGATTCTCAGCATCGGTCGAGAACCGGAACAATATCGCGGCCTGGAAATGTGCCTGAGTCGCCTGCAAGACAAATTCAAAAGCGCCAGTAATGGTGAGCGACTGTTTCGTGCCGTCAGAAATCGCGGTTATTGCCTGATTCAGGAAGTCGTCGCGTAACCCGCAAGACCTCCACGAACAGAACAAACAGAAAAAGTGCGATTACAAAAACAACAAGAGCACTCTGTTTGGCTTCATCTTCCTCCCTTGAATTAAAAACTCCCTGCCTCCACCCCTCCAACAGTAACAAATACAACATCATTTATTCACCCCTTCCTCTACGACCTTTTCTAACACCCTTCTATTTAATTATTAAAAAGTTGGCACTGTGCCATCTTGTTAGAACTCGTCAGACACCATTCCAGCCAATAACTTAGTCTATTGACTGACGACAGTTCGGCATATCGATGTTGTTACCTCAGGACACTCGCTAGAACAAAAACAATAAGTCTGCATAACAACTCGGATTTCAACTGTTGAAACCTGAATGGACGTCTTTTGGGGATACCGTATGGATCTTTCTCTAAGTATCAATCGAAGCACAGGCCTCAAGGGACTGACCTTTTGGGGCCAATGGGCGCTGGCACAAGGCTTTGTGGTGACGCTGTTGTTCATACTCGCCGAGCAGCACACCGGGACGGTCGCGTTCTACTACCGGATGTGTGCAACGCTGGCAGTACTGGCGTCGGTGCCGGCTTATACGTTTAGCGGTGTTTATCGCAAACGTGACAACTACCTGACCGGTCTCGGTCGACTGTTCATGGGTTGGTCGATGACCATGGCGGCGCTGGCGTGCATCGCCTTTGTCTGCCAGGCCGATGAGCTGTTTTCGCGGCAGGTGATTCTGAGCTGGGCGGTGTATGGCTTCCTCGGTCAGGCGTTTCTTTACGCTCCGCTGCATGCGTTTTCCAAGTACTACCAGCGTTCGCGTAAAAGCGAGCACAAGACGCTGATTGTCGGCACCGGCGAACTGGCGTTGGGTCTGGCGAAGAAGCTCAGCCAACTGGAAAACCTGCCATTGGTAGGTTTGGTCAGCAATGGCGATGTGTCTGTGCTGGGTTCGGATGCACCGCGCGTTGTTGGCGATCAGGAACAGTTGCTGGAGCTGATCGAAGCGCATGACATCCGTCGTTTGTACATCACCCTGCCGTTGTCTGAAGCCGCGAAAATCGAAGCGATTTATGGTGACTTGCTAGGGGCCAACGTTGATGTGGTGTGGGTGCCGGACTTGAACAGTCTGACGCTGCTCAATCACTCGGTGAAGGTTGTGGACGGTCTGCCGGCGATCTACTTGAACGAGAGCCCTCTGACCAGCCGCCCTACTGCTGCTTTGAGCAAGAGTCTGGTCGAGAAAACCGTGGCGTTTCTGGCGATCATCGCGCTGAGTCCGATCCTGCTGATCATTGCGTTGGCGGTGAAGATCAACTCGCCCGGCCCGGTGTTCTTTAAACAGGATCGCCATGGTTGGAATGGCAAGGTGATCAAGGTCTGGAAGTTCCGCTCGATGCGTGTTCACGATGACCGTGATGTAAAGCAGGCCAGCCGTAATGACTCGCGCATTACCGCAGTCGGCCGCTTTATCCGCCGCACTTCGCTCGATGAATTGCCGCAACTGTTCAACGTACTGCAAGGGCATATGGCCCTGGTCGGCCCTCGCCCGCACGCCGTCGCACACAACAACTACTATTCGGGGAAAATCCTCGCGTACATGGCGCGTCACCGGATTAAACCGGGGATCACCGGGCTGGCCCAGATCAGCGGCTGCCGCGGTGAGACGGACACCATCGACAAGATGCAGAAGCGTGTCGAGATTGACCTGCAGTACATCAACAGCTGGTCGTTGTGGCTGGATCTGAAGATCCTGGTGAAGACGCCGTTTACGTTGCTGTCGAAGGATATTTACTGAGATTCGAAGCTGGATACCGCAAGGGGACGAAAGTCCCCTTTTTTGTGCGTGGGATTTGGGAGCGGCGCTGGATTGCGGGTGAATGCAAAAACTGTGGGAGCGAGCCTGCTCGCGAAGGCGGTGGGTCAGGCAACATTGATGTTGGATGTGCTGACGCCTTCGCGAGCAAGCCCGCTCCCACAGGGGTTTATGGACGGCTCACGCTCTGTGGCGTAGCAAATATTCAATGTAGGAGTGAGCCTGCTCGCGATGGCGGTGGGTCAGGTAACAGCGATGTCGACTGTATGGACGCTATCGCGAGCAGGCTCACTCCTACAGGGGATTTGTGGTTGGCTCGGGATCTGTGGTGTGACAAATAGCCAGTGTGGGAGTGAGCCTGCTCGCGATGGCGGTGGGTCAGGCAACAGGGATGTCGGCTGGTCGGACGCTATCGCGAGCAGGCTCACTCCTACAGGGGATTTGTGCTTGGCTCGGGATTTTTGGTGTGACAAATAGCCAATGTAGGAGCGAGCCTGCTCGCGATAGCGCTGGGTCAGGTAACGGGGATGTCGACTGTACGGACGCTATCGCGAGCAGGCTCACTCCTACAGGGGATTTGTGTTGGCTGGGGATTTGTGGTGTGACAAATATCCAATGTGGGAGTGAGCCTGCTCGCGATGGCAGTGGATCAGGCAACAGAGATGTCGGCCGGTCGGACGCTATCGCGAGCAGGCTCGCTCCCACAGGTTTATGCGGTGTTTCGGAGATCTGCGCTTACTCGGTAATCTTCTCGAAATTCCGATAAAACATGTCCCCTTCCCGGCTATCGGTCATTGAGTGCAGTTGATAGCTGCGACTCAGTCGCGCGCCACCGTCACGGGTCAGTGGGGCCCAGACCAGGTTGGCGCGGCGCATGGTCGACATGCTCATCATTTCGTCGAACGGGATCGACAGGTAGATGCCTTTGTCGAAACTACCTTCGCCGTACTCGGCGCTGCCCGCCGTGGTGATCGTCGCCCACGCACCAAATCGCACGCCATTGAAAAACTCGCGCGAGATGTCCAGTGTGCCGCCCCAGTCCCCGGCCAGATAACGCCCGACGCTAACCGCCGCCAGCGTATCGAACGGCAAATCGGTGTAAGCCGTGACATGCCCGGTCACCACCGAGTAATCGCGCAAGGCAAAGCCCTGATCGAAATCACGCTGACGCACCCAGTTCAGATCCGCGCCCACCGACCAGCGCTCACCGGTCGGGCGGAACAACACTTCACCGCCGACACCGGCAAACATCGATTCCAGATAACCGCCATACACCATGCCGTACCAGTCTTTATCCAACTGCTCGGCATGGCTGACCTGGAACAACGGCATGGTGGTGTTAGACGTGGTCAGGTACTGACGCAAATCCGTGCGCACGCGCGGCAAACCGCTCGGCGCGTCGTAGGTGAATTTGTCGAAGTTGTTGGCCAGGTTGGCGCTGAGCAAACCGCTCCACCAGGTGTTGCGGTTGAAGCGATATTCGGCGTCGGCATCGGCGCTCAATTGATAGAGCAAGCCATCCGGACCACCAACGTTCTGCTTGAACCCCAGCCCCACGCCATAGCTGAAATGCTGCGGTACTTCGGTGTAGAGGGTTTTCTCGTTGTGCGGCATCGCCGGGTTGATCTCGGTGGTGCGGTGCAGCGATTCAAGTGGCTCTTCGTTGTTGATCACTTCGCGGAAGGTCTGGCGCGGCAAACTGGTTTCTTCCAGCGGCAAGTCGTAGCGCTTGTTGACCACGGTGAACCAGTCGATATCGTCGTTGACGCTGTTGTCGAGAATCCGGCTCGCCCGGCCCACAGCCTTGGACGAATGGAAATAACGCTGCTGCTCGCCATAGACGATCAGCTCGGAATCACGCTGGGTGATGCGCTCGACCTTATAGCCGGCGTTCTGCTGCAAACGCTGCGAGACGTTGGCCCAGTTGACCTGGTCCATCGCTGTGTTCGGTGCCTTCGCCGGCAGCGGTTCCGGGGTCGGATCGTAAGTCTTCGCCGGTGCCTTGCGGCTGACGAAATTGGTGTGGAAAGTCACGCCGAACATCGCCGTATTACCGCGCTCCCACGCCGCACTGACATCGACCGAATCAGTCACCTTGAATACCGCGCCAAGGTTGATCGGCGAGTCCTGTTTGATCTCGTTGTCCTTCGGCTCGTGCTTGTAGTCGTTGCCTTCGAATTCGAGTTTCAGGCTGAGGCGATCCCACGGCGTCTGATAGCTCACGCCGCCGAAAAACGACGGCCGGCCACGAAAGTACGAACCCGAGTTGACATCACCGGTGCCTTCGAGCGCGGGACGGGTATCGAAGCGATCGCTGATGTAGCCCAACGGGTTGTCGATATCGCCGCGATTACCGAGGTAACCCCAGGCAATCCCGGCACTGAAATCGAAGTTGTCGTAGCGCTTGTTGGCGACGAAAAATTCACTGGAGAACAAACCGGTACCACCGATATCTCGGAAGCCCAGCGCCACATCGGGCAGCCAGTGACTTTCCTGCCACAGCCGGACTTTGACGTCGACCGCCTTGTCCTTATAGCTTTGACTACCGCTGAGGGCCTCCGAGCCGTACGGCCGGTTGGTGATCGCGGTGTAGCGAAACGAGCCTTCGAGCCAGTCCAGCGGCTGCAACGACACGCTGTAGCGGCTGTACGGATCGGTGCGGTTGGCGTTGACGCTCAACTCGCCGGCCGGGGCCATGCGCGCGGTCGGCGTCTGCAACAGACCGGTGCCACCGAAGTCATTCTGAGTAATACGCGGCTCGGCATGGGCCAGACCGCAAGGCAATAACAACACAGCTGCAAAACGTAACTTCAACGAACCACCTCGGCCAGCTGCGTGGCAATGAATTCGGCCAACTGCTGATTCAGTTCAGGTAGAGGCGGATCAAGATCATCATTTTTCAACGGCACCAGAATCTTGCTGCCGGCCACGGGAAAGTGTCCGGACTCGCGATTCCAATGGGCGATGCCGACACGTTGCGAAGCGCCATTGGGCTGGATCAGCCACAGGTAATCGGCTTCGGCATCGTCCAGAATCGAACAGCCTTGCAGGTATTCACGGGCCTCCTGCAACGGCTGATACGGCAAGTGGCACGGCTCGGCGACGGCGCCCAGTACTTGCACTTCGTCGACGCGCTTCGGATAGACCAGACGATCGCCGTCATCGAGGCGAATGTTGCGCGCGAAGCCAACTTCCAGCGCCACCGGATCAAGATCGGCAATCTGCCGTCCGGTCACCGGCATCTGCCGCACTTGTTCGGCAATGCGCTGCGCCAGTGCCGCCCGACTCGGCAGATCGAACAGCATCGACATGCGTTGCAGCACATCGAGATCAAACAGCACACCGACCTTCAGCCGTGTCTGCTCTTCTATCAGCGACTGCCGCAGCAAGCCGCCCGCCAGCCAATAGCCTTCGGCATTCGGCACGGCTTCGCTGATGACATCGAGCAAGCGCCCGCCGGGTGGCAGCGGGATTGGTCCGGGATTGGCGACATCACCCGACACCGTGACGGCCGCCTGACTCACACTCGCGACCAGCATCAAGCCCGCCGACAACATTTTCAGGCGCATCACGGCAGGTGCCTGCGATCTGGGGTCAGTTGCACGACCTTGACGCGCAACTGCGACGTCAGTTGCTGCTCGCTCTGCAAGATGAAACCGTCACGCGGGTCGACCCAGTAACGATTGGTCGCGCTCAGGCCGATGGCCGGGGCGTCAATCTGCTCATCGACACGCAGCACGGTGTATTCCTTGTCGAGAATCTGCAGGGTCTGTTCCGAGCGGCGGGAGAAGCGGCTGTTGACGATCACCCCGACTTCCTGACCCTTGTAGAGGTCGATCCAGCGCCGCGTGGTGAAACCGTCGGCGACGTGATGCAGGCCTTGCTTGAACGGCGAGTCATCGGCCAGCCGCGTGCCATCGAGATCGCCTTCCAGACCCAAGCCAATGGTGCGCACGGCGAGGCCATTGCGCAGCAGCAGAACCTGTTTGCCGGAAGCGACCCAGAACTGCAGGTCTTCGCGCTCGCGCACCAGCGCCAGCACCCCGGAGCCGGACGGCGTGGTCAGTTTCAGTTGCGGGTAGTTGACCCCGGCGACTTCGGCCGCCGATACGTCGACTTCATCCGGGCCGACGACCGCCGCTTTAAGGTTATTCAACGAAGCGCTCATCAGCGGGTTACAGCCGCACAGCAACGAGGCCGCCATCAGGCACAGGCCAACTTTCAAAATGTTCAAAGTCGGCGACCTTATTTGCTGTTGTTACTGTATTCGCTCCAGTTCTTCGCAGCGGAAGCGCCAGTGCCGACAATCGATGCCGACGGCACCAATTGGCTGATCAAGCGGTTCCAGCGAGTCACGTTGGCAGGCCCGACATACACCACGTCCTGCGGGCGGACTTCGAAGTGCGAAGCGAGCGCCATGGCGGTCGGCGATTCGGCTTCCAGCTGGTAGATCTTCGCCGGTTCGACATCAAGGTTTTCCACGCCACGAATGACATAGACCGCGTTGCCATTGGAGGTGGTCTGGGCCAGGCCGCCGACCGAACCGAGCACGTCGGTGAGGTTCATCGTCGCGGTCTTGAAACTCAGCGCACGCGGCTGATTGACCTCGCCCATCACGTAGATGCGCTTGTTGTCGTTGTACGGCAGATACAGCTGATCGCCACCCTTGAGGTAGACGTTCTGCAACTCGGAATCCTGCTGATTGAGCGAGTCGAGATTGAGCGGATAAGTGCGACCTTTGCGCGTCAGCAGCAGCCCGGACAAATCGGCGTTGTTGGTATCGATGCCGGCCGAACCGAGGGCTTCGACCACGCTCAGCGGATTGGTAGAAATCGCTTGCGGACCGGCCTTGGTTACCGCACCGGTGACCACGACTTTCTGGCTGGCGAAACGCAACACCGCGACATCCACTTGCGGCTCGGCGATGAATGCCGACAGCCGTTGTTCAATGTCCGAGCGCAGTTGCTGGATGGTCCGGCCGGTGGCCTGGACTTCCTTGATGAACGGGTAATAGAGCGTGCCATCGGAGCGCACCAGACGGCCGTTGGCATCGATCTGTTGTTGCGCGCCGGACGGGGCCGTCAGCTCAGGGTGATCCCACACGGTGATGTACAGAACATCGTTGTTGCCGATGCGGTATTCGGCCGGGGTCGCCAACAGTTCCGGCGGCAGCGACTCACGCTTTTGCGTGGCGCGGTTCATGGCAATCAGCTTGGGCGTGATCGGGATCAGCTCGACCCGGCTGCTTTCGCTGGCACCCTGGCGGGTGATGTCACTGGTGCTGAGGTATTGACCGGGGGAAAACATGCAACCTTGCAGAGCGAGACTTGCCAACATTAAAAGATAAACACTACGAGTCATAATGGCACTACGCTATTCAAGGGCGAATCCAAAAACAAAGTCACCCGACTTGCGTCGGGCGACCCTGTACTGCACTAACAGAACTTCCTGTTAGTTATGCGTGCCGGTTGTACCGGTGGTACCCGTCGTACCGGTGGTACCGCCGTTGGCACTGCCACCGCTGTTAGACGCCGCTACAGCACTGGCAACCATTGCAGTACTGGCTGCGGGCGCTTGAGAAGCCGCCACGTTGCCACCTACATTGGTTACCGCTGTCAGCGGTGCTTCAGCGGCGGCAGCCCAGTTGCTCAACATCGTCAACAGGGCAACTGCCATCACTTTTTTCATATCAACTCCTTTCTAACATTCGACCTGTTAAAAAACCGGCCTGAGTTAGCGGTGGTGAGTTCAAGTCCGCAAAAAGCGCGAACAAGTTCCGTTGTTCTTTCACAGTCTTACCCAACTGATAAAAGTCGAACGGCAGGTTTATATCTACGGACTTGCAAAAGGCATTGCCAGTGTAATTTCCCGACGTTATCTAACAACCTGACTGAAGATAACATTGGGTTAAATGGCCATCATCGCAAGTAGCCTTTGGGATGGTTCGATTGCCAGCGCCAAGTGTCGGTGACCATGTCCTGCAAGTTGCGCGTGGCTTTCCAGCCAAGTTCCTTCGCAGCCTTGGAAGCATCGGCCCAGCTCTCGGCGATATCCCCGGAACGGCGCGGCATCATCCGATACGGCACCGGTTGCCCGCAGGCCTGTTCGAAGGCGTGGAGTACTTGCAGCACGCTGTAGCCATCGCCGGTGCCGAGGTTCCAGGTATGAATGCCGGTACGCTCTGAGATCGACTGCAGCGCCTTCAAGTGGCCGTCGGCCAGATCGACGACGTGGATGTAGTCGCGCACGCCAGTGCCATCGATGGTCGGGTAATCGTTGCCGAAGATCGACAGCTCTTGCAGGCTGCCGACCGCGACCTGGCTGATGTAAGGCACCAGATTATTCGGGATACCGTTGGGGTCTTCGCCCATATGGCCGCTATGGTGGGCGCCGATCGGGTTGAAGTAACGCAGCAAGGCGATGCTCCAGCGCGGCTCGGCCTGACTCAGGTCGCGCAGGACATTCTCGACGATCAGCTTGGATTGGCCGTAGGGATTGGTTGGATTGCCGGTGGGAAAATCCTCGCGGATCGGCATCTGCTCAGGCTCGCCGTACACCGTGGCCGACGAACTGAACACCAGCCGGAACACCCCCGCCGCCGCCATTGCCTGGCACAGATTGATGCTGCCACTGACGTTGGTCTCGTAGTACTCGAGCGGCTTGCGCACGCTCTCGCCGACCGCTTTCAGGCCGGCAAAATGCAGCACCGCTTCGATGTTGTGCTCGCGGAAAATCCGGTCGAGCAGTGCCCGGTCACAGACATCACCACGGATCATCCAGGCACTCTTGCCGCAGATGCCCTCAACGGCGTGCAACGCGGCTTCACTGCTGTTGCAAAGATTATCCAGTACAACAACTTCATAACCTGCTTCAAGCAATGCAAGTGTGGTATGCGAGCCGATATAGCCGGCACCACCCGTTACCAGAATCTTCATAGTGCTATCCGTCTTTGGATGAGTGACAAGTAGCGTGTCAAGCCTGATTTATTGAAGATGTGTCACAATCCACACAAACAGGCGACAACAACCGAAAACAAAACTAGTTCAATGACTGGCAATAAATATTTTTGCAGGTCACACTGTATTGCTTGGTACTTATTAGCACTCCCTGTGCACTCATCACTATCAACAGATACCGACTAAAAATAACTAACAACGCACTTACCGACATCTCATAACATTGTCGTGTTTTACCGTCACTCGCATTTGCCATTAATAACCTGACTCAGGTATTAAAGTAAGCCTTCAATCCAACATTGAAACTTATACGCCCTTTATTAGTGCGCGCATCTGTCGCCTGTGTTCCATGACTGTCCAGGATACTTTTATGATTCGTAAATGTTTGTTCCCCGCTGCCGGCTATGGCACGCGTTTCCTGCCGGCCACCAAAGCCATGCCGAAAGAAATGCTGCCGATCGTCAACAAGCCGTTGATCGAATACGCCGTTGAAGAAGCGCGGGACGCCGGCCTGCAACACATGGCCATCGTCACCGGTCGCGGCAAGCGTGCTCTGGAGGACCATTTCGACATCAGCTACGAACTCGAACATCAGATCCGTGGTACCGAGAAAGAGAAGTTCCTTGCCGGCACCCGCGAGCTGATCGACACCTGCACCTTCTCCTACACCCGTCAGGTGGAAATGAAAGGCTTGGGCCACGCGATTCTCAGCGGTCGTCCACTGATCGGCGACGAACCCTTCGCCGTGGTGCTGGCCGATGACCTGTGCCTGAACCTCGAAGGTGACGGCGTGCTTACCCAGATGATTGAGCTATACAAGAAATTCCGCTGCTCGATCGTCGCCATCCAGGAAGTCCCGGCCGACCAGACCCACAAGTACGGGGTGATCGCCGGCGAACTGATGTCCGACGGCATCTACCGGGTCAACAACATGGTGGAAAAACCGGCCCCGCAAGACGCGCCGTCGAACCTGGCGATCATCGGTCGCTACATCCTCACCCCGGACATCTTCGACCTGATCGCCGACACCCAACCGGGCAAGGGCGGCGAGATCCAGATCACCGACGCGCTGATGAAACAGGCGCAGAACGGTTGCGTGCTGGCCTACAAATTCAAAGGCTTGCGGTTTGACTGCGGTGACGCCGAGGGTTACTTGCAGGCGACCAATTTCTGCTACGAAAACGTTTATCTCAAGGGCCGCTGAGACGGCTCCCTTCACCCAACGAGGCCACCATGAACATTGCACAACATTCCGTAGAGATTGAACGCGAGGTGGGTAACCTCGGGGTGATGAGCTGGTTGTCGCGCCATCAGCCGTTGCCCAGCGCCAACGAAACCTGGCTGGGCACGATTCTGCTGGTGGAGCGGATTGGCGTATTTCCCGCGTCAGGCGATATTCGCCGGCCGTTGCGCGATCCGTATCCGCTGCTCGCGCATTTGAAAAAGCTGTATGGCGAGCAGGCGTTGGAAATGGATGACCAAGATGGTCTGAAGGTGATCTTCAGCGACTGGCGCTTTCGCGTGCGGATTTGCTGCAACGATCCGGCGATCATCGTTAACGTTGAGACTCGGTGCGATACGCGGCTGATGCCGCAGAAGATTGCGGAGTTGCTCGAGCAAGTCGACGCCTTCGCCCAGGACGTCTAATGCCTGACACATTCCCCCTGTAGGAGCTGCCGAAGGCTGCTCCTACAGTGGGTCTGGTGGTTATTTCGGGAGGGTGTCGCAACGATCCTTGGCGCCCATGATCCAGCCGTAGAAGTAATCAGCAATCACCTTCCCGCCCGTGGCCGGCACCGGATGGATCTTGTCCGGGCCGATCATCGCCGCCGCGTAGCGTTTGACGTCGGGCCCGAACGCGCATTGCAGATTGGCATATCCCAGATGCTGCTCCCGCGCCCACGGCTCAAGCACCTGCGCGTACGCCGACATCGGATACGCACTGGAGCGCGTGGTGTCCTGACGCATGATCAGGTTGATACTCGCCTGCGGCTGAATCTCGCGCAGCATGCCCACCAGCCCCTGAACGTTCTGCAAGTACTGTGCAGGCTTGACGCCGAACCCTTGATCGTTACCGCCGAGCATGATCAGGTAAACATCAGCGGGGATCTTCGACACCGCAGCTTTCCACTGCACCTGCCATTGCGGATCCTTGTGATAGAAGTCCGCAGAGGCCGCACCCGATGCCGCCAGTTTCGAGACCCGCACGCCGTTCTGCTCGTTGCTCATCCACAGGCCGAACAACGTCGGCGCGCCCTTCACCACTTCCAGTTTGAAGGACCAGTCTTTCGCTGCCGAAAGGCCTGTCAGCGCGACTTCCTGAACGCCCGAACCTTCAAGCTTCAGGGGTTGCCAGTCTTGCGCGGGAGACCAGCGATAGCGGAGCTCGCTGGATTCACCGTTGCCCAGATAAAGCAGTTTCGCCTGAGTGACCGCCGTATCAATGCGCGGCGAAGGACTGGCATCCACTTGCAACCATGCGCCGGGCCGGCCTGTTACCGTGCGACTGTCCGGACTCGCCTGGCCCAGGTCTGAAACCTTCCAGTCGCCGCCGAAGTACTTGTCACTGCTGCGGGTGTATTTGAAATGCGTGCCGCCCAGCGCCGCGCCGTGGTTGAAACCGACGTAACCCGGCCCGGCAAAACCCACCTCCCCGGCCACGCGCTGCACCAGCTTATTCAGGTAGAAATCCTGTCCGGCGCTGTAGCTGTCGCCGATCACCGAGACCGACAACACCTTGCCGGCCTTGCCTTCACGCCACTGCGCGAATCGCTCGCGGGCGTCGCCCACCTGAACCACCGAGGCCGCCACGGGTTGCGCATCATCTACTGCCAACATGCAAAATTTTCCTTCAGTCTGGAATGGCCCACTGAATGCTTGGGTGTACAGAGATCAACTGTAGGAGTGAGCCTGCTCGCGATAGCGGTCTATCCAATACAAATGCATTGACTGACACAACGCTATCGCGAGCAGGCTCACTCCTACATTTATCGCGGTCATCCGCTAAATCTGTGTACACCAAGAAAATTTGTGGGAGCGAGCTTGCTCGCGAAGCTTTTAGCTGTTTTGCGTCTGCACCACAGGGACGATGGGCGCCACCGGTTTCTTCTTCGCCACGCGCTCGCCGAGGAACAGCACCGAAGTGAAATTGAACCGACTGAAAACCATCGACAACACCACCGGCCCCAGCAAGCCAAAGCTCAGCCCACCGAGCACCAGCAAGCTCTCATCCTTCACCCCCAACCGTCCCAGCACAAATCGCGACGTCGCCGCGAACAACACATGAAACAGGAAAATCGCATAGGAATAACCGCCCAACCAGGTCAGCGCCTTCGACCGTACATCACTCGACAGCAGCGCGATGCAGGACACGCAACCCACGGTCAAACCAATCAGACTGCGACGATCAACAATCAACTCACGATCAATCGCCGCGACATACAACAACGTCAGCGAGATCAACACCAACACCAGCGGCCCGATCACTTTGAACGTCTGCTTCAACCGGTCGACATTCTCCTGGCCAATCATCCCTGCCACGAAAAACGGCAGCAGATAAATCGCGCCGTTGATCCCGAACGCATCGAACTTGAACGGCGGCAACAAAAACAACACTGCCGCAAACGCGAACAGCCCATACAACCGCGTCGCCGAACGCAGCATCCCGCGCCACTCCAGCAGCCCGACGAACATGAAAATGATGAACACCGCCTGCAGGAACCAGAAGTGGTTGATCGGCACCCAGAACGACAACAACGCGTCGATCACCCCGACGTCCTTGTTCACCCCCGGTCCCACTGCTTGCAGCACCGAGAACGGCACGCCGACGCAAAACAGCGGCACGATCAAGCGGCGCACCTTGCCGCTGAAGAACGCGGAAAAGTCATTGCCGCGAATCTTGTAGATCGAATAGATGTACCCGGAGATGAAGGTGAACAGCGGCATACGCACGTACACCATCGAATCGGCGATCACCCGGAACGGTGAGCCGATGTCGATTTTCAACCCGCCGCCCAACGGCCCGATGACGTGATAGAGCACCAGCAACAGGCACGCTAGGCCACGCAGGGTTTCAATCTCCAGGGACTTTTTCTTGCTCGACATAAAGCACCTGCCTCAATTCAGAATTCTTGATTCAACCTGCACCGGTTTGTTCGCCCGCAGCATCAAGCCCAGGCCGACAAACAACACCGGCACCACCATCGAGAAGTGCCGGGCGAAGGAACCGAAGTCCGGCTCGAACAGCCCTTGCACCAGCAGAAACGCCAGCGGAATCGCGATCAGTTCCTTGGGTTTGGTCTGGATCGGCGCGCCTTTGTAATCGGTCGAGGTGATGACTTTGAACAGCAGCAACGCGGTCATGATCATCAACGCGACGAAGATCACCTGACCCGGGCCGGACAGCAGAATCAGCTCCACCGGGAACGACAGGCGGAAGAAGATGATCATCGAGTCCAGCGCCTGCGAAACAAAATCGCTGCCCGTGAGCCACGAGACAATCAATGACTTCGAGCCCTCCTCGCCCGCCGTGCGCAGTTCGTTGTTACTGGCGCGAATCGATGACACCGGAAAGCCCAGTGCGAGCTGGATCGACATCGCCACCGCCAGATAAAACAAGAACAGCATCAGGAAGAACGTCGTGCGCGACACGTACTTTTTCATCACACAGACGCCGACCCACGACAGCGAAAACAGAATCCAGTAAGGCCGGATCAGCACACCGTAGATCACCGCCGAAAGGAAAAAACCACCACGATATTTACGCGTCAGCGAGCTGAGCAGAATGCTCAACACCGCCACCGACACAATGATTTCCTTGGTCAGGTTCTCCAGGAAAAACGAGCGCACGATGCCCCACAGACACAGGGTGCCGAAGATCGCCAACGGCATGCGCCGAAACACCACTACCGGAATGGCAGTGAGGAAAAAATTGCAGAACATGCCGTAGGCCCAGGCATTGGTCAGGTTGATCCCGGTGGGCCGCAGCAGGAACGCCGAACACTCGTAGGACGAGCGATCCGGTGAGAACGGGTTCCAGAAATTGCAGTTGTCGGCACGGGCGTAGGACGACCACAAGGTCATCGCATCCGGGCCCGGATCACGCGGGATCAACAGCGGCATCGCCACCGACAGAAACAGCCCGGTGAACAGGATCAGGAATGAGATCGACGAATCGAGTCGCTTGCCACGAAACTCGATGCACGGCAGCTTCAGGCCCATGACAACGCGCCCTTTTTCCCGGCCGTTGCGCGGGTCAGCACGGCAATCACCAGCAGTTGCACGATGATCGCGAAGACGTTGCCCCACGCCGCGCCGTAGATCGAATAGTGCTTGATCAACACATAGCTGACCGGCACCGAAATCAACAAACAAATGGCAGCGCTGGCCAGTGACACTCGACTGTTTTTCGAGGCAATCAAACCACCCCAGACGATGTCGCCAATCGCGCGCAGGGCGAAGGAGAAAATCAGTACGCCGAGGATCACATTGTCCGGACGCGGCACGCTGGTGGCGACGTAATCGAGCACCACGTTGAAAAACACATAGATCGCCACCGCCACCGCCGCCGATACCAGCAGCGAGCGCATCACCCACTTGTTGATGAACAGTTGCTTGACTGTGAACGCCTGTTGCTCGGCTTGGAAACGCTTGGCCAGCACCGGAATCCCGACTACCGCCACCACGGCGTACGACAGCGCCTGCAAAGTGTTCGCCGCCGACCACGCGTAGACGTATTTACCGAGGCTGGCGTAGGGTTCCAGATCGATGATCAGAAAGCGCTCGGCGTACTGACTCAATGCGATCAATCCAGTGCCGAGGTAAAACGGCAATCCGGCCTTCCACACCGTGGCCGTGGCCAACGTGCCGGCGACTCGTCCCTTGTGCACGTTCACCACGATCAGGTAACCGGCGATGATCACCAGCACGTTCGCGGCGACCCACAGCCACAACACACTGGCGATGCCCGACACCCAGTCGAGCATCATCCCGCCCACCGCCAACACCGCCCACAGGCCGGTCTTTACGAAGAACAGCAATGCGCCCGCCGTGGCTTTCTGCGCGGAAAACACGAACGAGTTGATCTCGAACGACAGGTGTTCGGTGAGCAACACCAGCGTCACACAGAGGATCAGCGCGGCGGTCGCTTCAACTGTCTGGAACAGTGAATAAATCAGCACCGTCACCACCGACAGCACCAGCCCCACCGCCAGATACAGCAGCAAAACCTTGTCGACCACGCGGCGCGAACTGCCGCCGACGCTGATCAAGCGATTGATCTCGGAACTGAAACCGACGCTGTAGAACTTCGACGCAATCAGCGATGCCGCGACCACCACGCCGTAAAAGCCCAGCGCCTCATATCCGAGGTAATGGGTGATCGCCAACACCAGCAAAAACTTCGCGCCTAACGCTCCGCCGCGAAGCAGCAGCCGAAATATCATCGAACGACACCCTTGATGATGTCATCCATGGCCACGGTTTTCGCTTCGATTTCACGGCAGGTATCCGTCAGGCGTTTGCCGAAGTTCGACAGCGCATTCGGCGCGTAAACCGTGTCGATGATGGTGTCGACATTGATGTCGCCGCCGTTGATCACCCAGTCCTCGACACCCATGTCCTGATAGGCGCCAAAGCCTTTGCGTTCATAGCTGATGTGGTACGCCGGCACGCCGGAAAGCAGCGATTCGATAGCGCCGTGCAAGCGCACGGAAATCACCAGGTCCGGTTGGTATTTGGCAATCGTCGCTTTCAGCGACAACAGGTCTTCAGTGATGCCCAGCTCGCGATAAAAAGCACCGTCATCATTGCCGCGCACCGCGCTCTGTACGGCGCAGACCACTTTGCTTTTGTTCTTCAGGCGCTGCAGCAGCACTTTCAGATTGGCCACGTAAGCGACTTTCTTTTCCTTGCTCCACTCCGGCGGCTTGCGCAGCACTACGCAGACCGTGGCTGGCGAAGACGCGCAGCGGGTGAACTTCGCTTGCTGGAGGATTTTGCTCGCCAGCGACTGCACTGCCAGGTCCGGTGCGCGGTAGACGTTTGCACAGGCATCGAAAATCGCCGAGGAGCGATTGTCGCGCACGAACAC
This sequence comes from Pseudomonas sp. R84, assembly GCF_009834515.1. Taxonomy (NCBI): domain Bacteria; kingdom Pseudomonadati; phylum Pseudomonadota; class Gammaproteobacteria; order Pseudomonadales; family Pseudomonadaceae; genus Pseudomonas; species Pseudomonas sp. R84. The sequence goes on from NZ_CP019426.1 coordinate 4,441,214, forward strand.
CGCATCGGCGCTGGCGTAGTGTTCGACGATCTTGCTGCTCTCGCCATGGAACGGGCCGATGCTTTGCGGCAGGTACACCGACGGCACTTTGCTGAGGATCGCGGTTTCCAGTTGTTTGGCGTGGCCGAGTTTCAGCTTGATGTGTTCGAAAGCGCTTTTCGAGCGCATGTAGCCGCCGCCGACGCCGACGATCAGATCGGTTTTCTTCAGCAGATCCGCCAGCCCGGCGTAGGACTGATTAAGGAACACCGCTTGCTTGACCCGGCCCAAACCCTTGGCCGCCATCACTGGCGCGTCAAAACGCGGGTGCGGCAAGTAGCTGAAAGAATCCGGATCGGAAGCGACAACACTGATCGCGGTGTCTTCACCAAAGTTGCGTTGCACAAGGGCAATGGCCAGATCGACGAGCAAGCCGTCACCGGAGTTGGAGGCACTGTAGCCATGCAAAATCGTTACGTTCATATGCTTGAGTTCTACTTAAAAAGTGGGAGCGCGGTACAAGTCGTAGGTCTGGCGAATCATCAACGCGGCGCTGAAACGCTCGCGGACGATGCTCCGACCTTCATTGCCGAGGTCGAGCAGGCGCGGCTTCTGGATGATCGTCAGCACGTCGGTCAATGCCTGGTGATCACCGGACGGGAAGACATAACCGGAGACTTCGTTGGTGACCAGTTCAGGCAGCGACGTGCAGTTGCTGGCAATCACCGGTAAACCCATGGCCATGCCTTCCAGCGGCACCATGGCGAAACCTTCCCAGCGACTTGGCACAATCAGCGCATCGGCTTTCTGGTACAGCGCCTGCACTTCGCTCGGCGTTACCCATGGCAGGTATTCAACAGAGTCCATCGGTGGGCACTCCACCGAGTCCTCGTTCACCGCGCTGCCGACCACAGTCAGCTTCAAGTCTTTGCGCTGCACATTGGCGAAGGCCTTGAGCAGCACGTCGAAGCCTTTCTGATAATCGAGGCGACCAACGAAAAGCAGATGAATCGGCTCGGGACTCGCCGCTTTCGGCGCGTCATCCTTGCGATGAATGCCGTTGTAGATCAGCTTCATGCGCTTGCGCTCGATGCCGAAGCGCGCGGCTTTGTCGAGTTCGTACTGGCTGACGCAAATGATCACGTCGGTGACTTTCTGCAGCACCCGCTCGATCCACGCATAGACTTTCTGCTTGGTCGGCGAGCTTTCCATCAAGAACGAAAACGCGTGCGGGCAGTAGACGATTTTCGGCTTGCGCCACGGTCGCAACAGCACACAAACACATCGCCCGATCACGCCGGAAAAGGTGCTGTGCAAATGCACCACATCGGGTTTTTCCTTGAGCATCACCTGGGTCAGGCGCCAGGCAAAACTCAACAGCGACGGCACATTGCGCCCGGTACGCGGGAAGGTGCGGATCTGTTTCGCGCCGATGCCGTGCAACTCTTTGGCCTGATCGTCCGGGACCAGATACACCAGCTCGTAGTTCGCCGCATCGCCTTCAGGCGAAGCCGAAATCGTCCGGATCACCGTCGCGACGCCACCTTTGATCGTCTCTGCCACGTGCAGTATTTTCTTCACAAATCACCCACTTCAAACAGGAAAAAACAGTCGCTGACAGTCAGGATTTGTCGGACGCGTATTCGTAGTTGTAATAACCGTTGCCGCCGTTGCCGTAGTAACTGGCGGCACGCTTCTCGACGCCGTTGAACACCGCGCCTTTCAACTCGATGCCGTTCTGCGCGAAGCGGCGGATGGTCAGTTCGATCTCTTTGGCCGGGTTCACCCCGAAGCGCGTGACGATCAGGCTGATCCCTGCTTCACGGCCGACGATGGCCGCATCAGTCACCGCCAGCAGCGGCGGCGTATCGATGATCACCAGGTCGTAGCGCTCGCTCAGTTCGGCGAGCAAATCGCGGAAGTTGCCGTGCATCAGCAGCTCGGAGGGATTGGGCGGTACCTGGCCGCGACTGATGAAGTGCAGGTTGTCGATTTCGACCTTGTTGATCGCCTGATCGATGCTGCAGCGCTTGACCAGCAGATCGGACAAGCCGTTGGTGATCGGTGTGTTGAGGGTTTTGTGCAGGTGACCTTTGCGCATGTCGGCATCGATCAGCACCACGCGCTGGCCGCTCAGGGCCATGACGGCGGCGAGGTTGGACGAGACAAAGGTCTTGCCGACCTGCGGGCTCGGCCCGGAAATCATGATGCGGTTGTTGGTCGAATCGAGCCCGGCGAAATGCAGGCAGGTGCGCAGGCTGCGGATCGATTCGATCGACAGATCTGTCGGGTTACGCAGGGCCAACAGGTACGCCGGTTTGTCGACACCGTCGCGGGCGCGGCCTTTTTTGTTGTCTTCTTCATCCTGCAAGGCGCTGTACGGAATCGACGCGTACACCGGCAAGCCCAATTGCTCGATGGCTTCCGGGCCTTCCAGACCACGGCTCAGGGATTTGCGCAGCAACACCAGAGCTACACCGACAAAGGCACCGAGGAAGGTAGCAATCAGCACAATCAGGGCTTTTTTCGGTTTGACCGGGCTGGTCAGGTCGACATCCGCCGCGTCGACCAGACGCACGTTACCCACGGCACCGGCGCGGACGATGTCCAGCTCCTGGGATTTGTTCAGCAACTGCGTGTAGATCTGCGAGGCCACTTCGACATCGCGGGTCAGGTTGAGCAGCTCTTGTTGCGTGGCAGGCAGATCGCCGACCTTGCCTTCCAGCGACTTCTGTTGCTGGGTCAGTTCGCCGATCTGGCTCATCAGCGCGCGATAGGCCGGGTGCTGTTTGGTGAACTTGCGGTCCATCTCCGCCTGCTGCATTTTCAGCTCGGAGATCCGCGTTTCCAGCGCCACCGACTGACCGAGTACCGACTGGGTTTCCAGCGAGATGTTCACGGTCTTGCCGTGGGTCTGGTAGGCGTTCAGCGCATCGCTGGCCTTGGCCAGATCACGTTTGACCTGCGGCAACTGGCTCTGCAGAAAAGCCAGACTCTGCGCCGCTTCCGCCGAGGTGCGGCGCACGTTCTGATCGACGTACAGCGCGGCGATCTTGTTGAGGATCTTCACCGCTTCAGCGGCGTCGCTGCTGGCCAGCGCCAGTTTGATAATCCCCGACTCCTTGCCCTGCTCGGAGATATCCAGTGCATCCTGATAACCCTGAATGGTCACGATCCGTGGGTTGCGCACCACCTCGAAACTGGTGCCGGGGTTGGCCAGCAACTGGCTGATCTGCCCTTCTACGCCGTCCTGCGAGAACGCTTCGCCGGCGATACCTTCTACCAGCAGGTTGTCGTTGTCATCGAGTAACTGGAAGTGCTTCTGTTCGCCGGCAATCAGGGTGAGCTTCTTGCCCAGCAGTTCTTTCGGCAGATTGAGCCGGGCGAACTCCAGACGCTCACCGCCCCAGGCGTAACTGTTCAGGCCGAAACGCGGCGCAGCAACGCTGGTTTCGGTCTCGCCGCGATAACACCGGGCGAGAAAGCCGCCAATCATCGGGAAGGTGTTGGGGGTGACATCGATGTCCAGACGCAGGTCGTCGACGGTTTTGCCGATCACCGCGCGGGATTTGATGATGCCGATTTCGGTCACCGACGGCGATTGCCCACCGAGCATGCTGTTGAGGTCGGAGAAACCGAGCATGTCGTTCTTTTTCGGCTCGACCTGCACCAGCGCATTCGCCAGGTACACGGGCGTGGCCAACACTGCGTAGGCCACACCGGTGACCATAAACGCGCCGGTGAGCGCGCCGATCAACCATTTCTGGTCGATCAAACTGCCGAATATGCCGAGAAGATCAATACTGTCTTGATCATTGTCGCGGGTGCCGATGACGGACGGTAACTGCATAAGTCTGTTCTTACCATTCATTGATCTGAAGAATATTCATCAACGCGCGAGGCGTTGTGCCCATGAGCTGACAGCATCTTCAATCAATGCATGGGCATGAATAAAAGCGGCCTTGCCTTGACGATACGGATCTTGTATTTCACGCTCGCTCTGCCACTTGCCGAGCAGAAATACTTTGCCCCTCGCATGAGAGGCAATCTTCAATACTTGATTAACATGCTGTTTTTCCATGACCAGAATCAGGTCTGATTCATTGACTATGTCCGCGGTCAATTGGCGTGCCGTGAAGCCTTCGGCGCTATGCCCATGGTCTTCGAGCACTTGCCGGGCGGACGCCTCTACGCCCTCGCCCACCCGCGCCGACAGGCCTGCGGAGGAGACAGTGATCGCTGAAGGAGCGAGCGCGTTACGCAGCATCAGTTCTGCCGTCGGACTACGGCATATATTGCCCACGCAAACGACAAGGATCTTTCTGAACAAGGTTTTACTTTCCTGTGTAATGTCAAACGGCCAACATCTCGAGAGCAATTTAATGAACCCTCAAGATCTTTCTTCACTCGGAAATAGATTCGCCCTGTTAGTACCGAAGCATTAAGTACCACAGCGTTTAAAAGCCCCCCAACCACAATTAGCGGACTAAAAATAACTGTGATTTTCGGCTGATTGTTTTCCGACAAAAAATAACATTCGCGCACTAAGTGCCATCACCTCACTCGAAAATCGAGTAACGAGATAAAACATTCGTAGTTGTCACTTCTCTTCGGGAGAGCAGACATGAAATCAACACATCTCAAAAGACTCAGCGCGCTGGCGCTGATAGTGCTGAGTGCAACGACTCAGGTGCACGCCAGCGAGACGTTTCCCAACCTTCCGGCCAAGAACATCGGTGTTCAGGTAAAGATCCAGAACTTCTCCGCCGCTGACGCCGCACAGATCAAATCCGCAGGCTTCGGTTTTGTCCGCTTCGGTGTGTGGAGCGACAGCCTGACGGCCAAGGCTTATCAGAAACAGGTCAGCGATGCCTTTGCGGCCGCCCAGTCTGCGGGCTTGCCGGTGTTGCTGACTGTCCGCGCGATCAAGGCGCTGCCCGCGACATCGAGCGCCGAGCTAACCACTGCCGGTGAACGCTTCGGCAACGCCGTGACCGGGCTGCAACAGTCATACGGCAAGCAACTGGTGGCGATCGAGCTATGGAATGAGCCGGACCTGGAAACCTATTGGCCGACGCGCAATTTCGACACGACGTTTGTGCCGTTCATGAGCGGCGTGTGCAAGGCGCTGCAGGATCAACCGCCATCTACGCCGGTGATCGGCTACGGCTTCGCCCGGCCGCCCAGCGCCGGTTCTGCTTCAACGGTGGCGCTGAACCGCATCGTCAGCGAATACCCGAAATGCCTGAGCGCGGTGTCCTATCACCCGTATGGCATGACGGCCACGCAGATCAGCAACGCGCAAAACTTCATTCAGCAGAACTTCCATCTGCCGGGGGTCATCAGTGAATGGGGCATCTCGGCGCTTGCCTCCAACGGCGGGCCTGAAGGCCAGGCGAGCAAGATCAACGCGTTTATCGGCGATGTTAAAAAACTCAAGATTCCACTGACATCCATCTATGAATGGAAAAACAGTGATTCCGGCAGTAACGATCGCGAGAAGAACTTCGGCCTGCTGACTTCCGACGGTCAGCCGAAACCGGCGCGAATGTCGGTCGAAGCCTTGTTGAACGCCGAGTAACCCCTGCGCGACCGACCTGCACGCAGGTCGGTCGCTTTGAACCTGTTGGCCGTTTTGGCATCGTATTCATCGATAGCCCGCCCCGCCTTTCAAACAATTGTTTTCAGGTTGTTGCCGCAGGGGCCATCGATACACATACACGCCCTTGAGTGACCGTCAGCGCTCGGGTAATGTCATCAGACCCATAGGATAGAGCACGCCCATGACTTCCAAGCTGGAACAACTCAAACAATTCACCACCGTTGTGGCCGATACCGGCGACTTCGAAGCGATCTCCCGGGTCAAACCGGTCGACGCCACCACCAACCCTTCCCTGCTGCTCAAAGCGGCGGCCATTCCGGCCTACGCCGAGCTGCTGAACGCTTGCGTCAGCGACTGCAAGGGCGATGTCGGCCTGGCCAGCGACCGTTTCGGCGTCGCGGTCGGCCAGGAAATTCTCAAAGTCATTCCGGGCCGTATCTCCACTGAAGTGGATGCGCGCCTGTCGTTTGACAAGGATGCCGTGCTGAAACGCGCGCATCGCTTGATCGAGCTGTACGACAAAGCCGGCATTGGCCGTGATCGCGTACTGATCAAGATCGCCTCGACCTGGGAAGGCATCCGCGCCGCGGAAGTGCTGGAGAAGGAAGGCATCCAGACCAACCTGACCCTGCTGTTCTCCTTCGCCCAGGCCGCCGCTTGCGCCGACGCTGGCGTGTTTCTGATTTCGCCATTCGTGGGCCGTATCTACGACTGGTACAAGAAAGCCAACGGCAACGACTACACCGGCGCCGATGATCCGGGCGTACAGTCGGTCACCCGCATCTACAACTACTACAAGTCCAATGACTACAAGACCGTGGTCATGGGCGCGAGCTTCCGTAACCTCAACCAGATCGAGCAACTGGCCGGCTGCGACCGTCTGACCATCAGCCCGGACCTGATCGACAAGCTGGCAGCCGATAACGGCAAGCTGGAGCGCAAACTGGCCCCGGGCAACGCCGGTGAAGCCCGTCTGAGCCTCAACGAAGCGCAATTCCGCTGGCTGTCCAACGAAGACGCAATGGCCACCGAGAAACTGGCTGAGGGCATCCGTCAGTTTGCTCGCGACCAGGAGAAGCTTGAGGCGCTGTTGCAGGCCAAGCTGTGATTTGAGTTAGGGAAATGCAAAAAGGGCGAACCCGTTAAGGTTCGCCCTTTTTTATTCAGTCAGCCATGGAAAATGTATCGTCTGATCTGACGCCTTCGCGAGCAAGCTCGCTCCCACAAGGGGATTAATGAACGACGCTGATCCAGTGTGGGAGCGAGCTTGCTCGCGAAGAGGCCGGCCCAGACAACATCACTTCATCAGATCAGTGTCTTTCGAGGGCATTCACCAGGTCATGGAACGCTTCACGATTGGAATCGTTGAGGCCCATGAGGATCTTGTGCGCTTCGAGCACCTTGATCCGCACCACTTCTTCCGACTGGTCCTGATCCGGCAGGTCGTCCAGGCACTCCGGGCATGGCACCGGGTGGTTGACGATGTTGAACACCTGCTCGAACCCCATCGATTGCAGCAGACGGGTAATGTCTTCGTGGGTGGTGACGACAGTCGGCAGCAGGCCGACCTTCTGCCGCGACAGGATCGACAGTTTGGCCAACAGACCCAACGTCGTGCTGTCGATGCTGCGGGTTTCGGTCAAATCGATCACGATCGCGTTGAAATTCAGCGCGGTGAAGATTTTCTCAATAGTCGCATCCAACGCCGAACACAGGGTCAGGCGAACTTCACCGACGAACTTCAGGACGAAGGTGCCGTCCTGCTCGGCGAACTGGATTCTACCGGTACTCATTAAAGATTCCTGCTCAACACCAACAGGGCGATATCATCCGGCATCTCCCCTAGCGTGGCCAATCCAAACACTTGCCGCAGACCATCCAGGCTGCCGCCCGCCGACTTCACCCGTTGAGGCAAAGCGGCTTCTTTTTCTTTGAGCGTAGGTTCTGGCAAAAGATCCAGAATGCCATCGGACATCAGCGTCAGGCTGAACGTCGGCGGCAGCTCAAGCACGTGGTCTTCGTAGGTGGCTTCATTGAAGAGCCCCACCGGCAGACCACGCCCTTCGAGATAACGAACACTGTCAGGCGTGTACAACACAGGCAACGGCAGATGGCCGCCGATGCTATAGGTCAACAAACCGGTCTCCTCGTCGATGACTCCACCGACCATTGTGACGTGTTTACCCAGCTTACAACTGATCAGCCCCCGGTTGATATGACCAAGGACTTCGGAAGGCTTGAATTCCGGCAATGTGCCGTTGCGCTTGGATTCGAACAGCAGGCGCGTGGTCATGAACTTCAGCAGCACGGTGACAAAGGCTGAAGAGGCGCCATGACCGGAGACATCCGCCAGGTAAAACGCGACCCGGCGCTCGTCGACACGGAAATAGTCGACAAAATCACCCGACAGGTACAACGACGGGATGATCTGGTGGGCAAACCTGAACTCGTCGATGCTCCATGGGCTTTCCGGCAGCATGTTCATCTGCACCTGGCGACCGGCGTTCTGGTCTTCCTGGAGCAGGTTCAGGCTGGCCTCAAGCTCGCGGTTGGCCTTTTCCAGCTTCTCGCGGTAGCGCTGGTTTTCCAGCAGCAGGCGCGCACGATCCAGGGCCCGGCGCACAGAGTGCTCGAGCACAGCCAGATCTTCGAGAGGCTTGATCAGGTAGTCCGCGGCGCCCAGGCGCAAAGCCTCGACCGCGTCGTTCATCACGCCGGCACCCGAGACCACGATCACCGGCGTCTGCGGTGACCGCTCGGTGACCTGACGGATCAGTTCGAGACCGCCCATCTGCGGCATGCGCAGATCGCAGATGACCAGGTCGGGCGTGTCTTGCTCGAATACCTGAAGACCCTGTTGGCCGTTGCTGGCCTGCAGGACGCTGAAACCACTGTCTTCCAAATAGGCCGCGAGGCTCGCGCGCACTACTTCGTCATCATCGATTATCAGCAGCGTGGCACTGGTTTTTGGCATGTGGGCAAACGGCGCCAGAATTAGGTTGGCGTAGTTGGCGAGGCATTTGGCCCTGCGCAGACTACTGGATTCGCTTTCTAGCCTCTCTACTGCACCGCTTTCGAGCATTGGCTGCAAACGCGGTTACACCAGAGGTGCCCTTCTAAGGCGCAGACGGTACTCCCATCCGCAGAGCGTTTCAAGCATGCGCCGATGGTCGCTTGACGACTTTACTTGTCAAATCACCGAGAGTTATAAGAACAGCTCAAACCGTAACCCAATGGAAGGACGCACCTATGAGTCAAACCAGTCGGGACTACAGCGAAAAGCGCGATTTCATCCGCATGCGGGTCGATGCCGATGTCGTGTTGATTCATGAAGGAGATGAGGTTTCAGGGGTGTGCATCGACCTCTCCAGCAGTGGCATGCAGGTCGAAGCACCGCGCCTGTTCGCGGTCGGCGACCGCCTGAGCGTGCGCATCGACTCTGAACATGCCGCACTCAGCGGCCTTGAAGCCGAGACCGAAGTGGTCTGGGTCAGGGCACAGGATGGCGGCGGCCAGAAGCTCGGTCTGACCATTCTTAAAATGAAATAGGTACACACAAAAAAGGCGACCCTGAGGTCGCCTTTGTTTTTTACCGGTCGAGATTAAAAATCGTCTTCGACCTGGCCATCCTTCACCTTGAACTCGCGATTCTGCAAGTAAGCGTTGCGGATGAAGGTGTACTTGTCGCCACTGATCAACTTCTCGCTCGACAGCAGACTGGCGCGGGTGTCGACGATGTTCAGACCGAAGATCGAGTTACGCGTAGGCACGTGGTCGATGTAGCGGTACATACCGGTGTAGCTGTCGACGTACTTGGAAGGCGCATCACGCAAAGTGCTCGGCCCCATCAGCGGCAGCATCACGTACGGACCGCTGCCCACGCCCCAGTAACCGAGGGTCTGACCGAAGTCTTCGTCGCTGCGGTTCAGGCCCATTTTGGTGCCGACATCGAAGAAACCGAGCAGACCGAAAGTGGTGTTGAAGATCAGGCGAGCGGTGTCGACGCCCGCAGCAGCCGGTTTGGCTTGCAGGATGTTGTTGGCAAGGTTGGTGACGTCACCGACGTTGCGGAACATGTTGTGGATGCCGTCTTCAAGGAACTGCGGCGTGACGAACTCATAGCCCTGGGCCAGTGGCTTCAGCGCGTAAGTGTCAACAAAGTCGTTGAACTGGAAAATCGGGCGATTGACGCTTTCCCAAGGGTCTTCTTCCGTTGCGGCCTGAGTGGCGAACGGCGCCAGCAACAGGCCGGCACATACACTTAGCTGAGCGAGCGGATAGCTCCAGCGCATAGAAAAACTCCTTGGATGTGTACTGTCGCGGACATCGGGGCCCGGGCATTAAGGCCGCTAGTATAAGCGCAAAAGCCCGTTTGGGCAGTCGGCCAATTGTGCAAAGTTGTAGGACGCCTCCCACGCCGCGTTTCACATAGCCGTCACGCAACTGTCACCTGGAATGACTAGCCTTATCGCTATTTCAGGGACGTTGCCATGACACACGCCGAAACCTTGCCCGTCGCCGCGTCCAGCCTGACCGCCGTACTGTTTGGACTCAGCGGTTGTCTGGTGGATTTCGGTGCTCGCGCCCGCCAACAGGCGATCGCCCTGCCCGAGCATGCCGAAGCCACAACGGGCGCGCTCGACAGTCTGCACAGTTTGCAGCGCCAGCAGATTCCCTGCGCCTGGCTGGATGAACTGCCCCCTGCCCTCGCCCAATCGTTATCAACCTCGTTACCGGCCTGGATCAAACCCGCGCAATACTCGGCAACAATCAATCCATGGCCTGCGCCGAACGCTTGCTGGCAGGCCCTGATGGACCTGAACGTCAGCAGTCTGGATGGTTGCGTATTGGTCAGCGGTGAGCCGCGTTTGCTGCAATCGGGCCTTAACGCAGGGCTGTGGACCATCGGTCTCGCCTCCTGCGGCTCGCTGTGCGGCCTGGCGCCGGGTGAATGGCAAGCGCTGAGCCAGAAAGAACGCGAACAACTGCGTGGCAAGGCGACGATGCAGTTATTCGGCCTCGGCGTGCACTCGGTGATCGATCATCTGGGCGAACTCGACACTTGCCTCGCCGACATCAGCCTGCGCCGCCTCAAAGGCGAAAAGCCCTGATCGGGATCATGCAGGTTTGCCGGGAGTGGATTAATCTAAAGGTCAGCCATAGACCTTTGGCGCGCGGCTGCGGTCAATGCCAGTGCCTATTGATAAAAGGAAACCACCATGCCCGCCCAAGAACTGCAAAAACAGCTGAATGCCCTGCGCGAGCAACTGGAGCAGAATCCGCCGCTGTCGGAAGTCGAACGTGAAGACCTGCGTGTGCTGATGGCGCAAATTGAGTCCGAAATTCAACTGGAAAATGCCACTCAAGACGCCAGCATCGCCGATGGCGTGAATCTGGCGGTTGAACGCTTCGAAGTCGAACACCCAGCGATTGCCGGCACCCTGCGCAACATCGTCAATGCGCTGGGCAGCATGGGGATCTGATTCCCACGCCATACAAAAAAGCCCTGCCATCACTGGCAGGGCTTTTTCATTTCTACAACTTGCAACACCGTCTCCTGTGGGAGCGAGCCTGCTCGCGAAGGCGTCGTGTCAGTCGACATCAACGTTGAATGACACACCGCATTCGCGAGCAGGCTCGCTCCCACATTGGATATCGCACATTCCGGATCTTTATTGACGCACCAGCCGGTGATTCGGCAACTGTACGCTTTCAGTGCTGCGATACGGGTTGATATCCAGACCGCCGCGACGCACGTAACGTGCGAATACGGTCAGTTTCTCGGGTTTCAACAAACGCTGCAGATCGAGGAAAATCCGCTCCACACACTGCTCATGGAAGTCCGAATGCTGGCGGAAGCTGACGATGTATTCGAGCAGACTCGCATGATCCAGCGCCGCGCCACGATACTCCACCACTACCGTGCCCCAGTCCGGCTGACTGGTCACCGGGCAGTTGGATTTGAGCAGATGGCTGTGCACGCTCTCTTCAACAACCCGCGATTCATCGCAACGCAGCAGTTCCGGGCGCGGATGCTCATAGTTGCTGACGCTGATATCCAGATCATCGATGCACACGCCTGGCAACGCCACAACGCCTTCTGCTTCAACGTCCTTCAGACTGCGAACCCGCACGCCGACCGGTTTGCCGGCGGCGGCCGACAAATCCTTGATCAGCGTCGCTTCCAGTGCGGCAACGTCGGCAAACGCCGTCTGGTTCAGCGAGTTCAGGTACAGCTTGAACGACTTCGACTCGATGATGTTCGGCGAATCCGCCGGAATGCTGAACTCGCCGATCGCCACCACCGGCTTACCCGACGGCAACAGCCACGACAGCTCGAAGCAGTTCCAGAAATCCACACCTTTATACGGCAGAGTGTCGGCGGTCAGACCCAGCTCGGCCCATTTCGCGGTGCGCGGAATCGGGAATAGCAGGGACGGCGTGTACGTGGCGATGTATTCGCTGGATTTGCCCAGCGGCGAATGTTCGGCTGCGGGATGCATGGCGGAAACCTGACTGAAGAATCAGCGGATTCTACCAGCCTTTGCCCGCGCCTTTGAGTGCTTACTGACTGACAGTCAGTTTGCCGACCATGCCCGCCTGATAATGCCCGGGAATATTGCAGGCAAATTCCAGACTGGTGGCCTTGCTGAAGGTCCAGGTCAGTTCGGCAGTCTTGCCCGGTTCGACCAGCACACTGTTCGGGTCGTCGTGCTTCATGCCGTGGCCCATCGCTGCGTGATCCATGCCGGCCATATCGTGGGACATTTCCTTCATGCCGGTAGGCGTGAGCATGCCGCTTTGTTGCATCTGCAACATTTCCTGCTGGTGTCTGGCGTGCATCGCTGCATCGCCGAGGTTGAATTCGTGCAGCAGCTGGCCTTTATTCACCAGCACAAAACGAACCGTCTCACCGGCCTTGACCTGAATCGCCTTGGGGTCGAACGACATGTCGTTCAGCACCACTTCAATGCTGCGCGTGGCTTTGGCGGCAGGCGCTGGCTGGCCGAAGTCGTAGGTGTGCGCGGGTGCCGCCCATACCGGCGAACTCAGCGCCAGCAGACAGGCGGCCAATATCACGGATTTACGTAAAAACATGGTCGTTCTCCAACAAGATAAGGTTCAGCCTGTGGGAAACTTTAGCCGGCCTGCGCTGGCATCTACCTGACAGGCAGATTACAACTTTGTCAGGTTGGCGTTTATCGCCTGCCCTCAAGGTATAACGCGTTCATTTCTACACCCCGAATCCACTGAGTCGCCCATGAAACTGTTGATCGTCGAAGACCAAGCGAAAACCGGCCAATACCTGCGCCAGGGCCTGACCGAGGCCGGGTTCAATACGGAACTGGTGGCCGATGGCAACAGCGGTCAGCAAATGGCTTTGAGCGGTGATTACGCGTTGCTGATCCTCGATGTGATGCTGCCGGGGTGCAGCGGCTGGCAGATTTTGCAAGCGGTGCGCAGCGCCGGGCTGGATACGCCGGTACTTTTTCTGACGGCCAAAGACGCCGTAGAGGACAGAGTGCATGGCCTCGAACTGGGTGCCGACGATTACCTGGTCAAACCGTTCGCCTTCTCCGAACTGCTCGCGCGGGTGCGCAGCCTGTTGCGTCGCGGCAGTGCCACAGCGCAGGAAACCAGTCTGCAACTGGCCGACCTGCGTCTGGATCTGATCCGCCGCCGGGTCGAGCGCAGCGGCCAGCGCATCGACCTGACCGCCAAGGAATTCGCGCTGCTGGAAATGCTTCTGCGTCGCCAAGGCGAAGTGTTGCCGAAATCGCTGATCGCATCACAGGTCTGGGACATGAATTTCGACAGCGACACCAATGTCATCGAAGTGGCGATCCGCCGATTGCGCCTGAAGATCGACGACGAATTCCCCAACAAACTGATCCACACCGTGCGCGGCATGGGTTATGTGCTCGAAGAGCGTGGCGCCTGATGCGCCGGTTGTCCCTCAGTTCGCGCCTGGCCTTGCTGTTTGCTGCGTGCACCGCCGTGGTTTCACTGTTCGCCGGCGTGCTGTTCGACCGCGCCAGCGAGGCGCACTTTATCGAGCTCGACCAGCAGCAACTGGACGGCAAGCTGATCGGCCTGCGCCGCGCCTTGCAGGATATTCAACCCGCTCAACGTGAAGCACGGCTGGCGGATGAGCTGAGTCGCCAGGCCGATCTGTCGTTGCGCATTACCGGCGCCGACGGCCAGCGCTGGTATGACAGTTCGACGCAAATCCCCAAGGATTTGCCGCCACAATCCGGCCTGTCGACCATAAGCAATGACGGCACCGATTACCGCGTACTCAACGCCCCGCTCTCCCCGGACCAACCCGAGTCGCCGCAATTGACCTTGCTGCTGGACATCACCCATCACCAGCACTTTCTGCAACGCATGCAGCATCTGATCTGGCTGACCGTCGGCCTCTCGGCGCTTGCCACTGCTTTGCTCGGTGCCTGGGCCGCACGCAGCGGCTTGCGGCCATTGCGGCGCATCAGCGCGGTCGCCCGTGGGATTTCCGCACACTCGCTGAATGCCCGACTGCCGGAAGCGCAAATGCCGCCAGAGCTTGCGGAAATGGCCCACAGCTTCAACGCCATGCTTGCACGCCTCGACGACTCGTTTCAGCGGCTCTCGGCGTTTTCCGCCGACATCGCCCATGAACTGCGCACGCCGCTGTCGAACCTGCTCACTCACACCCAAGTCACCCTCACCCGCCCACGGCCGATCGAAGATTATCGCGAAGCCCTGCACAGCAATCTCGAAGAACTGCAATGGATGGCGCAACTGGTCAACGACATGTTGTATCTGGCCAAGGCTGATCACGGTTTGCTGATGCCCAAGCGCGAAGCGCTGGAACTGGCGGACGAGACCGATGTGTTGCTGGAGTTTTTTGCGCCGCTGGCGGAGGACGCCGGGGTCAAGCTGAGCCGTGAGGGCAATGCGCGGATCGCAGGTGATCGCAGTATGTTGCGCCGGGCCTTGTCGAATTTGCTGGATAACGCGCTGCGGTTTACCCCGGCTGAGGGCTATGTGAGCGTGCGGATAGTTGATCAAGCGAGCGCTGTGCGTATTTCAGTCGAAAACAGTGGCGAGGGGATTTCAGCGCAGTTGCTACCACGCTTGTTCGACCGCTTTTATCGGGCTGATCCGGCGCGGCAGGAAGGTAGCAGTGAGCATGCAGGGCTGGGGCTGGCGATTACTCAATCCATCGTCCGCGCCCATGGCGGGCAGATTCATTGCGAATCCGAAGCGGGATGGACGCGGTTTGTGATTGAGTTGCCAAAGGGAGATTGAGGCCAGCAGCTCCGGCCCTTTCGCGAGCAGGCTCGCTCCCACATTGGATCTGCATCGTTCACAAATCCCCTGTGGGAGCGAGCCTGCTCGCGAAAGCGGTCTAAAGGATTACGAATATCTCAGCGCGTGAGCCGGCTCGATCTTCGCCGCTCGCCAGGCCGGATACACCGTCGCCAGGAAGCTCAGAATAAAGCCCGCCGAGCAGATCAAAAGCACGTCCCCACCCTGCAATTCCGATGGCAGATTGCTGACGAAATACACATCCGAACTGAAGATATGCTGCCCGCTGACTCGCTCGATCCAGCCCACGATCTGACTGACATTCAGCGCGGCGATCACACCCAACACGCCGCCAATGATCGTGCCGACAATGCCGATCACCGTGCCCTGCACCATGAAGATCGCCATGATCTGCCGTGGCGTGGCGCCGATGGTACGCAAAATCGCGATGTCCGCGCCCTTGTCGTTCACCACCATGATCAGCGTCGCGATGATGTTGAATGCCGCCACCGCGACGATCATCAGCAACAGCAGGCCGATCATGGTTTTTTCCATTTTCATCGCGCTGAACAGACTACCCTGGGTGTGGGTCCAGTCGTCAGCCTTGAACTCCGCGCCCAAACCAGCGGCGATGTCCGAGGAGACTTTCGGTGCGGCGTACAGGTCTTTCACCGCCAGGCGCACGCTCTGCACCTGATTCGGCCCCCAGTGTTGCATGGTCGCGGCGTCAGCGACATGGATCAGGCCCATCGAGCCGTCCAGTTCAGCGCCAACCTTGAACACACCCACCACGTTCAGCCGCTGCATGCGCGGGGTGATGCCACCCGGTGCAGTGCTGACTTCCGGGACGATCAGGGTGATTTTGTCGCCGACGTTGAGGCGGAAACGCCGCGCGGTGATTTCACCAATCACCACGCCGAACTCGCCCGGTTTCAAGGCATCCAGACGCCCCTGCACAATGTGCTGGGCAACGATGGAGACCTTGCCTTCCTGCGCCGGATCGACGCCGCTGATCTGGATCGGCTGCATCAGGCCCTTGTAGGAGAGCATGCCTTCCATCTCGGTGAACGGCACGGCGGCAGTCACTTCAGGATTCTTCATCGCGGCCGCAGCCACCGGCTGCCAGTCATCGATCGGCTTTACGCCAACGATGGTCGCGTGCGGCACCATGCCGAGGATGCGCGAGCTCATTTCGCGCTGGAAGCCGTTCATCACCGACAACACCACGATCATCGCCAGCACGCCGAGGGCGAGGCCGATCATCGAAGTCATCGAAATGAACGAAACAAAGCGATTGCGGCGCTTGGCGCGGGTATAGCGCGTGCCGATAAAGATCGATAACGGTCTGAACATTCGCTGGGGCACCGTATAAAAATAAAAGACCCGACGCCTTTGCAGGCGCCGGGTTTCAGCCA